>NZXU01000109.1 GCA_002698425.1 Ahrensia sp. | reverse complement strand
CGAGATCGAATTGCGCAGCATGGCGAAGATCTGGGTGGGCACGGTCTCGACGCCGCCCGGCTTCCAGAACAGCGTGCCGGTGATGTCGTCGAAACTGATAGTGAAGGCGAACAGGCCGCCGGCGAGAACGGCGGGCAGCATCAGCGGCAGCGTCACCTCGAAGAAGGTCTGCACCGGGCTCGCGCCGAGGCTCATCGCCGCCTCCTCGATGTCGCGGCGAATGGACACGAGACGCGCCTGCACGACGAGGACGACGAAGGGCAGCGTGAAGATCACGTGGCCGAACAGCAGCAGCGCGAAGCTCTTGTTGACCGAAAGGAAATTGAGGAACAGAAGCAGCGCCACCGCCAGCACGACCTCGGGCACGAGGATCGGCGCGATCAGCATGGTCGAGATCATATTGGCGCCCGGCACGCGGTAGCGCACCAGCGCGAGGCTCGCCAGCACGCCGAGCGTCGTCGAGATCAGCGCCGTCAGCCCGCCAAGGATCATCGAGGTCTGGAAGGCGCGCAGGATCGCGTCGTTTTCCCAGAGCTCGATGAACCAGCGGAACGAGAGTCCGGTCATGGGAAAGGAGCCGAACTGGCTTGCGTTGAAAGACAGCAGAACGACCACCGCCACCGGCAGGAACATGAACAGGTAGACCAGCAGCGCCCAAAGGCGGATGAAGAACCAGCCCATCAGCCAAGCCCCTTCATCAGTTGCGCCATGCCGAGATAGCGATTGTAGATCAGCACCAGCGCGCCGAGTACGGCGAGCAGCATCAGCGAGAGCGCCGAGCCGAGCGGCCAGTTGAGCTGGGTGATGATCGCCTCGAAGACCAGATTGGCGAACATCGCGTCGGTTGGCCCGCCAAGCACCAGCGGCGTGATATAGGTTCCCGCGCCGAGCACGAAGCAAAGCAGTCCTCCGGCCGCCAGTCCCGGCAGGGAGAGCGGCAGCGTCACCTCCAGGAAGCCTTGCCACCGGGTCGCGCCAAGCGAATTCGCGGCGTCCTCCAGCGTCTCGTCGATACCGTCGAGACTGACGAAGACGTTCAGGATCATGAAGGGCAGCAGGAAGTGGACGAGGCCGAGAATGACCGTCGTCTCGTTGTAGAGCATCTGCAAAGGTTCATCGATGATGCCGAGCCAGATCAGGATCGAGTTCACCGCGCCGGAGACGCCGAGAATGTTGATCCAGCTCATCGTGCGGATGATGTAGGAAATCCAGAAGGGCAGCATCAAGAGCAGCAGCAGGATCGCCTTGTTGCCGCGCGAGCGCGCGATGAAATAGGCGGACGGATACCCCATCAGCGCGCAGACGATGGTGGTGATCGCGGCGATCTTCAGCGTGTTGAGCAGGATGTCGCGATAGAACGGGTCGGTCAGCGCCTCGTTCCAGTTGTCGAGAAAGAAGCCCGCCTGGTCGGCGCCGGTCGCCGTGCGCAGCCAGAACGAATAGACGACGATGAAAAGAAGCGGCACGAAGAGAAGCAGCGTGATTGCCGCCAGGGCGGGCGACAGCAGTATCCAGGGCTGGCGGGCCTCGCGGCGTTCGACCGACATGCATCATCCCTTGCCTATGCGGTAGGCTTGACATTGACGCCGGGAAGATCATTCATCAAATAGATAATCCGAATTTTCGCTATAGGCACAGGCTATGGCAATCGCCGCGATCCCCCTTCAGCCGTCCGAACGGCTAGTCCGCGAACTCGACTGGAACCTGCTGCGCACCTTCATCGTGCTGGCCGAATCGCGATCGGTGACCGAAGCCGCGCAAAAGCTGCGGCTCGCCCAACCCTCCGTCTCCACCGCCCTCAAACGGCTCGAGGACCGGCTTGGCCGGAAACTGGTCGACCGCTCGCCGGGCCGCTACGGCCTGACCCAGGCGGGCGAACTCCTCTATCGCGAAGCCGTGGACATCCAGGGTTCGATCTTCCGCCTGACGACACTGATGCGCGAAGTGACCGACGAGGTGCAGGGCCACGTGAAGATCGCCGTCGCCAGCCATGTCATCTGCCCGGTCTTCGACGAGGCGCTGACCCATTTCCACGCCCTGCATCCCAAGGCGACGCTGTCGATCGATGTCGACACCAGCCGTGAGGCGATCGCAGCCGTCACCGCGCGCAGCGCCAGCTTTGCCATCTGCCTCGTCAAGGAGCGCAATCCGAAGCTCGAATACCGGCGTCTTTATCGCGAGTTCTTCGGCCTGTTCTGCGGTCCTTCCCACCCGCTTTTCGGCAAGACCAACCTCACGCGGCGCGATCTCGCCGGCCACTCGTCGGTCTCCTTCGAGACCGACCGCCTGCATGACGTCCTCAAGCCGGTGACGCTGATGCGCGCCGCGGCCGACATGGGCGACCGCATCGTCGGCACGTCCAGCCACCTGGAAGAAGTCCGGCGAATGATCATCGCCGGCATCGGCATCGGCCCCCTGCCCGTTCACGTCGCCCAGCGCGACGTCGATGCCGGCCTGCTCTGGCACCTCCCGCCCTATGACAAGATGCCCGAAATCGACGTACATGTTGTCTGGAACCCGCGCGCGAAGCTCAATCGGGCGGAAGAATCCCTGCTTCAGGAACTGATGGACCGTATCGAGACGATCCCGATCGAGGAGCGGACCTATGGCTGAGATGCGCCCGATCCGTAACCGCGCCTAACGGCCGGATAGCGCCGCAATCGCCGCCTGACCGAGCGACAACCCGCCATCATTGGCCGGCACGCGGGACTGGACCAGTACATCGAAACCATTGCGGGTCAGCCGCGCATGGAGCGCCTCGGCCAAGATTCTGTTCTGCATCACCCCTCCGGACATCGCGATACGCCCGGTTCCCGCCGATCGGGCAATGCGGATCGCCGTGTCGCCGAGCGCTGCTGCGAGCCCGGCATGGAAACGGGCCGCAATGACGCCAGGCTCCGCGCCCCTGCCGAGATCCTCCAACAGCGCCTCCCAAAGGGGGCCCCACAACAGGACTGTTGCGCCATTCGCTTCCTCGGACGCTACGGCACAGGCACCTGCCGATTCCATATGATCGGCGGCCAGCGCCTCCATTTCCATCGCCGCCTGGCCTTCATAATGCTGCCGATCCGCGCAGATGCCGAGCATCGCCGCGACGGCGTCGAACAGGCGTCCGGCGGACGAGGAGAGCGGCGCGTTCAATCCCTTGTCGATCATCTGCTCGACGACACCGGTCTGCTTTCCCTCAAGCATCGCGGCGAAAGGCGTATCGGCCACGCGTCGCCGCCACCCGTCGCCGAAAGCCGCCACCAGATGTGCTATCGCGTTGCGCCACGGCTCGCGCATCGCCTGCGCCCCGCCCGGCAGCGCGACGGGAAGGAAATGGCCCGCCCGCTCGAAACCGCGATAGCCGCCCAGCAGGAACTCGCCGCCCCAAAGCGTCCCGTCCGTGCCGAGCCCCAGCCCGTCCATGACGATGCCGACAGTGAGATCGTCGCCCGGCTCCACGCGATGCTCGGCAAGGCAACTCGCCAGATGCGCATGATGGTGCTGTACGCGAACCATCTTCGCGCCGGTCTCTTCCGCCAGCGCCTCGCCCCATTGCGTCGAGAGATAATCACGGTGCAGGTCGACCGCGATCACCTCCGGGTCGAAACGGAAGATATCGCGATAGAGGCGAATGGCCTTGCGATAGTCCGCATGCGTCGCCGCCTCCTCCAGATCGCCGAGATGCTGCGACGGGATCACCTGCCCGTCCTTCAGGAGACAGAAGGTCGACTTCAGTTCACCGCCCATCGCGAGCACCGGGGGCGTATCGCCAAGGGCTTCGGCCAGCGGCAACGGCTCCGGCGCCAGCCCTCGCGCGCGCCGCAGGATATGCGGCCCCGTCGCGTCGAGCCGCATCACCGAATCGTCGAGCCGGTTGACGATGTCCCGGTCATGCATCAGCCAGGCATCGGCAATGCCGGAAAGCCGTTCCCGCGCATCGTCATTGTCGATGACCTGCGGCTCGTCGGAGAGGTTGCCCGAGGTAAGGACGACCGGCCGGTCGAGCGCGGCCATCAGCAGGTGATGGAGCGGCGAATAGGGGAGCATGAAGCCGGTTTGCGCCTGACCCGGCGCGATGCCCCTGGCCAGCGCCTCGCCGGCATTCCGCAACAGCACGATCGGTGCGGACCGCGCTTCAAGCAATTTCTCCTCTTCCTCAGAGACCGAACAGAAGCGGCGGATTTGACTCGCGTTTTTCGCCATCATCGCGAGCGGCTTGGCGGCGCGACGCTTGCGCCGGCGCAGCTCCGACACCGCCTGATCGCTTGTGGCATCGCAAGCGAGATGGAACCCGCCGATCCCCTTGATGGCGACAATCGCGCCGTCCTCCAAATGCCGCGCGGTCTCGGCAACCGGGTCTTCGACGTCCACCGTCCCCTTCCCGTCCTCCAGCCATAAGCGCGGCCCGCAAACAGGACAGGCATTCGGCTGCGCATGGAACCGCCTGTCGGCCGGATCCTGATATTCGCGCGTACAGTCCTCGCACATCGCAAAGACCGCCATCGATGTTGTCGCCCGGTCGTAGGGGATCGAGCGGACGATGGACAGCCGCGGCCCGCAATGGGTGCAATTGGTGAAGGCGTAACCGAAGCGGCGATTGCCCGGATCGAAGATCTCGGCGAGGCAATCCGGACAGGTCGCGGCATCCGGCACGACACCGGTCGATATCGCCCCGCCGGCGCTTGTTTCGATCCGAAACTCGCCGCCGGGAGCCTGCCCCTCCAGCGCTTGCCACTCCACCGCGTCGATGCGCGCCAGCGGCGGCGCCTCCGATGTCAGCCGGGCAAGGAAGGCGTCCAGCGCGCCGCCGGCGCCCCAGACCTCGATGGCCACGCCCGCGCCGTCGTTGAGCACATGCCCGGACAGCCCCGCCTCGGTCGCCAGCCGCCAGACATGCGGCCGAAACCCGACGCCCTGCACCAGACCGCGAACGCGAACGAGCCGCCCGACGATTGGCGAAATCATCAATGCACCGTGCAGACGAGGCACGGATCGAAGGAGCGGACGATATGCTGCACGGCGACCGGCTCCGTTTCCCCCGGCCTCACCGGGGCGCCGACAAGCGCATGTTCCAGCGGTCCCGGTGTCCCGCTCGCATCGCGCGGCGAGAAATTCCAGGTCGTCGGCGCGATGATCTGGTAATTGGCGATTTTGCCGTTCTCGATCCTCAGCCAGTGCCCGAGCGAGCCGCGTGCGGCTTCCGTCAGTCCGGCGCCCTCGCCGTCATCGGGCATCTTCGCGTGATCGATGAAACGCTCGCCCGGCTGCAGGGCATCGACCCAGCCCTCCATGGCGATGACCACCAGCGCCACTTCGACGAGCCGCGCCACCACACGCGCATGCACATTGCCGCCGTCGAGCGCAACGAGATCGCGGATCAGCGGATGGCCGTCGACCAGTTGCCGCGCCAGCGCGCCGACCTCCGCGATCTCCCCTCCGAGCCGAGGGGCCTTGCACCAGCTATAGGCGTCCGGACGCTCCACATCGGGCAGCGTCTCGCCGGCAAGCGGCGGCATGGCGCCCTCGCTCGCCTTGTACCAGCCATGGCTGACATCCTCGGCAATGGCCGAACTGTCCAGCGCGCCGACGGCGCCGTCGAAGACGCCCCCCGCAAACATCGGATGTCCGCCTGCGCCATAAGCGCCGAAGCTCATGAATTGACCACTCGAAGGCCCGAGACGCTTCAGCCCCAGTTCCGTCGACAGGAAAAGGAAGTGCCTGAAGTCGCTGGATTCAGGGCGCTTTTCAGAGGCCCACGCCTCCAGTTCCTCCCCGGAGGAAAGCGACGCGACCCGTTCAAGGCTGTCGCCGAACAACGTCCTTTCCAGGAACCGCCGGAAGGACGACAGGATCGCGGCGAGCCGGGCGATCTCCCCGGAACTGACAGCGCGCGTCGAGCCGCCCGGCTGGATCGACAGCGTATGCGGCCATTTTCCGGCGAGGATCCCCATCAAATGCATGAACTGCGCCCGCGCCGGCAGGATATCCTGAGAGGCCGTTCCCTTCAGCGCCGCGAAACGCTCATGCGCCGCCACATGCCAGGGCTCATCCCGATACACCTCGCGGGCGAAGTCCGGCATGAAGAACAGGTAGAAATGCGTCAGGTGATCGGCGACGTTCTCGGTCGCATGCACCAGGTCGACCGCCAGTTCGCCATTCGGCGGCATGACGACGCCCTGCGCTTCGGCCAGCGCCTTCGCCGCCGCGACCGATTGCGAAACCGAGCAAATGCCGCAGATGCGAGGCGCATAGACGAGGGCGTCCGCGGGCGGCTTGCCGACCAATATCCGTTCGAACCCGCGATAGAGCGGCGAATTAACCCGTGCGGTCTGCACGCGCCGGTCGGCAATATCGAGCTTGACCTCGAGATCGCCTTCGACGCGGTTGAACGGACCGACGACGAGCCGCGTCATCGCGTCTTCTTCTGCCGGTCTACCGGCGGCCGCGTCAAATGATCGGCGACAGAGTTTTCCTTCAGCCGCGCGGGCGTCGCCGCCTTGGAAAGCGACGCGAGCGCCACGAACCAGGCTTTCGGCATGTCGGTCGGCAGCCCCACCGGTATGCCCGATATTTTCGGCGTCAGGGTGAAGGAGTGCCCCGGCTCCTCGAAGCCGGGCGCCGTGCAATTGATGCAGGGATAGCCGCCGTCGAGGCACGAGCCGGAGCCGTTCCAGGCGCGCATGTTGCAGTCGGCGCGCGCCTGCGTGCCCTTGCAGCCGAGATTCTCCATCATGCAACCGAGGTCGCAGAGCTTTTCCGCGCTCGCCTTGAACTCGTAGAACTCGTTGCGCGCGCAGCCGTGGTGGACGAGATGCATCGTGTAGGAAAGCGGCCGTTCCCACTCGTCTATCTCGGCTTTGCCGAAGCGGCCGGCGGCGATCATGTGCAGCGTTTCGGTCAGCCAGCCCGGATGGATCGGACAGCCGGCGACATTGATCACCGGCATACCGGATTGCGAGCGGAAATCGGCCCCGAGCAGTCCGCCTTCCTTGCGGCCGTCATAGCTCAGTCCGCACGCCTCGACCTCGTTCGCGCCGGCAGCCGTGATGCCGCCATAGGCGGCGCAGCTTCCGACCGCCACCACATGGCCGGCCTTTGCCGCGAGATCGGAAATCCAGTCCATCACGGGCCGGTCGGTCCCCGCCATCATGTGAAAGCGCCCGGTCCCGTTCGGACCGCGCATCACCGAACCTTCCAGGCAGAGGATATCGAGCGTTTCCTCGCCGGAGATGATCCGCTCCATGATGCCGATCACCGCCCGGCCGCTCTGCTCGCTCAGCGAGGGATGCCAAAGCACCTCGATATTGGCGGCCTCGAAGGTCGCCAACAAGTCCGGCCCTTCCGCGCCGATCAGCGACAAGGTGCAGCCGCCGCAGCCGCCGGACTGCATCCAGAACAGGCGCAATGGACGCTTGCGTTCAGGCAGCGGATGCGTCATCGGCCGGTACTCTCACGGTGAATTCGGCGCCGCCATCCGGCCTGTTTGCCGCCGTCAGATCGCCGCCCTGTTTCATCGCCATGTTGTAGGAAACGTAGAGGCCGAGCCCCGTCCCCGCCCCGATCGGCTTGGTCGTGAAGAATGGCTCGAAAATCTTGTCGAGGCGCTCGGGCGGTATACCCGGCCCGTTATCGGCCACGCGGATGATGACATCGCCGCCACTCCGCTCTCCGGTGATCACGATCTCGCCCTTCGGATCGCCCTCCAGCACATCGGCGGCGTTTTGCACCAGGTTGACGATGATCTGATGCAACTGCCCCTTGCGCCCGCGCAGTTCGAGCTTGTCGGGGATATCGAGCCGGACCGCGGGCTTGACGCGCTGGGTCTTGATCACCCAGTCGACCGCCGTGCGCACCAGCCGCGTAATGTTGAAACTCTCGGTCGTCTCCTCCTGGTTGGAGGAAAACCGCCTCAGATCCTGGACGATATCGCGAACCCGCTCCGCGCCCTCCAGCGTGCCGTCGACCAGCGGGCCGATATCCCGCAGGACCCGGTCGATCTTCAGGCTCTTGCGCAACGCCGCGATTTCAGCGGGATTGCCGCCGGAGCCGTCACAGGCCGAGAGATATTCGGTGATCGCCGCGCCATAGCGCTTCAGCGCATACATGTTACCGAAGACGAAACTGATCGGATTGTTCAGCTCATGCGCAACGCCGGCGACGAGCCGTCCGAGCGCCGCCATCTTCTCCGACACCATCATGCGCTGCTGGGTCTGTGTCAGCTTCTGGTGAGCGCTGTCGAGTTCGCGATAGGCGCGCTGCAATTCCCCGATCGGCCGCCCGACCAGCACCATGCCGACGAGACGGCCGCGATGGTCGCATCGCGGCGTGCAATTGACCGAGATCAGCGCCCGCTGCGGATCGGAAGCCGCCAGCGACAGGTCGCGTTGCGCGACGATCCCGCCTTCCTTGAGTTCCGGCAGCAGGTCGGCGACGGCGGGTCTGCTCTCCTCGTCGAAGAGATCGGTGACGGGAAGACCGACGAGATCGCGTTCCGGCCGTCCGATCGTCGCTTCGAGCGCCGGGTTGACCTGCTGGATCTGCCCCTTGGTGTCGCACACGATCAACACGTCGGTCATCGCGGCAAGCACAGAGCCGATAAAGGCATGCGCCTCCTCCAGCCGGGCGTTCTTCTCTTCCAGCTCGGTCTGGGATTCGACCAGTTCGGAATAGACCTCGTCCATCTTCTGGATGACGTCGATCCATACATCCTCGCCGCCCTCGCCGATCGGCAATCTGCCGGGCTGGGAGGGCGTGCCGATTGGAAGCCGGTCCTTGTGCGATTGCGTCAGCATGGCGTCCTATGCCGTCGAACTTGCGGCCCGGCGCGTCGCCGGATGCGGTTTGACATTTTCGAGCCCGTATCGCTCCAGCTTGGACCGCAGGCCAACGCGCGACAGTCCCAGTTCGCGTGCGGCGCGGGACTTGTTCCACCGGTGGCGGATCAGCGTTTCGCGGATGATGCGGGCCTCCAGCGTTTCGATACGATCCTTCAGCGTTCCCTCGATATCGGCGATTGCCGCGTCGTCCGCGGCGCCCGTATCGGCGGGGTCGGCTCGCAGAATATGGCGCGACAGCAACTCCGCGCCAAGCGCCCCGCCCTCGGGGCCCATCACGAGCATCTGCTGGATCTCGTTCTGCATCTCGCGCACATTGCCCGGCCAGCCATAATTGCGCATGCAGTCGACGGCCTCGTCGGTGAAGCCGGTCACCTGCTTGCCAAGCTGGTCGACCGCCCGCGCAAGCAGCGCCCGGGCAAGCACCGGTATGTCGCCGCGCCGGTCCTTCAGATCGGGGATGCGGATCACCATGCCGGCCAGCCGGTAATAAAGGTCGGCGCGAAAACGCCGGGCGCGCACCTCCTCTTCCAGATCCTTGTTGGTCGCGGCGATCACCCGCACATCCACCTTGCGCGTCTTCGTGCTGCCGACGGGACGGATCTCGCCCTCCTGCAGCACACGCAGAAGCTTCACCTGGAAGGCCGGCGACACCTCTCCGATCTCGTCAAGGAAGACCGAGCCGCCATTGGCGCGCTCGAACAGACCCATGTGATCCTCGACCGCGCCGGTAAAGGCGCCCCGCTTGTGGCCGAACAACTCGCTCTCCAGCAACTCGTCCGGCAGAGCGCCGCAATTCTCGACGACAAAGGGCTTGTTCCAGCGCAGCGATCCGTAATGGAGCGCCCGCGCCGCCAGTTCCTTGCCGGTCCCCGATGCGCCCGAAAGCAGCACCGGCACGTCATAGGGCGCGACCTGCCTCAGCGTCGAACAGACCGTATTCATCGGGCTGTCGCGTCCCCGCACGATCCCATCATCGAAATCATAGTCCCGGCGCAGCTTCTCGCGCCGGTCGCTGACCTTACGGCTCGCCTCCGATGGCGACATCTTGAGTTCGATCGCCAGCAATTCGTTCTCGCGCTGCAACTCGTAGAGCCGGCAGGCGGTCTTCAGCGTCAGGATCAGCCCTTCCGGGTGCCACGGCTTGGTGATGTACTGGAAGATGCCGGCCTCGTTGATGCCGTCGATGATGTCATGGGCGTCCGTGTAGCCCGAGACGATCATGCGGATGATGTCCGGCCAGCGGGTGCGCACCGACTTCAGGAATTCGACGCCGGTCTGGTCGGGCATGCGCTGATCGCACAATATCCCCTGCACCCATTCGCTTTCCAGGATCGCCTCCGCCTCGGCGATGGTCGACGCGGTCCTGACGTCGAACTCCTCGTCGAGGATGCGCGCCAGCGATTCCAGCGAGCGAATCTCGTCGTCGACGACCAGGATGGTCGGCAAGGTCTGTGACGGTTCGGTCATGATGCGGCCCTCCTCCGCAACGCGATTGCCATGGCTCAGCAGATCCGCGGCAATTGCTCGCCGGCCAGCCAGTCGACCACGCGCGTGCCGCCGAAGCCCGTTTTCATCTGGATCAGGTTTGCGTCGTCGTCGATCACCGTGCCGATGCGCGCCGCGTCGCTTCCCAGCGGATGGGCGCGCATGACATCCAGCAGGATATCGGCATCGTCGGCATTGCAGATACAGACGAGCTTGCCCTCATTGGCGACATAGAGCGGATCGAGACCGAGCAGCTCGCACGCCGCGGCGACGTCGGGCTTCATCGGGATCATTGCCTCGTCCAGCATCATGCCGACATTGGCCGCCCGCGCGATCTCGTTCAGCGTCGATGCCAGCCCGCCGCGGGTCGGGTCGCGCAGCACCGCGATTCCCGGCACGGCCTCGACCATCGCCGCAACCATTCCATGCAAACCCGCGGAATCGGACCGGATTTCGGTTTCGAATTCGAGGCTTTCGCGTTTCGACAGGATCGCCACGCCGTGATCGCCGATCGAGCCCGACAGCAGCACCGCCTGACCGGGTTCCGCGCGTTCGGCCGAAACATGCACGCCGTCGGGCACCACGCCGAGTCCGGTCGTCGTGATGAAGACGCCGTCGCCCTTGCCTTTCTCCACCACCTTTGTGTCGCCGGTGACGATGGACACGCCGGCCTCCTTTGCCGCCCGCGCCATCGACATGACAATGCGTTCGAGATCGGCAAGCGGGAAGCCTTCCTCCAGGATGAAGCCGGCGGTCAGATAGAGCGGCCGGGCGCCCGTCATCGCGACATCGTTCAGCGTGCCATGCACGGCGAGCGAGCCAATATCGCCGCCGGGAAAGAACAGCGGCGAGATCACATGCCCGTCAGTCGATAGGACCAGCCGGCCGCTCTGAGGCTCCAGCAGCGCACCGTCATTGCCCTGGGCAAGGATCGGATTTCCGAGATGGCGCTGGAACAGGTCGGCGATCAGTTCCGCCATGGCGCGTCCGCCGCCGCCATGCGTCATGTCCACGCTTCCGGCCCGGACGGAGACGCCCTTGTCGACCATGTTCATGCCGCGTCCGCCTTCTGCCGCGCCGGATCCCGGAAGCGCCCATAGGTCCAGTAGGCCGCGCATGCGCCCTCGGAGGAGACCATGCAGGATCCCATCGGGTTTTCCGGCGTGCAGACCGTTCCGAACAGCTTGCAATCGGTCGGTTTCTTCACGCCCCGCAGGATCGCCGGACACTCGCAGGACTTGGTCTCGCGCGACTGCTTCTCCGAAACAGTGAAGCGCTTCTCGGCATCGAAGAACGCATAGGCTTCGCGGATGCGCAGCGCGCTATGGGGCACCGAGCCGAGACCGCGCCACTCGAAGCTTTCGCGCAGTTCCAGCACCTCGCCGGTCAGCGCCTGTGCCTTCCGGTTGCCCTCGCGCGTGACCACGCGGGTATATTCGTTCTCGACCTCGGCGCGGCCCTCATTGACCTGCCGGACCAGCATCAGCACCGACTGCATGACGTCGAGCGGCTCGAAACCGGCGATCACGACCGGCTTTCGATAGTGCTCCGCCGCCGCTTCATAGGGCTTCGAGCCGATCACTGCGCTGACATGGGACGGCCCGAGAAAACCGTCGATCTTTGCCGGTCCGCCCGGCGCGAAGTCGTCGGAATCGAGGATATGGCCGATCGCCGGCGGCGTCAGGACGTGGTTGCAGAAGACGGAGAAGTTCTCCAGCCCCTCCGCCTCCGCCTGCTTGATCGCGACCGCGGTCGGCGGCGTGGTCGTCTCGAAGCCGATGGCGAAGAACACGACCTGCCGGTCCGGATTGTCGCGGGCGATCTTCAGCGCATCCAGCGTCGAATAGACCATGCGGATATCCGCGCCGTCGGCCTTGGCCTTGATCAGAGAGCGCTGCTTCGTGCCCGGCACCCGCATCATGTCGCCATAGGAACACAGGATCACGCCGTGCTTTTCGGCAAGCTCCACCGCATCGTCGAGGCGGCGCACCGGCAGGACGCAGACCGGGCAACCCGGACCGTGCACGAAATGCACATTGTCCGGCATCAGGTCCTGCACGCCATAGCGAAAGATCGCATGCGTGTGGCCGCCGCAGAACTCCATGAAATGATAGGTCCGGTCCACGTGTGCCTCGCTGGCGATCTGCCGCGCGAGCTTCTCGGCGAGATCGCCCGCCCGGAATTCGTCGACATATTTCATGCCGCACCTCCCGAGATTTCCTCCAGTTCTTCCTTGAGGATACCGGCCTCGGCCATCAGCTGCAGCGTGCGCTCCGCCTCCTCGGGGCTCACCTTGTGCAGCGCGTAGCCGACATGGACGAGCACGTAGTCGCCGACTTCGATCTCGTCGAGCAGCGCCACGGAGATGCGCTTCTTGATGCCCTCCAGCGCGACGACCGCCATGTCGCCGTCTTCGAGCGCCGTCACGATCGCAGGAATCGCCAGACACATGATATCTCTCCTATTCCGCCGCCGTTCCAAGCGGATGGCCGGCCAATGCCATGCCGCGCGCCGCCATGATCCATGCGATCCAGGCCTCCATGCCCTCGCCTGTTCGCGCCGATACCTTCAGCACCTTGATCGCCGGATTGACCTTGCGGGCATTGGCGATCGCCTCCTCCACGTCGAAATCGAGATACGGCAGCAAGTCGGTCTTGTTGACGAGAACAAGGTCGGACGCGGCGAACATGTCCGGATATTTGATCGGCTTGTCCTCGCCCTCGGTGACCGACAGGATCGCCACCTTGTGCGCCTCGCCGAGATCGAAGGCGGCCGGACAGACGAGGTTGCCGACATTCTCGATGAACACCACCGACCCGTCGGTCGGCGTCAGGTGCTCGATCGCATGACCGACCATGTGCCCGTCCAGGTGGCATCCCTTGCCAGTGTTGATCTGGATCGCCGGTGCGCCCGTCGCGCGGATGCGCTCGGCGTCGTTGGCGGTCTGTTGATCGCCCTCGACAACATAGCTTTTCAGCCGCTCGCCGAGCATCTCGATCGTCTTCACCAGCAAAGAGGTCTTGCCCGATCCGGGGCTCGATACGAGGTTCAGCGCGAGGATGCCGCGATCCGCGAAAAACCCCCTGTTTTCAGCCGCATAGGCGTTGTTCTTGGCAAGAATGTCGTGCTCGAGCTGGATCATCCGCCCCTGGCTCATCCCCGGCACGGACCCGCCCGCTTCGCCCGCGCCGTAATCCAGCGACCCGTCCTCGCCATGATAGTGATGATGGCCGTGATCATGATCATGTCCGTGATGATGGTGGCTGTGGCCATGGTGGTGGCCATGCGTTTTGTCCTTGCCCTCGACCTGGACTTCGCCTTCGCCGCATCCGCAAACCGTGCACATCAGTTCACCTCCAGTTCCTTGATCCGCAATTCTTCGCCGCCCGTAACCTGCAACTGGTGCGATCCGCATTTCGGGCATGGATCGTAGCGTTCGGCGATCACGATCGTGGCGCCGCAGGAAAAGCACCAGGCCTTCCCTTCCGTTTCAATGATATCGAGCGTCGCACCATCGGCAATCGAATCTCGCATCACCACATCGAACCCGAATTTCAGCGCGTCGATCTCGACACCCGACAAGGGGCCGATCTCCAGGCAAACACGCCTGACCGTCTCGAAATTCTGCGTGCGCGCCTGTTCCTTCAGGACGTCCAGAATGCCTTCGCAGATCGACATCTCGTGCATCAGCCGGCCCTCACCTCATAGGCTACGCAAGGATCGATGGCATTGACGATCAGATGCGCCAGCGCCACCCGTTCGTCCTCGTCGTGATGCCCGTCCAGCGTCGCCAGGCATCGCGCCGCGATACCCTGCCGGTCGAAGTTCCAGTCTGTCGGCGAGACGATCCTGTACCTGTCCACCTGGCCATTGTGGAGCCGCACCACGTGAAGGAGCAACCCCCGAGCGGCTTCGACGATACCGATTCCTGCGCCATCCGCATATTCGGAAACGGTTTTCGGTGCGCAATCGCCATCCAAGAGCGCTCGCATTTCGCCGGGAAGGCGCGCGAGGTCCGCCAGCCGGGCAAGAAACCGCGCGCCAAGCCCCGCGTTTTTAAGGCTCGCGACCACGCCGTCGCCCGCTCTTCGCGAGAAAAGCGTCGTCTCCGGCACGCCGGCCTCCGTTGAGAAAGGCGCCAATCCGCCCCCCCGCGCCAACCGCCTCGGCCAGAGTTGGGCGGCATCTGCGTCGGGCAATCCGATGGAGCCGCAATCGATATTGGCGCGATGCATCCAGCCGCAATCGGCGAGATGCGCGATCAGACGAGCTGCCGGGGTCTTTGCGGTCACGCACCAGTCGATATGGCCGACATGGCCGCGCCGGCCAAGCCAGAAGGCGAGTGGCTCGCCGAATATGACGTCCTGGAGCAGCCGCTCCGCATCGGCGATAATGTCCAGCACCGCCTTTCGGTCGGGTTTGGCCGCAGCATCGAGCGCGAAAGGATCCATTCCGTCAAACAGCGCCAGGCGAATGCGGGGCAGAAAGGTGACGGCCGGCCGCACCGCCACGCCATTCGGCTCGCAGCCCGTGAGCTTTGGCCATTCCAGGGCAATTCGCAGGATATTCTCGCGCAAATTCTCCATGCAGGTCACAAGCGCCCGGGCGCGCTGTGTCTCGGCGTTTGCCGTCAAACCACTCGCGGCTTCCAGTGCGAGCACAGCCGCATGGGCCTGCGCGTTGGCGCAGACGCCATAGAGCGCCGAAACCAGCGGCATGACCTCCTCAGGCGCCTGCCCGTTGAGCAGCGGCGAGACATCGACCGGGCGATCGTAGCGCATGGTTGCGACACGCCCTCGGGGGAGCGTGATCTCGACCCTCCCTTCGGAAATCATGGCCGGTCCTCCGAAACGCCGCCGCGCAGGAAGGCCCGGCGGCTGACCTCTCTCGGAGCGGCGATTTCAACGTCCTCGTCCCCGCTTTCGCCTTCGTCCGCGACGGGCTCTTCCTCCGGCATTTCGCCGCGCCACATCCGCGCCATCGCGGTCTCGCTGCCGTCTGTTTCGCCCTCCGTTTCGAACAAGGCGTCTATCGCCGCGCCGGCTGTCGCCACGGCCGCCTCCTGATCCGGGAACTCGAAGACCGGCGAGAACAGGGAACACATCCAGTAGTGCCCCAAATCATCCTCATGACCGGCAATGAACTCAAACTGGCCGGCGGGAAAGGCGAATAGCCGTTTCGTGCCCGTCGCGACACCGGCCTCTTTTTCCACTCCGGGCAGGAACATCAGATTCATGAACCACGGCGTTATCAGCACGCAAAGCCAGCCATCGCTCCAGTCTCGTCCGCCGACGGTCTGCACGGACAGCGCATGGTTGAGGATCGGCACGCCCTCCATGCGGGTTGCCGCGATCTCCGCGAAACAGGCTTCGAGCCTGCCGGCCATGTCGGCGCGCTCCTCCAATCAGCCCTCCTCGACAACCATGAACCCTGCCTTGCCGGCGTCGCACTCCGGGCAGGTCCAGTGTTCCGGCAAATCCGCGAAAGCCACGCCGGGCGGTATCTGCCAATAGGCATCGCCCAGCGCGGGATCGTAGATATGCCAACAGATCTTGCATTCGAGCCGGGTTTTCGGCCCGATCTTCGCTGCGTCACCGCCATAGGATCCCGCGAAGAAATGATCGCTCATCGATAAATCTCCAGGATCTCGTCCAGCCGTTCCGCGGAATCGTCGATGTCTTCGTGAGAGGCGCACGCCACCTCGGGAACCGACGCGATCTCGATCGTGTTGAGGATCATGGTGTCCTGCGAATTGTAGAACTGGACCCACCAGACATTACGTGTCGCGGTGGCGGTGATGCGGCAATTGCCGTAGCCGCGCGACAGGATCGTCAGCTCGCCGCGCCCGAGAATGTCGTTCAGGAAGAGAAGGTCTTCCTCCGTATGCGGCAACAACGACAGGTTGATCGCATGCGCAACCCCGTTCGCCTTCCCAAGGTGCTCGTTGATCTCCGGCAGCAGCGGCGGCGCGTTGAAGATGTTCGGACCGAACCTGTCAGGGACCGGCACCATTTCGCGCGCGCCTTCGAAAGCGCCGGCAAGGATATGCGCCGGGAATGCGCCGACTTCGACATAGTCCCGCGTCACCGCGCCGTCATGGCCCGTCTCCCGCACGCGCCAGACGCCTGCCAGAACGGATTCCTGTGCCTGCGCGCGTCCGCCGGCAATGACCGACACTTCGCCTTCGCCCAGGACATGCTCCACGAAATCGCGATCGGCCGCATCCAACTCGTCCAGATCGACGCTTCCGCGCTTTTCGGCGGACGTCAGGATGGAAAGCACGTCTTCCAGCGCGGCCTTGCCTTTCCGATAGCCCTGCACATCCTCGGATTCAGGCAGGTTCGGCGTCGAAAATGTCATCATGCCAGAGGGCATGCGCATGTAATCCAGAGCGGCGCCGTCTTCTTCGCCGGGCTGCGAACCGGGGCCGACAAGGGATGAAAGCGTGTCGTTCATGATTGTCTCCTCGGATCGGGCTCTCAGTGGATCAGGCTCGGCTGCGGTGCGCTGCAGCCCTCGGGGAATTCGAAGCGCGGCGGATCGCTCGGCTCGCGGGACAGGATTTCCGGAATGTCGCGCAGATAGTCCGTCCAGTCCTGGATGCGCTGGATAACGCCGAGATACTCGCCATTGCGAAGGAAGATCAGCGCCGGGAAGGCGTTGAAGCGGTAACGCCGTTGAATGTCGCGCTCGCTAGCGCGGTCGGCGACGAGCGGCGTCACCGCGTCACCGAGCGCCCGGGCAAGTTCCG
The DNA here is from genome assembly GCA_002698425.1 of Ahrensia sp. The sequence goes on along the minus strand of NZXU01000109.1, from coordinate 57,712 downwards.
GCAGCACCACGGCGACATCGTTGCTTTCGGCGATCCGATCCGCGTCGCCCGCGACGAACAGCATGGCGAAGGGCAATTCGCTCGTAACGGCTTCGAGTGCGTCGTCGCTCACGACGGTCAGACCTTCCCGGTCGATGATGGATTGCAGCAGCGGCGAGAACATCAGGATCTCCTTTTCAATTGTCATTCGACGCGGCCGGGCGCAGGAACTCCGGCAATTCCGGTTCGCGGTCGACAAGGTCGGCAAAGAGATGGTCGAAGCCGCTCTCGCCGCGCATCGCCATTTCAAGCGCCTCGATGGCGTCTGCCGAGCGGCGCGCGGTCTCTTCGGAGATCACCTCGCGGGCGGCACCGAGAAACACCATGATCCAGGCCCCCTCCGGGATCTCGCCGACGAGGCTCATGTCGATCTCGTGGTCGCCGTCGCGCGCCCGGCAAAGCGCCCTGCCCACGCCGGGTTCGACCACCTGCATCGGAATCCCGAGACACATCAGGTTGCCCTCGCCTTGACGAGCCGTTCCATCTCGGCCTCGAAGTCCTCCGGACCGCGCCATTCCTCCGATGCCAGCACGCGAGCGTCGCCATGCCGGAAGGCGTTCCGCTCGTCGGGCCGGCCGGCCTCGTAACGGCCCAGCGTCATCTCGTGCGATGCAATCGTATCGTCGTCGCCAAGCGGTTCGGTCCGCGGCTTCGCCTCGACGCCATGTTCGGCGAGGAATTCCAGCGCCATCCCGATCGCGGGCGCAATCTGCGCGCGCACCTCGGGCCGCAGGCTGCCGCCATAGTCCTCCAGTTCCACGGGCTGGACACCGATCAGCAGGAGCTTCTCCGGATAGTCTCCCATCATCTCCGCCATGGCGAGGACTTCCTGGAAGCCGGTCTGGTGCAGCGAGATCTTCTTGGCGCCCATGAATTTCGGCACCTCTTCGCCCTCGACGCGTTTCAGCGTGCCGGGCGGCAGGCCGTAGTCGATTGCATCGAACACGATCAGGATATCGGTCTCGCGGATATGCTGGACGAGGTAAATGCCCTGCGTGCCGCCATCCATCACGCGCACATTGTCATCGAACTCGTAGGCACGGTGCAGTTCCTCCACCGCGCGCACGCCGAAACCCTCGTCCGCCCAAAGCAGATTTCCGATTCCAAGTATGAGTACAGTGGTGCCGCGCGGCCGCATGCGCGTCTCCTCCCATATCAAATGCCTTTTCAGGCCTCCCGATGTGGAGTCGTTGGCAAGTGTCATGCCAAACATGAAAACAGCGGGACCGCGCGGTTTCCCTGAAAGATGCACCTCCATCATTTTTCATTATTGAAAACCATCATTCCAATTTTGGCAAAAATCGCAAAGTAAGTTTGCATCTGAATTTTGGCGGCTTTTGAGCCATGCAAAGCATCCTGCCCACGAGCGAGCGGACGCTTTCCGCATGAACGAAAACGGGGCCCGAAGGCCCCGCATCGATGTGTCGGAGGACCGGACGGATTAATGCCCGTCATCCGCCGGCTTGCCATCCCTGAACGTCCGCCAGCCGGAGAACATCGACGACATGATCGATTGCCGTGACATGATATCCTCGCGGATCGCCGCGTAGATGTGGACGATTGCGAAGCAGACGATCAGCCACATGCCGAGATGGTGCCAGCTGTGAACGTCCTGGCTCTGCCCGAAGAGCGGGATGATCCAGGAGGAGAAGAGATCGTATTGCCAGGATCCCATCCCGGCCCCTTCGCCATAGAGCGCCAGCCCGGTGAGGATCATGAAGACGATGCCCCAGACGAACATCACATGCATCGTCAGCGTCGCAAGCGGGTTGTGTCCGGAATATTTCAGCGGCTCCTTGGCGATCATCGCGTACCAGGCCAGTTCGTGGAAAAGCTCTTTCCAGAACGTGCCGCGCCAGACCGGCGGCAGAAAGATTTGCCGCGCATGCGTGTTGCCGACGAAGGCCCAATAGATGCGGAACAGAAAGCCGATGATCAGGATATAGGCCGCGGCGAAATGCAGATAGCGGATCCAGCCGAACAGGAAGGACGCGCTTGCCTCGCCGCCGACAGCCGGCGGCGGCGACCCGATAAAATAGCCGGTGATCGCCAGAACGAGGATCGATCCGGCATTGGCCCAGTGCCACAGGCGCACCGGCGCCTGGTAGACATAGACGGCCTCTTCGGAGTGGGTAGACGTGACATCTGCGCTCATGATCCTGCCCTCCCCTAGCGCACCTTGATCTCGGCCATTTCCTCGCCGTCGGGCCCCATCACATGGGTCGAGCAGGCAAGGCAGGGATCGAAGGAATGCAGCGTGCGCAGGATTTCCACCGGCTCTTCCGGGCGCTCCATCTTGGTGTTCATCAGCGACGCCTCGAAGGCGCCGATATTGCCCTCATTGTCACGCGGGGATCCGTTCCAGGTCGTCGGTACGACGCATTGGTAATTGTCGATCTTGGTGTCCTTGATCCGGATCCAGTGCGCCAGCGCGCCGCGCGGCGCCTCGGTGAAGCCGACGCCTTTCACCTCGCTCGGCCATGTCTGCGGATCGAACTTCTCGACATTCGCCGTCGCGGTATCGCCTGCCTTGATGTTGGCGATCAGCTTGTCGAAGAAATAGACCTGCATCTCGGCCGCCCATTCCGCCTCGAGAGCGCGCGCGGCCGTTCGCCCGAGCGTCGAGAACAGCGCGTCGACCGGTACGTCGAGGGTCCTCAGCGTGCGGTTGATCTGCTCGGTGAAATATTCATGGCCCTGCGCGTAGCCGACGATGTAGCGGGCCAGCGGCCCGACCTCCATCGCATGACCCCGCCAGCGCGGCGCCTTGATCCAGGAATATTTCGCGGCCTCGTCGAGCTCGATGATGTTGGTGCTCGTGCCTTTGGCGTTCGCCCCGAGAACATAGTTCGGCTCCGTGACGCCGTCCCAGGGGTGCAGACCTTTCTTCTCGTCAGGATAAGCGTACCAGCTATGCGGGACGAATTCCTGGATCTGCTCCGGATCGCGGAGGTCGACCTCGTGGACCTCCTCGAGCTTGCCGTTGATGATCGCGCCGCGCGGCATCATCAGGTTCTCGGCCGAGTAGTCATTGGCCCTGTCGGGGATATCGCCATAGGCGAGCACGCTCTGGCTCGACAGCCCCCCGCCATAGAGCCAGCTTTTATACAGGCCGCCAATCGCCAGAATGTCCGGAATATAGACGTTCTTCACGAATTCCAGCGACCGGTCGATAACGCCCTTCACATAGTTCAGGCGATCCATGTTGATCGGCGCGCCGGCGGCAAGGTCTCCGTCGATATTGATCGCGCAAGGCACGCCGCCGACAAGCCAGTTCGGATGAATGTCCTTGCCGCCGAAGATCGTGCGCGTCGTCATGATCTCCTTCTGGAAATCGAGCGCCTCCAGATAATGCGTCACCGCCATCAGGTCGGCTTCCGGCGGCAGCAGGTAGGCCGGATTTGTCCAGTAGCCGTTCTTGAACGGACCGAGCTGGCCGGATTCGACGAATTTCCTCAGCCGGCTCTGGATATCGCGGAAATAGCCCGGCGATGATTTCGGATGATGCGGCGCCACCTTCTGCTGCAGTTCCGAAGTGGCTTTCGGATCGGCCTTCAACGCATTGACGGGATTCACCCAATCGAGCGCGTGCAGGTGATAGAAATGGACGAGGTGATCGTGAATCTGCAGCGAAAGCTGCATGATGTTGCGAATGGAGTTCGCATTCTCCGGGATATCGATCCCCAGCGCGTCCTCGACCGCCCGCACCGAGGTGAGCGCATGGGTGCCCGTGCACACGCCGCAGATGCGCTGGGTGAAGGCCCAGGCGTCGCGCGGGTCGCGGCCCTTCAGGATCACCTCCAGACCGCGCCACATCGTGCCGGTCGAGACGGCGTTGCGGATAATGTTGTTCTCGTCGACATTGACCTCGCAGCGCATGTGCCCCTCGATCCGGGTCACCGGATCGACGACGACGCGCTGGCCGGATGTATCGAGATTGAAGCCGTTGGGTGTCTGCATCGTAGCCATCAGTTTTCCCCTCCCTTTTGGCGGGCGCGCTTGATGGCGCTGACCCCGGCATGCGCGGCGGCCGCCACGCCGACCACCGCGGCGGCAGTCCCGCCGATCTTGTCCGCATCGGCCTCGATGCCGAAGCCGTGGATGTCGGTCAGGCGGTCATAGAACGATCCCTTGTCCCAGAAGCCGTCTTCCGAGCAGCCGAAACAGCCGTGGCCGGACTGGATCGGGAAGGACAGGCCGCCATTCCAGCGCACCGTCGAGCAGGCGTTGTAGGTGGTCGGGCCCTTGCAGCCGACCTTGTAGAGGCAGTAGCCCTTGCGCGCGCCCTCGTCGTCGAAGGCCTCGACGAACTGGCCGGCGTCGAAATGCGGCCGCCGGTAGCACTTGTCGTGGATACGCTGCGAGTAGAACATTTTCGGCCGGCCCTGCCGGTCGAGTTCCGGGAACCGCTCGAAGGTGAGGATATAGGTGATCACCGCCGTCATCACCTCGGCGATCGGAGGGCAGCCGGGCACCTTGATGATCGGCTTCGGTGCCAGGCCTGGCACCTTGTGGATCGGCGTCGCCTGTGTCGGGTTCGGCCGCGCCGCCTGCACGCAGCCCCATGAGGCACACGAGCCCCAGGAAATGATCGCCTTGCAGTGGTCGGCGGCGTGCTTGAGCTGTTCCAGATAGGGCCGGCCGCCGATGATGCAGGACATGCCTTCCTGGTTCAGCGGCGGATTGCCCTCGCAGGCAAGAATGTAATTGCCGTCATATTTCTCGATCGTCTCGTCGATGATCGCCTCGGCCTGCTTGCCCGCGGCGGCCATGATCGTATCGTCGTAATCGAGTGAGATCATCGACAGGATCACGTCCTTGGCGAGCGGATGCGCCGACCGAATGAAACTCTCCGAGCAGCAGGTGCATTCGAGCCCGTGCAGCCACAGCACCGGAATGCGCGGCTTGGTTTCCATCGCATGGGCGATCTGTGGCGCAAAGGTCGGGCCGAGCCCCAGCGAAGCCGCCGTGAGACTGCAGAATTTCAAAAAGCTGCGCCGGGTTATCCCCTGCCGGCGCATGACCTCGTAAAAGGTTTCGGTCATGTTTGGACACTCCTCCGATCGTCGGCGCAAAACGCGCCCTCTTCCGGAAGAACCATCAGCAACCTCTGTGCCAGTTTGTTTATATTTTTATTTATCAGCTAGTTAGCTGGGATTAGAGCCTCTACGGCCTGGAAAATCGTGGGTATGAATTGGAAACCCGGCAACCGGTTTGGAAGCCAACTGTCCGCCGGATCGTTGCCGAATGAACGGAAACGGGCGACAAACAGGTGTGCTTCAGGAATGCGCAAATGACACTTCTTCTCATCCACGCCGGCGGCACGATCGGCATGATGCAAACGGCGACCGGGTTCGCGCCCGCGCCCGGTGTCGTCGAGGATCACATTCGCGATCATGGGGCGAGCGGCGAGCTGCCGCCGTCGGATATCCGAGTGCTGGAACCGCTGATCGACAGCGCCAACGCAACGCCTGAAGACTGGGACCGCATTGCCCGCATCATCCATGAAGAGCATGAGCGCTACGACGCTTTCGTCGTCACCCACGGCACCGACACGCTCGCCTACACGTCGGCCGCCCTTTGCTATGCGCTCGAAGGCTTGGCGAAACCGGTGATCCTCACCGGGTCGATGCTGCCGCTAACAGTCGAGGGCAGCGACGGTCCGCGTAACCTGAGAGACGCCATGCAGCAGGCCGGCACGGCGCCGCCGGGCGTCCGGGTTCAGTTTGCCGGCCGGTTGCTGCACGGCGCGCGGACCCGCAAGTCCCATTCGCGCAATCTCGATGCCTTCGCCGCCGACCCAAGCGACGTTCCGCCACGCCGCCCAGGCTCCGCTCTTCGCCTGCACAGCCCCGCGGCCGCGGACATCGCCGTCTTGGCGGTTGCACCCGGCATGTCCGAGACGCTGGTGCGACATGCGGCCGCCCTCTGCGACGGCATTGTTCTGCGCTGCTACGGGTCCGGCACCGTTCCCCAGGTGGAAGGCCTGCGCCGGGCGCTCGCGACCGCCTGGCAGCGGCAATGCCCGGTCGTCGCCGTCAGCCAGTGCCCGGAAGGCGGCCTTGCCCTCGGCACCTATGCCGCGGGTGAGATGCTGACCGAGTTCAATGTCGTCGACGGCCGCGACATGACGATCGAGGCGGCCTATGCGAAGCTCGCCTACGTCCTGGCTGAAACCGGCGATTTCGCCACCCGCCTCGAAAGGCTGCAACAGCCTGTCTGCGGCGAACTCACCGTTGCGTGAAGCGCAGCGTCGCGCTTCCTCTTCCTCAAAGCCAAAGGCCTAGTTCATCGAATTTGGCAACCAGAGCGAGATTTGCGGGAAAGCGAGGATCAGGAACATGATCACCGCCTCGCAGGCGAGAAACCATCCGATGCCCTTGAAGATGGTCTCCAGCGAGATCCGGTCGCCGACGACGTTCTTCACGACATAGGCGTTGAAGCCGACCGGCGGCGTCAGGAGCCCGATCTCGATATATTTGACCACGATTACGCCAAGCCAGATCGGATCGAGGCCGAGAGCGTGGAACATCGGCTGGACGATCGGCAGAGTGAGCAGCAGGACGCCGAGCGGATCGAGGAACATGCCGAGGATCAGGTAGATGATCGACACGGCGACCAGCATCAGCACCGGATCGACAGCCCAGTCGCCGACCATGCCCGCCATCATGGCCGGCACGCCGACCAACGCCAGGAACTTGGTGTACATCACCGCGCCATAGGCGACGAAGAACAATTGCGCCGTCGTCTTGACCGCTTCCATCACGCTGGTGCGGATAACGTCGAAGGTCAGGCGCCGCTGGACCCCCGCGATGACGCAGGAGAGGAAGGCGCCAGCCGCGCCCGCCTCGGTCGGGGTGAAGACGCCGCCGTAAAGGCCGCCAATCATGCCGACGATCAGGACCAGCAGCGGCCACACAGGCCCGAGCGAACGCCAGCGCTCGCGCCACAATTCATCCTTGTCCATGCCAAGGCCGATTGGCGGCGCGATCTTCGGGTTGAGCTTGCAGCGGCCGATGATCATCGCGGTATAGACCGCAGCCGTCAGAAGGCCCGGCAGAACGCCGGCGATGAGAAGCTTGGTGATCGAGACTTCCGCGAAAACGCCGTAGATCACGAACATGATCGAAGGCGGAATAAGCGCACCAAGCGTACCCGAAGAGGCGACGACCCCGGCGGCGAGGCTCGGCGCATAGCCGGCCTTCAGCATTTCCGGAATGGCAAGCCGGCCCATGGTCGCCGATGTCGCAACCGAAGAGCCTGAGGCTGCGGCAAAACCGGCCGACGCCATGTTCGTCGCCACCGCAAGGCCTCCAGGCAGAAACGAAAGCCACAGCCGGGCGGCCTTGAACAAGGCCTCGGATATGCCGGCGCTGTGTGCGACGGCGCCCATCAGGATGAACATCGGTATCGCCGACAGCCCCCAATTGGCGGCCACCTCGAAGGGTGTGTTCTGCATCACCGCGAAAGCGACGCGTTCATTGCGCAGGATCGTAAAGCCGAGGAAAGCGACGACGCCGAGCGCCACGCCGATCGGCATGCGAATGGCGATCAGGAAGAGAACCAGCGCCAGACTGCCAAAGCCGAGAATTTCGGGGCTCACAGCTGTTTCTCCCCGGGATTGACATGGGTGGGACTGTCGCCGCCATGGCGTTCAGCGTCTTCCGGATGGATCTCCCCGGTAAGGCCGGTCCTGAAATCGCGCAGCATGAGCACGAGGATGTAAATGGCCATGAGGCCAAAACCGATCGCGACGATCCAGCGCGCCGGCCAGATTTCGACGAAGCCGATACCGGCTTCCTTGGCCTCCCGGATTTCGGTCTTGTCGATAGCGACCTCGATCGCCTTCCAGGTGAAGACGGAAGTGTAGACGAGCGTGATGATGGCCACGAAAGCATCGAGCAGCGTCCGCGGCCTCATCTTCATCCAGCCGGTGAAAAGCTCGACAATGATGTGCCCGCGTTCGCGCGCAATCAGCGCGAGAGGGAGAAACGCCAGCGCGATCATGTTGTAGGCGGAGACGATTTCCACCGTACCCGTCAACGGACGGCCGAAAAACTGCCGCCCGGCCACGTCGATCGTGACGTGGAACATCATGAGGATGGTGGCGATCCCGGCGATCCAGCCCGCGCCGGTGACGACCGCGTCAAGGAGACGCTTCATTAGGTTCCCTCCCGGAAGAAAAGGGGGCGGTTTTCCGCCGCCCCCGTCGTTGCATGCGTCCCGCCTGCTCAGAGGCTTTCGGGATCGACCTTGGAGTAGACCTCGCGCCAAAGCGCCTCGCGGAACTTCTCCCTGTCGTCGCCGATCTCGTCTTTGACGAGCGCTTTCCACTTGTCATAGGCCTTGAGATAGGCGTCGAGAATGCGCTCCGGATTTTCGACGCCGGCCTTGCGCGCGTTCTCTGCATTGATGCCATACTGGACTTCGTCGCGCTTCTTCATGATGGCCGCGAACTCGTCATTGCCATCCACGAAGGTGATGCCTTTTTCCTTGGCCTTGGCGATCGCCGCATCGTCGGTAGCGATCTGCGCGTCGAAGGTTTCCATGGAAACGAGGTCGGGCGCGTGATCGATATGCGCCTTGCGCTGCTCCGGCGTCATGTCTTCCCAGACATCGCGGTTGACATACATCATGATCGGAGGACCGCCCATGCCCATGGGCGACTGGATGACGCTGTCGACGACGTCGATATAGCCGAACGAGGTCAGCCACGAGACCGCGCCCAGGACGCAGTCCAGCGTGCCGCGTTCAAGCGCCGACGTCGCTTCCGACGGGGGCATGGAGACCGGCGTGCCGCCCGCGATCTCGATAATGTTGACGCCGCCGCCGGAGCCGCGGATCTTCAGACCCTTCAGGTCCTCGACCGATCTCACCTCGCCGCGGCAAAGGAACAGGTAGGGGGTCACGCCATAGCCCACGAAGCCGGCGGCATTGTTCTTCTTGAACTCGTCCTGGCATTCCGGGCAATCGAGCATGACCACTTCGTTCATCGCGCCGACTGACGCCAGATAGTCGTCTCCAATGAGCGACTGGCTGAAGATCAGGTTCGTCGCCGGAAGCATGCGCGGCTGATAAGGCGCCATCACCAGTCCGGCATCCATCAGGTTGGATCCGACCGCTTCAGGGGTCGCCGGGCCATTGGCGAGCTGTGCTCCGCCGACCATCTTCCATTCGATTTCGCCGCCGGTGGCTTCCTTGACCATTTCGAAATATGGCACAAGGGCGTCGGTATTGGTCTTGTTGTTCGTGCCAAGCCAGGAGCCGTAAACCAGTTCCTTTGCCGACGCCGGCGCTGCGGCGATGGCGCCGCTGGCGGCCAGTGCGCACAGCGTCAATAGAAGTCGTCTCATTTTGTGTTCCTCCGATGGTTTGTTGGCGCCGTCCGGTTGGCCCGGATTCTCGTTCTGAGAGTTTTGCTCTTCGTGCCTCGAATACGCACGGCAGCGATTTCAATGGCTTGCCGCCAGTGCGGGACATGATTTTTCGTCTTCGACAGGCCCACAGATTGCCCGGCGTCCTTCGCCGTTCAGAATCGGTCTATCGATGTCGCTGAATGTCGTCCGGTTCCTCCCGAACGAAACTTAGCTAAAAGCGTATCGGGGAGTAACAATATAAATTGCGCTTATATCTTTCGCGTTTTGAGAAAGCGAACGCTGCCCGCTATGGGCGCGGGCCAGTGTCGCGATCGCCCGAAAGCCGGCATTAGTCGCCGCCCTGCAGGTTTTCCGGCGCAAAGACATTACCGAAGGGCGAGGCGGGCGCCGCTTCCGTTTCGGGCTGGCCAGGGGCCAGATTGCCGGGGGCGAAGACCCCGCCGCCTGTATTGGCCGGCGGAGACGCCGGGGCCGCCGGTTCGCTCGCAGGTGCGGGTATCCGGATTCGCTGCTGTTCGAGCTGTTCCTGCTGATACTCGCGCTTCATCTGTTCGACATTGGCCTCGCAAACACTCGAATCGTGGCTGCCGACCCAGGCGACGAAGCCGATCGCGCAGACAAGCACAAAGCCGATGATGACCAGCGGATGCGTAGCGAAACGCGCAACCGGCGGGACGAAGGCGGTAGCCGCCGCCCTCGCCTCTTTTTGCGTGCGCAGGCGATTGTAGTTCTCGAAGATGACCGCGCCGACAAGCGTGATCCCGACAATGATCACCGCAACCGCCGAGATCGACGGATCGAGGCCGTAGCGCACCTTCTGCGCCAGCACGGTCGTGAAGGTGCTCTCGGCAACGATGGTGAAGACCGTCGTGTTGTAATTCTCCATCGACGCAAGAAAGGCGAGCACCGAGGCCGACAGGATCGCGGGCGTCATGAAAGGCAGCAGCACCTTGACGAAGGCCTGCGTCTGGCTGGCGCCCATGTCGAGCGCGGCTTCCGTCAGCGTCGGGTCGAAACGCTGCAGGCGCGACAGGAAGACCAGCATCGAATAGGCCGAGATGAAGGTCACCTGGCCGGCAATGGTCAGGAACATTCCATTATAGAAAAAAGAGTCGTAGGCCGCTCCGAAAAAGGTGCCGAGACGATCCCAGAAGATCAGCGTCGACAGGCCGATCACGACGCCGGGCATCAGGATCGGAGCGATGAAGATCGCATACATGACCGAGCGCAGGTGCGGGCCGACCTGGCTGAGCACGATCGCGGCGGCGAGGCCGACGGGGACGGCGACCAGCACGACGCCGATGCCGATGATGAAGGAATTGCCGAGACCGGCGATCAGCGTCTCGTCCGAGAAGAGCTTGAAGAACCAGTCCGACGTCAGGCATTCCCAGGGCGAGATGCGCGGGAAGCTCGATGAGTTGAAGGCGGTGACGATCATCACCGCCAGCGGCCCGAAAAGGTAGAGAAAGAACAGGAGGAGATAGAGGCCGCCGGTCGGAAAGGCCTTGAGATTGCTCATCGGCCGATCTCCCCGATGGAGACCTTGAAGACACGCATGACGAACAGCACGAACATGATGCAGATCGCCAGCAGGATCACCGCATAGGCCGAACCGCGCGGCCAGTTGCCGCCCGAATTGAACCATTGATAGATGATCTGGGTGAACCACAGGCTCGACGGACCGCCGAGGATCTGCGGCGCCGCGAGCGCGCCGGCCGTCAGCATGAAAACCATGGTCGAGCCGGAGGCGATGCCGGGTTTCGCATAGGGGATGACGACGCGGCGATGCACCTGCGCCCAACTCGCGCCCATGTCGCGCGCCGCCTCGATCTGGTTGCGGTCGAGGCTCTCGATCGCNTTGTAGAGCGGGAAGATCATCAGCAGGATGTANGCGTAGGCNAGCCCGGCATAGAGCGCGACATTCNCGCCGATGAANTCGATCGGNGCNTCCCAGAGNCCGAGTTGCATGCCGNCGCCNTTGATCACGCCCGTNGCGCCGAACAGGATGCGGAAGGCGAANGCGCGCANNATCTCGTTGACCCAGAAGGGCACGATCAGTGCGAGCACGAGTAGTCGCTTGGCGCTGCCCTCGGAGGACTGCGCCAGCAGATAGGCCACCGGATAGCAGATCACGAGATCGATGATCGTGACGAAGACGGCCGCGACGAGCGTCTTGAACAGGACGGCGATATCGAGCGTATTGACGCCGCCGCCCGTGATCTCGTTGCCCATCAGGAAGTAGCGGTATTGCTCGAGCGTGTGGACGTCTTCCGGTCCGCCGATTTTCGGCGGCGGCAAATTGTGCCGGAAGGAGAAGTCGAACATCGTGAGCTGGGGCAAGACCACCAGTACGAAGATCCAGATCGAGACCGCGACGAGCAGATAGATCGCGACGGGCAGCCCGTTGCGGCTGGCAAATCCGGAGAAGAAGCGTCCGATCTCGCGCATGGTCGGCGTTCCTACGCGCTGGCCAGATGGCCGACGGGAAGCGGAACCGCCAGTTCGGGCGCAAAGGACATCGCGACCGAGGCCCCGGGTCCCGACGCGCCGTTTCCATACCCGACCTGCGTGACGCGCAATTCGGTCTCGCTCGACTTGACGATCAGGTGACGCACCTGCCCTTCGAATTCCTCGCGAATGACGGTCGCGTCGAAGCGGTTGGTCCCGTCTTCGCCATTGATGCCAACGCTTTCGGGACGCACGAAGACATGGCAGTCCTCGCCCACCTTCAGTTTGCGGCCCCGCCCCTCGCCGGTCGCCACCGTGACGGGCGCCGAAAGCCCGATATCGATCACCATCCGGCCTTCGCCGCTTTCCAGAACTTTACCTGGCAGGGCGTTGTTTTCGCCGACGAAACTGGCGACGAAGCTCGAAGCCGGCTGATCGTAGACCGTTCGCGGATCGGCGACCTGTTCGATCTTGCCGCGGCTCATCACCGCGACCCGGTCGGACATGGTCAGCGCCTCGCCCTGGTCATGGGTGATGTAGATAAAGGTGAGGCCGACTTGCTGCTGGATCGCACGCAGTTCGCGGCGCATGTGCTGGCGCAGTTTCAGGTCGAGCGCCGATAACGGCTCGTCGAGCAACAGGATATCGGGTTCGACGGCAAGCGCGCGGGCGATGGCGACACGCTGCTTCTGGCCGCCGGACAATTCACTGACCTTCTTGTCGCCCTGACCGGACAGCGCAATCAGTTCAAGCAGTTCATCGGCGCGCTTGCGCCGCGTTTTCCGGTCGGCGCCGCGCACCTCGAGCGGAAAGGCGATGTTATCGGCAACCGACATCAGCGGAAACAGCGCCAGGTTCTGGAAGATCAGGGCTGTCGGCCGTTTGTTCGGACCGACGCCGGCCATGTTCTTGCCGCCGATGCGAACCTCGCCCCAACTCGGCTCCTGAAAGCCCGAAATGCATCGCAGCAAGGTCGTCTTGCCGCAGCCGGACGGACCGAGAAAAGAGAAGAACTCGCCGCCCGCAATCGTCAGATGGGCATCATCGACGGCCGTGTAGTCGCCGAAGGACACGGAGACATGATCCAGCGTTATGTCTTTCGTCATCGATACTCCGGACCGGTACGGGCTGTATTCGAATAGGAAAAAGCCCCCGGCCTGTCCGGACCGGGGGCTTGCATGGATCAGGCGCTGAGGAACTTGTTCACGAATTCCGTGCGCGCGTCGGCATACCACTGCGGTTCGGCCGGCCAGGGATTGAGATTGGCCAGCGCCTCGCCCGGATAGGCTTCCGCGAAGTTCTTCGCATAGGTCTCGCCGGCGAACTTGTCGGCGCCGAGGACCGGCGAATTGTAACCGTGATGGTCGATCGCCTCGCCGGCATATTCCGGCGTGAAGGCGTATTTCAGGAACTCGTAGATCGCGTCGATATTCTCCGCGCCCGTCGGGATCGCCATGCCGTCGACCCAGGCCATCGCGCCTTCGACCGGCGCGGCGTACATGACCGGCTCGCCGTCGTTCTTAAGCGCCAGCGGCGGGCCGTCCCAGGTCTGGCCGACAATGACGCCTTCATTCAGCAGGCCGTTCTTCTGCGTGTCGGCATCGTTCCAGATGAGCTTGATGTTACCCTTGCGGGCGACGCACCACTCGGTGATCTTCGTCCAGATCGGCTGCATCGCTTCCGGCGATTCATAGGCCTTCCAGACCGAACCCGGCTCGAGATCGCCGATCGCCTCCATGTAGAGCCCGGCGCCGAGCATCATCGAATGGCCGCGCCCCATGGTCTTGCCGGCATTCTCTTCCTTCCAGACGTCGCCATAGCTCGGCAATTCGCCGCCGGGCGTGAACATGTCCGTGCGCCAGGCGATGCCTTCGGTGCCCCAGATATGCGGCACCCAGTAGATGTCGCCCTCGGTGAACGCCCATTCGGTGGAGCCGATCTTGGCCATCGCCGGATTGACCATGTCGATATCGACCTTGGACATGTCGAAAGGCTGGAGGATTTCCAGCGGGCCCCACTGCAGCGACCGGTTGTTGGTCGGCGACACGATATCGAAACCGCGGCCCTTGGTGGCCTTCATCTTGTTGATGATTTCCTCGTTGGAGCCGATGCCGGTGTAGTTCACCTTGATGCCGGTCCCGTCCTGGAACGTCTTCAGGAAGGTTTCCGGCAGATAGTCGGACCACATCAGGATGTTGATTTCGCCCGACGAGGCCAGCGCCTTCGAACTGATAACCGCCGGCATGGCCAACGCGCCGGCGACCGCCGCGCCGCCTTTCAGCACTGTGCGCCGGCTGTGTGCGCCTTTCAGAATTCTCTTCGTCATGTGAGTTTCCCTTTTGGTTATTTCGGGCCTTTGCCACATCGCAGCGGGACACTGCGCTGAAGGCATATCGCGCCCCGCTCATCCCGCAGTGCACAATTAAACGGCATGCCCAAAAATTGGCATAGAGCCAACCCGGGCTTTTTAGGGTGCCAGTCTGCGCGACCATGAACCGGCGTGGCTCCATGCCTTCGGGCCGCTGGCCCTTTCGGGCAGGGAATTCGCCGCCTATGTCAGGGCGGTGATTTGCTGCATCAGGCATTCCGTTCTGTGCGGCGCAAGGATTTGAAAGGAAGACGAGCCATGCCGAAAACCGCACTGATCACGGGAGCGACCTCCGGTTTCGGCGATGCCATCGCACGCCGCTTCGTGAAGGAAGGCTGGAACGTCATCGTCACCGGACGCCGCGCGGATCGGCTTGACGCGCTCGTCGAAGACCTCGGCGGTCCGCAGCGGGCACATTCCTTGTGCTTCGACATCCGCGACGAAGACGCCACGCGCGAGGCGCTTCAATCGCTGCCGGAAGCCTTCGGAACCATCGATGCGCTGGTCAACAACGCCGGGCTGGCGCTCGGCACCGGCCCGATCCAGAATTGCGACCTCGAAGAATGGAAGACGATGATCGACACCAATGTCACCGGGCTGGTGACGATCACGCGCCTCCTCATCGACAGGCTGATCGAGAGCAAGGCGATCATCGTCAACCTCGCATCGATCGCGGCCAGCTGGCCCTATCCTGGCGGCAATGTCTATGGCGGCACCAAGGCCTTCGTCCGGCAGTTCTCGCTGGGGCTGCGCTCCGACCTCTTCGGAACCGGCGTTCGGGTGACGTCGATCGAACCCGGCCTGTCGGAAAGCGAATTCACGCTGGTGCGCACCGGCGGCAACAAGGACGCCTATGACAAGCTCTATGCCGGCGCCGATCCGCTGCAACCGGAAGACATCGCCGAAAGCATTTGCTGGGCGGCGTCCCTGCCCCCGCATGTCAATATCAACACGATCGAGATCATGCCGCTCAGCCAGTCCTGGGCGCCGTTCCAGATCCACCGCGAACAGGCGTCGTAAACGGCGCGGCCGCGCCTCATCCCGTCAACCGAAGACCTTGGTCAAAGCAGAGTCGATCGCCGCCGTCAGCGCGTCGATGTCGTCCTCGCCCGCGATCAGGGCCGGGCTCAGGCACAGCGTGTTGTTGAAGCCGGCGATCGACCGGTTGGTCGCGCCGATGATCACGCCCTGCGCCATGCAGTCGGCGACGACAGCCTGAACCTTCTTTTCGTCCACCGGTTCTTTCGTCTGCCGGTCGGCGACGAGCTCCGCGCCGCAGAACAGCCCGAGGCCGCGGACATCCCCGATCACCGCATGCTTGTCCTGCAGATCGCGGAGATTGGCGATCAGCCGTTCGCCCATCGCGGCCGTGTTTTCGAGCAGGTTTTCCTCCTCGATGATGCGCATGTTCTCCAGCGCCGCCGCCGGCCCCGCGACGCATCCGCCGAATGTGGAGATATCGCGGAAGTAGGACATCGGGTCGGAAGGATCGTCCTTGAACAGTTCGAACACTTCTTCTGTCGTCGCCATGCAGGAAATCGCCGCATAGCCCGATGCCACACCCTTCGCCATGGTGACGAAATCCGGTTCGATGCCGAAATGCTGGTAACCGAACCACTTTCCGGTCCGCCCAACCCCGCACACCACCTCGTCGATATGGAGGAGGATGTCGTAGCGCCGGCAGATCTCCTGAACGCGCTCCCAGTAGCCCTTGGGCGGGGTGATGACGCCGCCGCCCGCCGTGACCGGCTCGAGGCACAGCGCGCCGATCGTGTCCGGCCCTTCGCGCAGGATCACTTCCTCGATCGCGTCGGCGGCGCGCTCGCCGTAATTGTCGATATCGCCATACTGGCCGCGATATTCGAGGCAGTGCGGCACCTCCACGAACCCTTCCGGCAGCGGGCCGTACTGGTCCTTGCGTTCCGCCTGCCCGCCGGCCGCCAGGCAGCCGAGCGTCGTGCCGTGATAGTCGCGGTCGCGATAGAGGATCTTGTATTTCCGCCCGCCGTGATGGCGATGCGAAATCTGGCGAACCATCTTGAAGACCTTTTCGTTCGCCTCGGAGCCGGAGTTGGAATAATAGATTCGGCTCAGGCCCGGCATCTTCTCGATCAGCTTCTCGGCAAACAGCGCGCCGGGAATGGAGCCGGCGGAATTGGCGAAATAGTTGAGCTTGACGAGCTGGTCGCGCACCGCATCGGCGATGCTCTCGCGGCCATAGCCGACATTGACGGTCCAGACGCCGCCCGAGACGCCGTCGAGATATTCGCGTCCCGTCGCATCCCACAGCCGCATGCCCTTGCCCTCGACGAAAATGCGCGGATCGGCGCTTTCGAAAGGCTTGTGCTGGGTCAGGTGATGCCAGACATGCTCCCGGTCTGCTTCGACGACATGACCGATATCGTTCGGATTCTCGACGATGCCCATGGGCGTCTCTCCTTGGCGCGGCAATCCTTGCGACCTAGCATATTCGCCGCGCCCTGTGACGGGCCGAACGCCGCTGGCACCATCGAAAACGGAAACTGGTCCAGTCCTTGTCGGGAGAAAGGCCGCCGCTCAGCGGGGCACGAGATCGCCGAGAAGGCGAAGGCCAGCCTCGATCTTCGCCTCGCCGATAGCGGTGAAGCCGAGCCGGAAGAAACGGCGGCCAGTATCGGGATCTGCGAAGAAGATGTCGCCCGGTTCGATGAGCACGCCCTTTTCCCGCGCCGCGCGCGCCAGGTCTCCGCTATCGAAATCCGGCGGCCCCTCGATCCAGAAACTCTTCGCGCCCGCATCCCTGCGCCAGCGGAACCCCGGAAGAACTTCCGGCAGAAGGCCGGAGATCAGGTCGGCCCGGCGGCGCAGAATGGCGCCCGTCTTCTTCAGGTGCAGCCGGTAGTGACCGAGCGCGATGAAG
This sequence comes from Ahrensia sp., assembly GCA_002698425.1. The sequence goes on along the minus strand of NZXU01000109.1, from coordinate 40,581 downwards.
GTCGCCAGAATGCGTTGGTTGTTGGTTGGCGGATGGCGCAGCATGATGCGCCGCAAGACGCGCAATTCGGCGATCACCGAGCGCGGCGCGACGATGTAGCCGATGCGCAGTCCCGGCGCGAGCGCCTTGGAGAAACTGCCGACATAGATCACCCGGCCGTTTTCATCGAGGCTCTTCAGACAGGGCAATTCAGCCTCGCCTTCGAGAAGCAGGTCGGCCTCGTAGTCGTCCTCCACAAGGATAATATCGTCCCGCTCCGCCGTCTCGAGCAGGTCCTTGCGGCGCTGCAACGGCATGACCGCTGTCGTCGGGCACTGATGGCCGATCGTGAGCAGCGCGATCTCGCATTCCGACAACGTCGCGTCGGGCACGACGCCGTGGCGGTCGACGTTGAGCATGTGGGCATTCGACGTCGCCATCTCCGCCATGTTGCGAATATCCGTGTAGCCGGGGTCCTCCACTCCGACGACCGTTCCTGCCCCGACGAAGAGCTGAACCAGCATCGATAGCGCGTGCTGGGAGCCGATCGTGACGATGATCTCGTCCGGCTCGGCGAAAATCCCGCGCTTGGGAAGCACCTGCAGCCGGAGCTGTTCGACGAGATCGGGATCGTCATCGTCGACGCGATCACCGGCCCAGCCGTATATTTCCTTGACGCTGGAGGTCGCCCGCATCGCCTCGCGCCAATTGTTGGTCGGAAAGATCGCCGGATCGAACTGGCCGAACAGGAACGGATAGGGATAGTCGAGCCAGTCGCGCGGCTTGTCGATCTGCCGCAGGTCGGACGGGCGGATGGCGAAGCGGTTCGCCCATTGTCCGTCGCCAGCATCCTGGCGCTCCGGACCGGCCGCGATCCCCGATGTGGAGGCCGCGACGAAAATCCCGCTCCGTTCGCGCGAAGCGAGAAAGCCTTCATCGATCAGCAGTTGATAGGCCGCCGTGACCGTGTTGCGAGCAACCCCCAGCAACACCGCAAGCCGGCGGCTTGACGGCAGCCGGGTTCCGTTCGTCAGGACACCCTGCTCGATCGCGCAGACGATCGTTCGCCGGATCTGGATATTCAGGCCCTGCCCGTCGCGATCCAGCTCGGCAAACAGCCGCTTCCAGACGATGTCCGGATAGAGTTTCTGTGCGGGGGCCGGTTGAAAATTCATGCATCTCGCGACGCAAGAAATGCGCCAACCGGCCGAAAGGAAAGAAATACGCCAAAACCCCGTAAACCGCGGGATTACCGGTCGAAAACTGGAAACGAATACGACGAAGAGCGACCCTAAAAATGGGCAACTGGCCAATCTTTGATCAGCGCACTGCTGCCCGGATAGGGTGCCGCAAAAACGGCTCAACCGGGAGGCAGGCAGACGCCCTCATGGCCTCGCCCGATGGCGGTCCCCATTCGCGACGGCCTCGCCGGCGGGCGGCAGGCGACGACCGTCAAGCCACCGGGATTGGACGGCAAGGACGACAGCCGCGCGTCGCCGGGATCGAAATGCGCGACCTCGCCGGGCTGTAGGATTTCTGTCTGCGCACAGGGCGCGGGATTGGTCTCTCCCGGCAGGCAGAGGCCCACCGCGATCGGCTCGTCGCAGATATTTTCGATGTCACGAGGCTGCACCTGCCCGATCATGCCGCGGGTGCATTGGTTAACGTCCGCCCGCAAAGAGGCGCGCTGATAGCTGCCGGTCACGAGGAACAGAAGCGGCGGCAGCACGGCGGCCACCACTGCGCCGCTGAGAAGGCTCGCCCAAAGCGGCATGCGCGGCTTGCCGCCGGGGCGATGGCTGGACGCGAAGACAAGAAGCGCCACCAACGCGCCGATGAACACCTGGTCGAAGCTGACCACGGGCAAATCCGGCAGTCCGGGCACAGACCGCCATGCGCTCATCGAAAGTGCAAGCGCCCGAGGCATGAGGAAGGCCGACAGGATACCGATCAGCGCCAGTTTCCATACAGGCCAGCGCGGCTTGCCGGCACGCACGCGCCAGGCGATCACGAACAGGACTGTCATTATGCCGCTGAACGTGGCGCCGGGAAGGAATTCTGGCATATGGGCTCTGTCGATTGAAGGTGCGCCACGCTATGCGCCAGCGACAGCCTTGTCCATATTTACGGGCCCCCGGAAAGAGGGCGACACCGTGAAGTCCCGGCGAAACACGGACCGGATTGCCTTTCGCGGGCGAGGCCCATAGCTTCCGGTCTCGGCTTTGCACCCGACTTGTCTTTATTGGAACCGAAAAACGCCGGTCGCATGAACCAACTGACAAAGGCCCGAAAACGCTTCGGTTACAAACCCGCCCTTCTGGTCGGACGGCAATTCGTTGAGTTCACCGATACCCACCTCGTCTGCACCGACAGTGAAGGTTCGGAGAAATGGCGTCTCGCCCCAGCGGATATCGAGCGGCTGGCCTTTGTCGAACATCGCATACGCGGCGCACGGATGAGCCGACTCGACTTCCTGACGAAAGACCGCGCCGCAACACGCTCGCTCGGCTGCAATTCCACCGCGGCCGATCCGGGGTCCGACCCGGACTATCTTGCTTTCCGCGATACGGTTGCGGCCTTTCTCGACCGGCTCGCGACAGCGAGGCCGAATCTCCCCGTTACCATCGGCGAATATGGGCGGGCGAGGTTATGGATTTTTCTCATCGGCGTGGTGGCGGCTCTCTTTGCGCTCGGTATCTCGTTCGGCGCGCTTGCGGGCGGTCGCGGCGATGCGCTTGCGGGAGAAGCGCTTGTTCCGGTCGCGGCCCTGCTGCTCTTCGGTCTCTATTTCGCCTGGTCGAATGCGCCCTGGCGGCCCAGGCCGCGCGTACCGGTGACGCTGTTCGCCAAGGCCTTTTCCGAGTCGAGTGCAAACAGTGCGCCTGACGGGCGGTGAACCCTCGCCATAAAGGCGTCAGTCGATCAACCGCCCCGTTCGCACGCGACGCAGTTCCGGGAAGACCTCGATCAGTTGCGGCGGGCTCCACGGCGTGAAACGAATACGGTCGCCGCTGATCTTCACGGTGTTACACGACCCGCCATCGGCTTCCTCGCGGATGTTGCCGGAGGTGCAGTACCGCCCGTCCTCGATCCACCAATAGCCGGAGCCCTTGGAAAGGGTCTCGGGAAAGAGCCATGGGCGGAACATGCGCGTGAGCGTTCCGTCCGCGTGATAGGTCTCGCGCTCGGCCGGCAGCCCCTCGGGCGCGTCGAACACGACAGTATGGCCGGTCAGGCTCTCCTCGAGGCTCGGCCCGGACAGGCCGAAACCGTTCACGCAGCCGGCAAGCGCCAGGCAGCCTGATAATGTCGCGCCAGCGAAACGCAGCGATCGGGCCAGACTATTCAAACGCTTCTCCTCCAAAAAGTATCCAAGTCGGACCAGGCGGATGCGGCTATGATGGTTGCTCCGAAAGCCGATACTGACAGGTTTTCCCGATTTTCGCGGCATGGCAATCCGTGCGCATCTAATCCACTGGGACGATCGTTCCATCGGCGGTCTGCCAGGATATCGCGATCCGTTCGTGGCCGGCGGCCCGTATTTCACTGCGTATCCGACCCGCGAGCGCCGCCGCCTGTTCGAAATGCGCGGTCTTCTGCTCCTCGGTCCAAACCGGCGCCATCTCGCTTTCATCATTCTCGCAGATCGCATTGTAGGCGCTCTGCCACGCATCGAGTTCCTGCCCGAGCGCATTCGAGAGGCCGATCTGCCCGGGCGTTACGAAACTCGTTTCGCCATCGGCAAACAATGCCATCACCGGAAGCTCGTACCATTCCGCCGAAAGCCGCAGGCCATCGACTTCCGCCATATCGACCGGTTCCTCCTCGAAATCGTCGATCTCCGGCATGGCATGCGCGCCGGGCCGAAGCGGCATCCGCAACCGCATGAGTATCCAGACCGCGAAAGCCGCCGTGAGCGCGCCCGACACGAACAGAGACGGCAATCCCGCGCCGGACAGGGGAAGCAGCACCCCATTGGTCGCTGCGGCAACAACAGCAAGCGTCACCGCACCGAAGAGGATCGTCGCATTCGTCGACTGACGCCGGCCGGTAGGATCGGGCTCGTCTTCCACATCGAAGTAACGCGGGGCGGCCCATGTCAGGTAGAGCACCTGCTGCAGCAGGGCCGCGGCGAACAGCCAAACCGCCAGCCGCGACAGGCAAAGCAGGGTCGCGCCGGCGGCGAATATCAGGATCGCGCTGACGGTCATCCAGACCTGTTGGAGCGTCTCGACGCGGCTTTGCCGCTCAAGGGAGATCATCTCGATGGCGCGCGACAAGACCCGGTCAAGGATCATCTGGCGCGCCAGCACGAGACCGGCGAATAGGTAGAACGCGCCAATCGCGGCCAGCACGATGCCTGGAAAGCCGAACAACTCGGAAAGATAGGCGTCGAACATTACGGTTAGACTTGCCATCGATAAGAGGCCCGCACATCCGTTTTATCGCTGTACGGACGCGGAATGTGCAAGCCGTTAAACGCCATAGCAGCGCTCAAAAGCCCTGCCTTATTGCCCGTTTTCTGCCACAAACATGATAGGGCGCTGGTCGCAGACCCGTTAACCAACAGGCCAAACCGCAAAAACTAACTCCAAAAATATTATTCTGCGAGGTTGCATGCCGCGGCGTCGCCGCTAACGTGCGAATGCCAAGTTTTCAGGGGGTTGGGAGGCTGGAATTGAACCATCGCGTGTGCCGCGGATCGACACGAATCCACCCGGCCGATGCTCACCATCCGTTACTCCTTGAAAGAATTTGCGAGCATCGCCCAATTTTTTCCATGCTTGCAACGATGCTTTCTGACATGCCCGTGTGGTCCGGTCCCTCCGGAACGCCGGCTAAAACTGAGGGTGTGGGATGACAAACAGGTTTCTTCGCAAGTGCGGCGTCGCACTGGCCGCAAACGTGGCGTTCGGAGTTTTGCTGGCGTTTCCGGCGCTCGCGCAAAACAACTATGCGCTGGTGGTCGCCGTGTCGAAATACGAGAACCTGGACGAGACCCTTTGGCTCGCCGGTCCCGTGAACGACGCGAAGCTGGTGCATGAATATCTGCTCGACGGCGCGCCGATCGACTTCACCGAAGACGGTATAACCCTGCTCGCCGACGGCATTGACGGGGCTGCCGCTCCCACCAACGCCCACATTCAGGAAGCCTTCGCCGCCCTTGCGGAAAAAGCGGAGGCCGGCGATTTCGTCTTCCTGCATTTTTCCGGCCATGGCTCACAGGCGCCGGCCCGCGTCGAGGGCGAGGAACAGGACGGTCTCGACGAACTCTTCCTGCCCTCCGACATCTCCAACTGGGACATGAGCACGGGTACGATCCCGAACGCGCTTGTCGATGATGATCTCGGCGAGATGATCAACCGGATCATCGACAAGGGCGCCAATGTCTGGGCCGTGTTCGACAGTTGCCATTCCGGCACGGTCACCCGCGCCGGCCCGTCGGGCGATCCGCTGGACGTGGAAAAGTCGCGCAAGCTCGGCGCGACCGCGCTCGGCATTCCGCAAGACGTGCTGGACGCGGTCGAGCCGGTCCGCACCCGCTCGGGCTCGCCTGCTCCCGAAGCAGCAACACTCGAAACGTCCGGAACCGGCGAAGGCCAGTTCGTCTATTTCTATGCGGCGCAGACAAACCAGACGACCCCGGAAATGCGCCTGCCCCAGGGCGATCCGGACCGTGTCTCGCACGGGCTGTTCACTTTCACCCTGTTCGAGGCGCTGTCGCAGAACCCGGCCCTGACCTACCGCCAGCTCGGCGAGGAAATCCTGCGCCGCTACACCACCGGCTACCGTGTCCAGCCGACGCCGCTCTTCGAGGGCGCGCTCGACAATCCGGTCTTCGGAGCCGATATCGGCCATGGCGGCAGGGTCCAGCAATGGCCGGTCAAGCAGGAAGGCGGCAAGCGCATCTTCTCCGGCGGCAGGCTCCATGGTCTCTCGGTCGGCGACGAACTGACCCTCCTGCCCGGCCCGGCGGCAAGCGACGACGACAAGGTGGCGACGATCCGGGTGACCGGCACGGACGACTTCCAGTCGGAATTCGAGATCGTCGACGGCGGTTTCGTGATGATCGAGCCGGGCTACTACGCCCGCAAAGCCGCCGAGGAGATGAGCTTCGGCGTCACCGTCGCCATGCCGGACCCGGCAACCGTTTCCGACGATCAGCGCGACGCTGTCCAGGCGGTCATGGAAGGCCTGCAAGCCGCCGACCGCGAGGGCCTGAGGCTCGAACTGGTCCCGGCCGAGGACCGCGCCGACATCTATCTTCAGGTGGCCGGCGGATCGCTCTGGCTGGTTCCGGCCGGCGCCGAGCGCATCGAGGAAGGCACCGACAAGACGATCTCGATTTCCTACACGACCCGCGACAGCGGCGAGACCGTGAACATCCTTTCCGAGAGCCTCGCGCGCATCGCCCGCGTCGCCAACCTCCTCAAGCTCGGGGATTCCTTCTCGAGCCGCGGCGGCGGGCTGGAGGTGACCTACTACATACAGTCCGCCGAAACCGGAGAGCGCACGCCGGTGGCTCCCCCGGCCATCCCGCGGCTGGAACCGGGCGACGAGATGTATCTCGAAGCCAGGAACACCTCGAACCGCCCGCTCGATCTGAACATCCTTTATGTCGGCGTCAGCTATTCCATCGACTTCATGTATAACGGGCGCATCAATCCCGGCGAGACGCTGCGGGACGGCCTGCTCGAGATCATCGAGGGCGAATATGGACGCGAAAGGCTGATCAGCATCGTCACGCCCGCCGAACCGCAGACCGCGCTGGCCGATTTCTCATGGCTCGCCCAGCCGGCGATCGGGCGAACCCGCGCCGCCGGCGCCTCGCGCGGTGGGTTCCGGGACATGCTGGCCGAGGCGGGCTTTGGCGAGAAGACACGCGCGGCGCGACGCAAGACGAAGGAGGACGACGGCTCCGGCATCGCGCAGGTCGCCCTCGACATCCTGCCGCCAGGCTCGACGGCCGAGTAAGGCTGCCCGGGGAGTTGATCTCATGAAGACGACACTCGCATCGGCAATTCTGCTACTGGGCCTCGTGCTGGCCGGCCCTGCCCTCGCGCAGGAAGCGGAGAGCGAGGCGCCCATCGACCGGGCCCTGCTCAAATCCGCCGAGAGCGGCGACGCCAGCGCGCTTTACGATCTCGGTTGGGCCTATCTGGAGCGCGAGGAACTGGGGTCCGCGTCGACCACCTTCCTCAAGGCGGCCGACGCATTCGAAAACGCCGCTGGAGAAGACAGCCTCAAATGGAAGGCCGAGAGTTATTCGGCCCTCGGCTACGCCCATATGCAGCGAGGCGCCGACGGATACGACGAAGCGGCCGACTACTATCGCCGCGCGGTCGAGACCTATGGTCTGACGGACGGCGAGGATATCGGCGGCCTGAAGCCGGCGCTCTATAATCTCGGCTGGATATACCGCAGCAAGGGCGACGCCGAAAATCTCGAGCGCGCACGCGAATATCTGAAGATGGCGCTCGATCTCTACGCGGACGCCGAGGGCGAGGACCGGAAGTGGAAGGCCGCGATCCTGTTCATGCTCGGCGATGTCAGCCTCAACACCGCCCATTTCACCGAGGCGATGGAGATCTATGAACAGGCCATGACGATTTCCGCCATGGCCGGCGACGCCGCGGGTGTCGCCACGGCGCTCGAAAGCAGGGGCGCCGCTCTGCAGGGTCTGTCGAAATACGAACAGGCCATCATGATGTTCCGGCAGGCGCGGACAGTGCGCATCAACGAGTTCGGCGACATGAGCAGCGAAGTCGCCGACACCTATCTCGACGAGGGCATCAGCCTCGAGGGACTGCACCGCTACGAAGAAGCGCTCGATGTCTATACCGAGGCACTGCTGCGCTACAACGAGGCACTCGGACCGGATGCGATGCAGATCGGCTGGACAGCCAACAATATCGGCTGGGTGCATCGCCGCCTCGAAAGCTACGAGGTCTCGAAACGCTGGTTCCTCAAGGCCGAGACGATCATCGCGCGTCACGAAGGCCGCTATTCGCGCAATGCCGGTATCGTCGCGATCAATATCGGCATCATCGAGCACTATCTCGGCAATCAGGATTCGGCGATCCGCTGGACCATGAAGGCGATGCCTTACATCAAGGCCAACAACGAGATCACGCTGGAGGAACAGCGCTGGGCCTTCGACACATTCGCGCGCGCCTTTCGCGCCAAGGGCGATCCGAAACGGGCCATCGCTTTCGCCAAGCTCGCGGTCAATGCGCAGCAATCCATTCGCTCGGCGAACAAGTCGCTGTCGGAAGGCGAAAGCAAGGAACTGAAAGACGAATGGCGCTGGCTTTACCAGCACCTCGCCGACATGCTGATCGAGGAAGGCCGCTTTACGGAAGCCCAGGCCGTCCTCAACATGGAAAAGGAGCAGGAAGTCTTCGAATTCCTGCGCCGCGACGCCTCCGCCGACCTGCGCGATACACGCGCGCTGCTCAATGACTCCGAACAGGACGAGGAGGTGAAGATCGCCGCCCTGTCGGAATTCCCGCTCGCCGCCGCGCGCGAACTCGATCAGTTGATCGGCAAGATCGAGCGCGACGAGGCGACCGACGAGGATATCGAGAAGATCGACGTCCTGCAGGCAAGCATCGACCGGGCGGCGGAGAATTTCGACCAGCAGGTCGACGCCTTCCTCGCGGATGTCGAGGAAGACCGCAAACAGTCTTTCGAAAGCCAGTTCGATGCGGTTGGAAGCCAGCAGGCGATCCTCGAGAACTTCGAGCAGAAGACCGCGATCCTGCAGGTCGCCGCGATCGACAAGGCGACGCATATTTTCGTCACCCTGCCCAGCGTCACGCTGCATAAACAGTCCGACGTCTCGAAGGTCGAGCTATCCCGCATGACATTCGAGGCGCTGGTCGCCATCGAGGCCCGCAGCGCCGATACGACCGACAAGCTGAAGGCGCTTTATGACGTGGTCGTCCGACCTGTCGCACAGGACCTGGAAGAAGCCGGCGTCGAAGTCGTCATGCTCAACCTCGACGGCTTCCTGCGCTATTTGCCCTTCGCGGCGCTTTACGACGGCGAACGTTATTTCGTCGAGGATTACGCGGTAGCGCTCTACACGCCCTCCGTGCCGACGCAGTTCCGCCGGGGCGACCGGCTCGCCGCGAAAAGCGCCGGCTTCGGGGTCACCGCCGCGCATCCGGGCTTTTCTCCGCTGCCTGGCGTGAAGCGCGAGATCGAACGGATCTTCGCCGGCGAGGACGACGCCGGCATACTTGAGGGCCCGGCCGAATTCGACGACGCATTCTCCGAAAAGAGCCTGCGCCTCACCCTGTTGAAGAAGCCGGAAATCCTGCATATCGCCAGCCATTTCAACCTGATGCCGGGCCAGATCGACAACTCGTTCCTGCTGCTCGGCGATGGCGCGCATCTTCCGCTTTCCGATATCCGCAACAAGCGCGCGCTCTCCTTCAAGGGCATAGACCTCGTGACCCTGTCCGCCTGCCAGACCGCCCGCGGCGGCGGCGGCGACGGATCCGAAATCGAAGGCTTCGGCACCACCGCGCAGATGAGCGGAGCCTCCGCCGTCATGGCGTCGCTATGGCCCGTCGCAGATGAAGCGACGGCGAAGCTGATGGAAGACTTCTACGACAACATGATGCGCGGCGGCATGTCGAAAGCCGATGCGCTGCGCGCCGCCCAGATCGCCATGATGCGTGGCGGCGAAACGCTTGTCGCATCCAAAGGCGGCGAGCGCGCCGCCCTGTCGAAACAGAAACGCAAGGCCGACACGTCAGCGGGATTTTCCCATCCCTATTTCTGGTCGTCCTTCATCCTGATCGGAAACTGGCTGTGACGGTTTCCGCGTACCCGCTAGAGGCAACACAATCGCAACCCTGAAAGGACTGACGATGAGGAAAACACTGAGCAAGATCGCCGGCGCCGTGGCGATCGCCCTTATTCTGCCGGCGATGGCGTCGGCGGAACCGATGTGGGAGAAAAAGGAAGGGTCGCCGGACATGCCGTTCAACTTCGCGGCAAGCCCGGAAAAGGCCGCGCTGCTGGAAGGCTCTTCCGAAGAGGAACGGTCGCGCGTCCTGAACGGCAAGATCGCCGCCGATGGCGCCTGGCCGTGGCAGGTCGCGCTGATGCGCGTCGACGTCGAGCGTGACCTTCTCTCGCAGTTCTGCGGCGGCTCGATGATCCAGAACGACTGGGTCCTGACGGCGGCCCACTGCGTGGTCGAGCAGCGCCAGGACGGCTACTACATCATCGATCCCGCCAAGACCCGCATCATGGTCGGCACGAACCGCATCTCCAATGAGGGCGATTTCGTCGAGGTTGCGCAGATCATCGTCAATGAGAACTACAATCCGAACGGTTTCGACAACGACATCGCGTTGATCAAGCTCGCACGCGTGCCGAACGCCAATTTCAAGACGATCACCATTCCGACTGGCGAATATGCCGATATCCTCGAAAAGCCGAACACCGAAACGATCGTGACCGGCTGGGGCCGAACGGAAGCCGGCACGCCGTCGCGTGAACTGCGCGAAGGCCGCATCGAGATCATCGATCGCAATGTCTGCAACGCGGCCCTTCTCGCCGGCCCGATGAAGGCGGCGGCCAATTACTTTCAGCAGGCGGCCAACGCGCTCGCTCTTTCCGGCAACGACGCCAACGCGATTTGGGACGAGATGATCGGCAGGGTCCCGGTTCCGCTCACCGAGAACATGATCTGCTCGGGCACGCCGGAAGGCCCGCGCGGTGCCTGCGACGGCGACAGCGGTGGACCGCTGGTCATCGGCGTCGGTGGAGGCAAATACATCCAGGCTGGCATCGTCAGCTGGGGGCTGGCTTCGATGGATGGCGTGGGCTGCAACCGCGACGCCAAGTTCTCCGCCTATACCCGCACCGGCAATTACGCCGACTGGGTGCTGACCAAGCTCGGCTACAAGTAAGCCGGCTTTTTCCGAAACGGCATCACGGGCGGCGGATTTTCCGCCGCCCTTTTTTGTGTCAGTCCGGGGAAATGCGGCGCTTGCCCTTGGCGGAAATCCCCTCATAGGAGCGCAGGAAATTGCGGTAGACCGGGTGCTGGCGCACCGCCAGGCGGCCCGCCTCGATCGACAGATCGACCTGCTCGCGCGGCAGCTTCAAACGGGTGGGAACCTCGTTCAGCTTCGCCTCCATCTGGCTGTCCAATTGGTCGAAGCGCAGTTCGGCGACATAGAGCTTCAGGTTGCGGCAATTCCATTTGCGCGGGTCGCCGCCGAATTTCCTGACCTCCGAATTGCTCAGGGAACAGCGATAGGCGATCAGATCCTGCTGCCAGCGCTCCATCGCGGCCTTGAAGGCGTCGAAGCCCTCGCGTGTCGCGGAGGCCATCGCCGTATCCGCGATCGCCGACACAAGGTCGAGACCGCCCGGACCGGCGACCTCGTTCGCCCAGTCGCCGTCGAGCTCGCGCCCGGCATTGGAGACGATGAAGACCATGCGCTCCAGCGCCACCGCCTCCTCCTCGCTGAAGGGGGCGTGACGTGTCTGCGCCCGGCCGCGCGCGATCGAGATGCCGGTCAAGCCGAAATTGTCGGTCACCGCGCCATCGAGCAGCTTGACGTAGCGCATCTTCTCCGGGTCTCGGTAGTTGCGCAGCGCCCGTGCGTAGGCGCGCAGCGAGGCCGAGGCCTCGGTGTTGTAGGCGGCCGTGGTCAGCCATGCCGGCGGTTCGTAAGTGCAACGCGGCCCGTAGGCTTCCAGCACGATCGGCGAGAAGACGATGGGCACCGCGGCCGACGCCGCGACAGCCTCGGCGACCGGCAGCCTGTTCAGGTCGCTGCACAGAGCGCGGAACGTCTCCGGCTCGAAAGTGAACGGCGTCCGGTTGTAGATGTCCGACGCGTTGATCCAGGTGGTGATCTGCTTGTTGCGATAGAGGTCGGCGAAGGTCGCGCCCTTGAAAAGGTTCTCGTCCAGCCAGCGCCCGAACCCTTGCCGGCTGTTTACGCCGCCGCTCGCCGCACGCAGCAGATTGACCGGGTCGAGCTTCGAGGTCCGCATATATTCCTCGCCGTTCCTGACGAGGAAATTCTGCTTGAAGTCGGCGAAGCCGCGCTCGCCCTTGAGACCGAAATAGGCAGCGGTCACCGATCCGCCCGAGACGCCCGAGAGGAACCGGATTTCGTCGAAGGCCGAAACACCGTCCTTTCCGGGGATCCCGGTCTCCTGCATTTCGCTGAGAATACCATAGGCGAAGGCCGCCGCGCGCGTGCCACCGCCGGAAAAGGCGAGTGCGACGAAATCGCTGTCGGCGCTCATGTCGTCGGCTTGCGCCGTCAAACCCGGCGTTTCCTCGAGCTGGATTTCGGAGAAAGAATTCAGCGTGTCATTGACCGAGACACAGCCTGCCAGCATGGTCGCCGCGGCCAATCCCGCAATGCGGCGCAACATTGTCGATCGCGACATGCGGTGTCCAACTCCCCTGCAGCCCCGCGACTTTTCTAGGCCAAAGCGCGGCGGCTGCCAACCGGTTGCATTCTCTGCCCTTTTAGTGCCGAATTCTGGCGGATGATTGATCGTCCGGGCAAGTGAAGGCTGGAGCTACAAAATATGAAAATCCTCTTGCGCGCGGTCGCCGTTCCCGCGCTGATCCTCGCGAGCGCCATCGCGACACCGAGTTTCGGCCAGTCGGCTCCGGAAGACCCGCAGGCAGAAGCGCTGAAACTGATCCGAATGTCGCGTGTATTGCACGACCGCGCGATCGAAACATCCGATCCGGTTTTGATGCTTTCGGCGGCGCGACTGCGCAAGGATTCCGGCATGAGCGCCGGCGAGCTCGGCACGCTTGAGGACGGTGAAACCGGTGCAGGCGACAGGTCGGGACAGGCTTTCGCCTGGGAAGGCTGGCTTGAAGAGGCCGTGCGGCTTTCCGGCGGCAGCGAAGTGATTGCAGGCCTTGCCGAAGATATCCGCACATCCAGATCGAAGGGCCTGGAAGGCCAGGCGGTCTATACCGAAGGCCGCCTCGCCGCCCATTCCACCCACAGATACAGCAATCTGAACTTCGTCGGCGGCGAATTCGCCGAAGTCTATTCGGAAGGACTCGGCAAGGCGGATATCGACCTGTTCGTGCGCGACAAACGCGGCGCGCTCGTTTGCTCGCAGACGGATTCGAGCAATATCAACCAGTGCGGCTGGACGCCGGGCGCGACCGGTCCCTTCGAGGTCACGCTGGAAAACAAGAGCGACTTCGCCGACACCTACGCGCTCACCACGAACTGATCGAAGCCTTCCGGGATCGATCGGGTTCCGAGATTAGTCGGCTCCGACGACCACGAATGGCGCCCAGACCGAGGGATGGGAACCGCCCGGCAAATCGGGGTCGTCGAGCAAGCCCAGCATCGAGCGCCGCAGACTCTCGGCGTGACCGATATCGGCATCCTTCGCGCGTGCCGCGATCGCGCCCTGCGTCAGCAAAGCCGCGGCGTCGTCGCGCACCGGCCAATGCGACACCAGCAGCGAGCGCGCGCCGGCATAGAGGAAGGCGCTGGCGAGGCCGGACAGCCCCTCCCCGCCCGGCGTTCCGTCCGGTGCCGCGGTGTTACAGGCCGACAGGATCACCCAGTCGGCGGCCAGGTCGAGTTCGGCGGCTTCCGACGCCGTGAGCAGCCCGTCATCGAGCTCGCTTGGCGTCTGCGGGGCCGAAAAGGCAAGCGCCGGCTCGGCGAGACCGTCGAGATCGCCGGCGACCAGCCCATGCGTGGCGAACGTGACGATCGCCGCCTTCGAGACCAGCGGCGAACGCTTCACGGCCTCCTCGGTCGCTTGCCCGCCAAGGCGGATCGCATCGTCGGAAACGCCAAGCAGCGTTGCCAGTCCCTGCACCTCGCGCCGCGTTCCCGGCAGCGGCGGCAATGAACGCACCGCGCGCGTATCGGCGACGCCGCGGTTGAAGTAGCCGGCGATCTGGACCGGCTGTTCCGTCTCCTCGTTTCCGGCGAAATCCGGATCGCCGAACGCCGCGAAGGCCGCCTCGGCCTGCCGCGGATTGGAAAAACGGCGCAGCGTCTGCAGGCTCATCGCCGAGGGCAGTGTCGCGAACGCATGATGGCGGGCGAGCCAGTCGGTATCGCGAAGCGCCAGCGGATCGGTATCCGCGCCTTGCGGCGGCGAAGCGACCAGCACCGACAAAGGTAGGCCGGCGAGCGCCCCTTCCTTCACGACGAATACCGTCCCGCGATCGTCCAGTACGTCGGCAACAGGCGCTATCAGCTTTCTGTAGAGATCATGCGCCGTCGCACGGTCGAATGTCGGCCCGCTGACGGCCATTGGTTGTTTCAGGCGCTTGGCGGCGCGGGCGGCTCCGAGCGGATCGAGATCCTTGCGCAACGCCCGGATCTCTCGGTCGAGATCCTCCTCCGACAGCGGGGTCTGCGCCCATTTCGCCGCATCGCGGCTCATCGCGAAGACATAGGTCTCGTCCGAAGTCGTGACCGGCATCAACAACGCCTCGTCCGGCCCGAGCAAGGCCTGGATGTCGGCGATCGACAGCACGTCGGGCTGGGTCAGCCGGGCGTAATCGGGAAAACGCGCCTCGATCTCGTCATCGAGCGTCCTGATGTTCGCGGTGATCGCATCGATGCGGCCCTGCAGGGTGACGGAAACCTTGTTCGCGGCGCCGGATGTGCCGACGGCGTTGAGAAACTGCCTGTCCGCCGCCCGCCATTCATTGACCAGGTCCTGCTTGCGCCGCGCCAGATCGGCGATAGCGCCCTCGCCGGCCGCAAATCGCGCCGCGACGCGGCGAACGACCTGCGCCGCCGTTGATGACTGCGCCCATTGCGCCGCGCGGAAGGCCTCGTCGAGACCGGTCGCCGGATCGGTCTCCCATAGCGCGGCGACCACCGCCATGACCTGCCGGCGCTTTTCGCGCAGTTCCGCCGCGCCGATCGTTTCGTCCGCGCCGAGCCGCGCTGTGTTGAGCTTGTACAGATCGAGCGCCTTTCGGGCGACGTCGCGCGCGGGCGCCGCCTCGCCGGCGCTCAGTTGCAGCCAGGCAAGGTTGAAAAGCGACGTAACGACATCCGAATGCCCCGTCGGCCGGTTTTCCTCGAAGATCACGCTCGCCTCGCGGGAGACGCCGATCGCGTCCTGCGCGCGCCCGAGAAGAAAATAGGCGGCGGAGAGGTTCGATTCCGCCCGGGCGAGCCGCAGGATATCGCCGGTCGCACGCTGGATCCTGACGGCCTGTTCGAGCGAGGCGACCGCATATTCGACCTCGCCGGCGCGCAACAAGGTCAGCCCGATATTGGAAAAGGAAACGCCGATCTCCGGATGCGGCGAGTCGAAGATGGCGATGCGGATATCGAGCGCCTTGCGCTGCGTGTCGTAGGCCTCCTGATAAAGAAACTGCCCGCGATAGACCTCGCCGAGCCCGTCGAAAATGGTGGCGGCAAGCGGCGTTTGCCCGAGCCCCGCTTCCGCCAGGACCCGGGCGCCGTCGGCGAACAGGCCTTGCGCATCCGCCAGCCGGCCCTGTTGGGACAAGAGCGCGCCGAGATTGTTGAGCAGCGTCGCCTCATCCTGTGCGGTCCAGTCCTTCGTTCGCGGCAGGCCGGCCGCCTGCGACAACGCCTCGCGATACCAGGTCTCGGCGTTCGCGGTGTCGCCGCCCAGCGACGCGATCCGGCCGGCGACATTGAGCACCTGCACCCGGTCGTGACCGGAAAGATCCGGCAGCATCGGCATCAGCTGGCCGAGCAGTTGGTTGGCCGCGCCGAGATCGCCGTTTTCCGCCTGCAGCGCGGCAAGCGTCGCCGCGTTCCTGATCAGGTCGGTGCGGTCGACATCGGAACCGTTCAGGGTTCGATCGACCGCCTTGGCCGCCATCTCCTCGGCTTCCGCCAATCGTCCGCTATCCTTCAGGATCGATGCCAGCAATTGCCAGGACTGCACCAGGGCATTGTCGACGGCGCCATTGGCCTCGCGCATTGCCAGCGCATCGCGCGCCATCGGCTCAGCCTCGGCGATCCGGCCCTGCCGGGCGACCACCGCCGCCAGATTGTGCAGCGCAGAGGCCACCGAGAGCGGCGACGGCGTCGCCGCCTGCCGCTGCATCTGCAACACATCGCGAAACAGCCTTTCGGCCTCCGCGAAATTACCGGCCTCGACAAGGGCGCGCCCCTGCATCGTCAGGTCGAAGGTTTTTCTGATGAGATCGTCTTCGGAAAGCGTTTGGGCATTGACGCTCAGGCAGGGAGCCCCGACCAGGCACAACAGCAACAGGACGGCCCGCGCCCCTTTCGCGCATCTGAAAACCAACGGCGCCTCCCCTGCTCCGCTCCCAACCCTCGCAAAGAGAAATGTTAGACGATTGCCGAAGATATTCCAGTATTTACGCCGCTTTGTCGTCGCAATCCTGTGCCCCGCGCCGAAATGGCCCGATAATCGCCCAACATGCTGGAACTAAAGCCACTTTTATGGCTGGATCGCAAAGTAACGTTTTCGGGGGCGGCGCCGTGCCATCCCTTTTTCAGATCATGAACGAGGAGGAACCCGAATATGATCTCAGCAAGGAAAATCGCACTGGCAGCTTGCATGGTCGGCATGATGGCCCCGCAGGCCTATGCCGCCGATGAAATGTCGGAAGGCGCGAAGCAGCAGATGGAGCTCTCCGACCAGTTGATCGCGCTCGGCCGCGAGCGCAAGGATGCCATCCTCGTCCTCGCCGGTGCGCATCTGCGCAACAACATCACCAACGATCCGATCGGCGAGGCCGGCGACATTCCGGACAAGAGCGACTTGATGGAAGAAGCCAAGATGTATGCCGGTGACCGTGCCGATTTGCAGGGAATCGCCGACGACATCGACGCCGCGAGTTCGCGCGGCTGCTACAACTGGAACGGCGGCACCGGAGCCTTTTCCTGCCCGCCGGGCTCGCAATTCGCGAACTGATCGGATTAACCGGGCCTGAGGCGTCAAGCCTGGCCGCCTCGCATGTCCGGAAGTTCCGCGCCGCATCGGCCCCGCCGGTGCGGCTTTCCTTTTCGCTTCGGCAGCCGGCTACCGGCCCGAGAGAATGCCGAAGACATCCTCGTCCTCTGCCGGACGAAATGCGCGAAGCTTACGATGCGCGTCTTCCATGTAGATCCTGCCGCAGGCATTGCACTGCCACGCCGTGCGGGCCATGTCGCTCAATAACATGCGAATACGCATCGCCGACGCTTCGCGTTGGCGGGGCGACTCGCCTTTCTCGATGGCATCGTCGATCGCATCGGCCAGTTCGTTCCAGCGTCGGTCGGGGATCATGTGCCCCTTGTTGCTGATCCCGTCAGTGCCGTCATGGATCAGGTGGCCGCATTCGCACTGAATTTTCATATGTCCTCGCAATCGCCGCGATCGATACCCGAAGGCCCATCTTAGGCGGTTTTCAGCCTGGGAACAGGGCGGTGGCTGGCGCCCGAACAGTCACTTCACGTAGTGATGACCTGCCGCCTTGCCCAAAGGGTGACGAGCACGGACGCAATCATTCCGAGCGGGATCGTGATCCAGCCGAAAAAGATATTGGTGAGGAGCGCGAAGTAGAGCGATACGGCGGCCCCGCGCCGTATCGCTCCGATAAGCGAAACATCAACGTCGAACCCGTCGCCCGCCAGCAGCACCAGCGCGGCAGGCCACATCAGGATCGAAGCCGAGATCGCGGACAACGCGCCCGCGAAAACGGAACGGACAATGCCGAACCCGTCCGGCACCGGAACCAGCCAGCGCCAGAAAAGCGGCATGGTCACCGTGGCGCCAATGATCGCGCCGGACGCGAGCATCATCATTTCGGGATCCGCGACGATATCCTCGTTGACGAACAGCACGGCCAAGGTGCTCGCCACGAAACCGGCCAGCGGGGCCAACCATGTCGCCTCTCGAACGATACGCTCATGCTTATCCGGATCCGACATTGCGCCAGCCCTAACCGAAGGCCAGCCGGAAGGCGAACAGCCCGGCCGGCACCATGATCAGTCCGAGCGGAATGATGATCAGCGCCAGGAAATCGGCGAACCGCCAGCGCACGGCGTAGAGCTTGCCGTCCGGCGATTGCATGACGCGGACTGTTTCGCCCGGCATGTAGCGGGCTTCGCGCAATTCCTCCGCCTCGGGGATCGGGACCCAGCCCCAGGTGATACCCTCAAGAGGATTGCCGCCATTGTCGACCCGGTCGGGGGACGTCACCATGACGTCCAGATAAGCGGCGGTCGTGCCGTTGCCGACCTGGTGAGGCCGAACCGTCGAGGAAGTGACCTTCATGTCGGATCGCGGCCATGCGATCGAATAGGGCGGCGGATCGCCGAAGGTCCAGAAGGAATACGCCAGCACCAGCGGAACACCGGTAAAGGCGACCCCGAACAAAAACGCGATCGGTCTGAACGACATTCCGGCGTTCCTGCGAACGGTGTCGCCGCCCTGGGCGCGCCATCGCGTTTCGTGGAAGGGCTTGAAGACAATGAAAGCCAGGACCGCAAGGACGATCGTCAGCGCGAGCGCAGGGATCAGCATGAATGGCGACTGGCCCGACGGATAGGCGATGTTGCCGGCCGGAGAAACCCGCACCGGAACCGTCAGTCCCACCGGCCACCGGCTGATCGCGGCGTCCCGGTCGGCGACCGCGTCTTCGACGATCAGCCTCAACGGCCCCCGCCGGCCGTTGCGGCCCTCCACCTCGATGATCGGATCGGTGCGCTGGACGATGCCCAGCCCGTCATAGACCTCACGCGTCTCATGCGAGGCGATGATGGCGTCGGCCTTCTGCCAGAAAATCGAGATCGCGGGCGGTTCGCCGACAAGCCACACGGCCAGCCATATGATCAGCGCGATGCCGCCGAAGAGTACTCGTCTCAACAGCTTCATGGTCAGGCCTCGGCGGAGACGGTGGGGCGGCTCAAGACGCGACGCCCGCAAGAAGCACGAGGGGAAAGAAGATCACCGCACCGGCGAGCCCCGCCCCGTGCAGCGCGATGCCTCTCTTGGCGGTACGACGCCGGGATTCGGGTTCGATCGCGTCGAGATACCGGCTCGACCAGAGGAAACCGGGGCGAATGCCCTCCTTCCGGCAATAGGCGACATAGGCCGGCCATGGCCGAACCGCCATCACGAAGCCGACAATCCCGACGACGAAACTGACTACGAGTCCGACGATGCCGGCATAAGCGAGAAGCGCGACCATCGACGTCAAGCCCGCCGCGCGGCGATGCCGCCAGGATATCGATTTTCCAAGAGGTCCCTCCGGGCATGGTCGCCGAAATGCGGATATCCACGATTTTGGCCATGGGAATCAAGAGCAAGCAAGGCTTGTCAGTTTGCGTGCCCCCTCATAGACATCAATTGATCGCAAATTACGGCCAAGCGGATAGCGGATTGATGTTTGGAGGCCCAATGAGACCCGTCCTTTTGGCAACCCTGTCGGGGTTGCTCGCCATTTCGAGCCACAATGCTTCCGCGGAATGCTATGTCTGCGACGACCTCGTCGTCCTCGACAGGCAGGCGGCGACCTGTTTCCTGGAGAAATTCGAATCCTTTGCCGCGGCGTCATCGAACGCGGATGGCAAGCGCATTGAGTTCGACACGACGAGTTGCATCGATCCCGACGCGGAAAAGCCGCGCGGCGGTCTTTCCCTCATGCCCACGATTGGCGGCATGGCGAATGCCGCGCCGAAGGCCAAGGCGCGATACACGCTGGATGACGCAACGGCCACCTGCCTGAAAGGGCTTCTCGAGACCTATGACGGCCCGTTCGATCCGGACGCGCAATTCGACCTCGCCAAGAACTGTCCGAAATGAGCGACGAACCCGAGAACACGTCCGGCGATCCTGGAAAGGGCGAGCGGGAACACCGCTTTCTCTTCATCGATGTCTGGTGGTGGGACGCGCTCGGCGGGTTCTTCTCAGTGCTCGGCGTCCTCGCCGCGCTGTTCGGCATCTATGAATACAAGCAGCGCGTCGAAGCGTCGAAAGCCAGCGAAACGCTGGCCCTGATCGACGTCTGGGAGACGCGCGGCGCCCGCGCGGCCTATGAGCGGCTGTCGAACGAGATCGCTTCCGGCTTCGCCCAGGTACCGGCCGCCGACATGGCCGCTGCCGCAAACGATCCCGCGCTCGCCCGTGTGGTCAGCAACAAGGTCGCCGCGATCGTGCTTCGCGAGGAGGAGAATGCGAACGCCTTCGGCGAAGTCGTCTACTTCTTCAACCGCCTGGGCCTCTGCGTCGAGGCGAGCCTCTGTTCGCAGAAAACGGCCGAGGTCTTCTTCCAGGACACGCTCGACACCTTCATCGATGTGTTCGGCGATCAAATCAGCCAGATGCAGGAGAGCCGTCCGCGATATGCGGAGGCCATGCTCGAACTGCATGACGAAACAACGCGGGACTGAATATGCGCGAGATCACTGCAGGGTGAACTGGCTGTATTGCGGCTCGCTGCGCACGGACGGCATCTGACGTCCGCCGGATAGTTCCAGTACATTGGCGCTGACATACCGGAACAGCTCGCTGAGTTCCACCGCATCGTCGCCATTGCTGTCCGCCTTGCGGGTTCGCAATCCGTCAAGAAGCACATGGGTGAACAGGCCATTGGCGACTTCGGGATTTTCGAAGGCAAACTGAAAACCGCCGGAAGCCGAGATGATGTTCGCTCCCGACCGCGATTTCGTATCGAGGAAATTCGCCCTTAGGACCTCGTAGCTGTCCTCGAGCGATACCGTGTTCTTCCTGCGGGCCAATGGCACCGCGCCGCGTGCATCGCGCGCGACGACCGCTCCGCTCGCAAAGGCGACGCGTTCGTCGGTTTTCAGGCTGGGATCGATGACGCCGGAATGGCAGGCGTCGATCAGCATCACGCGGTGCAGCGAGTCCGTGTCGTCGAAAATCGATTCCAGCCTCTTAAACGAGATCGCCGTGTCCGCCAGATCGTTCACATCGGTTTCGTGACTTCCCAGATAATAGCCATAGTCGTCGTCGAGCAGCCCGTGTCCGGCGAAGAAGAAGAGCGTCTTGTCCTGCGGCCGGGCCTGGGAGAAAAATCGTCTCGCCTCGCCGACCAGATCGGCGGTCGCCGCGCCATCGGTGCTGACATGCACGATCGCATTGGCTTTCTCACCAAAATAGGCGCCGATATCGCGCGCATCCTTGGCCGCATAGGTCAGGTCGAGCGCATTGTCGCTGTAATCCGAGACGCCGACAGCGAACACATAGAGTTTCGGCGGAGCGATATCCTCCGGCGCCGCACGGCGTATGGTCGTCCTGAACAGCGTCCGCTCGCTCCCTCGGGTATCGGTATCCGTGAAGCGGATCCGGTTCAGCCCCGGCTCCAGCGGCACATTTATGGTTTCGCCGTTCGACCCTCCGGAAACGCTGAGCCTATCCAGAACGATACCGTTATTGAGCAGCTCGACTTTCCGCAGACCGGCTTGCCCGGCGGAAGACAGGGCGAATTCCGCCGCGTCCGATCCGGTGATCGCATCGGTCTTCTGGACAACGTTCAACTCTGCCGCGGCGGAGAGCGTCATGGTCGGCGCCCTGCCGCCGCTTCCGGTTTCGAGAAGCCTCTTTTCATGCAGCCGCGCCAGCAGAAGCTGACGATCAGGTGTGATCAGTCCTGCTCGCGACAGCGCGATATCCGGCCGGTTGCGAAAAATATCGGCTTCGAGAAGGTCTACGCTGCCGCCCCAGCTATCGATAAAGCTCAGACGCCGGAGCCGGTTCTTGTCGCCCGCATAATAGCCGTCCGAAGTCAGGACGACGCTGCCCTCGAACCGTTTCGAGCGCGCACCGTAAAGAGGATCGAAGATCGCGGCGACCATCTGGTCATTGCCCGGTGTGCCGAAGGCGATATCGTAGAACCGGTCTTCATAGTCCGGCGTGGCGTAATCGAGGTCGATATCGGCGGCATCCCACATCCGGATCACGCCCTCTCGCCCCCGCGTGACAAGACCGGTCCCGTCCCAGGACAACGACGCGACGGCGGCATCATGCGCCTGGAAGGACTGGCGGACGGCCCCGGTGCGCAGATCCTCCAGGACCACACGGCCGCTATCGGTCCCGATCCCCAGGGTCCGGCCCGTGGCATCGAAAGCCAAAGCGGTGACATTCCCCGCCCAGCCGGGAAAGATCTCTGCGATGCGCGCACCGTTGGCGAGGTCCATGATGAAGATGAGCGAGACATTTTCCGACCATTTCCCGTTGTCGGGCGCCCGCATATTCGCCACGGCCGCATATCGCCCGTCCGGGCTTATGGCGAGCGGCGTATCGCTGGTGAAGTTCCAGCGATCCGGCTCGTGCAGCGGGAAGCTTTTTTCGACCGTCACCGCATCCCCGTCCAAATGGCCGATCGCGAGACTGACGGACTGGAGATACCCGCCCGGATCCGTATTCCGGACAAAGATGGGACGGCCCTTCCACGGCCCTCGCCCGGCTTTCAGGTCAGTGACTTCCGCCGCACCGGTATCCTCTGGCAGTCTGCTGACCACGAGCCCCTCGTCATCCAGAACCGCGAGCCCGTCGCCGGCGAGCAGGAACACCTGCCCTTCCGCCACGACGAGCGCGCGCGCCAGCGGCAGCTTCGAAGTCTCGAAGTCTCCAAGATGCCGCCAGCCCCGCCGCGTCATTCGGGCAAGATGCGTCCGCTCACCGCCCGGCCCACTGACCGTATAGGCCAGAATGATTTGCTGTCCCTGCCGCCGGATTTCGGCATCCGTCAGCCGCGCACCGCCAGCTTTCGCACCCGCCAGCGCGAGAACGTCCTGATATTCCGTCCGGTTCGTCTCGGGTTCTTCGGCGATCACGATCCCGTTGGCGGTGACGGACCAGAGGCGATTGTCGATGATTGCGCGCCCCAGAATGGCGGAGACGTCCTCATAGCCCGCCTCGGAAACAAGATCGCCAAGGACGGAGCGGGTTTTCAGATCGACCATGAAGACGGAGTCATCGCCCCCAAGAACAAAGGCCAGCGCCGCATCATCCGCGACGACCAGCTTTCTCGCACCCTCGATGGCGTGATCGAATGCTTCGGCCTGCGGGTCGGCCACTCCGAGTTCGTAAACGCCGGCCTCCGTGACGAGACGTGCGCTGTCTTTGGAAAACGCAAACACCGTCCCCCTGACCATCCGCCGGATACCCGTATCGAGCGCTTCGATGATGATCCGCCCGCCCGCACGGCAATCGGGTCCGACACCCGGCTCCGCCCAGGCCAGCAAGGCGCCGTCAGGCGACATGCGCAGGCTTCGCGCGCTCACCTCCAGGCATTGGCTGGCGCCGAGCGGCTTTTCGGCCACCCTGGGCCCGAGTGAAATCCGGCCCCCGCCGCAATAGGCCGACAGGAAATCCCCGCGTCCGCACCGATCCGGGAAATCGAGCATGTCGACCCGCAGAACCCCTGCGCGATCGACGCTGGCGATGCGCTTTGCCGACGCCGACACGGAGACGGCGATGACGGGCTCCGTCGAGACGTCGTACAGCCCCATCTCCTCGTCATGGCCCGCATTCACGAACCCTATTTCCCCCAGATTGGTTCCGACCGCCGCGTAGACCCCGAGAACATCCATAGCGGTGAAGTCTTGCTCGGTGGAAAAGCGAAGGAAATGGCCAAAGCCTTCGAACCCGTCCTTCTGGATCATGAAGCCCTTGATCGACAGATCGTCATCCGCCTGCAGCAGAAGCGGGGCGGTGGAGGATCCGAAGATGCGCCCGCCGAAATCCGAGTGAATGACTTTCGTCACCTTCTGGCTTCTGACATTCCAGATCCCGAGCGTCTGCCGGCTCTTGCCGGACACGCCGGGCGCCGCCTGCTCCAGCAGGATCAGGGATCCGCTTGATGGTACGAAGGCGATATCGGCCAGCCTGTCGCCTCCCGGCGCCATGAATGCCGGGTTCACCACCTCGACTGTCGAGCGATCGACCGGCACTAAGGAATGACGGTATTGCGTGTCGAATTGCCAGGCGACATGCAGAAATGTGTCGCTTCCGTCGCCCTGCTTGATCGAAGACGGCTTATCGGAGGTGATTTCGCGGCTGAAGCTGACGGTGCGGCCCGTTTCGACATCGACATTGGCCATCCATCGCACGGACAGCGGCACGCTGCCCTCGGCGCCGGCTTCAATGGAAAACCGCGCGATTTCGCGCCCCCAGCGTGTGCCCACGTCCTCCAGGGTGAGCGTCCGCCAGGTCGTGTTGTCGCCCAGAACGTCGTTGAACGTCGGCCCCGGATCGACCGCTTCTCCGACCTGGAAGGTCTTGTCGTCGAGATAGTGTCCGAAGCGCTCGTAGAACGGCGCACCGCCCAGAAACGCCAGCGCCTTGGCAGCCTCGTCCTCCGGAAGATCGGCCTCGACAAACGTCCCGTCTGCGCCCTTTTCGAGATAGCGAAGCGCCTTGTCGTCCGTATCCGTTCCCTCGATCCGGTACCGCCCTGTCCTGACCGGATAGAACGGGTCCATCGTCTCGCTCTCCGGGTTCGAACCCCGCCTGACATTTTGCCGGTTGACGGTGATATCCGTGACGAGCGCGCCATCTTCCCTTTTTTGAACGGAGCCATACCGTGCGATGGCGGTGGTCACGTCGGGTGCCGTGGAAAAGCCATCCTCGGCTGGCGCGGTGATGTAGCGCCGGACGGCCCGGAGATAGATCACCACCTCATCGTTTTCCGCTTCGTCCGCATAATGAAAGGTGACGGACGATCCGCTGCTTCCATCGGCGGACGAAGCCAGTGTCTGCCCCGCGAA
This sequence comes from Ahrensia sp., assembly GCA_002698425.1. The sequence continues at coordinate 15,874 of NZXU01000109.1, read as the reverse complement.
GCCGCAAAGGGCTACAGTCATTGCGACGAGCGCGTTTGCCGTCAGGCTGCGGAAAAGGCCGGCTAATGAATGGATCGGGGAGAACACCTGCATCGCTTGCCGGGACTCAGCATCCCCCGAACGCGTAGGAGGCGTGAACGCCGATAAGCGCGAGCAGCTCGCGGTCGGTCTTGCCGGTCGGTTCGACGCCGATTTCGCTCTGGAAAAGCTTCACGGCCTCCGCGGTTTCGGCCGTGTAGTACCAGTCCGGGGCATCCGCGAAATACCCGCCGACGAGCAGATACTTCTCCAGCCTTTTGACCGCGGGATAGAGGTCGCCGGGTTCAAGCAGAAGCGGCTGGGCGAGGTTGTCGGAGGCCTGGCAGACCGATTCAGGCGCCGGCTTCAGGTAGAAACTGCCGGACAGATCGGCGCCGTCCGCTTCCATGGTCCCGAGCGCGGTGACCACGCTTTCCATGCGGATAGACTCGATACGCCGGCCGGAAAAATCCGCGAGCAAGCCTTCGCCCGCCCGCATCAGCGTGATGCGCCCGCCATCGCATCCAAGCGAACATTCGACCGGGCCGTTCTCGGGAAATTCGCAGGAATCCGTGTAGGCCGCATAGGGATTGACGGTGGTCGCAAAAGTGATCGATCCGTCCCGGTCGATGGTCATCATGCCGACGCCAGCATCCGGCGATCCCTTTTCCAGCGTGTAGCAGCTTGCCGGTTCCGCCCCTTCGGCTGTGCCCCCCGCAAGCGGAATGGAAATGGCGATGGCCGCAAAGGTTGTAGCGATACGAGGCATCAGGACGTGCCCTCCATAACGACAATCGGAGCCCAGTAATAGGGATGGGTCTCGTCCGGCACGATCATGCCGGCGCCCTTCTGCTTGGATTTGGCGGAGCGGAATGCCGAGCCGGCGCCCTTGTGCTCGCCCCGCAGGAACTGGCGCTGGACTTGCGCAAGCGCGCTCGCGACGGACAGGCCGTTGTCGATCTGCTGCTGGTAGAATTCCTGCATGAACACCGCCGTCGACCGGTCGTTGATCGGCCAGAGCGTGGCGACGATTTCGAGCGCGCCTTTCTGCTGGGCGACGGCGGCAAAGCTCTCCAGTTCCCGCCCGTCCGCCTCCTGCCCGCTATAGGCGGTTTCGCAGGCCGACAGGGTCAGCACGCCGACCTCGGCGAAATCGAGATCCATCCCGAAACTGTCCTTGATATCGGCGACGGTCAGCCGGTCGCCATCGCCGAGCAACAGGTAGGAATCGTCCTCCGAACTGCCGAGGATGAAATGCGAGGCGAGATGGACGATCCCGAGCGCAGGTTCGTCGAAGTCGCCGAAAATCATCGCGCTCGCCATCGTGTCGCGCGTGAAGTCCGCATCGGCATGGATCGTGCCCTCGACCACGCCCTGCGCGTCCTCCCCGCCCTCGCGTACGATCGAGGCGAGTTCGTCGGCGACCCCCGGAAGAGGCGAGAGACCGTACCAGGATTGGGTCGTTCCGAATCCTGCGATACGGTCGGGCGACGCCCCGCCCCCGCCGACGGACCGCGTTTCGGTCGCATGTGTCAGGTCGAAATTCTCGACGAGATAATCATCACCGTCATAGAGCGCGGCGAAAGGCACGTAGCGCAGCCGGCGGTCCAGCGACAGGATCAGCGTCTGCGCGCCGGCATCCTTCAATTCGCGCATCAGCGCCTCCGGCAACACCAGATCGTGCAGGGCCTTCGAGGCGGGTTTTGGATCGGCGCCCGGGTTCTGAAGCGCTTTGCGCAGATCCTCGATCCCCGCATTCAGCCGCTCCTCGGTGAACGGCACGCCTTCCCACTCGGTCCAGCTGAACACCCTTTCGGATACAGCCGTGGTCAGGATTGCGCCGATCCGGTCCGGCAGGACGACATACTGGATCGCCGCCGCCTTGCCGTCGAAGGCGCGGCGCAAATGCGCCCGCACCGAACTGACATTGCGCGCCAGATCCTCGACGACCGTGCTGTGCACCGCGTCGGAGGCCGCGATCAGCCCTTCAAGTTCCTTCTCCATCTCCTCGCGCGAGGCGACCAGCGTGTCGGTCAACGAGGCCAGTTCGGTTTCTTCCGCGCCGGTCAGTTCGCCTTTCTTGCGATTGAGCAGCAATTCGCGCCGCCTTATCTTCATCGCGGTCACGGTCGGGCGGACGGCGTCGATCTCCGCGGATAGCGCCTCTTCAACAGGGCTCATCTCCAGCGGCGCGAAGGCGTCGCCCGCGAACTCCGTATCACGGCCGAGAAATTCGAAGGTCTCGAAGGATTTGAGCATCCCGAGAACGGTCGATGCCTCCGCCGGGCGGTCCTGGCTGATGAAGAGATCGGCAAGCCAGCGATAGTGATCGGAGATCGTGTCGCGGAAGCACAACTGCAGATGTTCCGGCAGTCCGGAAATGCGCCGGCGTACATCCTGAAGTTCGTTGACCGCGCGTTTCGCCAGCGTCAGCGCCATTGCCGCCTCGTCGAGCGCATATAGCTGCTCGCTCGCCTTGGAGAGCGAACAGACCCGGCCGAGCGACGCCTCGATGGGGCCATTCCAGACAGCGGTGACGGCATAGCGCGCCATGTCGGCATTCAGCGCGACCAGCTCCAGTTCGACGGCGCGCAGCCTGTTGCCGGCATCCGCCTCCAGCTTCGCCAGTTGCCGCGCGGACAACGCCAGCCCCATCGTGTTGCCGGCAAGTCCCTCGGCCAGTGCGAAACGTTCGCGGGCCGCATCGATGTCGACCGCGATGTCCGGCTTCGGCCCGTTCGCGGTCGACGCCAGTTCGAGAAGATCGCGCGCCGCTTCGTCGCCACGCGACGCAAGCGCCTGCAGCAGGCGTGCAAGCGGCTCCCACACCGCCTCGGGACCGCCATCCAGGTGGCGGGCGAGCGCACGGCGGAACGCGGCTCCCCGCGATGCGCCGACTTCGCCTTCTCCGGGGAGGTTGCGAACCAGGCGCAGCGGCTCCAACGCTCCGGCATGGTCGCCGTAATAGGAGAGCACATCCACCCAGCCGGCGATCGCATAAGCCGGGCGCGTCTTCATCGAGCTCTCATAAGGGGCCAGCCGCCCCTGTTCGCGCAACTCCGTCTCCTCGTCGGCCGCCGCCTGCGCGAGCCAGTCATGGGCATAGGCGACGATATTCGGATCGAAACCGCCAAGGGCCGCAACGCGGTGGAACTCGACGCAATCGACGAAGCCCTGCACGGCAGGCCGGCAGATTTCGTCGACTGCCGCCTTGAACGCATCGATCCCCGGCGCTGTGCGATAGAGCCCGAGAAGCGTTCCCTGCGTCAGCCGGGCAAGCTCGCTTTCGTCTGCCTGCAACTCCGGTTGCGCCAGCAGGATGCGTATCAGTTTGGCATCCGCGTCCTCGTCATCCGCGATGCGATACCATTCGGCAGCCTTTCCGAGATCGACGGTCGGCCCGCCATCGAGACCTGCAAAGGCATCGCCGAGGGCTATCGCAAACTCGACATAGGTCGCTTGCATGTTCCAGCCCATATCTTCGCGTCGGACCGTCGCGATGATTACCAGTGCTTCTTCGAGGACCGAACGGCCCGGACCGTCGGTGAAGAAGTCGCTGCCGTTCAACAGGCGTCTCTGGATCACGCCGGCCGCGCCGTCGGTCAGCCGGCCGCTTTCGTCATCAAGGCCGAGACCGGCACGGTAATAGGCAAGCGCCTTGTCCCAATCGCGCGGCACATGGGTTCCGGTCTCGTAAAACCGCGCCAGCGCGAGGCTTGCCGCCGTCTGCCCCTGATCCGCCGCTTCGCGATAAAAGTCGAGCGACGCTTCGATATCCTGCGGCACGCCGTAGCCCTGCTCATGCATTTGAGCGAGTCTCAGAAGAGCAAAACTGTTGCCTTTGTCCGCCGCGGCCCGGAAGTGATGCAACGCGAGCGGTAGATTTTTCTTGCCGTCGACGAACCCTTCCAGCAGCAGTGTCGCGACGATCGCATTGGCCTGGGGGCTGCCCTCGGCACGTAATTTCACGGAGAATGCGGGATCGTCGGCCACGGATTTTGCAAGCTCGACCGCGCTGTTCGCGGTGCTGATCGGGACGCTGAAATCGAGCGCGATCTGCTCGACGGTCGCCTTGTTATTCTCGCCGGCCCAGAAGGGCTCGATATAGGCATACGCGCCGAGCTCGGCTTCCCCATCGTCGTTATACGGTTCATCAGACCCGGCATCGTCCTTCTGCAGCAAATCGGCCAGCGCCTGGCGCATGCCTTCCGGCAGCGTGTCGGGAAGGACGCCAGCCACCGCACCGCGCACAAGGGCGACGTCGCCGCCGGTCCAGCGATCCGTACCCTCATTGGCAAGACCGACCAGATAGACACCGACATCGGGTCGGCGCGGCAGGCCATTGCCCTCATAATAGCCGAGGCCAAGCGAACTGAGCGCGGTCTTCCAGCGGCCTTCGTCATCCTCTTCCGGAAGACCGGTTGCCTTCCATATCGACTTGCGGGTCGCCTTGGAGATCGCCTCGATCGACGCGAGATCCGCCGGCCAGTCCGGAAGCGCCGCAAACACGGTTTTGAGGAATGGCTGGACTTGATCGGAACGGCTTTCGCGGTCGGTTTCCTCCGTGGGAGCCATCTGGCTGGAGCAGGCGCCGAACACCTCGCCCAAAACGGTTTCCAGCCGGTCCGCGTCGATGACGTCGCCTTCGCTTGCCAGCGCCGCGAGTTGCCATCCGATCGGCGCCCAGGCGGTTTCCGGAGCCTTGCCCGCATGGCAGGCGGTAAGCGTACGCAGCAGCATCGGCGCATCGAAGCGTTTCGCCTGCGCCGGGTTCGCGGCGCAAAGGGGGCGGCCTTCCCCGGCCTCCGCCAGCGCAAGAATGTCGCCCGGCGTTGGAAGCCCGCCTTCGTCCTTGAGCGCCAACCCGGAACCATCGGCGGCACGGTTCCAGGCCGCAACGCTGCCCTTTCCGAAAAGCCCGTCAGCCTCGCCCGCTCCGCAGCCATGCAGGTTGAGCATCGCCTGAGCGAGGCGCGATTGCGGCTGATAGTAATCCCGCACTTCGATCTGTTTGCGCGTGATCTCGCCGAGCCCCTCGGTTTCGATCACGCCAATCAGCGGGCAGAGCCTTTCGCCATAGCGCGCGATGTCCGAGCGGAGAAGCTGAAGCCCGCCCGGATTGGCAGCGAGTATGCGGTCGGCATACCCCTCGCCATCCTGCGCGCGGGCCAGACTGGAGCCGGACATCAGATAGTCGACGACATTCACGCGGGCTCTGAGCGCGAAGTCGGCCACGCTGGATGTCGAATAGCTCGCGGCCACTGCGATAATCGTATCGAGGTCGTAAGTGGCAGGTTGCCCGTAAGATCCGGGACAGGAGGCCGATTCCAGCGCGGACCTCCAGTCCCGGAGAGCTTCCTGCGCCTGACTTCGCGCCGTTGCGGATCCAACGGCCAGGACCGCAACCGCGACGATGCCGACCAAACGCACAAGCATGAAAAGACCCCCTGCAAATTCGCCAGTGCAATCTAGCAGCCAAAGCGGCGATGAAAAGGCGCTTCGCCATCGCGATCCCCGAACTTTCCAAATCGGCTCGCGGACATGTCGAACGACCACGCAATGCCGGGACTGCGCTGCGGCACTGCCGGGTTCTCACCAGGACCGGTTATGCCGCGACTTATTCCAAACACTCATTTGAAATTGCCCGAACGCGAAGGGAAAAGACCCGAGGTGCGCCGCACCGATACGGAAATCATGCGGGGAGAAAGTCCATGTCCTATGTCGAAATCACGGCCAGTGACGGACAGGCCGTCGGCGCCTATCTGGCCGTTCCGGAAGCAACCCCTCGGGGCGGAATTGTCGTGATTCAGGAAATATTCGGGGTCAACGACCATATCCGGGACGTCTGCGACAGGCTCGCTGGCGAGGGCTACGCCGCAATCGCGCCGGCGATTTTCGACCGGCAGGAGAAGGACTTTCAGTCCGGATACACGCCCGAAGAAATCGAACGCGCCCGCGCCTTCATTCCCGGTTTCGATTTCGACGCCTGCATGCTGGATGTCGAGGCCGCCTGCCGGAGAGTGGGCGAATACGGAAAGGTCGGCATGATCGGCTTCTGCCTCGGCGGCACCATCGCTTTCCTCGGCGCGACCCGCATTGGCGCCGTTTCCGCCGCGTCCTGTTATTATGGACGCCTGATCCAGCGTTTCGCCGACGAGACCCCGAAATGCCCGACTCAGCTGCACTACGCGGCCCTGGATGTCGGCATCCCGCCCGAGAACTACGAGGATGTGAAGGCCCGCCGGCCCGACGCGGAATTTTATCTCTACGAAGGCGCCGACCACGGCTTCAACTGCGACAGACGCCCGAGCTACGAACCGGCCGCAGCCAGGCTGGCCTGGTCGCGGAGCCGCGCGCTGTTCGAGACGAATCTGGCCTGACGGACAATAGCCGCCCGGTTTCGCCGGACGGCGCAAAGCCGATCGCTAGCGGGCTTCCACGAACCGGTTGGACAGCGTTCCAATACCGCCGACTTCGACCTCGACGACGTCGCCCGGACGCAATAAGACCTTGGGGTCGCGCCCATAGCCGACGCCCCCCGGAGTGCCCGTGCTGATGATGTCGCCCGGCATCAGCGTGTACCAGCGTGAGAAATAGGCGATGACCTTGGCGAGCGGGAAAATGAAGTCGCTGGTATTCGCCTGCTGCATGACCTCCCCGTTGACGCGGGTCGTCAGATTGAGCCGGCCCGGATCGGCGATTTCATCGGCGGTCACGAGCGCCGGCCCCATCGGCGAAAAGCCCGGCAATTGCTTGCCCATATGGACGAGATCCCAGGCGGTGCGCGCTTCCGCCGTGGTCTTCGCCTGACCGATCAGCGGCACCGCATCGCGCGCCGAGACATCGTTGGTGATGGTGTAGCCCGCGACATGGCGCATGGCGTCTTCTTCGCGCACATTGTGGCAAACCCGCCCGATGACGGCGCAGAGCTCCCCTTCGAAATCGACCGCGTCGGGAAGTTGCGGCGGCAGTTCTATCTCCGCGCCCGGGCCGACGACCGCCGACGGCGCCTTCAGAAATCCGTGCGGTTCGGCGGGCGGCTTTCCCTTCATTTCCTGCACATGCGAGTGATAAGCCTGCCCGACCGAGACGATCATGGCGGGGTTCGGCACCGGCGCGAGCAGGCGCGTGTCCGCGGGTAAAATGGTCCCTTCGTCCCGCAAGCTGGCGCGCAGCTCAACGCTGGCTTGCTCCACGCGCTCGACGATACCGCGAACGACATCCAGCCCGTCCTGACCGGCTTCGAGAATTCCGCGCAGCGTGGCGGGCAGCCACGCCTGAATCGTTGCGCGCTCGGCGGCGCGTTCGAGATGGAGGATGTCGCCGTTTTGAAGAATGGCTCCGGGCCGTCCTCCGGGGACGCAGTCGATCGTTACGAGCTTCATGGCGCGGCTTTCCGGAAGTTCATGCCGATCGTCCATTTGGCGATCTTCCAGCCGTCATCCGTCCGGCGGAACTCGCCCTCGAAGCGAACGATGGAGTCCGCCGTATCGAGCGGCACTTCCTCGCCGGGTTTCGCGCCACGATAGCCGAAGACCAGCGCGTTCGCTTTGCCCCTGGCGTGGTTGTCGTCGATGATGTCGATCACGATACCGCTGACGACATGGCAGGTCCGGCGATCGGGGGCGCGGCGTTCCATGATCGAACGCAGGCCGTCGATGCCTTCGAACACCTCGTCGGCGCGCTGCAGCGTGCAATCGGGAACGAACAGGCTGAGCGCCTTGTCGTATTCGAAGGTGTCCGTGCACCAGGAAAATTCATTCATCAGGCGCGTGCAGTCGGCCTCGATGGCAAGCCGCTCGATTGTTTCCATTTCGCGTTCCTTCGTTGCGTTCGCACACGACTGTCAAAGCCCGCCGCGGTTACCCGCGGCGGGTGGGAGGATCGGTGATCCGATCATCAAGCCTTGGCGGCTTGCAGCTTGCCCGCGGCCATCTGCACGGCCGCGATGATCTGCGGATAGGTGCCGCAGCGGCACAGATTGCCGGTCAGATAGTGTTTGATGTCGTCGACGCTCGGATCCGGATTGGCCTCGAGCAGCTGCCGGGTCATCGTGATGAACCCCGGCGTGCAGAAACTGCACTGAAACGCCCCGGCTTCGATAAAGGCTTCCTGCACGGCGTCGAGCTCCTCTTCGCCGTTCTCGATGGTCTCGATGGTCGAACCGTCGGCGAAGGCCGCCAGGTAAAGGCAGCCGGAGACGGCCTTGCCATCCACCACGACGCTGCAGCAGCCGCACAGGCCCTGCCCGCAACTCTGGCGCGCGCCATAGAGGTCGAACGCGTTTTGCAGCAGGTCGACCAGGGTCCATTGCGGCTGGATTTGCGCCGAAACCGGTTTGCCGTTCAGGGTGAATTCAATTGTCTGTTGTGGTGTGTCCAGCATCCTATTCCTCCTCGAGCGGATCGTTGGCGGCGGCGCGCATCGCGCGGTAAACGCTTTCCGCCGTGATCGGCAGCTCCGTCACGCGCACGCCGACAGCGTCCTTGACTGCATTGGCGATCGCGGCGGCAACGCCGAACGTGCCGGTTTCGCCGACCCCCTTCGCACCGAACGGTCCGTCCGGCTCCCCGCAATCCATCGGATCGTTTTCGATCTCTGGAATGTCGAGGATGCTGGGGATCTTGTAGTCCGCGAAGGAGGCGTTGGTGACCTGGCCGGAGTCAAAGTTCATCTTCTCCGTCATCGTCTGGCCCAACGCCATGATGGACGCGCCGGAGAGCTGGAACTCGACGATCTTCGGGTTGATCGGGTTACCCGTGTCGGCCACATTGATCATCTTCAGGACCCGCACATGGCCGGTTTCCGTGTCGACCTCGACCTCGACCCCGGTGGCGCCCACCATCCAGTACGGCGTGATGTTGCTCGACTGGCCGGTCATCGGCTCCGGCGGGATATGATCGGCCGGCACGAAACTGCCCGTGCCGGTGACATTGCCGACGGGCATGCCGTTCTTGCGGGCGAAAACCTCCCAGATCGGAACGTTGGAACCCGGCTGGACGCCGACCTCCGCCATCAGCGCTTCCAGCTTCGCCTTGGCGTCCTCGGCGGCCAGGCGAACGGCATTGCCCATGTGATAGAGAGAACGCGAACCCAGCGTGCCCGTATCGTAAGGCGTCACATGCGTGTCCGGATGCACGACATTGACCATCTCGACGGGAATGTTCAGCACCTCGGCGGCGATCTGCGCATTGGCGGTATCGGAGCCCTGCCCCATATCGACCGTGCCGGCGATGACTGTGGCGCATCCGTCCGAACCCAGCCGGACAATGGCTTCCGACGTCGATGGCGAAATCGAAGCCTTGATGCCGATGGCGAAGCCCCGGCCGCGTTTGACCGTACCTTCCCCGTGATCGAAGGGCTTCTCCCATCCGAGTTTCTCGGCAACGCGCTCCAACACCTGTTCAACCGCGGAATTCGTCAGTTTTGTGCCGGTCGCCGTCTCGCTGCCTTCATGCAGGATATTGCGGCGGCGGAACTCGAGCGGATCGATGCCCAGTTCCTCGGCGATCATGTTGGTGTGATTTTCGTAGGCCCAGACGAGCTGCGGATGGCCGAAACCGCGCAGCGCACCGGCCGTCGGCCGGTTGGTGTACATCGAGAGCGAGTCGATCGCGACATTCTCGATGTCATAGGGGCCGGCGGCCGTCATGCCGGCATGAAAGGCAACCGCCGGACCGATATCGGCATAGGCGCCGCCGTTCCAGAAGACATTGCACTTGCGCGCGATGATCTTGCCGTCCTTGTCGACACCGCTTTTGATCTGCAGCGTCGCGGCATGCTTGGTGATCATGTAGAACTGCTCTTCCATGGAGAGCGAGATCTTCACCGGCTTCTTGGCGAGAAGCGCCGCGGCAGCGGCCATCGCCTCGAGCTTCAGCCAGAGCTTCGATCCGAAGCCGCCGCCCAGATAAGGCACACGCACGCGTACCTTCGACTGCGGCCAGCCGAGAAGGCGGGAGACTTCGAAGCTTACGAAATGCGGGCTCTGGTTGGCGGTGTGGAGCGTGATGCCGGTGCTGGTCGGCTCGGCCACAGTGACATGCGGCTCGAGCGGCACATGGGCGGACGCCTGTGTGCGGAACATGTGCTCGAAAACACGATCGGCCTTCTCGAAAGCTTCGTCCACATCGCCGCCATGGCGCAGCTGATAGGGAAAGCCGACATTCGTGTCGCGCACGCCGGCCAGGAAGCCGAGTTGCGGATTGCCGGGCTTGAGTTCGTCATGCACGAAACTCTGCGCCGACAAGGCTTCCATCTCGTCGAAGACGGGATCGAGTTCCTCATATTCCGCTTCGATCAGAGACATTGCCTCATGCGCGACATTCGGATCGGCGGCCATGACGATGGCGACCGGTTCTCCGACAAAACGCACCTTGTCGACGGCGAGAACCGGCTGATCGTGAAACATCACGCCGTAATAGACGTCCGGCATGACCTTGCGGACATCTTCGCCGGTGATGACGCAGTCCACGCCGGGCATGGCCGCGGCCGCGCTGACATCGATCTTGACGATGCGGCCATGCGCGATCGTGCTGCGGAAGATCTTGCCGTAGAGCATGTTCGGCAGGCGCAGATTGTGGATATATTCGATACGTCCGGTGACCTTTTCCCTGGCTTCCCGCCGCGGATAGGACTGCCCGACATGCTGCGTGACATGTTCGTTCATTGTGAAACCTCCGCATTCTGATTGGCGACAGCCTTCAGGGCCCGTTCGACATAAACGCGCACGAGTTGCGTCTTGTACGCCGCGGAGCCCAACTCGTCCGGGATCGTTTCGACCGTGTCGGCAGCGGCCTCGGCGGCTTCGCGCATGATGTCAGGCGTCAGCGCGCGGCCATTCAGCACCGCCTCGGCCGCGGCAACGCGTATCGGGCGTTCGGCCACCGAACCGATGACCAGGCGCGCCCCCTCTGTCGCCTCGCCGGCCGTGCCGAGCGACACGGCGACACCCAGCGCCGGCCAGTCCTTGACCGCACGCGTGGTGCATTTCAGATAGGTCGAACGGCGATTTTCTTGGGAAGGAATGATCACTTCCCTGATCAGCTCGTCGCCGGCCAGGACGGTTTCGTAGTATCCGACATGAAGCTCCTCGGCCGGGATGCGCCGCTCGCCATTGGGCGATTGGGCCACGACCTCGGCGTCGAGCGCCGCGAAAACCGGCGGCAGATCCATATGGGGATCGCCATGCGCAAGCGCGCCGCCGACGGTCGCGACATTGCGCACCCGCACATTTGCGAGCGTCAACAATGTCTGCCGCAGGACGGGCGCGAACTCGAACAGCGCCTGTTCGCTCTGCATCTCCGACATGGTGACCATCGCGCCGATGCGAAACCTGCCATCCGGCAACCGGCCCATCGTCGAATAGTCCTTTTCGATCTTCCTCAGGCTGACGAGGCGCGTCGGCTGAAACACATCCGACTTCATCATCAGCATCAGCCCGGTACCGCCGGATATCAGCCGCACTGTCGGGTCTTCCGGATCGAGCAGGTCTATCGCACCCTGCAATGTCTCCGGCATTTTCAGTTCAAATGCGTTCATGACACTCCTCCCGCCATCTGGTCTGCCTCCGCAAACGCCGCGCGCATCCGCTCGGTGAACACCCGCTCCATCTCCCTGGCCTTCGATTTGAGAACTGGCTGGCCGATGCTCCCGAGCTTGCCCGTCAGGTTCACATCGATCGCGTAATCGATGACCGTCTCGTCGCCATTCTCATGAAGCTCCGTCGTCGAGGTCGATGTCAGGCGTCCGACGATGCCCATCGGCGTCCCGGATATCTGCGCCTCGATGTGACTGGGAAAATCGATCCGGGTGATGTCCACTTCGACGTTGAAGCGGAACCGGATATAGGCGACCTTCGTCTCGAGGACTGCGGTGTAATGGGTGTCGTCGATCTCGTTGAGATCCTGCACGCCATCGACGCAACTGGCGAAGAACTCCGCATCGCGCAATGCTTCGAATACCCGCTCGCGAGGCGCCTGGACGGTGACTTGGCCGGTGATCTTCATGAGCGGGCCACCAAACGCACCAACTCACGCCCAAGCGGCTGCAGAACTGCGGACAGTTGCATTCACTCCTCCCAATTTTATTGCGCAGTCCCTCCCGGAGAATGCGGCTTGTTGCAGGACATAGTTACAAAACGTGGACCAGCCACGAAAATGATCTTTGCTCACCCAGACGATGACGATTTGGAATATCAGCTTGCAAAGATCGCATAATCAGAAGTTCCCCGCCGCCGTCCCTCTCAAGACGCTTCGGCGAAGAAATCATGCATCATCCGGTAGGATGTGCGGCACAGCTTCTCGTCATACTGCGCGCCTGGAAAATTGGCCGAGGGCACGCAGAAGGAGTGCACGGCGCCTCCGAACATCACAACCTGCCAATCGACCTTGGCCGCGGTCAATTCCTCTTCGAACGCATCCATCTTCTCTTTCGGCGTAACCGGATCGGCCGCGCCATGGATCGCCAGGACCCTTCCCTTGATATTGCAGGGCGTGCCGGCCACCGCCGGATTGGGATTGGTGACATGCAACGCCACGACGGCATCGAAATCTTCTCCGGAACGCGCCTGCTCAATTAGGAAGCCCGCGCCAGCGCAATAGCCAACCGCGAATTTCGGCGCCGCCTTTTCGACGAGGCCCTGCCTTTCGGCTTCGGCCAGCATCGCGGCATAGGCCGCGCTTCCACAGGCGAGCGTAAAGGCGAGGTTCTTGTGCACTCCGAGCATCCGGCCGAGCAATTCGTCGAACTGCATCGTTTCCGCCTGCGCGCCGGTGCCCGCCCCGAACATGTCGGCTAGCAGGACGACATATCGGTCGCCCGCGAGCTCGCGGGCCTGGGCGATCGTTTCAGGGGAAACGCCGTACCAGTCCGGTTGCATGAACAGTACCGGCCGGCCAGTTGCGGCGGTATCGCTGCAAACGATCAGCCCCTCGAAAGATCGTCCGTCGACCTCGTAAGGCACCTTGATTTCGGGCATTCACCCCTCCTCGCTCGATCGGCCACGCGGGCCGGACACACTCTGGCCCGCCCGTTTACCGAAGCGTTCCTCCCATAGGGAACGGCCCACGCCACTTCAGCATGCGCGCGCCGCTCCTTGCCGACTGCCGCTAGAACCGGTCGCCGAAATCGAAGGCGTCCTCGTGGACAGATCCGCCGTCGTAATATTCGATTTCCCAGAAATTGCCGTCGAGGTCTTCAAGATAGAACGAATAGATACCGTGGCGCATGATCGGATCAGTGATCTCCTGGATCTTGTATTTGTCCTTCATCTCGATCGCGGCCTTGTGGGCTTCATCGACAGCTTCCTTGCTTTCGACGTCGAGGCCCCAGTGGTTGAGAATGCTCAGCGTGTTCACCTTCTTCTCCACCTGAAGGCAGACAATGCTGAACTTCATTCCGCAGCGCGCATGCATGCCGTCGGGGTTGTGGCGAACGCATTCTAGACCCAGGAACTCCTCGAAGAACTTTCGCGTCTCGTCGAGGTTGCGGCACTCCAGCGTGCCATGCGTCATCAGCAGCGGCTTGACGACCGAGTCCTGGTTGTCGGGCTTGAAAATCGGATCGGCAATGTCGAGCATGTTTGTTCTCCTCTCGAAAGAATAGGCTTGTGTTTCTGTCGGCGTCAGGCCGCGGATTCCTTTTCCACTTCCCATTCCTCAACGAACGGATCGGCGAAAAACTCGTCTTCGGGAAGCCCGCCGAGGCGGCGGAATTCATCGCGCGCGGCGTCGACCATCTTCGTATTGCCGCTCGCATAGACCTGGTGGCCCGACAGATCCGGGATGTCCTTCAGGACGGCGCTGTGCACGAAACCGGTCCGGCCGGTCCAATTGTCCTCCGGTTCCGCATCGGAAATCACCGGCACGAAGGTGAATTGCGGATATTCCGCCGCCCAACCCTCGACAAGCTCGCTCATATAGAGGTCGGCCGGCCGGCGTCCGCCCCAATAGAGCGTCATCGGGCGGTCGATCCCTTCCGAAAGCGCGTATTCGACGATCGCCTTGATCGGCGCGAAACCCGTTCCGCTGGCCAGGAAGACGATCGGCTTGTCGCTGTCTTCGCGCAGGAACATCGTGCCGAGCGGCCCCTCGAAGCGCAGCAATTCGCGCACCTTCATGTCGGAGAACACGTGGTCGGTGAAAAGCCCGCCAGGGGAATGGCGCACATGCAGTTCGATGTCGATCACGCCATGCGCGCTCGGCACATTGGCGATCGAGTAGGCCCGCCGCTTGCCGTCCGCCAGCAGGAAGTCGACATACTGGCCCGCCACATGCCGGAACTCTTCGTTCTGCGGCAACCTAAGGTGGATGATGGCGACGTCCGGCGTCGGCATATGGATCTCCCTGACACGGCAGGGAATGATGCGCGGCTGCTGCGCCTGCACCTTGAGTTCCTGGGCCTCGAGCACGAGATCGCTGAGCGCCTTGGCCTGGCACAAGAGCACGTAACCCTCGGCCTTCATCTCTTCGGGAAGCATGGATTCCAGATATTGGCCGTAGTCCACCTCGCCGCTGACGATGCGGCATCGGCATGTTGCACATGTTCCGCGACGGCATGAATAGGGCAGCTGGTATCCGGCGGCCAGACCGGCACCCAGAACGGGCTCTCCCTCCTCCACTTCGAAGGTGTTGCCGCTTGGCTGGAGCTCGACACGGTAAGACATTTCATCTCCTCCCGATGCGGTTCCGCCGGTCACGGCAGCCGCAACTTGTCATTCGTGAATGCCCGTCTATAACTTTCGGAGGGGAGGCAATCCAAATGAAGTTAACTCATCGGCATTATGACCAATCTGCATGATCACCGGCGCCCTCGCCGACTGATGCCGCCGATCGCGGCGCTCAGCGCCTTCGAGGCTGTGGTGCGCCACGCAAGCTTCACGGCGGCGGCCGAGGAACTGGCGCTGACCCAGAGCGCGGTAAGCCGGCAGGTGAGTTCACTCGAGAATTTGCTCGGCGTGGCGCTGCTCGAACCGAACCGCCGCCGCCAGATCGTTCTGACTGCATCCGGCGCGTTCTACGCCGAACAGGTTCGCCAGATGCTCTCCCAGCTTACGGCCGCGACAACCGAGGCAATCGCGCTCGGCGACCGCGGACGAGTGTTGCGCCTCGGCATCCCGCCCACATTCGGAAGTCTTTGGCTGATACCGAGGATGCAGAGCTTCTTCGCAGCCTACCCGGATGTCGCGGTCGAGTTCTCCACCCGCGTTCCGTCCCGGCCCCATTCCGGACTGGGAAATCTGCATGCCCTGATCGATTTCGCGGACACGCCCGGCATGGACGGAGAGTGGGAGAAACTGATCGAGCTCGAACTGCGCCCCGTCGCGACGGCCCAGATCACGGAGGCGATTGCCAATTCGGACCAGGCGGCGCTCGCCAACGCCCACCTGCTCGTCCACAGCTCCGAACGCGCGAACCTGTCGGGGTTGTTCAAGGATCCGAAGCTTGCAGCACTGCGCTCGCAACCGACGCTCACCTTCGAGAGCTACGCCATGCTGTTTCAGGCTGCCATTCGCGGTCTGGGCATCGCCTTCGCGCCCATCGAACTGATCGGGGGCGACCTGTCGGCCAAGCGGCTGGTTCCCGTCACGGATTTCTCGCTGCAGGCGCGAAGCACGGGCTATCTGATCTATCAGCGCGAAATGGCCGGATATCCGCCGCTTGCGGCTTTTCGCACCTGGCTGCTCGACACTGTCAGGGAAAGCCGCACGACCACCGCCGGCAAACGGAGCGATTGACGTAGCCTGGCGCGCTCCCCTTATCCCAGATCGTCGGGCAGCAAGTCCCGCGGCATGTTCTGGTAGCAGACGGGTCTGAGGAAGCGGCGGATGGACAGCGTGCCGACGGAGGTCGCCCCG
>NZXU01000108.1 GCA_002698425.1 Ahrensia sp. | reverse complement strand
GACCTGAAACGCCTCTCGACGGCCGGTATCGAGCTCGACCTGACCCGGCCTGTCACCTCCAACGGACAGGCGCTCGCCGAAGGCATCGGCCTCGGCCACGTCGTCCTGCATGAACCGCGCATCGTCGTCACCAACCTGTTCAACGAGGACAGCGACACCGAAATCGAGCGCCTCGCCTCCGCGCTTTCCTCGCTGCGCCTGACGATCGACGACATGCTGGCGCGTCGCGAGATCGCCTTCGAGGGCGAACACCGCGACGTGCTGGAGAGCTACCGGATGTTCGCCCATGACAAGGGCTGGGTGCGGCGGCTGGAGGAAGCGATCCGCAACGGCCTGACGGCCGAGGCGAGCGTCGAGAAGGTCCAGAGCGACATGCGCGCCCGCATGTCGGTGGTCTCGGACCCCTATCTGCGCGAACGGATGAGCGATTTCGACGATCTCGCCAACCGGCTGCTGCGCGAACTGATGGGCGAGGACACCGCCAGCCGCGACGAGAAGCTGCCGCCCGACACGATCATCGTCGCGCGTTCCATGGGCGCGGCCGAATTGCTCGACTATCCGCGCAAGAATCTGCGCGGCCTCGTGCTCGAGGACGGCGCGGCGACGAGCCATGTCGTCATCGTCGCCCGCGCCATGGGCATTCCGGTGGTCGGCCAGGCCAAGGGCATCGTGGCGCTCTCGGAAAACGCCGATGCGATCATCGTCGACGGCCTGTCCGGCGACGTGCATCTGCGTCCGCAGCCCGATGTCGAGACGGCCTATTCCGAAAAGGTTCGCTTCCGCGCCCGCCGCCAGCAGGAATATCGCGACCTGCGCGACAAGCCGTCGGTGACCAAAGACGGCCAGAGCTTCAGCCTGCACATGAATGCCGGTCTCCTCGTCGACCTGCCGCAGCTC
The DNA here is from genome assembly GCA_002698425.1 of Ahrensia sp. Next base: position 15,437 of record NZXU01000108.1, on the reverse strand, counting down.
GATGAATCCGGCGCGGTGGGCATCGGCCTGTTCCGCACCGAGCTGCAATTCATGATCGCCGAGACCTTTCCGCGGGCCGAGGCGCAGGAAGCGCTCTACCGCAGCGTGCTGGACGCCGCCGGCAGGAAGCCGGTCACCTTCCGCTCGCTCGATATCGGCGGCGACAAGGTGCTGCCCTATTTCCGCGGCGCGCCGCAGGAGGAAAACCCGGCGCTCGGCTGGCGCGCCATCCGCCTGTCGCTCGACCGTCCCGGCCTGTTCCGCACCCAGTTGCGGGCGCTGCTGAAGGCCGCGTCGGGCCGCGAATTGCGCATCATGCTGCCGATGGTCACGGATATCGGCGAGATCGAGCAGGCCCGCGCGATCATCAACCGGGAGGTCCAGCACCTCTCGCGCTTCGGCCACGGCCTGCCGACACGACTGCGGCTCGGCGCGATGCTGGAAGTGCCGGCGCTTCTGTTCGACCTCGAAGCGCTGATGCGCGCCGTCGACTTCGTCTCGATCGGCTCCAACGACCTGTTCCAGTTCATGACCGCCACCGACCGGGGCAATCCGCAGATCGCGTCCCGCTTCGAACCGGTGTCGCGGCCTTTCCTGCGCGCATTGCGCAGCATCGTCCAATCGGCGGAAAGGAACGGCACCGCGCTGACGCTTTGCGGCGAACTCGCTGGAACGCCCGTTACGGCGCTGGCGCTGGCCGCGATCGGCATCCGCGACCTGTCCATGTCGGCGGCCGGCATCGGCCCGGTCAAGGCGGCGCTGCTCGCCACCGACCTCGCCGCTTTGTCGGCGACGCTGAACGAGGCGATTGAAAACGACCGCGGCGTCACCGATATGCGAAAGACAATTCGCGACTTCGCGGACAAACACGACATTCCCCTCACCTGAGAGCATGACCGGCGCACCGACGCATGATTGAACTTCCCGCCGACAAGATGGACCTGATGGTCAAGCGCTTCGCCATGCTGGAGAGCGAACTGGCCAACGGTCCCGACAGCGAGACCTATGTGAAGCTCGCATCGGAATATGCCGAGCTGGAAGACATTGTCGGCCGCATCAACGCCTATCGCGCCGCCGTCTCCGAACGCGACGACCTCAACACGCTGCTCGCCGACAAGGCGACCGATGGCGACATGCGCATGCTCGCCGAGATGGAATTGCCCGAGGTCGAGGAAAAGATCGAGGCGCTGGAAAAGGACATCCAGCTCCTGCTGCTGCCCAAGGACGCCGCCGACACCAAGGACGCGATCCTCGAAATCCGCGCCGGCACCGGCGGCCTCGAAGCCGCCCTGTTCGCGGGCGATCTTTTCCGCATGTATGAGCGCTACGCGGCCGCCCATGGCTGGAAGATCGAGATCATCTCCGCCTCCGAGGGCGATGCCGGCGGCTACAAGGAAATCATCGCCAAGGTCTCCGGACGCGGCGTGTTCTCGCGGCTGAAATTCGAATCCGGCGTCCATCGCGTCCAGCGCGTGCCCGAAACGGAGGCCGGCGGACGCATCCATACCTCCGCCGCGACCGTCGCCGTCCTGCCGCAGGCCGAGGAAGTGGATGTCGATATCCGCGACCAGGACATCCGCATCGACACGATGCGCGCGTCGGGCGCCGGCGGCCAGCACGTCAACACGACCGACTCGGCGGTGCGCATCACCCACATCCCGACCGGCATCGTCGTCGTCCAGGCCGAGAAGTCCCAGCACCAGAACCGCGCCCGCGCCATGGAAGTCCTGCGCGCCCGCCTCTTCGACATGGAGCGCCAGAAGGCCGCCGACGAACGCGCCGAATCGCGCCGCCTGCAGGTCGGCTCGGGAGACCGCTCGGAACGCATCCGCACCTATAATTTCCCGCAGGGCCGGCTGACCGACCACCGCATCAACCTGACGCTCTACAAGCTCGATCGCGTCATGGAGGGCGAACTCGACGACGTGATCGACCCGCTGATCGCCGACCACCAGGCGAAACTGCTTTCGGAGGAGCCGGCATGAGCGCGGAGATCGCACCGCAATCGATCGAGGGCCTGTTCCAGGATGCGCGGCGGCGGCTCGCCGAGGCCGGCGTCCTTACCCCCGATCTCGACACCAGCCTGCTTCTCGAACACGCGACCGGCTTCACCGTGCTGTCGCGCATCACCGAGGCCGGCCGGATCGTGCCGCCCCGCCTGATCGAACGTTTCGAGGAGTGCCTGACCCGCCGGCTCCGGCGCGAACCCGTCCATCGCATCATCGGCGAGCGCGAATTCTACGGCCTGCCGCTCAAGCTCAACGCCTCGACGCTTGTGCCGCGCCCGGACACGGAGACCCTGGTCGATCTGGTGCTGCCCTTCGTCAAGGACACGGTCCGCCAGACCGGCACATGCCGCATCCTCGATCTCGGCACCGGAACCGGTGCGATCGCGCTAGCATTGCTGGCAACCGTGCCGGGCACGGTCGCGATCGGCAGCGACATTTCCGAGGAAGCCCTCGACGCCGCCGAACAGAATGCCGACGCACTTCATCTGGAAGACCGCTTCGCCCCCGTCCGCTCCGACTGGTTCGCGGCGATTGCCGGCGAATTCGATCTGATCCTGTCCAACCCGCCCTATATCCGCAGCGGCGATATCGCGTCGCTCGACACCGACGTGCGCGATTACGACCCGCTGGCCGCGCTCGACGGCGGCGAGGACGGACTGGCCGCCTACCGCATCCTGGCCGAGCAGGCGCCGGCATATCTGTCCGGCCGGGGCGCGCTCGCAGTCGAAATCGGACATGATCAAAAAGAAGACGTGACGATTCTCTTCGAAGACCTCGGATTCCGCAGAATCGGCATACGAAAGGACTATTCGGGGCACGATCGGGCACTTTTTTTTGTGAAATGACAAAAACTTGCATGCTGTTGTGAAAAAATCACTTGGCAATGCAGCATCGGGAGGCTACCTAGTTGGTAGCGGCTTACTAATCAGGCTGCTGGTCCGGCACCCAACGGAAAACCCGAATGTGACCGTGCGGACACCCGCCTTCCCGTCGATCAGTTTTGCAAGATCGGTGAAGAGGCACGCACACAAGCAAATTCATGAACCTGGGCGAGGTAGGGGGAAACCTTGGCCCGGAACGGACAGGCGCAATGCGCACTCTGTATGCACCGTAATGACAATATGAGAGTCTGATGAGACCACAACAGCAAGGTCGCCGCCAGCGCAATCGCAACAGCGGCGGGGGCAACAGGCGTAACCAAAATCCGCTTTCCCGGAATTACGAGAGCAACGGTCCGGACGTTAAGATCCGCGGCAATGCCCAGGTGATCGCCGACAAATACGCCGCGCTCGCCCGCGACGCGCTTTCCTCCGGCGACAGCGTCATGGCGGAGAACTATCTCCAGCACGCCGAACATTATAACCGCATCATCATGGCGGCGCAGTCGCAGATGCAGGCGCAGCGCGAAGAGCGCCAGCAGTCGGACGACAACTCCGACAATGACGACGACAGCAGCGACGACAACACGGCGCAGGACGCATCCTCCGACAATGGCGAGGACCGCCCGCGGCGCGATCGCAAGGAACGCAACGAGCGCAAGGCCGCCAATGGCGATGCCAGGCCGAACGGCGAAGACGCCTCCGAGGCGCCGCAGCCGGTGATCGGCGAAACGCCGGTCGAGGTGGCGATGGAAGAGCAGGAACAGGCCGCCGCAAGCGCGCCGCGCCGCGCTCCCGCACGCCGGCCGCGCAAGCCGCGCCGGACCGAGGAACAGGCTGCGTCCGATGGCGAAAGCGGTTCCGACGGCGGCGACAGCTCGTCCTCCGACGACAGCAAGGCAGTTGCCGCCGAGGCCTGAGCCAAGCTCCGCCAATCGGTTGAATATCGAACCCGCATCGCCCCGCGATGCGGGTTTCTTCTTGTCGCACCCGTCCCCTCTTTTTTTCGTGATCGCCAGTTCCCATATGCAGTCGGAACAGTGGTTTGCCGCTTGCGGGAACCCGTCATCGATGATCCGGCAGTGCTCGAACGAGGTTGCCCGGACGATTGGAGACCGACATGAATCTTGAGAAATATTCCGACCGCGTCCGCGGTTTCATCCACTCCGCCCAGACTTACGCTCTGGGTCAGGACCACCAGCAGTTTACCCCCGAACACCTTCTGAAAGTCCTCGTCGACGACACCGAGGGCCTCGCCGCCTCGCTGATCGAGCGCGCCGGCGGCAAGTCGAAGGATGTCCGTCTCGGCGTCGAGGCCGCGCTCAATGCGCAGCCGAAGGTGCAGGGCGGCAACGGCCAGCTTTACATGGCCCAGCCCCTCGCCAAGGTTTTGAACACGGCCGAGGAAATCGCCAAGAAGGCCGGCGATAGCTATGTCACGGTCGAGCGCCTGCTGCTCGCCATGGCGATGGAGAAATCCGCCAAGACCTCCGAGATCCTGTCCAAGGCCGGCGTCACCGCGACCGCGCTCAACCAGGCGATCAACGACATCCGCAAGGGCCGCACGGCCGACAGCGCCAGCGCCGAGGAATCCTACGACGCGCTGAAGAAATATGCCCGCGACCTGACAGCCGACGCCCGCGACGGCAAGCTCGATCCGGTCATCGGCCGCGACGACGAGATTCGCCGCACGATCCAGGTCCTGTCGCGCCGCACCAAGAACAACCCCGTCCTGATCGGCGAGCCCGGCGTCGGCAAGACCGCCATCGCCGAGGGCCTTGCGCTGCGCATCGTCAATGGCGACGTGCCGGAAAGCCTGAAGGACAAGCAGCTGATGGCGCTCGACATGGGCGCGCTGATCGCCGGCGCGAAATATCGCGGCGAGTTCGAGGAGCGTCTGAAGGCCGTCCTCAACGAGGTCCAGTCGGCCGCCGGTTCGATCATCCTCTTCATCGACGAGATGCACACGCTGGTCGGCGCCGGCAAGGCGGATGGCGCGATGGACGCCTCCAATCTGCTGAAACCGGCGCTCGCGCGCGGCGAACTGCACTGCGTCGGCGCGACCACGCTCGACGAGTATCGCAAGCATGTCGAGAAGGACGCCGCCCTTGCCCGCCGCTTCCAGCCGGTCTTCGTCGAAGAGCCGACCGTCGAGGACACGATCTCGATCCTGCGGGGCCTGAAGGAGAAGTACGAACAGCACCACAAGGTGCGTGTCTCCGATAGCGCGCTGGTCTCGGCGGCGACCCTGTCCAACCGCTACATCACCGACCGTTTCCTGCCCGACAAGGCCATCGACCTTGTCGACGAGGCCGCGTCGCGCCTGCGCATGCAGGTCGATTCGAAGCCGGAAGCCCTGGACGAGATCGACCGCCGCATCATGCAGCTGAAGATCGAGCGCGAGGCGCTGAAGCTGGAAAAGGACACGGCGTCGCAGGACCGCCTGTCGAAGCTCGAAAAGGAACTGACGGGCCTCGAAGAGGAATCCGACAGCCTGACCGCCGCGTGGCAGGCCGAGAAGGAAAAGCTCGGCACCGCCGCCGACCTCAAGGGTCAGCTTGACGAGGCGCGCAACGAACTGGCCATCGCCCAGCGCAAGGGCGAGTTCCAGAAGGCGGGCGAACTGGCCTATGGCCGTATTCCGGACCTCGAGAAGAAACTCGCCGAGGCCGAGGAGCGCGGCGACACGCCGACCGGCTCGATGGTCGAGGAAACCGTCACCCCGGACCACGTCGCCCATATCGTCTCGCGCTGGACCGGCGTGCCGGTGGACAAGATGCTCGAAGGCGAACGCGACAAGCTGTTGCGCATGGAAGACGAACTCGCCGAGCGCGTCGTCGGCCAGGCCGAAGCCGTGCAGGCCGTGTCCAAGGCCGTGCGCCGCGCCCGCGCCGGGCTGCAGGACCCGAACCGCCCGATCGGCTCGTTCATATTCCTCGGCCCCACCGGCGTCGGCAAGACCGAGCTCACCAAGGCGCTCGCCGACTTCCTGTTCGACGACGAGCAGGCGATGGTGCGCATCGACATGTCCGAGTTCATGGAGAAGCACTCCGTCTCCCGCCTGATCGGCGCGCCTCCCGGCTATGTCGGCTACGAGGAAGGCGGCGTCCTGACCGAGGCCGTCCGCCGCAGGCCCTACCAGGTGATCCTGTTCGACGAGATCGAGAAGGCGCATCCGGACGTGTTCAACGTGCTCCTGCAGGTGCTCGATGACGGCCGCCTGACCGACGGTCAGGGCCGCACCGTGGACTTCAAGAACACGCTGATCATCATGACCTCCAACCTCGGCGCCGAATATCTCGTCAATCTCGGCGAGGGACAGGATGTCGACAGCGTTCGCGACGAGGTGATGACCGTGGTTCGCGCCTCCTTCCGGCCGGAATTCCTCAACCGCGTGGACGAGGTGATCCTCTTCCATCGCCTGAAGAAGGCCGAGATGGGCGGCATTGTCCGGATCCAGCTCAAGCGCCTGGAGAACCTGCTGGCCGATCGCAAGATCGTGCTGCAGTTCGACGACGGCGCGCTGACATGGCTGGCCGACAAGGGTTACGATCCCGCCTACGGCGCGCGCCCCTTGAAGCGGGTCATCCAGAAGGAAGTCCAGGACCCGCTCGCCGAACGCATTCTTGGCGGCGAGATCCTCGACGGCTCGACCGTCCGCGTGATCGAGGGCTCCGACCGGCTGAACTTCGTGCCGGGCGACGCCGCACAATCCGAAGCCGCGTAAGCGCGTCGGAAAAACGCCATTTGACCCGGCCATTGGCCGGGTCAGCCATTTTCATGCCGCTATTTTGAAAAATCCTGTTACGCGAAGGGACCAAATCGCATGCGAGCCGTTATAACTCGCATGACGAAGCGTCTTTTCTGGAATCCCCGCATGAAGATTTCCCTTGCAATCGGCCTGACCTTTCTCCTCGCCCCGGCCGTGTTGGCGGTTTCCGCCCCGTCCGCGCTGGCGCAACAGGCAGACCGGACCTATGCGGTCGCCCAGGCCGATGTCGGGTTCTTCATCGACAGTCACGGACGGCGCGTCTATTTCGACCGCCGCACCAACCGGATCATCGCGGTGGAGGAACCGCAGACCCTGAAGAATCTCTTCGAGCGCGTGCTACCGCCTCTGGCCGCGACGCCGAATGCCGATCCCAACGCCTTTCCGCCGGCTCCCGAGCCGGCGCCGCAGGTGAATAGAGCGCCCGACACCGCCGATCCGGTTCCCGCGCCCGGCGCGGTCGAGCGCGCGCCGATCCCCGGGGCCTCTCCGGACGGGAGCGCGCCGGAAATCCGCCGCCTCGATGAATTGCTGGCGGAACGTGATCCCAACGGAACGGTGCGGGTGATTCCGCCCTCGGGTCAGGCGCCGCAGCCGCAGATCGTTCCTGCGCCGGACGACGGCCCGACCCCCGGCATCGAGGAACAGCCCGGCACCGAAACCGCCGCCATGCCGCGCCCCGAACCGGCCGTCCCCTCCAAAGGTCCGGCGGTCGCAAGGCTGCAGATCCTGCTCGATCGCCTCGGCTTTTCGCCGGGCGTGATCGACGGCCAGATGGGCTCCAATGTCCGCAAGGCCGTCGCGGCCGCGAGCACTATCACCGGCGTGGCCTACACCGCCGGCGACGAAGCGACGATCGACGCGGAACTGGAACGCACCGGCGGACCGGCCTTCAGCGAATACGTCATTTCCCCTGAAGACGTCGCCGGCCCGTTCGCCGACCGTATTCCGGTGGACTATGCCGAGAAGGCCCGGATGTCCGCCCTGTCCTTCACCTCGCCGGCGGAGATGCTGGCGGAACGGTTCCACATGGCGCAAAGCTATCTGGAACAGCTCAATCCCGACGTGAATTTCTACCAGGCCGGCACCGTCATCCGCATCGCCGCCGTTGGCCGCAATGTCGACAAGCCGGTCGTCCGGATCGAGGCCGACAAGGCCAATGAGCAGGTCCGCGCCTATGACGAGGCGGGACAGTTGATCGCGGCCTATCCGGCGACGATCGGCTCGTCCGACACGCCGTCGCCGTCGGGAACGGTGCAGGTCGAGCGCGTCGCCTTCGATCCGAACTATACCTACAATCCTAAGATCAATTTCGTGCAGGGCTCAAACACGAAGGTGCTCACCATTCCGCCCGGCCCCAACGGCCCTGTCGGCTCGATCTGGATCGCCCTGTCGAAACCGACCTATGGCATCCACGGCACGCCGGAGCCCGACCGTATCGGCAAGACCAACTCGCATGGCTGCGTCCGCCTGACCAACTGGGACGCGGCGGAACTGGCAAGGCTTGTCAGCAAGGGGGTCACGGTCGAATTCATCGACTAGGACGCGCGCCCGTGCCGGGATAGCATTCGCGCCATGTTGCTCGACGACTACAACGCCTACTGCGCCTCCCTCCCCCAGACGACCCATGTCGTCCAGTGGGGCGGCGCGCATGTCTGGAAGGTCGGCGGCAAAGTCTTCGCCATTGCCGGCTGGAGCGCCGGCGACGAGCTTGCCGTGACCTTCAAGGTATCCGATCTCGGCTTCGACATCCTGAAACAGCAGCCCGGCCTGCGCCCGGCGCCCTATCTCGCCTCGCGCGGCATGACCTGGATCCAGCGGACGTCCGGCGAAAGCATGGATGACGCGGCGCTCAAGGACTATCTCGCCGAAAGCCACCGCCTGATCGCCGCCAAGTTGACGCGCAAGCTTCGCCGAGACCTTGGTCTCGACATGGTCATGTAACAGCGGGGCCTTGTCTCCACGCAACAATATTCCCGGTTTACATTGCAGCGCAGCAATCGCAGAATACCGGGAAACAGCGGTTACGAACCTGCGAGACAAAAAGAAATGACGGGAAGCATCAAGACACTCGGCGTGATCGGCGCCGGCCAGATGGGCTGTGGCATTGCGCAGGTCAGCGCAGCCGCTGGCTATGACGTGAAACTCAACGACGTTTCGCTGGAGAATGCCGAAGCCGGCAAGGCGAAAATCGTCGAGACAATGGATCGCGCGGTGAGCGGCGGCAAGATGGACAGGTCGGACGCCGACGAGGCGGCGGCGCGGATCATCCCCGTCGGCACGCTGGAAGACCTGTCGGATTGCGATCTTGTCATCGAAGCGGCCAGCGAGAAGGAAGAGGTCAAGCGCGGCATCTTTTCCAAGCTCTGCCCGGTCCTGAAGCCCGAAGCGATGCTGGCTTCCAACACCTCCTCGATCTCGATCACCCGCCTCGCCGCGTCGACCGACCGGCCGGAACGCTTCATGGGCATCCATTTCATGAACCCGGTGCCGCGCATGAAGCTGGTCGAACTGGTGCGCGGCATCGCCACCGAGGATGTGACCTACGAGGCTTCGAAGGCCTATGTCGCCACGCTCGGCAAGACGACGACCGTCTCCGAGGACTTCCCCGCCTTCATCGTCAACCGCATCCTGCTGCCGATGATCAACGAGGCGATCTACACGCTTTATGAAGGCGTCGGGTCGGTCGAGGCGATCGACACGGCGATGAAGCTCGGCGCCAACCACCCGATGGGTCCGCTGGAACTGGCCGATTTCATCGGCCTCGATACCTGCCTGTCGATCATGCAGGTGCTCCATGACGGGCTGTCGGATTCGAAATACCGGCCCTGTCCGCTGCTGGTGAAATATGTCGAGGCTGGCTGGCTCGGCCGCAAGACCGGCCGCGGCTTTTACGACTATCGCGGCGAGACGCCGGTTCCCACGCGCTGACGCGTTTCTAACGGGAAAGGGAGGCCCCGTTCGGTCCTTGGGGCAATCTTGGACCGCTCGAGGCCTCCCGCCACCGGAAGGTGGGTGCGCCCCCGCCCTCCGGCTTTGACCAACTATCAAGTCCGCTAGTGACGCGATGTGCGATATGTCACAGACGCGACCGGAGCGAATCGACACCGCCGCTTGCCCGGCCGCGCCCCGATGCCTAAGACAGGGTCGGTTAAGAGAGGAACGATCGCATGCTGTTCGAAGGCACCGACGCCTATGTCGCCGAAAAGGACCTGACCGTCGCCGTCAATGCGGCGATCCGGCTGGAACGGCCACTCCTCGTTAAGGGCGAACCGGGTACCGGCAAGACCGAACTGGCCAAGCAGGTCGCCGCGGCGCTCGACCTCGACCTGATCGAATGGCACGTCAAGTCGACCACCAAGGCGCAGCAGGGCCTCTACGAATATGACGCGGTCTCCCGGCTGCGCGATTCCCAACTCGGCGATCCGCGCTTCGAGGACATCACCAATTACATCAAGCGCGGAAAGCTGTGGGAGGCCTTCACCGCCGACAGGCGCAGCGTGCTGCTGATCGACGAGATCGACAAGGCGGATATCGAGTTCCCGAACGACCTGCTGCAGGAACTCGATCGCATGGAGTTCTTCGTCTACGAGACCGGCGAGACGATCCGGGCGAACCATCGGCCGATTATTATCATCACCTCGAACAACGAAAAGGAACTGCCCGACGCCTTCCTGCGCCGCTGTTTCTTCCACTATATCAAGTTCCCGGATTTCGAGACGCTCAAGGCGATCGTCGACGTTCACTATCCCGGCATCAAGCAGACGCTCGTCCACGCCGCGCTGACCCAGTTCTACGAGATCCGCGATGTCGCGGGCCTCAAGAAGAAGCCGTCGACCTCGGAAGTGCTCGACTGGATCCGCCTTCTGGTCGCTGACGACGTGGAGCCCGAGACGCTGCGCGGCGACGCGAAGAACGCCCTGCCGAAACTGCATGGCGCGCTGCTCAAGAACGAGCAGGACGTGCATCTGTTCGAGCGGCTCGCCTTCCTGGCGCGGCAGCGCGGCGGCTGAACGTCTAAATCGCCTGTTTCGATTTGCCCTGGCGATCTTCGGGCGACGACGTTTTTTCGGCAACGGATCCAAGCAGCCGCGAGTGTTGCATGGCCCGGTTTCGACCGCTTCGCTTGGCGCCATAGAGGGCGATATCCGCCATTTTCAGAAGGTCCGATGGTGACAGGCCGGCAACCCCGGCCGGAAGCGTCGCGACGCCCAGGCTCGCGGTCACCTGACCCGTTTCGCTCGCGCCATGTTCGATCCCGGCCGCTTCGATCGCCGCTCTCAGTTCCTCGGCGAAGACCAAAGCGCCCTCCTCATCCGTATCGGGCAGCACAACGCAAAACTCTTCACCACCATACCGCGCCAGCAGATCCGCACCGCGCCTGACTTGCGCCCTGAGGATATTCGCCACGCGCTTCAGGCAGATATCGCCTTCCGGATGGCCGTGAAAATCGTTGTAAGCCTTGAAATGATCGACATCGAGAATGATCAGGCTCAGCGGTTCCCCATTGCGCCTGCTCCGGGAAACCTCTCGCTCCAGCTCCTCATCGAAAGCGCGCCGGTTCACGACGCCGGTCAGCGCATCGGTTCTCGCGAGCGTTTCCATCTCGCCGACCAGGCCAGCGAGCTTCTCCTCGGTCAACCGCATGTCGGTGATATCGGAGACGACCGAGACAGAGCCGAGACTTGGGACAACCTTGGTCCGTGCAATGACCACGCGACCGTCAAACAGGCGGATCTCCTCCTCGCCCCCGCGCATCATGCCCTGCGCGACCTCCTGCACCCAGTCTTCGACGCCTTTCTCCGGAATACCGAGCTGCTCGCCGCGCTCCGCCGCGGCGCGCAGGACGGCCGCCAGCTCGGCTCCCGGAACGCGGACATCCTGCGTCAGCGAGAAGAAGGCGTGGTACTGGTCATTGCAATAGACGAGGCGTGCGCCTTCGTCGAAGAGCGCGACCCCGTCGGTCATCTTCGACAGGATCGAGACAAGCAGGCGCTGATCCTCGTGCAACTGGACTTCCGCCTCAACGGCATCGGTGATGTCGCGCGTTGTCCCGACCAGACCTATGACCTGTCCGTCGACGTCGCTGACCGGAATTTTTATGGTTTCGAAGACGCGCGTGTCGCCGGTCGGCATGTCGAGGGTCTCGCGAAGATGGATCTTCCCGTCCGGACGGCGCATCAGTTCCTGTTCGGCCGCATACAGCTGGTCCGCGCGTTCGGGTTCAAGATCGAAGTCCGACTTGCCGACGAGCGAAGACTTCAGCTCCGGGTCGTGATGGGCGGCGACCGTCTCGTTGACCGCCACAAACCGGCCCTGGCGATTCTTGACGTAGAAATAGTCCGGCGCCTGCGAGACCGCAGCCAAAAGGAGCGCCCGCTCTCGCAAGCGACGAATACCGTGCCAGACGGCAAAGGACACAAACAGCATTCCGACGAAATTCAGCCCCGTCGTCATCAGCAGCGTTTCGGCCAGGCGCAGGGTAAGCAAATCGGCCGGCAGCAGCAGAGCAGCCACATTCGGCACGGCCGAGGCGGCAAGAGCGACAAGAACGGCGCGGGGAAAGAACTGGCGTAAATTCCAGCGGAACGGCAGCCACCGGTTCGCGGCAACACCAATCAACACCGTGATGGATATCCCGACAACGCCCGCGATCCAGCCCGCGCCGCCCGACATGATCCTGAAGGCAATCGCGGCGAGTCCCGCGATCGTGCCGACGATCGGCCCTTCGAGGAAGGCCGCCGTCGCCAGCAATGCGAAACGAAGATCGAAAAGAACGCCGTCCTTCGTGGTGACCGCCATGGCCATGGTCGCAATCGACCCCAGGCCGAGGAGAATACCGAGCACCACCGCCCGTTTGCGGCGGACATGTCCGACCAACGCCTCCTTGGCGAAAAGCCAGACGGCGGCGAACAGTCCGACAACCGCGAGGTTCGCAATCAGGGCATGGATCATCGCGCCGCTCCAGGTCCGAAGACGTTTCCGATGCGGACTAATGAAAAAAAGGAAATATATTCATAACGTTGCGGAAGTTACGGACGCCCCCGTTCTGACCGCTCCCGCCTCGAAAGTTGACCGCGCGCCCGATCGGGCATATTGAGCATTCCGTGGTGATTTGGCCGGCCGGCTTGCAGCCACGTAAAAAAACTCGCTAAAGGGCCGAGACGAAATATTGAAAACGTCCCGACCGGTAGCGAGATTCGCGGCCGGTTTTTTTGTTCGAGTGAAAGACGACTGCCATGCCGATCCGTATTCCAGACCAGCTTCCCGCCCGCGACATTCTCGTGCGCGAGGGTGTCATGGTCATGGACGACACGACGGCGCTGCGCCAGGACATCCGCCCGNTGCAGATCGGCCTGCTCAACCTGATGCCGAACAAGATCAAGACCGAGACGCAGATCGCCCGNCTNGTCGGNTCNACGCCGCTGCAGGTGGAGATGACNCTGGTTCGNGTCGGCGGCCACCAGCCNAAGAACACGCCNGAAGANCACCTGCTGTCCTTCTACCANACNTGGGAGGAGGTGAAGCACCGCAAGTTCGACGGCTTCATCATCACCGGCGCGCCGATCGAAACCCTGCCCTTCGACGAGGTCACCTATTGGGACGAGCTGCAGCAGATCCTCGACTGGACCGAGACCAACGTCCATTCGACCTTCAACATCTGCTGGGGCGCCATGGCGGCGATCTGGCACTTTCACGGCGTGCCGAAATACACGCTGCCGAAGAAGGCCTTCGGCGTCTACCGCCACCGCAATCTCAACCCGGCCTCGCCCTATCTGATGGGCTTTTCCGACGACTTCCAGATCTCGGTCTCGCGCTGGACCGAGGTGCGCCGCGCCGACATCACGCCCGACATGGGGCTGGAAGTGCTGATGGAATCCGACGACACCGGGCTTTGCCTGATCGCCGAGCAGAAATGCAACCGGCTCTACATATTCAACCATGTCGAGTATGATTCCACCACGCTGGCCGACGAGTATTTCCGCGACGTCGCCAACGGGACGCCCATCGGCGTGCCGGTGAATTACTTCCCCGGCGACGACCCGGAGAAGGAGCCGCTCAACCGCTGGCGCAGCCACGCCTTCCTGCTGTTCGGCAACTGGATCAACCAGGTCTACCAGACCACCGAATACGACTTGTCGGAGATTGGAAAGCACCGCCATGGCTGAGGACCTTGTGATCCGCCCGCTCGAGGCCGGCGACGAGAAGGAGTGGCGGCGGCTGTGGACCGCCTATCTGGAGTTCTACGAATCCTCCGTTCCCGACGAGGTCTACCGCTCCTCCTTCGACCGGATGCTCGCCGGCAATGCGGGCGCGCCGAACGAGTTCCGCGGCCTGATCGCGACGCTCGGCGGCAAGCCCGTCGGCCTCGTCCATTACCTGTTCCACCGCCATGGCTGGAAAATCGAGAATGTCTGCTATCTGCAGGATCTCTATGCCGACCCGGATGTGCGCGGAAAGGGCATCGGCCGGGCGCTGATCGAGGCGGTCTACGCCGCCGCTGACGCCGAGGGCTGCCCGACCGTCTACTGGATGACCCAGGACTTCAACGCCACGGCGCGCAAGCTCTACGACCGCATCGGGAAACTGACGCCGTTCATCAAATACAACCGGTGAGCGCTTCTTCCGTTTCCGTGGTTGCGGGGCGAGGAATGGCGCGCACGATCGGGGCGGAACAGCTTCTGTCCCACCCTTAAGCTCCTCGCGGGCTCGTCGCTGGCGGGCGTTATCTGTCCCGCCTGTAAGCTTCGCTGTCGCTCGCTGGCGGGCCCCTGACCAACTTCGTGTCCCATGCTTCGAGGCCGAGACAGTTGCATTCCCTCAGGACCTCCTCGACGTCCGTCTTCGGATGCTTCTTCCAGCCGGGCGGATAGCCGGGGCGAAAAGGGGTCAGGCGAACGGGTCTGCCGAAGCCGGCGGCGCGGCGAGCGCGCCAGCGGGCGAGACGCAGCGCCTGGCCGTCGAGATCCAGGAGCGCTGCCTGCAGCGCGCGGATGCGCCGGCAGAGGGGCTTGGCGTCGACGGGTTCGTTCGGCGGCGAGGCCGGGACGAACAGGGGGACAGCGGGATCGTCGAGCGCGGCGATTTGCTCCGGCGTCAGCCATGGCTCGGGGAAGGGCTTGAACGGGTCGAACAGGGCGAAGGCAGGGATGTGCGGGTTCTTCCTCTCCCCCACGGGGAGAGGATACGAAGGCTTGTGAGCGGAGCGAGCTAGCCGCAGTTGGTGAGGGGGTGTTGGCGCTTCCTTTCCCCTCACCCGATTTGCCGAACCGCTCAGCTTCGCTTCGCGGGGCAAGTCGACCTCTCCCCGAAGGGGCGAGGACGGCTCGGCCGCTTTCGGCGCGGCCATGCGAAATCTGAAATCCAGCTTGCACGCGGCCATGGCGATGAGCCGGCGGGTGGCGAATTCGGTGGGGCGGAGGATGGCGAGGATGCGCAGGTAGAGATGGCGCGGCAAGGTCTCGGCCGTCCGTCCGGCCTCGATCCCGGCCATGACGATCAGCCGGAAGGCGATGTCGCATAGTGTCTCGCAATTGCGATCGATCGCTCCGCGCCAGTCGAACTCCATGCCTTGCCTCCGTTGGTGCGGGGATTGTGCAGGAGGGTTGGGGGCGGTGGATGAGAAAGTGAGTAGTCGGTCGCGATTGGTGAGTGGGGCAAGGGATTAGGCCGATAGCAGCAGGATTTTTTATCCAACGGGGATAGCGCTGGATGCTGGACCTCCCTTCTCCCCTCGTGGGAGAAGGTGGATGCGGTCCTTCCGTGAAGGACCGCAGACGG
>NZXU01000107.1 GCA_002698425.1 Ahrensia sp. | reverse complement strand
CGCGAACGGGCACGCCCTGGGTCCGTATCGCGTGACGATCGGCGTGAGCCACTGCCGGTGCGGGATTCTGCACCGCACGGCGCAGTGCAACGAGTGCGGGGCGACCTACTATCTGCCTCGTCCGGGGGACGGCTGTGAGGCCACGGCGCTCGACGGCCGCCACGGGTAGGGCGGGCCGGTCAGAGGTGCCGTTCTCCGGGGCCTGCGTGGCGCTCGGAGGTCTCGCGGAGCGACTGGGCCCACTGCAGGTCACGGTCACTGAGCTGTTCGGTGTCACGCTCACGCTGGTGCACGGTGTCGAGCAGCAGCGCGATGAGTCGCCCGTACCCTTGTTGGGTGGCGTGACCGTGGAAGCGGGCGCCGACGAACTCTTCTCGGCGATTGAACAGCTCTTGGCCGTCGAGCTCATAGCCGTACTTGCGGCAGATCTGGTGGAACAGGATGGTCTGGCTTCGGGTGTTGCCTTCACGGAATGGGTGGACGTTGTCCAGCCCGCCCCAAGAGGTGGCGATGAGGGGGATGAAGTTGTGTGGGGCGCGTTTCCGCGGGTTGTCTAGTTCGAAGTTGAGCATGGTGAGCTGGGAGGCCGCGCGGGGAGCAACCTCGGGGCCTGGGCGGTAGTGGTATTTGACCCATGGTGCAGTGCGGTCGTCAGGGGCGAAGTTGACGACGTCGCGCCATTCTTTGCTCATGC
This sequence comes from Ahrensia sp., assembly GCA_002698425.1. Next base: position 9,492 of record NZXU01000107.1, on the reverse strand, counting down.
CGAACTTCGGGACGGTGCGGGGGGTGCCAGCCCAGTCGTAGACGTCTCCGAAGATCCTGCGGTGCACCCCGCAGTAGTAGTCGAGGTCGATGACGTCGGGGGGTTGTCCTCGGTGATGATCTCGGCCATGCGGACCAGGCTGATCCGCGTTTCCGCCTCGCGTAGTTGCCAGAAATCTTTGATGTTGAGGCGATTCTTCAGGACCCCCGGCGCATCGGGCCAGAAGTAGTCCTCCCACTGACTGTAGGACGCCAACGTGCTACTGGGCGGGCTGCCCGAACTCCGCGATGACCTCGGCGACGGCCTCGTCGTAGGTGAGGTCCCCGCGGCCGATTCGGTCGAGGAGCTCGCGCGCGCCGGGCGAGACGTCGTGGCCGGCGAGACCGGTTGCCGCCACGGCGAGGGTCACGGCCTCGTCGTGGGTGGGTGGGCGCTTGGGCGCGGTCGTCATGGTGCTCATTGTAGGTGCTTCCCTCCGATTCATCCGGCAAAGCGAGCCAGCATTGTGGCTGGTGGCGGCGGGTGTTCGACCGTTTTCATCATACCAGGAAACTGGTGGCTATAGCCTCCCGCCATAGGGCTTATTCAGCGTTGCGCTGCACAGGATTTCGGGTCCCACAGGCCACGTTCACGCTCAGCAGCGGACGCTTCGGCGTCCTGGAACGCGCGCTGGTAACGGTAGGGCGTGGAGTAGGTGTATTCGTTGGCGTATCCGTCGGTGATGAGGTCGAGGTTGACCAGGCGACCGTCAAGGGTCCAGACATAGGCCAGGAGGCGGCCGTAGCGGTCCACGCTGTCCTGGCTGGGGTCATACTCCAGGTAGACCACCTGTCCGGTGAGCGCACTCTTGGTGAAGTCGGAAGCCTCCTGGGCGAAGCACTGCACCGGCGATCGCGGGTCGAGCAGTTCAGGGGTGTCAACGCCGATCAGCCGGACCTTGGTGTCACCGTCGGCGATGTTGACCCACAAGGTGTCGCCGTCGACCACGCGGGTCACCGGCACGGGCCCGGTGAGCGTGTCCGTGGGCGGTTGGGCGGGGTAGTCGGTGGTGTCGGGTGGCAACTGTCCCGCGACGGAGGGCAGCTGGCATCCCGCCAGGAAGACGGCGCCGACGAGGCCGGCGAGAACGCGTAAGCGGCGGGGCGAGGTCCGTGGTCCGGGCATGTCCATGCGAGTGACAATAGTACATTGTCAGTCATTCCGGGAACATTTCGTAAACACGCGGGATGATGCTAGCGTTCTGCTTGTGGCCCGTCTCGTCTTGCACAGTGTGCGCGGATTCCCGGTGACGGACTTTGCCGCACACTTGCCCTTGGAGCTGACGGTGATCGGACGTCTTCATTCGACGGTGCCGGGTCGGTACTGGTTCTGCGAGATTCAGCCAGCCGTGACATGCGCGTTGGCCGAGGGCGTGGAGCGCGATCACATCCATCCTGACCTGCTCAGCGAGGATCTGGGTTCGGTCACTGTGTCGGCGGTGGTGCTCACCCCGGCCGCGAGCAATCGTGTCCTGCAGTCGGGCAGTGTGGACTTTCCGGTGCATGTAGCGGCCGTCCTGGACCCCGTGGTGAAGGCTTCGGGGCAGATGGACCCCGAGCGGGTGGGGTATCTGGGGTGCGCACTCGTTGACGACGCCGAGGTGGCCGCAACCAGCCAGGCTGTGGTCGAGCAGCAGGTTCGGGCGTTGCCCACACGCTGGTGATAGTCGCCATCGCCGTGCTGTGTTAGGCAACGACCGCGCTCAAGAGTGCTTCGACCACCAGTCGTAGAGCTGAGGGAGCGTGGGGCCGGCCTGATTAGATTCGATGCTGGCAAGCAGTAGCTCGCTGTCGACACTCCAGCCGATCCGGGGATGCCCCTGTGGGCTCGTGCCGCACACCAGAGTGCCGACGGGTACGTCGGGTGCAGCGCGTCGGCGCCACGGGCCCGGCGACTGGTAATTTCCTGGACAGACCAGAACAGTTGTGGCGCTGATGAACTCATCGAGCGCGGCGGCCAAGTCATCGGCGTCCTGGTAGAGGGTGAATCGTGATGAAGTGTTCGGGGCACCGATGGTGGGGCCGCACTCAGCGGCGCTGCGATTGTCAGCGGGAACCGGCGTGCAGGCCCCTGGCGGATAATCGGTCGGCATCAACGCTGCAAGCCGGGGATCGAGCCGAGCGGGTACTGGGTCAGCCGCGGTGGGGGATGGCTGGTCGGTGCTGTTGGGCTCGGGCCAGAAGACGATGCTGGCCGTGGCTACGACGGCAACCGCGCTGCCGGCGACCAGCCACCGCCGCCGGTGGCTGGTCTGGTTCGCGGCCGGGGGGCGGGGTACGACGTCGACCACATGGTGCGAGGACGGGTCATTGGGTCGCGGCGGTTCTGTTGCAGAAGTTCGCGGGGGGTCATAGGGCGCCGGCTCGTCTCCGGGTGCCCACGTGAAGAACTGACTTAGGACGGGCAACGGGATGGTGTCGGGGTCCTCGTCAGCCGGTGCGTTGTTCACATCGCACCGTTCTCATTCGAAGTCACTTGCGGTCAATTCGCGCGGAATTGCCCACAGAACGTCGGGCTCCTGCCGGAACCGGGCGCCCAGGACCAGCGGCCACTGCCACGGTAGGCAGGGGTAGAAGATGAGAGACCCTGCCGCGGCGGTTTGCTCACGGTGCAGGCGCGGCTCAGCGATTGCCACTGCGGCGGTCAGGCCTGGGGTGAAACGGATGTCTGTGCGTAGAAGCTCAAACAAGACCCCCGATGTGTCTTCGGCCTGGTCCTTCTTCGTGACAACGGTCGCGCCTCGCGCAACCCAATCGTCCCAGCGATCGTTGAGCGTGTTAACGGTCTCGTCCGGGAAGTAGAACGCCAGATTCGGTGTGGAAATTACGCCAGTCATTTGCGGCTAGACCCTCCGTATGTTGTTGCGTTGCAAAATGTTTTCCTACGCATGCCGCTGTCAGGGGAGTGCGATCCGAAGCGCCTTGCTGATCTCGGCCATGGTGGGCACGGACAAGGTCCCTAGCGCTTCGGTGAGTTCATCGTGGTAGAGCTGCACGATGTCATCGACGAGGACGTAACCCAACAACGGGTCGGCTGCGGTCAACGCAACGACCGTGGGGACGTGTGCATGCTTGCTGGTTGTCGTAATACGCGCGGCCAGAACGGTATCGAGATTCCTGTTGCGTGAGTTGTTACTGAGGATGACCCACGGCTTGGAGCCATACCCGAGGTCCACTCGGTACGCCTGGCTGCGCAGCGCACGTGTCATTTTCGCCCCTCGGCCCGCCGCTCATGGCGGTTGCGTGCAATGCGTCGTTCGGCATTGGCCGATTCGCTGTTGAACTCTGTGGCCAGCTGGGCGTAGCCGACATCTAGGACGTGCTCCTGCAGCGCTTCGGCCCCCGCCTGAAGCAGTGCGCGCAAAGCTGCCGCCTCGGACTTGATGTCGTCTGCGACATCGTGCTGGCTGGCCCAGTGCCGCAAGACCTCGAAAGCCGGCGAGCCCTGACTGAGGTAGGGGGCAATCGCCGCCTCGTCGGAGTCGCCAAGGATCAGGCTCACACGCTTACTCATGGTGTATAGAATACACNATGAGTAAGCGCATANNCCAGTGCANTATCNGGCGTGGGNCGACACCTGNGCCGTGTGCGCGACTCGTGAGTGGCGATTCGGCTTCCCCCNTCGGCCCGTGACGGGCTGCTAGTTTCAAACCCGTGACGTCCCCGCGGGCCGGGGGGATACCGATCTCGGACGACCACAGGAGTGATGAGCGTGAAGATTGCATCCGTGACCTCGGTGTTGGCCTGCNCGTCGGCGGCACTGGCCGTCGGCTTGCTCAGCGCACCCGCGGCAGCAGCAGATCTGGAGACCACGACGTTTGGCGATCACGCCGAGCTGGTGGATAACGGGGTTGTGCAGGCGTGGGTGGTCAGCGATCTCAGGCGCAGTTCTGATGTCATCGACTACCCGGTGGACGGCACGCTGTGGGAGGCCACGGCCACCAACGTGGCCGTCGTTGGAACCGTGACACCGGTGGTGTCGAATTTCAACGCACGAGCCGCCGACGGCGCGACGTACCGGGTGTTGTTCGGGGCGGCCACACCGCTGGGTGTCAACCCCGCCACGCTTGCGCAGGGCCAGCACACGACAGGCAAGCTGTATTTTGACGTGACCGGGACCGCTCCTCCAGAGAGTGTGGTGTACAACTCGATGGGAACCGACCGGGCCGTGTGGGTCGCACCGCCGCCACCGCCGGCCACCAGTGGCGGCCAGGGGAGCCCCCCAGCAGGCACGCAGACCAGGCCGGCCGACCCCGCGGGAGTCGACGGTGCGGACGTCGGCGAAATTCCGGCGCTGGAGGCCGAAGGCGCCGACGTCGAGGCCGGCGATACCGTGCCGACAGACGCACTACCCACCGGCAGCCAAGGCACCCCCATCGAGGCGGCTCCGACAGCGACAGGCGTCAGTGAGGGCACTCCCATCGCCGAGGGCAGCCAGGGCACACCCGTCGAGCCCAGTGCCACCCCCGACAGCCCCGGCCCAGAATCGGCGGCCGCCGATTCTGGGCCGGCGGCCCCACCGCCTGAGACCGCACCTGCCGGCAGCCAAGGCACCCCCGCGACCGCGGCACCGACGACCACGGTGATTGCGCCGCCTCCCAGCTGAGGGGGCGGCTACATCGGCTCTCTACCGGTCGGAGTGCGCGTCAAGAGAGTCCATCGCACGGCCGAGGTCCTGCTTCATGGCGTCGATCGCGGTCTTGGTCGTGCCGATGCCAGCGAGCACCGCCTGGCGCGCTTCGCCGGCCTCGGGCGTGAGGGCCGATCCCACGGGAGTCCAATCGGACTGAAGCCAGTCACGGGCGTCGCTCAGCGCTGCGCGGGCTGAGTCGAGGGCCGCCAGTGCGTTGCCGAACAGTTCTGTGCGAGTGGGAAGTTGGGTGCTCATTTGCGATCCTCAATGTGGCTGGTTGGGATAGTGCCAACGGTATCTGCACCCGGCGACATCGGCGGTCAGAGTAGTTGGTCGGCGATGTGGTCGTCACCGCGGGCCCGCAGGACGGCGGCGACCTCGTTGGGTTTGCATTCGAGGCTTGCGGCCAGGGCGGCGGCGGGGTTTCGGACGCGGCGGCCGAGGAGGGTTTTGAGGCGGGGGAGGCCCACGACGTGGGCGGGTATGCATGTGATGCTCACCTGGTCGCTGGTGAAGCTCAGCACGAGGGTGTCACCGGGCTGCGCTCCGCCGGCGGCGGCTTGTGCTCGAATGGAGCTGAGGATGGCTCCACGCACTGAGGTGAGCTGCCAGAATACGTTGATGTCGCCGTGGGGGTTGGCGAAGGTCTTGCGTTGGCCGGGTTGCACTCCTGCTGCGTTGGCGACGGCGGCCGGCAGGGCAGGGGCTGATCCACGTAGCGTGTTCGTGTCCGCGGTTAGGGCGTAGCGGATTTCGTCGGGGCCGTTCTGGTAGGCCCCGCGAACTCGCCGCAGCGGTGGTAGGTCGCTGAAGGGGTCGCGGCGCCGTCGGCGGCGGTAGGAGCCGCGGTCGTTGACGAACGCCAGGGTGTGCAGGAAGGACCGTATGGAGCTCTCGGCGACGTCGGGGAATCGGGCGAGGACGTCGGCGACGATGTCGTCGGCGCTGGCCTTGCCGCCGAGGCGGTCGATGGTGGTGCCGATGGCGTCGGCGATGTTGGTGTACTGATCGAGCTTCCAGGCGGCAAGCGCCCAGGTCTGGCGGCTGGCCCGAACGAAGCGGCGATGTTCGCGCAAGGCGTCGGAGAGGGTGTGGATGGACACAGCGCCGATGGCGGCGTGGATTTGGGCGGGCGTCAGGGGTTCGGCGATGGCGTGTAGGACGGCTTCAGCCATGTCGGCGGTGTTGTCGGGATTCCAGTGCACGTACACGTCGCCGAAGCGGCGCCAGGCCGGCTGTGACCGCAGGAACGCCCAGCTCGCCTCCTCGGTCATGCCGGCGCGACTGAGTTCGTCGTGCAGCATGTCGAGGCTGGGTGCGGGGTTTCGGGCGAACAAGTCGTCGACGGCTGCGTGGATGCGTTCGTGTCCGCCTGTGCTGAGGTTCTCGGTCCAGCCGTCGTGGTGGGGTCGGTAGGGCCCGGCGAGGTAGAGCAGGGCGCGGGCTGGCTGACCAGCGGGGTCCAGGCGTAGCCCCCGCAGCGCGGCGGTGGTGAGGTCGTCGGGTAGTAGGGGGCCGAGCTGGTCGGCGAGGCGGGCGGCGTGGTCGCGGACCGCGGCGTGCAGCGGGTCGTTGAGCAACTCGGCGAAGCGCTGATCTGCCCGCGGTTGGCTCCGCGCAATCGACGTCGCGGAGGTACCGAGTTCGTGGGCGAGGTCTGTGGTGGTGGCTGGGGGCTGGCTCCAACGCCGGCCGTCGAGTAGGGCGCGGTCGAAGTCGGTGAGGCGGTCGAGTAGGGCGGTGATTGCCTGCTCGGCGCTCACGGGGCCGGCGGCCGCAGCCTGGGCGTGGGCGTGCACGGTGTCATGTGCTGCGTGCAGGAGAGCCGCCACCGCGGCGTCGCCGAACTTGGGGCGCCGCAGCAGGGTTCGGGGGGTCTGGTCGGCGATGTCAGCCCAACTGCAGAATTCCTTGGCGTAGCCGCTGAGACGTCGGGGCAGCCGCGCGTAGGGAATGGCCGCCGCGGCGATGCTGTCGAAGCAGGGCACCAGATCGCCGAGGCGGGTATCGAGCATTGCGTCGGGGGGCATCCACGGCGCACCCACGGCGCCGCCGGTGGAGCTGGTTTTGACGTGCGCCCCGCCAATGGCGGGGATTCGCGTGCGGCTACGCCGCGGTTGGGGTACTTCCTGCTTCATCGCCTGGGGCCTCCCGATCAGTCGCCAATGCCTGGTTGTGGTGATAGTCCCGTCGAGCACGGGCGACCTCGCTGTGCGCGGGCCGCCACCTTGCGCCGCGACTGGTCCCTGTTGGCTGATCCGTTCTGCCGACGAGAACCGCTCATCGTCGTGTTTTGATCGTGATTGGCAGCGGCCAGTTTTCGAGTGTGTCGAGTAGTTCTTGGGTGGGGTCGATGTCGTCTTCGCGGGCGTCTACGTCGGTGCCGGCGTCGAGCATGAGTTTGGTGATCGCTGTGGCGATCAGAAGTGTGGTGCGGCCCTGGCGGGGGAGGGGCATCGGCCATACGGCGCCGGTGCTGTCACGGAAGAATGCTGCGTCCTCGGCTATGTGGAGTTCGGTGAGGTGGCCGCTGGCCGGCACGGATGTGCCGGTGGTCAGGAACGTGGTGTTGCCTTGGCGTATTGCCCAGCAGCTTGGCCAGCGGGGGTGTACGAGGCATTGGGCGGGTTCGGTGGTGTTGTTGGCCATGCGGGCTGCGGGTAGGTAGAAGCCCAGTTCGAGGGGTTGGGCTGCGGGGATGAGTTGGGCCAGCCAGGCTTGGGCCAGCGGGTGTTGGGCCAGTTCGGGGTCAACGGTGTAGAGGTTGTGGGCGACGGGCACTCCGCGGAGGACGGGGATGGCGGCCCAGGCTGTGGAGTGGTCGGGGACCGGCTGGTGCAGGATGAGCGCGGCCTCACCGTCGGTTAGTGCCTTGACGTCGAGGTTGCGGGTGGCAGTGGCGGCTTTGGTCAGGCCTGTGGTTTCGGGGTAGTCATCGGTGTAGTCGCCGGTGTAGCCGTGCTCTGTGAGGTAGGTGCGGACCAGCCTGTATTCGGCGTTGGTCGCTGCGGCGGCGATGATGTCGCGCAGGGTGTGGCTGCTGGTCGGGGTGAGCAGTCGATGCAGGGCCTCGGGCTCGAATTCAGTCGTGGCTGGGCGGATCTGACGAGGTTCGCTTTCTGGGGTCCAGGCCAGGATTGCGTCTCGGTCGCGCAGGCTTGGCGGCCACCAGGGCAGGGCGGTGCGCAGCAGGTTGGCCAGGTCGCCCCAGGGGTGATGGTTGGTGGTGACGCGCACGCCGCTGCGGTGCTCGGGTACTGCGCCATCGGCGACCCAAACGCCGGGTTGGGAATCGGGGCCGGGTTGTTGGGCGGGGTCTTGTCCGGACATTACTGCTACGGCGCTGGCCCAGGTGAGGGTGCCCAGGAGCGCTGCGGCGGCTTCGGGCGTCATCGCCGAGGGGCAGTCGCGTACGGGGTAGGCGATCGCGATCGGCCCGCGGTCGTCGCGGGGGTTCCATGCGTGTACGACGAATGCTGCCTGTAGAGCGTCGATGTGGGCCGGTTGGGTGTGGAGTAGTCGGGCCGGCCCGGTGGGGGTGGTCAGTGGGAACAGGCGGGGTATGCGGTATTCGGCTCGGTCGGGGTGCCGGCTGGCCATATGGGTGTAGATGTCGGCCAGGCTCCAGCGCTGGTCGTACTCGCTGTGGTGAGCGGCGAAGAAGTCTGCGACTAGGGGGTCTCCGGACTCATCGAGGTAGTGGGCGACTTGTTCGGCGGTGAGGTCTCGGGTGTACCAGGTCGCGTTCCTGTGCCACTGGTTGTCGTGAATGCTGTTGGTGCTCATGATGGTTGCAGCTCGATGACTGCGGTGAGTGCGCCTGCGGTGATGCGGTTGTCGCTGGTGGCGATGGTGAGGCCGCGACGGACCGCCTGGGCGACAAGCATGCGGTCGAACGGGTCTTTGTGTGCCCAGTTGAGCTGGCCCGCCACGATCGCGTCTGCGGAGTCGATGGGCAGGTTGGTGGCGTTCATCGCTGTCAGCGTTTCATCCCAGGCCGACAGCAGTGGTCCGCCGGCGAGTCGCCCGATTCGGGTCTTGATTGCCACTTCCCACGCCGAAGCTGCTGAGACGATCAGGTCGTTGGTGTGGTCTGCCAGGGTGTGGCGCACCTGCGGGGCGATTCTGTTCGGTGCCGTGGTTAGCCAGAGCACGGCGTTGGTGTCGAGGAGGAAGGCGGTCACGGGGCCGTCGCCTCCCATGCGGCCAGGTCCTCGGCCGGCAGTGGATCGTCGAAGTCCTCGGGTATCGCCAGGTTCGGGAACTGGCCGAAGGTTCGCGGTTTCGGCTGGGCAGGCGAGAGGACAGCCACCGGCCGGCCGTGACTGGTGATCGTCACGGCTTCGCCTGTGCTTTCCACCTCGGCCAGCACGGCGTTGAGTCGGGATTTGGCCTCCGTGCTGGTGATCGTCTTCACGACCACCACATTACACCAGTCGCACTAGGCCGACTAGTCCGATTCGGGTTGACCGCAGGGCAGCTCCTGCGGCCGCGCGCGTGACGCTCAGCGCGTGCGGTCTAGTCGTTGCAACGGAGTGCCTGGTAGGTCGGCCGGAGTGGGCGTGTTCATGATGGCTTCTTCGACGGCCCGCCCGATCGCGTTATCGGGCAGCCAAGCAGGCCCGTGCCGCTCGTATTCGCCGGAGTCGTGGACCTCGGGGGCGCGGGTGATGGTGACGGTGACGGGAACGTTGACCTGCAGGGCCGACAGCCGCTGCTCGATGGCGTGGGTGAGGGCGGCGGCGTAGTCGTCGTATTCGCGTTTCCATTGTTCGTCGAGGGCGGTTTCCAGTGCCGAGATCGCTTCCAGCGCTGCCTCAT
>NZXU01000106.1 GCA_002698425.1 Ahrensia sp. | reverse complement strand
GAACGCACTGATTTCGTGTGTTCGTCACGTTGGCGACGCGGTCCGCCGAGAACGTCACGAACGCAAATCGCCCAGGGATCTAAGGTTCGACACGATCGGCTGCACAGTCCCGCGGACCGCCGAATCGGTCGCCGTGGCCTCCCACAACGTCCCCGCCACCTGGTAGGGGATGATGTCGGAGCTGGGCTTGAGGTCCTTGATCGTCCAGGCCTGCACGACATCGCCGTTGACCAGCTCAGCGGACTGACCCAGGGTGTGCACTACTGCGTCGTCCGCCACCGCGACCGGCACCCCGACAAGGCCCAGGCATACCACAGCAGCTGTGGCGGCCACCAGATTCCGATTCCTCACGCGCATTCATCTCCCCTGACTTGGACGGCTATACCAAGCAAGCTAACAGCGCGCGAGGCCCAAATCGGTTGCCGCGGAGCGTCTATTTTCCGCGCAACTGGCGAGCGGCCATCACGTCAACGGAGTTGCTCACCTGCACCGATAGCACGTCCCACGGCGGAGCCCAACGACCACACCTTGGCCTCATACGCTCGAACCAACGGCCGTCATCGGCCGGTTCCCTGGCGAAATTATGCCAAGGACCACCTCTGTTGCAATGTGCTAGCATGGAGCTATCACATTGATACGACAGAAGCTCGGCCAGCCGTTGACCGGGCAAATAGCCAGGAAGGGGGCTCGCCATGGCACGATTTGCGCAGCTTGACGCCCCGATCACCAGTGACGGAGCGATCCCAGGGCGCTACGATTCCCCTATGGAGGGAAACCGCCCCATCAGCGCGCCGCCCGGGCCTCCGCCCCAGTGGCCGCCGTACTACCCGCCTGCCAAGCCGGCACGGCGGTGGCTTCCCGTCGCCATCATCGTCGCGGCCATCATCATCGCCACCGCGGTAATCGCAGCAGTCCTGCTGAGCCGTGGCCCCGACACCGCCGCGCCCGCTGGCCCCGCTCCGACAGCTGCCCAGAACGCGCCAGCACAGGACAACGCCACCGAGGCCAGCTCGACGTGTGAGGCGTGGCCCTCGACCAAGGCTGCGCTCAATGCGATTCCGGCCTTGCCGGCGGGATGGAACTGGGAGACGCCGAGTATCGACATGTACGTGGCAAACCAGAATGCCGCTGTCACAAAGGCGCTCGATCTTTTTGAACCTGAGATTGGTGCTTCCGACCCTCCGCGTGTTGTCGAGGCGGCCCGGACTTACGTATCTGAGCGCCGCATGGCCCTGCAGAAGATGTCCGACCACACCTATACGACTGCGGATGGGGTTCCCGTCACGGCCGCTCGCGCCAAGCTCGATCAAGTGTGCGGCGTGAGCTAAGGCAGCAGCCGAGGTGACGCCGAAACCCACCACTCCCCACGCGTCCGAGATCCTTCAGAATTTCTGGGAGGACTCGCTTCAGCCTGCGGATTTGATGCGGCGGTCGGTGGAGATGACGAAGCTGTCTACGCAGCTCATTGCTACCTCGCAGGACGGACAGGTCGCCGCTGGCCGACTGCTCAATCACGGGCAGGGCACCCTCGCAGAAGTCATCTCCAGCAGCTGGAGCCAGTACTTCATCAATGTAGGGAAGGTCGGGGCTCAGGTGGCCCAGGCAGCTGCGTGCCTGGAAGCCTGGGCCACCACTCTCGGCGCAATGCTCGCCCAAATGGCCGGAGTAGTCGGTTGGGTGGAGTCCGCCATCACCACACTCGAGGCGGCTCGCCCCGCAGCGATACTGGCGGGCAAAGAGCAAGAAATCAACGACGCGATCGAAGAGGTTAAGCGCCAAGGCAAGCAGCTGATCTCCGACATTTCAGGTGCCGCCCAGGGCGCCCTCGCCGCTGTCCCTTCATGGGCAGGCCAAGTCCCCACCGCGATGCCCATGCCCGGCGGCATGGGTGGCTCTGAGGGTGGCGTAGCTGACGGCGGGGCAGGACCGAACACGGCGGTTCAACCTGATGGGAGTGGCGGAAACACCGGCCTCGCCGATGGTGGAGGCGGCCCCAACACCGCAACCCAACCCGGTGGTGGAGGCGGAAACACCGGCCTCGCCGATGGTGGAGGCGGCCCCAACACCGCAGCCCAACCCGGTGGTGGAGGCGAAAGCACAGGCCTCGCCGACGGTGGAGGAGGCCCCAACACCGCCGCTCAACCCGCCGCCAGCACCGGCCTCGCCGACGGCGGAGGCGGTGCCACGCCAGTCCAGAACGTCAGTAGCACTGGAGGCGGGAGCAGCTCCATTCCTGGCAGCGGCAATCCAGGAAGCGCCGCGACCGGTGGGGGCGGTACGTCGGCGCCCGGTTCGCCGGCGGGAGGCTCGCCAACAACCTCGACCAATTCGGTTCCGTCCTCCTCATCCTCAGGCGCATCAACACCCGGCACCGGAGGGTCGGGCGCCGAGGGCGGCGGCTCAGCTTCTGGCTCTGGCTCCGGCTCCGGCTCCTCCGGCTCTGGCTCCGGCAGTACTCCTTCTGGCGGCAGTACTCCTTCTGGCGCACAACCAGTTTCACAATCGTCGGCTTCGACCCCTGGGCACGCTCCTGCTGCTGCGGCACCGGCAGCATCGGAAGTAGCGCCGGCGGTTGCGGGTCCGATTTCGGCGGCGGCGCCCGCTGCAGCTGCTCCTGCTGCTGCGGCTCCGATGTCCGCGGCTCCTTTGTCGGCAGCCGGTCCTTTGGCTTCGGCTGCCGCGGGCGCGGTCCCTGCACCACCGCCTGCTCCGCCGCCATCTCCGGTAGCTCCTCTGGCGCCGGCAGCGCCTGGCGGCGCAGTGCCGCCACCTCCCCCGGCAATGGCCACGCCGCCGCCTGCTGGTGTGCCCGCGACTGCAACGCCGGGGCCCGCGCCGGCTCCTTCCCCAGCACCTGCACCCGCTGCAGGTCATGGGCCTCCGCCTGGCCCTGCACCTGGTGCGCACACAGCGCCGCCGTCGACGCCGGTGTCGAACTCCTCGCAGCAGAATCCGGATCCGTCAGTGCCGCCCTCGGGCGGGCCGATCGGCGGTGGGGTCGGCAGCCCAATCATCGCGCCAATCAGCGCATCTGACCCGATCATCGCTCCGGCCATCTTCACCCCTCCGCTGAATCCCCTTGAGGCGTCGGATGATCAGGACCTAGCCACCGTGCGCTCGGTGGTGGAAGCAGCTGGTGGCGCCTCCGCGGTTCACTGGGCAGCCGGCATGATCGTGACGAGCGGCCGCCGGCAGGTTGTCGTGACGTCTGACCGAGGCCGCGGCTGGGTCCCCGCCGAGGCATTCCTGCCCGCAGATGTGGTCATGCCGTGGTCGCACGAAGACTCCACCCGCTGGGAAGGCGCCCTCGACCCGGCTCGCGTCATCGTCGAGTACGCCGCCGCAGCCGGCGGGCAGCTGACAGCTCTCGCGTCAACCATGTCGAGCGCCCCGGCGGTCACCGCCGGCCTGCCATGGGCGTACGTGGACGGCACCGATCGCGCCCATCCGGAGCTGCTCAGCGGCCCTGTGGTGACCCGGTTCGAGCTGCAGGTGTCCGACACTCGCCGGCGCGCGGTCAAGCACATCGTCGATCCGGTCAAGCAGCGAGAGCAGGTGCTGTGGCTGGCGTTTAGCGCCGACGAGAAGGCTGGCTCGTCCGCGACCCGGCACAAGCTGTTGTCGATGTGCCGCTCGAACCTTGGCCGTATCGATCAGCCACGTTGGGTGGCGTCCTTGCCGTGGGAGCAGCTGGAAGAGGAGCACCACGAGCTGTGCGTCCAGGAGCGCGCGGCCCGCGTCGACGTCCGCGACATCCCGGTCGGGCAGTTGAACACCGAAGGTGGGGCGTGCCGGCCGCTGCTGGCGCAGGCGTACGCCACCGAGGCGGCGCTGGCGATGCGGAACCCGGTGGCCTTGCGTGCGCTTGCTGACGCCACCTACTCATGGAGCATGCTGCTCGATGTCCAGTCTCCTGAGCCGACGTCGGCGCCGCCGCAGTTCGTCGGGCGCTGAGCGGTGGCCAGCGCCGCGCTGACTTGCGCTCTTCTGTCGTCGAAGTACTCCGTCCTGCTCGGCCTGCTCCGCCAAGAGATTGGTGACGCTGAGGTAGTGCGCGTGGGGCCGTCGGACGCGGACGAGCCCTATCCCCCGCATGTGCTGGGCCCGGACGAGCTGCCGGGACCGCCACCGGCTCGGTATGTCATCGAATGCCGACTGAGTGACGGCCACCTACTGCACGTGTCCGACCACCGCGGCTTCGGGCTGCGGAAGCTGGCCCGGCCAGCTGCGGCACCCGATGACTGGATCGTCGAGATCTGGTCACACCGCGACGATTACTCCTCCGGCCTGGTCCACACCACCGCCTGCAGCGAGCACACTCCTGACGGCCTCATGAGCGCCGTGCAGGACATCCTGCGCGTGCAGGGTATGCGCGCCGCCGTATAGGCCTAAGTGGCGTTCAGCTGAGCGGCGCGGTTGCGCAGGCCACTGCAGCCGCATCTCGCTCGCTTACCGTGATGGGCAGCTCATACTTCGCCATGACGGAAAGGTAGTCGATGACGAACGGGCAACGCGCTTGCGGCAGGGGCGGCATCCACTCGTCAAGGGCAGCATCCGATTTGGCCTGGTTAACGCTCGACGACAGCGCGCGTAGCTCCATCGGATCGTTGGCGAAGATCTGCCGTTTACGCGAATCCCATTGCCACGCACCAGCATTCCACGCACGGTGGAGGGCCACTGTGTGGTCGAGTTCGACGTCCATCCGGTCGACTCGCTCGCCGCTATAGGGGTCCTGGAGCCAGCCCGCGATCACCTTGCAGTTGCGCGTGCCGTCTTTGAACACGACGTCGTGTAAATCCCTGGCCAGCAGACGATTTCGCGTGTCACACCCCGTGGTGTCTGTGGGGTCGTTCCACGCGGGCCCAAACGAGCAGGCGTCGCCGCGTTTGCAGCTGCGCTGGTAGCCGGGGACGTCATTGATGCGGTCGACCACCTTCACCTGGTCCAGGAGGGATGCCAGGTCGCCAGCTGCTTCGGGTGCGGCGATCGCCACGGTGTCCCCGCGGTAGCCGAGATCGAAGCTCGGGTTCAGCCAGGCAGCGATCGCGATCGCTGCACCGACAACTGCCACTGCACCGCTTCGTCGAATCCGCATGCCGTACCTCCCCCGGTTGTGTATTGCCTGTTCAGACTATCGGCGTATTCCGACAGATCCGGCTGTGCCGATGATCGAATTGCACTGTCGCATAGCGACATAACCCACCAGTGGGTCTGACCTGGCCTGACGACACGTCCCTGACTGATGCCCGGCCTGGCCCGCCCCCGCCCCACGGGCCCAGGACCGGCCGCGCATCGGACCGTCGAGCTAACTTGGCCTTAGCTCGATGCGCCCTCAGCCGCCGCCGCCGCAGCTGCGGCTTGCTGGATCTTGCGGATCGTCTCGTGATGCAAACCCGTCGCCGTGCTCAGGCCGCGCTGCGAAACGCCGTTGTGAGTTGCTTCCAGCACTTCGGCGATCTGCTCGACCGGCCGATCTGCGATCGCTTTCACGGACGGGTTCTGCTGCTGGACTGTGCGCGCGGCCTCAAGCCAGTAGCGGCGACGATCCTCTTCCTGCTGCACCTGCTGCACTTCCTGTTGCAGGCGAACGGCTTTCACAGTCATGGGGCGGACCCTCGAAAGAATCGCGGCGCCGTGGGCGGTGGCCAAGAGACTGACGGGTGGGACCACCCCGATCGCCGCTTTCAACCAGGGCGCGAGTTCGATACCGGGCTGGATGGTCGCATGCAGCGCGTTGGCGCCGACACTGACCATCGCCGATAAGGCAAGGACCCACCAGAAAAATCGCCGATTCGCTCGCTGCTGCGCCCCGTACGCGCCCAGGGCGAGGACTGCCATGGTGGATGCCAGGATCGTCCCGTCTACGATGATCGGCCATAGCGGCGCCAGGTTGCGGGGGTATCCGGCTCGAATTGCGAGGTCGGTGAGCGACGCGAAGCTAAGGATGAACGAGGCGATACCGATGACAGCGGTGATGGACACCGCGGCGAAGCGGGTGACGCGCAGCATCTTCGCCGAACCGGGCGCCGCCATAACCTCTTCGCCGTCGGCCAGGACCAGATCGT
Organism: Ahrensia sp.; assembly: GCA_002698425.1. Next base: position 63,751 of record NZXU01000106.1, on the reverse strand, counting down.
CGTCTCCCGACGGCAGCACCGGCTGTTGGGCGGGCAATGTCGCGATCGGGCCCGTGGAGAACGCGGTGCCGTTGCGGGTGGGGCGGGTGTCCAGGGGGGCGTCGTCGACGACAGTCATGGCGTCCTCAGGCTCGGCGAGATGGTGTGCTTATGCGCTCGATGAGCCGAATAGTGCTGGCGCACAATGCCAGTGCTCATCACACTCGAAGGCTAACACCGCCTCGACCCTGATCTTGGGTGCGGCGACCACTGGAAATGGCAGGGCCCCGGGGGTTAGTGACCGGAGGAGTGTGAGCCGCCGGCATTGCCGAACGGCGGCTCTTCGGATTCGATCTCGGGGATCGCGCCGAAGGTCTGCTCGACGCCGCCGGGGGCGTCGTAGATCTTGTCCTCGGGGAAGATTGCGGGATCCCGCTTTGTACCTTCGCCGCCGCCCTTACCGCCGCCGTGCATGCCGTGCATCGGCATCATCGGCATCATCGGCATCCGGCTGCCCGCGGCCCCTGCCGGCGATCCACCACCAGGCGCCTGCAAAGCGCTGCCCTGCAATGCGCTGGAGGTGTTCATGGGGGTCACCGGGGTCTCCAGGCCGGCCGGGATCGTGGTGCCGGGGTCCATACCTCCGCCGCCACCACCACCACCGCCGAATCCGCCGCCGGCGCCACCAAGACCGTCGAGCCCAAGGTCCGGAGTTTCGGTCGCGGCCTTCGTGGCCTGCTCGGCGACCTTGCCGACGAGCTGGCCCACCTGCTCGCCGGCCTTGCCGACCGCCTCGCCCACCTTGCTGGTGATCTGCTGCAGCTGCTGCATGATCTGCTGCGGGATCTGCATGCCAGCCTGCATGCCCATCTGCATCATCTGCTGCATCATCTGCTGCGATTGATCGCCGCCGAGCATCTCCTCGGCCTTGGCCTTGGCTTCCTGATCGATCGACTCAGGATCGAGCTGACCGGGGACATCCGACCCGGCCAACCCCTGGCCAGGGGTGCCGGTGTTTTCGAACCCGGCCGCGTTCTTCGCGTCCTGATTCTGGATGCCCGTCATGGCACCCTGCGTCGTCTGATTGAGGTCCTGAGCACCGCTGGACAGGGCAGGCCCGGCAGGCGAGAGGCCGGTCTGCAGACTGCCGGTCAGCATGGAGATCTGATTGCCGACCGGACTCGACGCACCAGGTGGGGAAAGCGCTGACGAAACGCCGCTGGACAGGTCAGACGCCGCCTGCTGGCCCTGCTGCCCCATCGAATCGGACCCACCCCGGAAGGCCGGAACCTCGAATCCCATCGGCTGCCCCATGTCGGCCAGTTTAGCTGCAGAAATGAGCCTGATCGGTCGCCGATTGCAACCGATTCGAGGCTCGGTCGCTGGGCTCACTCGTCCGCGCGTGGAAGCGACCGGTGGTTCGCCGATTTCGATCGCGCGCCGCGCCGCGCGCCGTTTATCTCTTGCTCGGCTCACCCGTCCGCGCGTGGGAGCGACCCTAGGTGACCAGCACGAAGGCGCCGGTCGGGTCAGCTTCCGATTCGGATGGGTAACCAGCCTGTTGCCGGGCTGGGGTGGCCACCACGGTGTGGCGGCCTTCCCGCTTCATTGCTGACGAAGACCTCGACCCCGCGGGTTGCGGGTGGTCGTCGGCGGCTCGGCGGGCGTTTAGCGTCTCCTCTGTGCCGGGGGCGACGGCCGCCTGGGCGGCGATGTTGATGGCTGCGTTGACATCTCTGTCTGCGATGAACCCGCATTCAGCGCATCGGTATACGCGCTCGGCGAGAGTGAGCTTGGCTTTCGCTCCGCACGCTGAACACGTTTGACTGGACGGGAAGAACCGGTCGACGACCGTGATGCTGCTGCCGTACCAGTTGGTCTTGTACTCGAGTTGGCGGCGCAGTTCTCCGGGGGCGGCGTCGAGGATGGCGCGGGTGAGTCCTGATTTCGCTCGGACGTTTCGCCCGGGTCGGTCGAGTGTGCCGCGCGCCGAGCGCGTCATGCCGGCGACGTTCAGGTCCTCGACCGCGATGTTTGACCACCGTGTGGCCAACTTCTTGGTGAGGGAGTGCAGCGTCGTAGCGCGGCGTTCGGCGACTTCGTGGTGCCTCCGGCCGACAAGTCGAGCAGCTCGGCGGCGGCGGTTCGAACCTTTCTGGGTGCGCGAGAGCGCTCGCTGCGCCCTTGTGAGACGGGTCCGTGCGGCGTTCAGGTGCCGCGGGTTGTCGATCGTCTCGCCGGTGGAGAGCGCTGCGAGGGTGTGGACGCCGAGGTCGACGCCGACGATGCCAGCTTGGCGTTGACGATGCGTGGAGGTGGCCTCGGTGTGGGGCTGTTTGGTGAGGATGCTGGCGTACCAGCGGTGGCCGCCGCGGGAGATCGTCACGGACTGGATAACGGCACCGCGGCTCAGGGCGCGGCAGAGCGGTTTGGTCGATGAGTGCACGCGCAGGGAGCCGAGGCGGGGCACGATGATTCGGCGGTAGCCGGCGTCTGGTCGGATGCTGGGGTTCTTGACGTCGTGGTGGATGCGGAAGCTGTCGCGGCTGCGGCGTTTGGTCTTGAACCGCGGGCGCCCGACTCGGCGGCCTTTCCTTCTTCCGGTGAGTGAGTCGAGCCAGTTCTTCCAGGCGCGGTCGGCGTCGGCGAAGGCGGATTGGAAGGTGTAGGTGCTGACGGTGTGCCACCACGGGCAGAGTCCGTCCTCGCCGCGGCGGTCATCGCCCTTCGCCGTGTTGAGCGCCTTCTGAATGTCAGGCTTGCTAGGCACTTTCGGCGCTCGCCTGGCTGCGTCCGCTTGATCCGCACCGGCGGCCACCGCCAGTGTGATGGCCGTGTGGCGCTCGTCGAGTGCGGCGAATTTGGCGGCCAGGGCGTGGTTGTGGGCCCACCGTGCGGCGCCGGCGTGTTGCGCGACGGCAGACGCCTGAGCCTCGGTGAGGTCCAGCGCGAACCGGTACGCGCGCAGCTGATCAGCCATTGCTCGTGATGCTAAGTCCGGGCTGTGACACCGGGGCGGCTCGCCGCTGGGGATGTCGGGTCGATCAGAGCCAGGAGTGCATGGCGGGCATCGAGATCGTTCGGGTCGTCGTGCAGCTCGTCGCAGGCGATCCGGATCCGGCGGGCGAGGGTCCGCTCATCCAGGGCGGGTGTGGACTGCTGAAGGAGATCGCGGACGTTGGCTTGGGCTACGGGGTCCAGGGGTGAGCAGTACAGGTCGTCGCAGGCCTCTTGGATCTGGTGAGAGAGCGTGTCTGGCATCCCTGCTCCTACCCGTGCCGTTACCAATGGTGGTTGGTTGCGTTACTCAATCTATGTTGTCACTATAGCCAGCATTCAAGGCGTGTTGTCAACAGATACTCATCAAGGTTGAGTGGACCAGCTAATCTGCCCTCGTGGCTTTCGATGACCTCTCCGATGAGGACCTCGCGCTTGCCACTAGCCGTGTCGCGGCTGACGCCCTGCACTCGGCGCGACTTCTCGCCGCCGATCGACTCGTTCACGGCCCTGGGCGTGGTGTCGGCGACGCAGCAACGGCTGTAGGCGTCCTTCTCGCACGCGACCCTGCCGACGCAGGCTACGAGCTACTGCAAGCCTTCGAAAAGCCCTGGGCCACATTGGTGATCCGAATCTTGGCGCCAGTGGCGGATCCCGCGCCAGCTATGCAGGACGCCCGTGATCGAGGAGTGACTGCGGCGGCGATCGCCAAAGCCTTGGGCGTGTCCCAGCAGGCGCTCTATCAGAATCCCCGGTACGCCGGGATCGTCCGCCGGCGCTGAAACAGCGTTTCAAAGTTTCACCCCTCCGGCTGGACTGGGTGCCGCTCAGTCCGCGCTAGTCGATGTTGCGAGTTCGACGGCGGTGCGCCAGCCAGGGTCGACTGGGGCGTCGTGGGCAGGGATGGTCACCGTGCTTTCGCCGGTGAGTGTGCGTGACGTCCTGGTCGTCGCCGGCTTGGGTTCACGCGGCACGAGGTCGTGACGGATGACGATGAGACCGCGCTCTTCGAGTGAGGCGAAGGTGCGGCCCTGCTGGTTGTAAGCGGCGTGGCCGTCGATGAGGAAGACCGGGTAGGTGGCGTGGCCGCGGCGGGCCATGTTGGGGAATTCGTGGCCGTATTGCACGCGGCCTTGTTCGACGAGATCGATCGCTTCTTGCTGCCGTGCCGATAGTTTGGCGGTTTTCATGGGTTCCTCGCGAGGGGTTAGACGGGGGTGATGTCGATGAGGTTTTCGAGGCCTTGGAGGTCGGCGGCGTTGCGGGTGTAGAGGCGGGCGGAGTGGGCGTGTGCGGTGGCGGCGATGAGGAGGTCCATGGCGCGGGCGCGGGGTTGGCGGCCGGCGTCGACGACGGCTGCGGCGAGCTGTCCGTAGCTGGTGGCGACGGCCTGGTCGACGGGGATGGGGTCGAAGTCCTGCTGCAGTTTGAGGAGGCGGCGGAGGCGTTCGGCGCGGATTGGTTGTGTCTTGGCGACGAGGACGCCGAAGTGCAGCTCTGCCATGGTGATTGCGCTGACGGCGAGGTCGCCTTCGAGGGGTTGGAGGTCGGTGGCGATGACGACGCTGGTGTCGAGGATGGCTTTCATCGTGGCGTCCAGGGGTCGGTGATCTGCTGGTCGATGAGGTCGCGGTCGGTGTTCCAGTCGGTGTCTGCGGGTCCGGTGAAGAGGTCGGCGACGTCGGTCCATTGGCGCCAGGTGTTGGGGTTGGCGGGGACGAGGCGGGCGCCGGGGCGGCCGGAGACGGTGATGGTGATTTCTTCGCCGTCTTGGACGCGGCGCACGAGGTCGGATGCGTTTTGGCGCAGTTCGCGGACTCCTACGGTTTCCATACCCGCCACGGTAGCACATGTGCTACATTCGGGGTATGGCATTGCAGGAGTTGCTGTTTGGATGCGTCGACCTACGCGGCCTCGACGAGGAGGGTGCGCTGCAGTGGCGCGCCGATGGCTTCTTCCGCGCGCAGCGCTGCGATGGCGTGACGGTGCGTGGTGTGGCCAGTGACGCCGAGGCCGTGGCCGAGCTGCTGCGCCGGGGCGGGGCCTTGGAGGCTGATGGCCCGGTGTACCGGGCCCGGCCCAATCACGAGGTGGTCGACTTCGGGTGGACGTCGGAGGCGTCCGAGGCGGCGACTGACCTTGATGCGGATTTCGCGCGGCAGCTGGGTTCCGGTCGGCCGGATGGCCTGGTGGAGCAGCTGAGGGCGGTGACGGCCGAGGTTCCGGGCAGCGCTGGTGAGCGGGAGGTCCTCGCGCGGGCCCGGGCGGCGGAGTTGAATGCGACTGTCCCGCAGGTGGGTTCGCACCGAGTGTTCATGCCGCCGTTCAACGATGCCGATGTCGGCGCGCTCGGTGTCGCTGATGCGGCGACGCGTGGGTGGGCGACGTGGGCGGAGTGGGTGCCGGCGCGGTTGTTGACGTCGACGAACTCGGAGGCCTGGGGTGACATTGACCGGAATCCGCGGCGGGACACGATCGTGCAGGTGGCCGAGTGGCTGCGCGCTGCGGTCGCGGGCGGGATGGTTGATGGGTGGCTGGCTGAGATGTTCGCCCACGATCCGATGCTGCTGCACCGGCTGGAGGGACCGGCGGGCCCGGTCTATGAGGTTCTGAGGGGCACTCATCGTGCGCATGCGGCCCGGGTGTGGGGCCTGCCGTGGGTGCTGGGTCGGGTGCACGTGGAGCGGTTGGCGAAGCCGCTGCAGCCGCGCACGCGCCAGTTGGAGGCGTTGTGGGAGAGCCTGTGCCGGCGGGGTCTGATCTCGGCGACGCGGGAGGGCGGCCGCTGGTATCTCAGTGAGGCTGCCGCGGAGTGGATGCTGACGCCGCCTGTGATGGCGACGCGGTGGAATGCGATGTATGAGCGGGTGTATCCCGGTGCGTTGCAGTCGTTTACCGGTCTGGCGTCGGCTGAGTTGTTCGATGCGGACCGGTGGGCGGCGGCGCTGCTGGGCTGAGGTCTCGCGTTTGGTCGGTGTCCGTACGCGGCAGTGGCGGCCCACGGAGTGATCCGTGGGCCGCCCCTGTTGTTTCTGGGGTTATGCCGCGGCGGCGTGCTTGGGGGCGTCGGTGCTGGCGGCAGCGTGGCGCGGGGAGGTCGCTGAGGCGTGCTTGGGGGTCTTGGTCGAGCTGTCCGTGGTGGTTGTCGCGTCGCGGTCGGGGGTGGTTCGTCCGGTGGTGCTGGTCGATGCGGTGGCGGAGTCGTCCGTGTCGGCTGTGCGGCCGGTGACGCGGGGCTTCTTCTTGGGTGTCGTGGTGGCGGGCTTGTCGGTGTCGGTGGCGGTGCTGGCGGTGGCCTCGTCCTTGATGCCGGTGGCGGGCTTGGCCCCGGTGGTCGGCTTGGGCTCGGCGGTCTCGGCGGCCGGTGTCGTTGTGTCGGTGTCGGCGGCCGGCGAGGTTGTGGGGTCCGCCGCGGGTTCGGTGCCGGTGGTTGGTGTGCCGGCGTCGGGGTCGGTGGTGGGGTCGGGTTCGGTGGCCGCGGGAATCTCGGCGGCGGGCTCGACGGCGGTGGCCGTGTCCGTCTCGGTGGTGGGTTCGGTCGAGGCGGTGCCCGTGTCGGTGTTGCGGGAGGCCGGTTCTGCGGTGGTGCTGTCCCCCGGTGTCGGTTCAGCGTCGTCCGTGGCGGTGGTGGTGTCGGCGGCGAGGGGGAGGGTGACTGCCCTGGATGTGGGGGCGGCGGCCGAGCTGAGGGTTCCGGTGATTGCCGAGCCGAAGTCGAGGGCCGCGGCGATGGTGCGCAGGCCGGTGGCGGTGGTGAAGGCGGCGGCGTTGACGAGGCCGTTGACGGTGGCGGCCATGGCGTGGGGTAGGCCGTAGACGAGGGAGGGCAGTCCGGCGGCTTGCATGATGCCGCTGGCGGCGGTGGCCAATCCTGATGTGAGCGCGGTGATTACGTCGGCGGCGGCGGTGGTGATGCCGGCGGCGGCGGTGAATGGCACTGAGGCCAGGGATCCGGCGGTGTGGGCAACCTGGGTGACGGTGGTGATGCCGGCGCCGACGAGGACGGAGACGGCGTGGGTGTAGCTGGCGGGACTCAGGGGTGCGGAGCCGATGGTGTTGATGACTTCTTGGATGGCGCCGGAGCGGGTGCCGTCGCCGATCCAAGTGGCGATCGCGTCGGAGGCGCCGTCGGCGATCTTGCCGAGGGTGGTGGCGGCGGCGTTGGTGAGGGTGGTGGAGGCGCCGTTGACGCCGGCGACGGCGGCGGTGACGGGGGCGGAGACGATGCCTTGGACGGCGGTGAGGAGGCCGTTGATGAGGTCGATGCCGGTGAGGGTCTTGCCGGCGCTGAGGAGACCGTTGAAGGTGTCGAGGGCGTTGTCGACCTGGGCGGTGACTCCGGTGACGACGGTGTTGGTGACGGTGAGGACGTTGGCGCCGAGGTTGTTGACGGCGCCGATGCCTTGGGTGACGAGGAGACCGGCGATGTCGAGGGGCGTGTTGATGAGGCCGGTGTAGCTGGGTAGTGCCAGCGGGTTGTTGATGACGGTGGCGACGGCGTGCAGGGCGGTGCCGAGGGAGCCGGTCAGGGTGGAGGTCAGCAGGTCGGCGAGCTGCCCGGTGGTCAGCACGATGGTGCCGTTGGCGGCATCGACGGAGTTCGACAGGCGTGAGAGGCCGTTGCCTGCAGTGTCTTTGAGGGTGGTGAGGATCGCGGCGAGGGTCCGGTTATCGGTGGCGTCGATGAGGCCGTCCCACAGGCTGTCGTTGAGGGTGGCGGCCGAGCCTAGGGCGTTGGCCAGGGTTTGGCCGGGGGTTCCGACGAGGCCGGTGACGGTCGTGGAGGCGGACTGCAGGGCGGCGTTGAGGTTGTTGATCAGCGCGGTGACGTCGGCGGGGGTGATGGCGGCGGTCAGCTCCAGGCGCGGGGCCGAGACCTGGGGCAGCGACAGGTGCAGCGGTGTTGTCGGCGGGGGCAGCACCAGTGGGGTCAGGGTGAGGGCTGCGGCGGTGGTCAGGGCGAGGGCGGGAAGGGGCGAGCGGCGGGAAGCGGCGGCGTACATGAGGTCTCCTGCGAGCGGGCGGGATCCCAGGTGTTTACCTGGTGAGGGAAATTTACCAATGGCGGTGATTCTCTCCAGGGTTTCACCAAAGAGTGAAATTTGCTCCTGCGCCGGCAGGGCTCCCTGACGCCCCGCGTCCGGGGGCCGGGGCCATGCCATCGCCGCAGGTCACGCGCATGGGCGGGCAGTTCGAGTTCGTCGATGCTGATGGGCGCCGGCGACGCGCGCCCGTTGGTGGGGACGTGCTATCCCCGCAGTTCAGCGGCGGTTTCGCCTCAGTAGCTGCGCCACCAGGTCGCCTGGGTCACCGGCTGGGCGTTCTGGGTGACCAGCTGCGAGGCCTGGTCGGGCTGCTGATCGGCGAGCTGGCGCACCAGCTGGGGTGCTTCTGGGTTCATGCCATCCACGACATGCTGGCGGCTTCGGCCTTGGCGGCGGTGCGAGTGGCGCGCAGTTGGCTGCGCCGGTCTCGGGCGATGCGGCGGGACAGCACGAGGTCCTCGCGCCAGGAGAGGCGGCGGAGGGTGTCGGCCAGGCCGTGGATCTGGGCGTCGCTCAGGCCGGCCAGCTCGCCGGCGCCGTCATGGGCTGCCAGCACGACGATGCCGCGCATCAGCGGCACGTTCGAGGCGGTGAATCGCGTTGTGGCCAGGAGGAGTTCGGTGGCGCTGCGGTTGACTCGGCGGTGTGCTCGGTGCGTGGAGGGGGTGAACCAGAAGTCGATGCCCGCCGTGTTCGTCAGGGTCTCCAGGCTGGTCTCGCGGATGAGGTCGGCGATGTCGTCGGCGGACAGGACGCGGCGCTTGTACAGCTCGCCGTTGTGGCTGGCGTGGAGTACTTGAATCATGGTCGGGCCCTTTGTCCGTCGGTCGAAGGTCGCGCACTGCCAACCTAACTCTCGGTGGCCAGCTGGGAACGACTCGACGCGGGACGTGTCGTTTGCCGTGGTCAGAGGGTTACGGTGTGTGGGCGTCGAGGTGGCGGACTTCGGCGGGGCGCCCGGCCGTTTCCACTCGATCCAGCGGCCCGGGGGCGCCGGGCCAGAGGCCGGGGACGTGCTATTTGCGCCGGTAGGCGGCTATTTGTGCGGAGAGGGTTGCTGCGTCGTCGCTGTTGACGGTGAGGATGTGCGCCGGGGTGTCACCGAGTTCGGTGGCGGGTCGGATGTAGGCGTGGCCCTGGCCGCGCTGCAGGCTCCAGGCGCCCGGGTGGCCGAGGGCGGCCATCGACTCCTCGCGCCGGAACGTGGAGAAGGCGATCACCGTGTCCGGCCGGAAGCGCACTGCCGGGCCGAAGGCGGGCACGGTCCAGAGGTCCCCGTCAGGGTGGAGCTGCTTGATGGAGACGATGAGGCGGATCCCGAGGTCGGGGCCGCGGTCGATGATCCGCTGCACGGTGGTGGCGGCCGCGGGGTTGGGTTCGAGGAACTCGTCGAGGTCGTCGACGACGACCACGAGTTCCGGTTCGAGGCCCGCGTGGGTTGTGGTGGTCCGTCTGTCGATCTGGTCGTCGATGTAGGCGCACCACTTCGCGACGTCGGGGTGCACGTCGTCGCGGTAGTCCCACGTGTCGAAGCATTGGACCGCGAGGTGTGGGAGTGCCGTGATGTCGTGCAGGAAGCCCCATTTGTCGCCGGCGCAGGCGAAGGTGACGCGCTCGGGCGGGTAGGAGGCGCACAGTGCCAGCGTGATGGTCCTCAGTGCGGCGGTCTTTCCGGTGCCGGGGATGGCGAGCAGGGCGATGACGCTGTTGGCGGCGTCCAGGTGCAGGGTCGCCGCTGTGGTGGGTTCGTCGATCGCTGTGGCGATCGGGAGGGTCAGGTCTCGGTCGGCGGCGTGCTGGTGCCAGGCGGCCTGCGGGGTGTGGGTCGCGGGATCGGCGATCTGGAGGGCGTCAAGGAGCCGGCGGTCGGCAGAGGGGACGCCGCGGTGGGGGGCGTTGTCGTCGGGGGTGCCGGCGGGGGTGACCGCGCGGAGGGCTTCGGTGTAGGGGACGTGGTGTCGGCGCTGGTAGGCGCGTGCGGCGTTCTTGCGCGCGTTGGGGGTCATGGCAGATCTCCTCGTTGTGCGCGCGGCCGTGGGTGCGGATCCACACCTTCCGCGGCGGCCGCGGTGCAACGGGCATTCCTGGGCGCGGCGCCCGGGGGGCGTTGTCCTGGAGGCGGTGCCGGTGTGGGGCGTCCGTTCGAGGAGTGCAGCCGCACGCCGGCGGCATGGGCTCAAGGATAGGGCTGCGGGTGCGTGCGGAAGGTGGGGACGTGGCATCACCGCTGTTCGGTGGGCTGGCATGCGCGCTGATTAGTGGCCTTATCGGCGCCGGGGTGGCGTGCTGGGGGGCGCTGCTGGTTGCGTGATGGGGGTGAGCGATGACGCGGTGTTGGTGGAGCAGGCCCGTTCAATCGCGGCGCAGCTGGACGGGCGGTGGTTCGCCGATTTCGACGAGCTGTGTGGTTTCGCCGAGATCCTCGCCGCGGCCGGCTTCTTGGTGTCCCCTGTCGATGTCGTGGAGTTCTTCCGGCGGCCGTGGCGGTACTCGGCCGAGCACGAGGTGTGGCAGCGGTGTGGCCGGCCGTCGGAGGTTCGTGGGGCTGCCGGCGAGGTGTTGGTGGCGTTGTTTGGATGCCGGCGGCCGCGGCGCTCCTCCACTGATGCTCGCCCCGTAAGTGCGCTGCGCTGGGGTGATGACATGTCCCTGCCGTCGGCGGCGGCTCCAGCGCAGCAGCCCGGCGCTCGGTGCATGGGTAGTCGGCGGGGCCGCGGGCGAACGTGGTTGACGATGACGCGGGGACGTGTCGTTGTCGCTGTTCAGGATGCCTTTTGGCGGCTCTTGAGGGCCTGGGATTCGGCTTCGGCCACCAGGTCCTCGGCGACCAGGTACACCGTCGGTCGGCGCTCGACGCCGGACGCTGGCTCGACGCGCACGCAGCGCAGTGCGGTGCCGGGCGGGATGATCACCTCGTCTTCGCCGGCGTTGGCGGAGATCGCCTTCACGGGCAGGCCGTCGCGGGTGCGGATGGCCATCAGGTAGGAGCCGGGCCCGCGGTCGGCGAATCGGGTGGCCGTGGCGGTGCGGGTGGTGGCTGAGGCGACCTGTCCTCGTTCGACTTTGGCGCCGACGGGGAACGCGGTGGCGAGGTAGTCGGCCGGCGTGCCGGTGTAGCCGGTGGGGACGCGGGTGCCGCGGATGACGGTGACGGGTTCGCGGGTGGTGTTGTGCCGGGCGTACTTGTCGAATGCGCTGCGCAGGTGGGTGCAGGTGTTGGCGATCGCCGGCGTGGGTGAGGTGGTGCGGCCGGTGAAGACGTCGTTGATCTGGATGTAGGCCCCAGATCCGATGTGCCGGCCGCTGGTGTACGTGCGCAGCGCGTCTCGTTCGTCGGCGGTGAGAACGGTGTTGACGAAGCGGGCGTGGGTCTTGGCGAGATCGCCGATCGGGGTGGTGCGCAACGTGCCGTAGACGTCGTGCAGCCCCCAGGCTTTCAGGTCCCCGCCCCGGCGGGTGATGACGGTGTAGTCGCGGGCTGTTTCGGTGCCGTAGGAGCGGATTCCGCTGTGCTGCAGCAGATTGTGCGTGGCGTCACCGAGGCTGTGTGCGGGCAGGGTGTGGTGCGCGAAGTGCGGGATGCGTGCGCCGCCGCGGGTCGATGTGCCCAGGGCGTGGTGGTAGGCGGTGGCGTAAGCCTGCTCGGGGTTGTCCCCTGCCTGTGTGGCGGCCTGGCGGGCGGCCTGGCCGGCGGCTTCTGCGGCGGCCAGGCGCTGGCGGTGGTGGTGTCGGGCGGTGGCGTCGAGCAGCTCGGTGCGCAGCGGTGCGGCGGCGGCATCGACGATCTCGTCCCGGGCATGGGTCAGGTGTTCTGCCAGGAACGCCTGCTGCTCGTCGGGACTGGGGAGCCGGCCGTAGGCCGCCTGGGTGGCCAGCTGCAGCGCGGCGGCGGCGTGGGATCGGTACGCCTGCTGCTGGAGATCGTCGATGCCGCCTGGAGGGTGGTCGAGTGGGGTGAGGACGGGGATGCGGTTGGCCATCGTGATGGCGGTCTTGTACTTGGAGGCGGTGGCGAGGGTTTTGTAGGCCTCACCGTCGCGGTAGGCGATGGCGTAGTCACCGCGGCGGGTTCGGTACACCGCGGTGTTGGCGTCGAGCAGGGTCGCCGGCGTGGTGTCGACGAGGCCACCGGGGCGGTGAATGGGGATCTGCGCGTGCTCGGCGATGGTGGTGTCTCGTACGTCGCCAGTCAGGTGCGGTGGCAGGGCCGCGAAGGCGGCGTCGACGTCTGGGCGGATGTCTGCGCGGCATGCCGTGATGAGCGCGTCGACGTCGGTGTCGGTGAGGCTGGCGAGCAGCTCGTCACGCTGGGGGCCGTGGGCGGCGCCGAGGTGCTCGGTGACCGTGCGGACCGCCAGTTCGGTGTGCAGCTGCTGGGCCTGCGCGGTGAGGGCGTCGGTCGCGGCCGCGGACTTCTGGTAGGCGGCGCGGGTGTCGCCTGAGCATCGGCGGGGTCCGCCGGGGTCGTTCGTCGCCAGGCACATGGTCAGTGCTGGGGTGCGTCGCGGTCGCCGGACACCGGGTTTCTCCTTCTGTGGTCGTTCGATGGAGAAGTACCTGCCGGCGGCGCGGTTTCCGTCGCCGAGCTTGCGGCAGGTTCCCTGGCCTGCGGTTGGTCCTGGGAACGGGCTGTTTCGGGGCCGGATTTTGGCTCTGGCCGCTGTTAGCGTGGAGGCACGTCCTCGCCCCCCGGAGGACGTCACCGCGCCCCTGGCCGCTCCTCCCCCCCCTGCGGCTGGGGGCGCACCATTTCCCGCTCAGATTCCTGGGCGGCGGCCACCTCTTCGTGCCAGCGCCGGCCCTAGACTCTGCGTATCGCCGCACGCGGTGGCGTGAATCCCGGCATCGACTGCACCCGCCCACATCGGACAGTCACTCCAGTCCGGGACAAGACCCCACGGGTTCCGTGTAGCTACCCAGCAAAGGCACTTCCGCGCAGATGTGGGCGACGCGGAGGAAACGACTTTGGATGGGAGATTCCCTTGTCTGACAACGAGTCCCGTAAGCGTGCTGCGCGTGAGTTTCAGGCAGCCAATCCGGGCACGTCCTACACCCGCGCTCTGCGGCAGGTGTCGCACGGGCGGATCCGGCGGCCGCTGACAGCTGTTCTCGGCACTGGCCTCGACGGCCAGGCGGTCGAGGTGAACCTGGAGTGGGAGAGCCGCGGCGGGAGCGGTCCACACTGCGTCGTTGTCGGCGATGAGGTGTCGTCCCTGCTGGCCGTGCTGGCCACCGGGCTCGCCGCCGGGCAAGCTCCGAGTGACCTCGAGTTGGTGCTCTGCGCGAGCGAGGACGTGCAGCTACAGGTGACGCACCGCCGGGTCGACGGCGGCGAGTTGGCCGCATTCGTCGACGAGCTGCTGCAGTCGCGGTACGAGTTCTTCCGGTCGATCGGCGCGCGCGACATCGAGGACGCGCGTGAGCACGGCCATCAGGCGTCGACGACGGTGGTGCTGGTCGAAGACCGTGACGGCATCTGGGCGCGCTCGCAGGAGTTGGCGCGCTGGTTGCGTGTGAGTCGGTCGGCCGGCATCAACCTCGTGGTGGGGACGCCGATCGCCCCGCCCACCGCTTTGACCTCGGCGGATGACATGTCCCCAGCGTGGGTGCTCGAACGCGTCGTGCACACCGCGACGCTGGGCAACGGGCTGCTGGCCAGCATGACGACGGCGGCGATCTTCAACCGCGGCGACGGCCGCGGGACGCTGCGCACGCGTGGACGGTGGGACGGGGTGCGGCGGGTCCAGGGCCCTGATGTGCTGATCGACTTCGACTTCGCCTCGGGGCGCTCGACCGGGTGAGCTGGGATTTAGCCCGCTGCGAAGCGCAGACCAGGTTCGGCTGGCGGTGGGTAGCGTCAATAGGTGGCCGCTGCGCGTTCTGTAGTGCGCCGGCGGGCGACGCCGGCGCCGATGCTGGCCACCCTCGGTCCCCCACCTACTGGCGACCAGTGGGCGGTGGAATGGAAGTTCGACGGCCAGCGGGCCACATTGATCGCCGACCGTGGCGAGGTCCTGATCTTCTCCAGGAACGGCGCTGACATCACCCGTACGTTCCCGGAATTGACTTCCGTGAGTCAGGTCGTCGGCGCTCGGTCGGTGGTGCTGGACGGTGAAATCGTCGCGCTCGATACGCAGGGACGCCCGTCATTCACGCGGTTGCAGCGGCGCTGGCCGCAGCAGCGGCGGCCTGGACCCACCCTCTTGCGTGAGGTTCCTGTGCGGCTTATGGCTTTTGACGTCATTTCGGCCGACGGGCGTGATCTCACTGGCGAGCCGTACGTGAAGCGACGCGAGGCGCTGGAGTCGTTGGTGTCCGATGAGCCTGGGGTGTTGACGGTGCCGAAAGCGTTCTTCGGTGTGCCGGCTGCGGACATGCTTGAGGTGGCCCGGGAGCACCAGATGGAGGGCATTGTCTCGAAGAGGGTGGACTCCCCTTATCGGGAGGGTCGCTCGCCCTGGTGGGTGAAAAGCCCTGTGCGGCAGACAGCGGAGCTTGCATTGGTGGCGTTCGCCGGACCGCCTGGGCGGGTTGGAGCGTTGTTGGTGGCCGGGTACCGCGACGATGGCGCCTTGGAGCTGGTCGGCCAGGTCGGCACGGGGTTTAGCGCAGTGATGCGTCGGCAGCTGTTCGAGGCGCTGCATCCGCTTGTGTGCGAGGTGCCCCCGGTGGTGAATCCTGGTGAACAGCAGGGTTGGCGGTGGGTGAGGCCGCATCACGTGGGCGAGGTGGCCTTCCGCGAGTGGGCCCCGGGGCGAGGTCTTCGCCACGCGAGCTGGAAAGGGCTGCGCTCGGTCCACGTTAGCGAAACCCGTTTGCCCACAGTGTTTTAGGCGGGGATGCCGTTCTGCTCGATCCAGGCCTGCAGGCCTGGCATGAGGTCTTCGACGATGATGTCGCCGCGCTGGCGCTTGAGTTCTCGCAACGTCTTGCGGGCGGTGCCGGCGAACTTCTTGTCGGCACGTTGGCGGCATTCGGTCATGATGGCGTCGGCGTCGCGGCCGAGTTTGGCGGCCAGGGCCGCGACGGTGGTATCGACGGTGCGCTGCCATTCACCCGCGGAGGGGTGGTCGTCGCCGTACCAGTGCAGGCTGTCCAGTGCTGAGGCGATCACGTTGGTTGCGGCGCGTTCGGTCTTGAAGAGCGTCTTGCCGGTGGCGGGGTTGACCACGGCGGCTGCGGCGGCCGCAGCGTGCTTAGCGGTCTTCTCGGCGGCGCGTTGTTCGCGCTCAAGGTCGGTGGGCCGGCGGATTTCGCCTACGCGGGCAAGGACTTCCACTGGGGCTGAGGGGTAGCAGACCGTACAGGCGAGTTCGCCGGCGGCGTAGACGATCTGGTCCTCATCGTGTCCGCTGTAGTCGACGAGCCAGGCGTATTGGGTGCTCGGGTAGCAGGTGCGCCCTTTCGTCACGTGACACAGGTCACGGATACCCTGACACGGCCATTCTTGTGTTGACACGCAACGTCCCGAATCACGGGCAGCTCAACGAGTTGCGCGGCAACTATCTCCTGAATCACACCATTGGTGTCGAAACTCATCTCGTCAACGTCAACGGCAATCCGTGGGACGATGCTATTCCCGACGATGCGGCTATCCGAAATGAGTTCGACATCGACCAGCGTTTCATCGGTAGCGATTACGCGGTCGCCTCGGCAGAGAGATCGGCAGCTATTCGTGAATTCGCACGGACCGAAGGTGTCTTCGTCGGCCCGGTCTACACTGGCCAGAGCTAGCGGGCATTTTCGACCACCCGAGAACCGGACGGCTTCCACGAGGGAGCAACGTCACAATTCTTCACACCGGCGACATTGGCAACCTGTCTCATATCCCCAGGTTGTCGGAAACATGGTTAGCGCTGGAGCATCGCGCCACGCCCACCTTCCAGGGCTTCGATGCGCGTATCGAAGTCAACCTTGCTGGGCAGCGGGAACTTCGCTCAAGCTGCGGGTCAGGTTGCCTTCTTAACAAACATCGCCCAACGCTGGACGCACTTTCGCACCTTAGATACTATTCACCACAGGCGGTTCCATTTGGCGAGGACGGCGACTACACCCCTGAGGGCACCGTATCCCGCTACAGCCCTACTTCGAAAGGACAGGCCGATGAATACCGAATCCGCATAGGACACGAACCGAGCAGGCCGCCCTAGGGACGTACATGTCATCACAGGCGGCAGTGCAGATGTTTCAATGCTGACTACTTGATGGATCGAGATAGGCGCGAATTCACACAAGCTTGTGCACTCGGCCTGCCCACACGAAGGCTCACAGTATCATCCTGTTGGACAACATCTTTCATGCCAGATTACTCGTGGACGTAGTGCACCAGCCCTGGTAGGGCAACGCACCGATGACGCCAAACTCCCAACTTCTCTCGGATGGAGAACATCCTTGTCCCCAGACATCTCGAGTAATTATCGCGACGCTGACCCAGACCGCTTGGGTCTTGACGCGCACGGGCATGCAGTCGATGACACGCTCTATAACGACGACTTACGACCAATCCCGCCATCGCGACGATTATGGAGCAGCAGATCCTATTTGGCGCTGTGGGTGGCGATGTGCATGAACGCCGCTACCTGGACACTTGCAGCATCGCTTATCGCTCTGGGTATGAACTGGATTCAAGCCCTTTTCACCATTGTCCTGGCGAATCTGATCATCCTCATTCCCATGTTGCTCAACAGTCACGCCGGGGCCAAACACGGCATCAGCTTTCCGGTATTCGCTCGGGCAGCTTACGGGGTACGCGGAGCGAACTTGCCGGCGGTGATGAGGGGGCTCGTTGCATGCGGCTGGTTCGGCATCCAAACGTGGTTCGGCGGCCTGGGGCTCAATCTCGCTCTCGGCGCGGCCATAGGCCCGGTGTGGTCTGAGGCTACGCCGGTCGATCTCGGCCCGATCGGCATTGTGCCTCTGACGACGCTGGCCTGCTATCTCGCTTGCGTCATCGCGCAGGTAGCCGTGATAGCCAAAGGATTTGACTCACTGCGAAGGTTTCAGGCAATCGCCGCACCGGTCGTCATCGGGGCCGCTGCCGTCCTCATTGTGGTTCTGCTCATTCAAACCGGCGGCAACCTAGGACCGGTCATGCTTCAGCCCTCAGAACTGGGCTGGGGCACTCGATTCTGGTTCGTCGTCTTCCCCATCAGCCTGATGGCCAACATCGCCTTCTGGTCCACCCTCTCGCTGAACATGCCCGACTTCACCCGCTTCGCGCAGAATCAGCAGGCGCAACGGCGCGGCCAGAGCTGGGGCCTTCCCGCCACCATGTTAGTCGTCTCGCTCATGGCAATTCTGGCGACTTCACTTGCCGCTGAGCGCTATTCGGTCGACCCATCTCTGCTCTGGAACCCTGATGCCTTGGTGGCGCACTTTGACAATCGCCTCGCCGTAATTGTGGGAGCCCTCATCATCGTCTTATCTAGTTTCCAGGTCAACATGGCTGCAAACCTAGTCAGTGCCGCCTTGGACTTCACCCACGCATTACCCAAGGTCCTCAACTTCCGCCGTGGCGTCCTCGTGACCGTTGCTCTGGGCACATTGGTTCTTCCATGGAAGCTCCTCGCCAGCCCAGAGTCTTACGTCTTTGTGTGGCTAGGTTTCTATGGAGGGGTCATGGGAGCAGTCGGCGGCGTTCTCGTGGCCGACTACTGGCTCGTGCGTCGGACCGAACTCAACGTTCCCGAACTGTTCAGGTTCAACGGTTGTTACCACTTCAACAACGGTTGGAATATCCGTGCCGTGATCGCCACCGCTATCGGCGTTGTCTTCGCTGTCGGCGGTGCCTACTCGACGATCGGGCCGGACGGTGTAAAGACAGGTCCGTTCCCGCCCGATGGACTAATTCCCATCCTTCGACCGCTGTACGACTTCAACTGGCTCATCGCGTTTCTGGTTGCGATGGTCGCCTACTGGCTGTTGGCTGCCCATAAGCATCACCGACACCATACTGTCGCGTTTGATCCTGTGACCTCGTAGGCGATCCGCCTGCTCCGAGACAAGTCAGCCAGCGTGATACCCGTTCCAACATAACCGAATTGCCGACAAGGAGCTGCAAAGTGTCAGAGTACGAGTTTTTCGATCTAGGGCGGTTCCCACTGCAGAAAGGTGTGACGCTGCCCGAAGCAAAGCTGGGATTCGTTGCGCTGGGTTCGTTGAACGCTGCACGCGACAATGTGATCCTGTGCCCCACGTGGTTCTCCGGAACGCCGCTCAGCGTCGCCGAGACGATGACGGGAACTGGCCGCGCGATGGATCCCGAAAAGTATTTCATCGTAATCCCCAATCAGTTTGGGGCCGCGGTGTCATCCTCCCCCAGTAATACACCTGCCCCGTACGATCGAGCCCGATTTCCTCGGATTACCACCTATGACAACGTGGAAGCCCAGCACCGCCTGCTCACGGAGCGATTCGGTATCGAGCGCATTCGCCTCGTGTCGAGTTGGTCGATGGGCGCCTCCCAGTCTTACGCATGGGCGGCTGCTTACCCGGACATGGTTGAGGCCATCGCACCCATTTCAGGTTCCGCGCGAACCGCAGTCTACAACCGGACGTTCTTGGCCAGCTTGAAGGCCGCCCTTACCAATGACGCTGCTTACGAAAATGGCTTCTACACCGATAGACCCCCCATCGACGGGATTCGAGCCCTCGCGGCGATCTATGCCGGCTGGGGTTTTTCAGAACCCTTCTACCGCGAGGGCGTATACAAGTCGCTCGGGGCAGAGAACCTTGAGCAGTTCATCGAACTCTTCTGGGAGTCCTTCTACCTCAACTGCGATGTCAATGATCTACTCGCCCAGCTGTGGACCTGGTGGAACAACGACCTCAGCGATCATCCGGCGTTTGACGGTGACTTCGATGCCGCGCTGGGCGCAATCAAAGCTCGGACCATCATCCTCAACGCCGAGACCGACCGTTACTTCCCCCCGATCGATAGTGAGTACGAGGCCAGCCGCATTCCTCACGCCGAGTCCCGCCCCATTCCCACTGTCTGGGGTCATATGGCACCTATCAACCCCGGCGACCAAGAATTCATCGACACCGCCCTGCGCGAGCTTCTGACCTGATGTCCCGACGGCGGCGCCCGCCCGCGCTCAACAACCCAGTCAGCCGGGCGGGCTTGTGCCCGCGAGGGGACAGCTGGCCTCACTGCGCCCAGCCATGTCATCCGATCCACGGGCATCCGCCACACCCAGTGACACGTAGCTGCAAACAGCTGACCGATCGCCCCCCATCGAGAGCTCACCGAGCCGTCCGGGCACAACGTCGTCGCTCGCGTACCGCAGCCATCACCCCTGGCCGAGACACCCGTCGTCGGTGATCAACCGTCGTAACGCGCGCTCCCAAGCACGGTCTCGCACGTAATCGCATACGCGCCGGACGATGACCGACGCCGCGACGCCGCAGAGAAAGACACCGAAGATCGCAGCGAGGACCACCCCGCCTGTGTATCCACGCGCTTCACCTTTCGTCGGGGGAGGTTCGGCGACATCACCGTGGTGATCAACCCAAATCTGCACCCCCTCCCCAGCGTCTGCTGGACGGCGCACAGTTGCCACCGCTTCGTTCAAGACGCCGCCTTCAGTCCATTGAACCCGACCGGCGATTCCGTCTCGGTGCACATTGCCGTGGATTGGCTCCAGCGCTTGAGCCTCGACAGTCCGCACCGTCGCAGTCTGTTCAGCAATGAGTTGAATGCGTTCGTTGTACACGGCAGGCACGACGCGAGCAATCTGCCACAGACCGAACAGCACGGCGAGCGCAACAAGAGCTAGGCAACGCACCTCTGCCCGATCGACACGGCGGCACTGCGTATTTGAGCGGGTCTGCACCACATAGCACAACCACGAACTGTGAAACATCTTCGCTTTTCAACCCCTCAATCATGAACCACCGTTGCGAGCTCGGGTGCGTACGCTTCCTCAGTCAGGGCACAATGCCGCCAAGAAGTCGCGCTAGAAGGGCTCCAAGCACGCCCCGTTGTTTGTTCTCCAGGATCTGCCAGGCCTCGGTGGTTCGCACAACGTTGACTGTGGCAACTGTCAACCCCAGAACGCGAGTTGCACAACGTCATTAAACGCTCCTTTCTACCGCTGCGTTGCAGCGCCGCCATTCTTGACGCCATTTACAGGATGTAGAGCATTTCCTGGTAGGTGGGCAGCGGCCACAGGTCGTCGGCCACAACGGATTCCAGGGCGTCCGCGGCCTCACGCACGGCGGCCATGGCGGGCAGCAGTGCTTCACGGGCATGCGTGGCCTCTTCCAGAGAGCCCTCGATGTGCTCGCCCAGCGCCGTCTTCAGCGTGCCCAACGCCGTCGTGAGATCTGCGATGGGAGCCGAAACCTCCTCCAGCAGAGTCAGACTGGGTTCCATACCAGCCGCCTTGAGCGTCGCCACGTTGGAAGCCAGCTCCGTCTGGTAGCGCACCGCCGCCGGCAGGATCACGGTGGTGCCGATCTCCAGGGCCAGCTTGGCCTCGACGGCGATGGTCAGGGCGTACTGCTCGAGGCGCACCTCGTAGCGGCTGTGCAGCTCGCGCTCGTTGAACACACCGTACTTCTCGAACACCGCGATGGCTTCCGGCGTGATGAGCTCCGGGATGGCGTCCAGGGTGGTCTTGAGGTTCGGCAGGCCACGCTCGGCCGCCTCGATCTGCCAGTTGTCCGAGTAGCCGTCGCCGTTGAACACCACCGCGCCGTGCTCGGTGATGATCTCGGTGAGCAGGGTCTGCACGGCAGAGTCGAAGTCGGTGCCCTCGGCCACGGCGGCCTCCAGCGTGGTGGCCATGTAGTCCAGCGAGTCGGCCATGATCGTGTTCAGGATGATCATGGGGACGTTGATGGTCTGGCCCGAACCCGGTGCGCGGAACTCGAACCGGTTGCCGGTGAACGCGAACGGACTGGTGCGGTTGCGGTCGCCCGGGTCGGTGGGCAGCACGGGCAGCGTGTCGACGCCGATGATCATCGACCCCTTGCCCTTCGACGAGGTGGCCGCGCCCTTGGCGATCTGCTCGAACACGTCGGCCAGCTGCGCGCCCAGGAAGATCGAGATGATGGCGGGTGGGGCCTCGTTGGCGCCCAGGCGGTGATCGTTGGTGGCCGAGGCCACCGACACCCGCAGCAGGCCCGCGTACTTGTGCACCGCGCGGATGACCGCGGCACAGAACACCAGGAACTGGGCGTTCTCGTGCGGGGTGTCACCGGGCACGAGGAGGCTGCCGAACTGGGCGTTGCCCATCGAGAAGTTGACGTGCTTGCCCGACCCGTTGACACCGGCGAACGGCTTCTCGTGGAACAGGCACTCCATGCCGTGCTTCTTGGCGATGTTGCGGAACGTCGTCATCAGCAGCTGCTGGTGATCGGCGGCGATGTTGGCCCGCTCGAACATCGGCGCGATCTCGAACTGGCCGGGGGCGACCTCGTTGTGGCGGGTCTTGGCGGGGATGCCGAGCTTGAACAGCTCACGCTCGGTGTCCATCATGAACGCCAGCACCCGGTCGGGCACGGAGCCGAAGTAGTGGTCGTCGAATTCCTGGCCCTTGGGCGGCTTGGCGCCGAACAGGGTGCGGCCCGCGTTCACCAGATCGGGACGCGCCAGGAAGAAGTGCCGGTCCACCAGGAAGTACTCCTGCTCGGGACCGCAGAACGACACGATGTTGTCGAAACCGCTGTGGCCGAACACCTTCAGGATGCGCTCGGCCTGAGCACCCATCGCCTGCTGGCTGCGCAGCAGCGGGGTCTTGTAGTCCAGCGCCTCGCCGGTCATCGAGACGAAGACCGTCGGGATACACAGGGTGTTGCCGTTGGGGTTTTCCAGGATGTACGCCGGGCTGGTGACGTCCCAGCCGGTGTAACCGCGCGCTTCGAAGGTGCTGCGCAGGCCGCCAGACGGGAGGCTGGAGGCGTCGGGCTCACCCTGGATCAGGGTCTTGCCCGCGAACTCGGCCAGCGTCTGGCCGTCGGAGACCGGCTCGAGGAAGCTGTCGTGCTTCTCGGCGGTCAATCCGGTCATCGGGTAGAAGACGTGCGCGTAGTGGGTGGCGCCCTTGCTCAACGCACAGTCCTTCATGGCGGAGGCCACCGAGTCGGCGACGGCGGGATCCAGCGTCGCACCCTTCTCGATGGTGGCGACCACGGACTTGAACACCGATTTCGGCAGGCGGAGCTGCATCTCGGCCTTGGTGAACACGTTGGAGCCGAAGATCTCTCCTGGCGCCTCGGTGGGGTCGAAGCTGATGGCCGGAGGTTGGTAGGCCTCCACGCTGTTGATCGCCTGCAGACGGACGGTGTTTCCGCTCATGGACTCCCTCACTACGGTCTGGGACATACCCCCATGTCTCGGCATTCGCATTCCCCACCGCTTCGATGCAAAGTGGCTAATGATACTGTATCAGTACCATTATATCGAGTCTTCAGAGTTTTTTCTGCGGGGAGGTCTCTAACGTCGACCGACAGTCTCGATACTCAAATAGTATTATCTGTCAACTTGTTTCACGTATACCGTGTTGAGTCGGTGGTGGCGTTATAGAGGTTCAGCACCACCACCGATCTCGCCACAACCCGCCGAGCCCGCTCCAAGGACCACGTGACACCTCCGCGGAATCGCTGCGAGATGGCGGTTTACCCCGTCTCTAACGTGCTTACGGCCTTAGTACGCCGCCGAATCCCCACTTGTCGGCGTCCACTCCGGTCAGCAGAATCCAGGTCTGGTCACGCACCGACTCCCCGTAAGCATCCACCAACACTTGAGTCAGCGCGGAGATCACCTGCTCATTCTTCTGGGTATCGTTGAAACGGTGTGCGAGAGCCTTGACTTCAATGATGGGCATGGTCGTCCTTCCAGTTGCTGAGATGAATTGGTGCGCGGGGGTCATTGCGGTCTTGCGGTCGTGACTGGCATTCCGAGTCCCTAGCGCGCTCACCGCTCGCCTGATCATGATAGTCACGCGGGCATGCTATTTGGTTTAGGGAGGAGGCGACGCGGCGTGCTCCGGGTTACGCAGGGGCCGCTTCTTCATGATCTGTCGGACAACGTTGTTCAACCGATGCGGGGCTACATAGCGATGTCGACCGGTGCACAACAACTTTCGTTACCCCTGAAGAATCTTCGGAATAAGCCGACTCGCAGCCCTCTAACGCGCCGCTTCAGCGGCATACACTGCAGCACGTTGAATATTCAACGGGCAGTTGATAAACCGGGGGCGTTCCCTCACGATGGACACGTACGCGAACGCATTCGGCGTTCATTCTCCCGGCCCGCGCGAATCGCTGGGCCACTCAGGTCTTGGAGTGACAGCATGAAAGTCGGCATCCCCCGCGAAATCAAGAATCATGAGTATCGGGTGGCGATCACGCCCGCCGGTGTTCATGAGCTTGTCGGTCGTGGCCATGATGTAGTGATCGAATCCGGGGCCGGTGTGGGTTCCTCGTTCACAGACGCGGACTTCAAAACGGCTGGAGCTCAGATCCTCGACTCCGCAGACGAAGTGTGGGCGAGCGCCGATCTACTCCTCAAGGTGAAAGAGCCCATCGTGGAGGAGTACTCGCGCCTGCGTGAGGGCCAGGTGTTGTTCACGTATCTGCATCTGGCGGCGTCCGTGGAATGCACCGACGCATTGCTCGCCTCGGGAACCACGTCGATCGCCTATGAGACCGTGACTAGACGCGACGGCTCGCTGCCGCTATTGGCGCCGATGAGCGAGGTTGCGGGGCGGCTTGCACCGCAGGTCGGCGCCTATCACCTGATGAAACCGAGCGGCGGCCGAGGGGTGTTGATGGGCGGCGTGCCCGGTGTACGACCCGCTAGGGTTGTTGTCATCGGGGCAGGTGTCTCGGGCAGTAATGCGGTGGCAATCGCCCTTGGAATGCAGGCAGATGTGACCGTTCTCGACCTGTCCGCGGCACGGCTACGAGAGATCGACGCCCGCTTTCACGGGCAGGTTAAGACTATCGCGTCCAACGCGCTCGAGCTGGAACTCGCTGTCAGTGAAGCTGATCTCGTGATTGGGGCGGTTCTGGTGCCGGGGGCGAAGGCACCCAAACTCATTTCGAACGAACTTGTCTCCACGATGATCCCCGGATCGGTTCTCGTCGACATCGCGATCGATCAAGGCGGGTGTTTCGAAGATTCACGACCCACCACCCACGCTGACCCCACTTTCCAGGTCCACAATTCCGTCGTGTACTGCGTAGCCAACATGCCCGGTGCAGTGCCGCGAACCTCGACGTACGCACTGACCAATGCAACTATGCCGTACGTGATTGCCTTGGCCGAAAAGGGCTGGCGTCAGGCAACCGATGCAGATACAGGTTTGGCCAACGGACTCAGTACCCACGAAGGCAAGCTGCTCTCCCCCGAAGTGGCTGCGGCACACCAGTACGAGGTCACCTCGGTCTGACCATCGACCACTTTGGACGACGGTAAGAGATCGCCCGTGTTCGCACTGCTCGGACGCGGGCGATTCCCGTTTTCCTACAGCCGAAAGTGGCCATGGGAGAGCCGCTTTCACGCCCACGTCATCGTGTGGTCATCATCGGAACCGGTTTGGTGGACTGTTCGCGGCCAAAGCACTTCGCCGCGTCGATGCCGAGGTGACCGTGATTGGCCAGTCCAGTCATCATCTGTTCAGCCGCTGGTGTACCAGGTCGCCACCGGCATCCTTGCGAAGGCGAAATCGCTACCTCCCACGCGGATGGTCTTGAAGAAGCAAGCGAACGCCTCCGTCCAACTCGGTGAAGTCACTCAGATCGATTTTGCCTATCGCACCGTCACGGTTCAACTGGGTGAACGCGTAACTGTCACGAGCCTCGACAGCCTCGTCGTCGCAGCAGCAGCGCAGCAGACTTACTTTGGCAATGACCACTTCGCCGAACACGCCCCCGGTTTGAAAGCAATCGATGATGCGTTGGAGCTGCGGGGCCGGGTCTTGAACGCCTTCGCCGAAGCCGAGGTAAGCAAGGTCAAGTCCATGGACTTGACCTTGACTCTCCCCCGGGTCATGACAACGTCGTCGTCGGCGACATGATGACCCTGGCGGGGGCTTCCCGGGGACGCCCAGGTCGCAATCCAGAGCGCCCGATACGCGGCGCGACGTGTCTCGGTGTTGGTGACCGCCGCGAAAGCCGGCATCCAGCCACCGCCGGCCCGCCCATTCGAATACCGTGACAAGGGCTCGATGGCAACCGTCGCATGCTTCGGCGCGGTCGCCGACATCGGTCGTCTCGAACTGACCGGCGCTGTGGCGTGGGCGATGTGGCTTGCCGTTCATGTCGCCTATATCGTCGGATTTCGCAGCCGCGTCGCCACGCTGGTCTCGTGGGTATGGACGTTCACCGCCCATTACCTCGGTCAGCTAACCACGACACAGCAGCAGTCGAGCGCGAGAAACACCGCTGCCCACCTCCACCAGCTGCTGGGGATCGGGGAACCTCCCGGCAGTGCCGGCATCTCGCAAGCCAGCTGACCCCTGCCTCCTCGTGAGCGACGAATGAGCGCGGTTGGTGAATCCATCATCACCAACCGCGCTCTGCTGTGCTACGACGACGCCGAACCGGGAGGCTGTGCCTGCACAACCCGGGCACCGCGGTAAGAGCGCGCCGCCTCCGTCAGGCCGGCGAAGAGGCGCAGGTCGTCGAGGCGCTCCTCGGGATGCCATTGCACCGCCACCACCCAATGATGGGGATAAAGGCGGGGATCAGCTTCTACCGCCTCTATGACGCCTTCACTGTCGCGGGCACTGACGACTAAACCCTTACCTACGGTTGCAATTGCTTGGTGGTGGTAGCACTGAGCCTCAGAAGAAGGTCCGATCATTCCGGACACCTTGGTCCTGGCCGTGGTGGTGATCGACGTCGTTGTGAACGTCGCGTTCCCGGCTTGGTGGCGCGTGTGATGGAGCAGGTCTGGCAGATGTTGGTGCAAAGTCCCGCCGAGCGCTGTGTTCAAGATCTGTGCACCGCGACAGATTCCGAGCAGGGGTAGGCCTCGTGTGAGCGCCGCAGCCACCAGAGCCAGTTCCCAGGCGTCTCGGTCGCGGGCAGGCGCGTCGGTGGTCGGATGTGGCGTTTGGCCATAGTTGGCGGGCTCGACATCGCGGCCGCCGGTGATGATCAACCCGTCGAGTCCCTCAAGAACGCGATCGACGATCACTTCGCTCACGGGTTGCGGTGGAAGCAGGGTCGCGATTGCACCTGCCATCGTCACGGCATTGATGTAGAAGGCGGGCAAGAAGCTCGCCGGCACGTTCCACACTCCACTCGCGGCCTGCTGGAGATAGGTGGACAGCCCCAACACTGGTGGGGTGGCATTGGTGAGAATCACTGTGAAACAATCCTTTTGGTGAGTCGCCCACCGCAAGCGGTCGGTGTTACCTCACCGTCGACAGCGCGAAGGACCTCGACTTGAGTCACGTCTCGTGTCGACGGGCGGCGCCCCCTCTCAAGGGCAACGATGATGAAACTTGGTCAGATAAGAGACGACTGCCGAAGCGGACTCCGGAGCGCTGTGCCAGCGGGCATACCGACCGGCTCGTGGCCTACGTGGCGCGGATACCGGACGGATCTTTCGCGCCCACAACAGCTCATGAGTTGGCATTCATCCGCCGGCTCGGGCCGTGCTCATCGGCGGCGGAGGGGCAATCCTTCGTTAACGCCGAGCTAGGTTTTTTATCAGCGTCCTGATGCTCTGATTGGCGTGGGACGTGTGTGTTGCCATCAACTGCCTCGCGCCGTCGGCATCTTTGGCCTCGATCGCGGCCACAATCTGTCGATGCTCCTCGTTGGACAGTTCATGCCACACGCGGGTATCGGGCAGCAGTCGCAACGCCGGATTGAGCTCGAGACGAATTCTTTCCAGTGCTTCAAACATGAACCGATTACCGGTCGCCTCGGCGATCGCCAGGTGGAAGGCCGTATCCCAGCGCATGAATTCGGCGTCGTTGTCGGCCTCCGCAGTCCGTTGAACAAGCTCCACCATCGACTTGACCTGCTTGCGCTTGGCTTTCTCCGCAGCCACGGCTGTGGCCGCGGGTTCTAGTACTTCGCGATACTCCACTGCTTCGAGGACGCTACCCGCCTGACGGCGAAGCTCAACAACGCGATAGTCCAGCGCGTGCGCATCGGAATTCGGGGCCTTGACGAAGCTTCCGCCGGTGCGTCCCCGTCGCGTCTCGACGATGTGTTCAGCTTCAAGTTGTCCAATAGCCAATTGCACCGTGGCCCTACCAACGCCGAACATTCTCATGAGTTCTCGTTCAGGCGGAAGCGCGGTGCCTGGGGCGATGATGCCCAAGCCAATCTGGCGTCGGATCTGTTCCACCACGAAGTCGTGGGCCCGCGGCTGTGAGATCGCCGCGAACTCAGACCGTGGTGCCGAACCCTCCGGGTTCAGGTAAGACTCCGAGGCCGTCATGGGTCCATTGAACCATTGTCGTTGCCAACCGCGTGACAATTGGTGCATCCGCTGGTGCGGCTGCTGGCTGAGATCCATGACGGCTCCCGTCTCGGAGTCTTGGAGTGAACTAGAGCGCCGACCCGGACAGCGCCGACCCGGAGCCGACGACCAGTGTGTTGTCAGTCGTGAGGTTGTGCTTCGACAGCGGCGCAACCTCGACGCCTCCCTCTGCGAGCCGATCCCGCACAGCACGAGCGACCTCGACAGCGGTCGGGGAGTCACCGTGCAGGCAGATGGTGTCCACGTCCAGCTTGAACTCTCCGCCGTCGACCGTGGGCATGACTTTGTCCTGCACGAGCTTCAGGGTGCGGTCGGCGACTGACTTCGCATCGCGGGGAAGCACTGAGCGTTCCAGCAACAGGTCACCGTTGGCGTCGTACTCCAGGTCGACGTAGCCTTCCCAGGCCACGGTCGCACCGACCTCCCGCGCGGCTGCACCGCCCGGACCGCTGGAGATCATGATGAGGTTGTCATCGAGCTCCAGCAGAGCTTTGGCCACGGCCGCGCCATGCTCAGCGCTGTAGGCAGTCAAGTAGTAGCACGCACCGTGCGGCTTGATGTGCTGGAGACGCCCGCCCATGGAGGTGACGAAGGCCTGCAGTGCGCCGGTCTGGTACAGGATGTAATCGCGAAGTTCTGCCGGGGTGATCTTGAGGTGGCGCCGGCCAAAGCCGATCTTGTCGGGGAATCCGACGTGCGAGCCGATACCGCAGCCATTCTCCAGGGCCAGTTCGACGCTGCGTCGCATGATGTGGGGGTCGCCGGCATGCCAGCCGCAGGCGATGTTGACTGAGCTGACAAAGGGCATGAACTCTTCGTCGTTGCCGAGTTTCCAGATCCCGAAGGATTCCCCCAGGTCGGCGTTGATATCAACGAGAGTGGTCATGAGATCTCCTCATCTTGTTGGGTTTTCGTCGCGGAGCTCCGATGGTCCGCGTGATCCATGCCGAAGAACATCTTCTGCATAGACGTGTTCTCGATCAGGTCGCTGGCCGGTACTTCGGCGGTCATAGTGCCGCCCTGCAGCAGGTACACCCGATCGACGTTCTTTACGATCTGCAGTGGGCTTTCTTCCACTACCCATATCACCGTGGTCCCCCGCTCCCGGATGGCGACGATGCCCGCGATCAACTGGTCGACGATAGCGGGAGCAAGCCCAGTGGTGGGCTCATCGAGCGCGAGCAACGTCGGTTTGGTGATCAACGCCTGCGACAGCGCCAACATCTGACGCTCCCCTCCTGAGAGGGTCCGGGCGAACTGCCGACGCCGCTCTTCCAACCTCGGGAAATCTGCGTAGATGCTCTTCAACGCTGACGCATCCGAACCGCGGCCGTGACACGCCGTCAGCGCGACCCGGAGGTTGTCCTCTACGGACAGATCCGGAAAAGTATTGCGTCCCTGTGGGACCAGCGCCATTCCCAGCCGCGACAACCGGCCAGACCCAACTCCGGTGATATCTTTTCCGTCAAACCTCACGGTGCCTTTCGTCGCGGGCAGCGTGCGGAAGATCGCCCGCATGAGGGTGGTCTTGCCGGCTCCGTTCGGCCCGACTACGGCCACAAGTTCGTTGCTCTCACAGTACATCGAAATTCCGTGTAGCACACCAAGTTTGCCGTATCCGCTTTCAAGTCCGTCGACTGAGAGCAAGGTTGTCATGCTCGACTCCCCAGGTAGATGTCAATGACCCGCTCATCCTGCGAAATCTCGTGCGGCGGGCCGTCTGTCAGTACAGCTCCATTGGCCAGGACGTAGACGTGATCGGCGACGTCCATGATGAAGGACAGGTTGTGGTCGATCACCACGATGCCGATACCGCGCTCGACAAGCCCGCGCAGCAGACTCACCAGTCGGTCCAGGTTGGCGGGGTTGACTCCGGAGGCAGGCTCGTCGAGGAGCAGGAACGCCGGCTCTGCCATCAGCTGACGACTGAACTCGACCAGTTTCATGTCACCTGAGGACAGGTTCTCCAGCAACTCATTCTGATCGACGGTCAACCCGAGTTCGGCGGTGATCACAGCTGCCTTACCCGCGACTTCGCTCTGCTCACGTTCCCAGGTACGCGGACCGATCAGACCGGCACGCAACCCCTCCGAAGCTGCGCTGGAACCGGCGGTGAGCAAATTCTCCTGCACTGTCAGCTTGGGGAAGCCGACCGGTGTCTGGAATGTCCGCACGACGCCACGTTGAGCGATCCGCCACGGCGGCAGTCCGGCCAGTTCCTCGTCGTCGAGCTTGATCGATCCGTGATCGGCCGCTTCAAATCCAGTGATCACATTGAACAGCGAGGTCTTGCCGGCTCCGTTGGGGCCGATCAGCGCCGTGATCTGACCCTGGCGTGCAGTGAGCGAGACGTTGTTCACTGCAGTGAGCCCACCGAACTTCTTGGTGACTTCGCTGATGGTCAGCGTGGACCGTCCGCTTGCGTCACCCGGAGCACCGTCGCCAGGCTTGGGCATGGCCGGTGTGATGCTCAGTGGTGCGGCATCTCGGCGACGGCCCATGGCACGCATCGACCGTTGCTCACTGATCAGGCCCTGCGGACGGGCTCGCAGCACCAGGATCAGTGCCGCTCCCAACAGAATCCAGCGTGCCGCCGAAAGCGCAGTCGCGTATTCGGGGCTTACCGGGATGAACTGCAGGGCCTCGGTGAGGGCAATCAGTACAGCAGCACCGATTGCGGGGCCCCCGATGCTGGCGATCCCGCCGATGACGAGGGCTGTCCACGCCGTGAACGTCAGGTGCGATGCGAACATCGCCGGCAGAATACTGCGGATGTACCACACGTAGAGCGGCGCCAAGATTCCATAGAGGAAGCCGACAAATGCAAAAGTGATGATGCGTTGCCGCGCTACGTTTTTGCCCAGAGACAAAGCCAATGGCTCATTGTCACGGATGGCACGCAACAGTCGGCCGTGCGGGGAGCGGGCGATGCGTCGGCTGATGAAAAAGACCGCAACTGCTGCGAGAACCGTCATGGCGAGAAGGACCCAGGTGTAGCCGCGCGGGGTGACGAACGAATCGAACGGACGGTCGACGCCGGCAATGCCGACGGTGCCGCGGGTCACACTCTCACTGTTGATTGCCAACTGCCGCACCACTTCGGCGAATGCCAGGGTGGTGATGAGGAAGTACTCACCTCGCAGTCGAAGCGCAGGTGTACCGATGAGCAGTGCCACCGCGGCGACGAACAGACCCGCTCCGAGCACCCCAGCCCAGTGGGGCCACCCGAAGGCCAATGAGCCGTAGTCATTGTCGGTGGGCAAAGTAGTGATGACGTAGAAGTAACCGCCGAGGCCCATGAGGCCGGCGACCCCGAGATCCCAGAGGCCGCCCCAGCCGGCTTCGATGTTGAGAACCATCGTGACGGCCGCATAGAACGCAATCAGAGTGATGATGCCGATGAGGTAAATCCCGAGCGCGCCCATCAGACGGCATACTCTGCGCGCCGGGAGGTGCTGAACAGACCATTGGGCCGCACGATGAGCGCAACCACCAGAGCGCCAAAAACCAGGACGGGAACGTATTGCGAGGGGATGACCAGCACACCCATATCCATGATTACACCTAGTAGCATCGAGGCCGCCATGACTCCATAGATGCGGTCGATACCGCCCAGTACGGCGACAGCCAGAATCAAAGGCACGTTGGCCCAACCCATTTCAGAAGTGACAGTTCCCATGGCACCCATGAGGAATCCGGCGAGGCCCGCCAAGCCAGTGGCGATGAACCAGACCGTGCTGGACACCACCTCAACCCGGACACCGCGCAGTCTCGCCAACTCCGGATTGGACGCAACGGCGCGGATCCATGTTCCGACGACGGTGCGGTTGAGGAACACCCACAGTCCTGCCACCGCGGCGACGGCGGTGAGGATGATGAGGAGTTCGCCAACAGTGATCGAGGCGAACCCGAAGTCGACCGTCGGACCGAAATCGACTGGATAGCTCCTACCTTCGGTTCCGAAGATCGCCATGATCAAGCCATACAGTGCGTAGGCGATGCCGATTGACGTGAACAGCAGCACCAGCGAACCCGACTTGCGTACCGGATCCAGCAGCAGCTTGGCAATGGCGACGCCGAAGATGCCGACCACCGCGAAGGGGAGGGCCGCACCCAGGAAGACGTTGACCGCAAACGTGTCCACGAAGACGACACCGACAAAGGCTCCAAGCACCAGGAACTGAGCGTGCGCGATGTTCAGGAAGCCTTCGGTCTGGCGGACCATCGCGAAGCCGATGGCCGCCAGAGCGAGCATGCTTCCCGACACAATGCCGAAAAGAAGGTTCTGCATCAGCGCCTACTTCCGCAAAGTCGGGTCGAGTTCGAGGGTTTCTTGCGCGACCCAGGCGCCGTCCTTGACCCCAATGACCGTCATCAACGGCCGGTCCAGGTTCCCGAATTCATTGAGCTGCAGGTCGCCTGAGGCACCCTGATAGTCGATCTCTTCGCCCGCTTTGAGCAGATCGGCACATTCGGTGTAGATGTAGCACACCGCGCCGGGCTCGTTGACCACCGTGGGAATGGCGGCATTGATGGTCTCGGAAGTGACGTCGTCGCCGGCAGCGGTGGCGGCGAGGGCGAGCACGATGAAGGTGTCGTAGTAGTTGGGTTCGCCGAGGCCCTCGTGCGGTTCGGTGTTCTTTTCCTCCATCAACCGCTTCGCGAAGTGCTCGAAGGACGGGGTCGTCTTGTCGTAGCCGGGCGCCAGGCCCACTGCGCGGCCGTCGGTGAGGAAGTCGAACTCAGCTACCTCGGGAACGGTGAGATCCATGGACATGATGAAGTTGCCGTCGGCTCCGCGGCGCTGCCATTCGCGCAGCATCGACAGGGCTTCACTGGGACCCATGGAGAGGTAGATCGCGTCGGGATCTCCTTCGGTGGCTTGCTGCACTTCAGATTGGAAGGTCGACTTGGTTGAGTCGAACTGAACCTCGTTGATCATTTCCCCGCCGACCGGGCCGGTATACACCTCGGTAAAACTGTTCAGACCACTGAGCGAACCCTCGGTTTTCTGCGCCATGCCGGACATGCGCATCAGGCCGGCGTCGCGGGCGTACTGAGCGGTGGCGATGCCGATGTCACTGTCGGAGGGAGCCACGCGCCACATGAAATCCCCACCGGCCTTGTCCAAAGCGGTGGTTCCGCAGAACGAGCAGATGGTGGGCATGTGTTGCTCCGAGGTCGGCTTGAGCAGCGCCTGCACTGCATCGGAGTCAATTCCACCGATGGCCAGAACTTGGTCAGCGTCCACCAGTTTGTTGTAGCCGCTGACCGCGCCCTCGGGTGTCGACTTGTTGTCCTGGATGATCAACTCGACCGGTCGTCCGTTGATGCCGCCGCCAACATTGATGTCTTTGATGGCGACTTCGGCGCCGTTGAGCGCCGCGGGAGCGAACTGCGCGTAGGCCCCCGTGATGCCGTTGAGGAAGCCGAACTTGATCGGCTCGCCGGACAGGTTCTCTCCCCCGGCGCTGATCGCGCCTGTCGTGGGCGCGTCTTCACCCGTGTCCCCCCCGGAACTACATGCGACAGCCACGACGCTGGCTGCGGCGCACATCAGTGCGATCCCGGATCGAGTCCGAGCTTTCGCCTGGGACGGAATTGTTGCCATGTTCACCTTTCCGATGACCAGAGTAGGAAATGTCCTAATGGAACTCAAGTAGGAGCAAAAGTGAATATAGGGGGCAGCGAGGGAGCCCGCATCCGGAAGCGCAGATTAGTGCTCTTTTTGTTCGTGGAGACGCTCGGACCCGCGCCTTGCGCAGCCAACCAGGATCTCCGCACGCTGCACTGAACCATCTGTCGCACAAACACTTTCACTCGAACCGGAAAGAGTGGCGCGGTCGGGAACCAGAGCCTGGCGGCCACACCGCACAGGTCGAGACCAGTTAGCTCCCCGCCGTGGGCGGCGATCACCCCACTTCGCCTAGGCCCGCCAAGGTCCAGTCGCCTCCGTCACATCAGCCCGCCTGGCGGCGCCCCTGCCGTCGGCGAATGCGCCCGAGATGCGCGCTGTCGCGATGCGGGTTGCCGTCAGCCTGCTGACAGGAACCTGGCAGTTTCGAAAAACTTCGGCGTTCGGGTTTCGGCCCAGGGCACACGGAGCTATATTGATCCTACCTGAGGTCCTTTAGGGGTTTTCGACTGGAGTGCGACGGGGTGGTGAATTTTGGTTCAAGTGACTTCACTCCGAGGACACACCGCATCAGTTACGGCGGTGCACCAGGTTGCCACGCCCTTGCCCTCCGAGTCCTGCCGGGTGACAGCGCGTCTTCGCACCGCGGGATTTCAGCACCGGCTCCACTATGCCTTCCCCGAGGCGAGACGTCTGCACCTCGGATACATACGTATTGATTCGCCGCATGAACGTCTGAGCCGGCCGTTGGCAACTCAGACCGTCCACCGAATATGAGGAGTTCAGTTGACTAGGCACGAGATTGTTACGCCCTTCCCCGGCGTTTTCTACCGCCACCCAGGGCCTGACAGTCCGCCTTTCGTGAACGAGGGTGATGCCGTCGAGGCGGGGCAGACCGTGGGACTGATCGAGATCATGAAGCAGTTCAATGAAGTCAAAGCCTCAGTTGCCGGCGTGCTCAGTTCGTTCTCCGTCGAGGACCATGCCGAACTCGAGCCCGGAGCGGTGCTGGCCATCGTGGAGGTGTCCGAATGAAGCGCCTGCTGGTCGCTAACCGCGGTGAGATTGCGGTACGGATCATCCGGACGGCGCAGGAGATGGGTATCGAGACCGTCCTTGCCGTCAGCGAAGCCGACACAAGCAGTGTCGCTGCCGACCTCGCCGACTCGGTGACAGTCATAGGTCCAGCTCAAGCAACAAAGAGTTACCTCAACCGCGCCGCGCTGATCGAGGCTGTGCGCCGCACCGAGGCCGACGGAGTTCACCCGGGGTACGGGTTTTTGTCCGAGGATGCCGAGTTCGCCCAAGCCGTCGAAGACCTGGGTGTCAGCTGGGTAGGGCCCAGCGCGAAGTCGATCGCCCTAATGGGCAACAAGGCCGCGGCCCGGCAAGCAGCGCACGACGCGGGCGTCCCAATTCTTGAAGGAAGCCGCGGCGCGGCAAACACCGGTGAAGACCTGCTCAGCGCCGCGCAAGCTGTTGGATATCCGTTACTGATCAAGGCCGCCGCCGGTGGCGGTGGCCGCGGAATTCGCATGGTGGAGAGCCCGGACCGGTTATTCGATGAGATCCGCTTGGCCGGCACCGAGGCTGGAGCGGCGTTCGGTGATCCCACCGTGTACTTCGAGCGGTACATCAAAGACGCCCGGCACGTCGAGGTGCAGATTCTGGGCGACGGCAGCGATGTCATCCATCTTTTCGACCGTGACTGCTCGTTGCAGCGTCGTCGACAGAAGATCGTGGAAGAAACGCCCGCCCCCAACATTCCGGACGCGTTGAGGGAGCAGATGCTCGACGCTGCGGTGGCGCTGGCTCGTGCCTGTCACTACAAGGGCGCTGGCACCGTTGAGTTCCTCTACGATCCGCACCGCGGCGAGATTTGTTTCATCGAGATGAATACCCGCCTGCAGGTCGAGCACCCGGTCACCGAAATGATCACTGGAATCGATCTGGTGCGCGAACAGCTGCGGATCGCCCAAGGCGAACCCCTGGCATACCGCCAGTCCGACGTCTCCGTACGCGGGCACGCCATCGAGATGCGCATCAACGCCGAGAACCCTGAGCTGGGGTTCATGCCTCATCCGGGCGCCTTGAGTGAGGTTCGTTGGCCAGGAGGGCCAGGGGTGCGTGTCGACAGCGCAGTCGTCACCGGTTCCCGGATCCCGCCGTATTACGACTCGTTGATCGCCAAGCTCGTCGTCTGGCACAGCACCCGCGACCTGGCTATTGATCGCGCAGTGCGCGCCCTGCGCGAGGTGCAGATTGACGGAGTGGCCACCACAACGCGCTACCTGCAGGCCGTCTTGGCCCACCCCGTCTTCCGCGAGGCCGCGCATCACACGAAGTTTCTCGAGACCGCAGCCGACGAGTTCGTGCAGGTCACCGCGTGACCGCGCTGGAGGAGCCGGTTCGTACCGCACGATACGCTTGGGGCGGAGACGAGTTCCTGTTCATCGAGATCGATGAATCCATGAGCCTGGAAGCATTCCAGCGCGTGAGCGCATTGGCAGCCGCACTGGAGGCGCAGCCGGTCAACGGCATCACTGATATTTGCCTCACCAACGCATCGTTGTTACTGCGGTACGACCCCGACACCATCCACCCACGAGCACTGCGCGGCCACGTCCAAGCTCTCGAGCACAACGTCAACCGCGCCGAACGAGCCGCGGTATCCAACACCCGGATTCTGGAATTCCCTGTCTGGTACAACGACCCGGTGACCGAAGAGGTCATGAAGCGATTTCGGTCCCATCATCAAGCCCCGCATATGACCGACCTGGAGTACGTCGCGGATATCAACGACATCGCCGACGGTGCCGGGGAACTCATCGAGCGGCACCACACCACGCCATGGATGGTCACTGCGGTCGGATTTGTCGCTGGCCTGCCGTTCATGTATCAGCTTGCACCCCGAGCTCAACAACTGCAGGCGCCGAAGTATCTCAGTCCACGGACCGACACTCCGGCGTTGACCGTCGGGCACGCGGGATGCTTCTGCTGCATCTACTCGGTGCGCGGAGCCGGCGGTTACCAGATGTTCGGACTAGCCGCCGCACCGATTTTCGCTCCGCAGTCCAGCCTCGCAGATTTTCGCGAATCCATGGTTCTGCTGCGCGCTGGAGACATTGTGAAATTCAATCCCGTCGATAAGGCCGAGTACGACGACATCCAACAGCGGTGCAGCGGTGGCGTGTTCCGCTACCGCAGCGCCACAGTGAAATTCGACATCAAAGCGTGGGAACGCGACCCGTCGTCCTACAACCAAACACTGACGGAGGCCCTCAATGGCGCTACTGATTGAGGAACCAGGTCTGCACACCACCGTCCAAGACCTCGGCCGTCCTGGCCATTACAATGTGGGCGTCCCAGCAGGGGGCGCCATGGACTCACTGTCACACGAGGTGGCGAATCAACTCGTCGGCAACGACACATCGTTGGCCACCCTCGAATGCACCTATACAGGACCAAAATTCGAGGTCACAGCATCGACCGTGATGGCAGTCACCGGTGCAGACATGCCGATCAGCGTCAATGGCGAATTGATACCCCAGTGGACCGCCGTCGAGCTCAGAGTCGGGGACATCGTGACGTCCGGGTTCACAGCGACCGGCGCGCGGGCCTACTTCGCCTTCGCCGGCGGGATCGAGGTTCCGCTCGTCCTGGGTAGCCGAAGCACCTACGGGTCGGCCAAGATTGGCGGTTTCCACGGGCGGCGCCTGGCCGCGGGCGACGAGGTCCCGCTGGGACACTGGGCCGGGACATCGACGAAGCATCGGACACTTCCCGAAGCATTGCGCCCACAATGGGGTCGAAGCTACACCGCCCGGGTCGTACTGGGACCTTACGACCATCGCTTCACAGCGGAGTCCATCAAAATGTTCACCACCCAGGAGTGGAAACTCACCCCCGTCGCCGACCGCACCGGCTTCCGCTTCGACGGGGACCACAAGTTCGAATTCACCTCCCGTGAACAACCTTTCGGCGCCGGATCGGATCCCTCCAACATCGTCGATGCTGGCTACCCGATGGGCTCCATTCAGGTACCAGGCGGCGGCCAGCCCATCGTCTTGCACCGCGATGCAGTCTCCGCCGGAGGTTACGCCGCCATCGCCACCGTCATCAGCGCCGACCTCAACAGAATTGCTCAACTCGCCCCCAAATCAACTGCACAGTTCGAAATCGTGTCGATCGACGATGCGCTGACCGCCCGAGCCGACGCCAAAAAGCACCGGCACCGCGCCCTGACCTCCATTTCGACGTAGTTCAGAAGCACCAACGCCACCTCGTCCCGGCAGCGCTGCCGAGGGCTCGCTCCATCGTGGGCAGAATGCCCCATCACATCTTCGTCACACACCAACGAAGGAACCTACCCGTGCTCACCAACGACAACTCCGAAACCACCATCGATCCTGCCGGACACGCGCATCCCGACGACTCCGTTCGCGTCGGAAAATGGTCGCTGATGATGGCCTATTGGGCCATGTTCTCGGCCATGTTCTGGCTCTACGTCGCCGTCGCCTCGGTATCGGCAGTGGGCACTGCCAACACTCTCATCGGCATGGCGCTGAGCATCGTCTCCTACGGTGCCATCAACGCCGTCCTGTCCCGGCATGCCATCCGCACCGGCGAGACAATCAGTGAGTTCTCCCGCAACATCTTCGGCCCAATCGGATCCAGCCTGGCCGCCTTGCTGTTCGCGGTGACCGCCGTGTATTACGCCACCTTCGAGGGATCCATCATCGCCGTTGCCCTCAACCAGTATTTCGGCGGCTCCATGCACTTGTGGTACATCGTCGTTGTCCTCTACGCGCTCCCGTTGGTCGCCAAGGGGGTGCAGAACTGGCTCGACAAACTCAACGGCGCACTCTTACCGCTCTACCTGATCGGCCTGATCGCAGTCGTGATCGGTGCCACCGCCAAGCAAGGCTACCCCGCCGACTGGCTTGTGGCAGGCGGCGCCGGAGATAGCGCCATCCCCGGCTGGATCAGCTCCTACCTCATCTACATGGGGGTCTGGGTCATGATGATGTACACCTTTGAATTCGCCCGACTGGGGCGCCGGCAGGACCAGCGCTTCCACGCCAACGTCACCTTCGGCTGGGTCTTCTACTTGGCCACCTTCGCCCTCAACGGCCTGGTCGGCATTTACATCGTGCTGGCGTGGGACCTCGACAGTACTGAAACTGGGGTTGTGACAGCAGTCCTGAGCTCCATCGGATTGCTGGGTCTGCTGCTCATCGTGGTATCTCAGACGCGCATCAACACCGCCAACTATTACGCCGCGTCCACCAATCTCCAACAGCTCTACGAAAACATCACCGGCCGCTCCACCTCGCGGGTGATCTGGGTGGTGGTCGCCGGAATCCTCGCGTACCTGTTCATGTTGACCAACGTCTTGACCTACTTGTTGAAAGCACTTGCCTGGCAGGGTGTTTTCGTCACGGCCTGGGTGGCCATTGCCCTTGTTGCGCTCTACTTCAACCGCCGCGACCGCGCACGTGCCACCACCGCGCAACACCGTTGGGGGTCCACCCATGTCCGAGCGGTAAGTTGGCCCATCCTCGCTTGGGTACTCGCCTCAGCCATCGGCATCGCCCTAACCGAACAAACCGCCTTCCCCAGTCTCGCCGCGTTGTCACCGATCATCACCGTTGTCATCGCTGTGGCCGCCTATTCTCTGGGCCGAGTCCTCGGCAAGACCCCGGCCGCACCCGGCGCGCAGACTCCGTAACGCGACCGCTGCCGATCACGCCGCGCTGACTTGACGATCGTGACCTGGCATCGCTCCCCAACCCTGCCCTTAACGGCGCCAAACTGTGCCCTCCGCACCGCCGGGCCACCACGCGGCCCCGCAACATGAATGCTCTTGGATTGAGCACGGCGACGGAATCGCGGATCTCGGGTGCGGAACGCGGAATCCGCACGAATACAGAGGATTACGGCTCGCGTCGGACTTACTTGCCGCGGCGGATCTCCGCCCTGATCCACGGGTCAGAGTCTCGGCTTCTCGACTTGACCGGGGACACTACACCCCGTATAAAAGATCCTATGTGCGGTCCATTAATGAGTAGGATGTTTAAAACCGGCCCCTACGGCCTGCAACAACCTCTATCCCCGCCCTTCGGCCGGCCGGCGCCAGATCCGAACGGGCACCCAACCGACACCCACGTACCAGGTTCTCACTCAAGAACTTCATCGCGAACGCCCGCGCGCCACACCGTTCCGTAGCGGTCCACCACACCGTTGCTCGCATCATCCGTACAGCGCACCGTTAGGAGCCGTTGTGACCACTGCAGTTCTGCACCACATCGATCTCATCAACCCCGCGACTGGGGAGTCCTTTCAGCGCGTCGAGCTGGTCGACGCCGCGGGCGCGGACGCGGCCATCGAACGGGCTGACCGCGCCTTCACCGACTGGCGCGCCGTGGCACCCGGCGACCGGGCTCGGTTGCTGCGCCGGTTCGCCGAGGCCGTCGATGCCGACATCGAAAATCTCGCAGCCCTGGAAGTACGCAACGCCGGACACACGATCAGCAATGCACGCTGGGAAGCCGGACACGTACGGGACGTATTGAACTACTACGCTGGCGCTCCGGAGCGCCAGAGCGGCAAACAGATTCCAGTGACCGGTGGGGTCGACATCCCCTTCCGCGAGCCGCTCGGCGTGGTGGGAATCATCGTCCCCTGGAACTTCCCGATGCCGATCGCAGCGTGGGGCTTCGTCCCCGCGTTGGCCGCCGGCAACACCGTCGTGCTGAAACCAGCCGAAGTGACCCCCCTGACAGCGATGAGGCTGGGCGAGCTTGCACTCGAAGCCGGAATCCCGGAAGGGGTCTTCACCGTCATTCCTGGGCGCGGTGCCGAGGTCGGTGACCGCTTCGTTCGGAACCCGCTGGTGAAGAAGGTCGTTTTCACCGGGTCCACGGCGGT
Source organism: Ahrensia sp. (assembly GCA_002698425.1). Next base: position 23,712 of record NZXU01000106.1, on the reverse strand, counting down.
CGGCAAGGCGGTGCTGGCGGGCTGCGCCGAACAGGTAAAGCCGGTCACCCTCGAACTCGGCGGCAAGAGCGCCAACATCATTTTCGCTGACGCTGACCTGGAGAAGGCCGCTGCGGCTGCACCGTATGCAGTGTTCGACAACGCCGGACAGGACTGCTGCGCGCGGTCCCGCATACTCGTGCAGCGCAACGTATTCGATCGCTTCGTCGAGCTTCTCGAACCAGCGGTGCAGGGATTGCGCGTCGAGGATCCCGCCTCACCCACCGCCGAGATGGGTCCGCTGATCACCGGCGCACACCACCAACGCGTATCGGGCTTTCTCGACGACGGCAATCCCGTGGCCATCCGTGGCCAAGCGCCCCAGGGTCCTGGATTCTGGTTCGCGCCGCATATTTTGGGACCGGTGGCACCGACTTCACGTGTCGCGGTCGAAGAGATCTTCGGACCGGTCGCGGTTCTGATCCCTTTCGAGGACGAGGCAGACGCGATCCAAATCGCTAACGACTCTCCCTACGGACTGTCCGGCTCCATCTGGACGCGCGACCTGGGCCGCGCGTTGCGGATGTCGAAGGCCGTGCAGAGCGGCGCCCTGAGCGTCAACAGCAACTCTTCGGTCCGCTACTGGACACCGTTTGGAGGCTTCAAAGAGTCCGGACTGGGCCGGGAATTGGGTCCCGACGCTCTCGACGCGTTCACCGAAGAGAAGAACGTTTTCCTCTCGACCGACTAAAGCCGGTCGCTAACACAGAAAGAGAAGGGTCGACAATGGGCAACAGGTCATTCGTAACCGCCGACGACACAGCAGTTTTCGTCCGCGAGCTCGATCGTCCGTATCCGCTGATGGTCCGTGGGGAAGGCTCTTGGCTCTACGACGCCAGTGGGCACCAGTACCTCGATGCCGTCTCCGGCGGAGCAATGGTGACCAGCTTCGGCCACGGCGCCATTCCCTCTATCTCGGACGCGATCAGAAAGCAAACCGAACAGATCTCGTTCGTCTACAACGTCCACGCCACCTCCCCCGCCCAGGAACAACTCGCGCGCGACCTCATCGACATCGCTCCCGAGGGCTTCACGCGAGCACACTTCGTCTCTGGGGGAACCGAAGCCAACGAGCTGGCCCTGCGGATGGTGCGCAGCTACCACGTCGACAAGGGCGACTCTGGACGTCACCTTGTCGTATCCCCGGCGCAGTCCTACCACGGCGCCAGTATCGCGACGTTCGGCTTGACCGGTCGCCCCGGTCTGCAGGAACCCTATGGTCCCTACATCCAGCAGCAGGAGCACATCAAACCCTCGACGTGGTTGTTCGACACCTCGGGCGAGACGGCCCTCAAGGAACTCGATGCGATCCTCGAACGCGTGGGCGGGGAGGTCGCTGCATTCCTGATCGAGCCGGTCTCGGCGGCGTCACTGCCGGGTTACAGCCCGCCGGAGTCGTTCTGGCACGGCCTCGAAGAGCGGCGCCGCAAGTACGGCTTCCTGGTCTGGTTCGATGAGGTTGTCACTGGCATGGGTCGTACCGGCACCTATTTCGCCGCCGAGCAGATGCCGATCAAACCCGACGTCATAACCACGGCCAAGGGGTTGGGCGCCGGTTTCTTCCCCGTCGGCGCCATGCTCGTCCAGGAGCACGTGTACCAGGCTGTCGCAGCGGGATCACGCTCGTTCGAACCCGGCCACACCTGGGACGGGGTGCCTGTGTCGTGCGCGGCCGGTTCGGCGGTCATCGCCCATCTCCGCAAGGAGGGTCTGGTGGATTCCGTGCGTGAACGCGGCCCCAAGTTCCTGGAGGCTCTGCGCAGCGCTCTCGATGGGTTCGACCTGGTACGCGAGGTCCGTGGCCGCGGCTTCCTGCTGGGGGTCAGCTACGTCGATCCCTCCGATGGCAGTTCGCTGCTCGATCCGTCACTGCGGGTCGCCCGGCGCATCGATGAAGCCGCGCTGGAGAACTCGATGCTGATCTACTCGACCCAACCCACTGGCGACGGCATGGCGGGGGACCAGACCCTGCTCGCGCCGGCATTCACCTCCACCGACAGCGATCTCGATCAGATCGTCGAGCGGCTGGCCAAGTCGATCGCCCAGGTGGAGCGTGAAGTCAAGGACGATCTCGCCCGTGCCAAGAACTGACCGCCTCCCCGAGAGCAGATCCACCTCACCAACGAAAACAGTCGGCGGGCCCCTGACGGTGGCGACCTTGGCTTCCGAGGTCGCCGCTGGCGGGATCGACACTGTCGAGCTGGTGATGGTGGACATGCAGGGCCGATTGCAGGGCAAACGGATCATGGCCCAGTACTTTCTGGACACGGTGCTCGACGGAGGCTGCGAAGCGCAAAGCTACCTGCTGGCGACCGACGTCGAGATGAACACGGTCGAGGGCTATACCGTAGCCTCCTGGGCCACCGGCTACGGCAACTTGGTGATGGTGCCCGACGTGAGAACGATACGTCGTCTGCCGTGGCACCCGACGTCGGTGATGGTGCTGTGCGACCTATTCGATAAAGAGGGCAGCGCCCTCACCGTGTCACCGCGCCAACTGCTGCGCCACCAGCTCGACAAGCTCAGTGGACGCGGCTGGACCGCGCTGTCGGGAACCGAGCTCGAATTCCAGATCTTCGCCAACAGCTACGAGGACGCATGGAGCAGCGGCTACCGCACGCTGCGGCCTGTCAGCAGTTACAGCGCCGACTATTCCATGCTCGACACGCGCGGAGTCGGCCTGCTCTTGGCGGATCTACATCGGGACCTCACCGATGCGGGCGTGGAGATGGAGAGCATCGTCGCCGAGGCCGCGCCAGGTCAACACGAGCTCGTATTGGCCTGCCGTGAGGCGCTGACCACTGCGGACAACCATGCATTCGCCAAGTTCGCGGCCAAGCAGGTGGTGGCAGGTTGCGGACACAGCGTCACGTTCATGGCCAAACTGGATCAGAACGCCGGCAATGCTTGCCACATTCACTTCAGCCTCCGCAATGACGATGAGACACCTGTATTCGCTGGAAATGGGGCTCACGGATTCTCGCCGGTCATGCAGAGTTTCCTAGCGGGGCAAATCGCGTTCCTGCCTGAGCTGACTCTGCTACTGGCTCCAAATATTAACTCCTACAAACGGTTTGTCGCGGGCAGCTACGCGCCCACGGCGATCTCCTGGGGGTATGACAACCGAACGTGCGCCCTGCGGGTGGTCGGCAGCGGCAAGTCGCTGCGCCTTGAACACCGCCTCGCAGGGGCCGATGTCAATCCGTACCTCGCGCTGGCAGCCATCGTGGCGGCGGGCCTCCGAGGGATCGAGGACGGTTTGCAGCTGGAGGATCCAGTTTCTGGCAACGCCTACAGTGCCGAATTGCCCCACGTTCCCACCACACTGCGCGCCGCACTTGAGCTGTTTCGCGGGAGCAGCATGGTACGGAAAGCTTTTGGAGATGACGTGGTAGCTCATTACGCGCGGATGGCCGAGCATGAGCTCGAGCAGTTCGACCAAAGCATCACCGACTGGGAGAAGTACCGCGGGTTCGAACGGCTGTAGCTCTCGAAAGAGCGCCCGTCCCAGGTCCGCCGCTGCCGCACCGACCGTGACGCGACCCCGCCGCCACTGTCGATTCCATGTGACAGCGCCGCGATGGCGGGCAGTGCAGACACCGGTGTCGCACTGCCCGCTCCACGCACGACAACAGAATGACCCTGCAGATCAACGCATTTCACCGTTCACCCGCAAGCTGTAACCTACCGGACTCGCACTTGACGTTTCTAGCTACTCTCAGCCAGACTGGAACCGCAGCTCGATCCACAACTCAATACGCCGTTGACGCGCAGCGGGAGAACCTCCGATAGGAGGCGCCGTAGGAGCAATATCCTCCCCGGGAATCTCTCAGGCCCAGTACCGCAGCGCCGAGGCAACTCTGGAGAACAGCATCGACTAACTAGCGTCGGTACTTACCGAAGGTGAATGCGCCCGGCGGCGCCAAGCTCTCAGGTTTCAGGACAGAGAGGGGAGGTGACCTACTCAGCGCCCGGCCGATCCGGGTGTTATGAAACTGGAGCCCACCTCGTGTCTGACACTGCCCAGCAGCCCCCCACCGGCGCCTTTGAGCGCCGCCATATCGGACCCGACCCAGCCGAGCAGCAACAGATGCTGACGGCACTGGGTTACCGCAGCCTCGACGCCCTGATTGATGAAGCTGTTCCCAGCCAAATACGCACTGACCGACCTCTTGCGCTGCCCGCTGCGCGTAACGAAGCCGAGGTGCTCTCGGCACTGCGAGATCTGGCCGCGCAGAACGACACTCGCGTGCAGATGATTGGCCTTGGCTATTACGACACCATCACGCCAGCGGTCCTTCGCCGCAACATGCTGGAATCACCAGCCTGGTACACCGCCTACACCCCCTACCAACCCGAAATCTCCCAGGGCCGGTTGGAAGCTTTACTGACCTTTCAGACTCTCATCGAAGAGCTCACCGCGCTGCCGATCGCCAGTGCCTCACTCCTGGACGAAGCAACCGCGGTCGTCGAAGCTGTCCTGCTGATGCGGCGGTCAATCCCGCGGGGAATCAACAACAATCGCGTCCTCGTCGACCGTGACTTGCTCCCCCAGACCCTGACCGTTCTCCGGGGTCGCGCCAATGCGATCGGCATTGAGGTCGTGGAGACAAACCTGGCCGCCGACATCGGCGTCGAGCTCGCCAAGGGCGGCGTGTTCGGCACTGTGCTGCAGTGTCCCGGCGCTAGCGGGCTAGTCAGCGACTACGCGAGCATCATTGCGCAAGCCCACGACCACGGCGCCTTGGCTACCGTCGCAGCCGACCCCCTGTCTCTCACGCTGATGTCGCCGCCCGGAGAATTGGGCGCCGACATCGCGGTCGGCTCTGCCCAACGCTTCGGCGTTCCTCTCTTTTTCGGCGGCCCGCACGCCGGCTACATGGCGGTGCGGTCCGGGCTGGAGCGCATGCTTCCAGGACGCCTCGTCGGCGTATCGGTCGACGCATCGGGCCAGCCGGCCTACCGGCTCGCGCTGCAAACCCGCGAGCAACACATTCGCCGCGAGAAGGCAACCAGCAACATCTGCACCGCACAAGCGCTGTTGGCCAACGTGGCCGCGATGTACGCCGTCTACCACGGACCCGACGGACTGCGAGCGATCGCGACCCGCGTCCATAACCACGCGCGCCACCTTGCTGAGAGTCTGCACGCCGCCGGCATCGCCGTCGTCAACGATCACTTCTTCGACACCATCACCGTGCGTGCACCGGGCCAAGCCCGCGAATTCACCGACGAAGCTGAACGCGCCGGCATCAATCTGCGTCTCATTGACAGCAATCACATCGGAATTGCCTGTGATGAAACTACTTCCGTCGATATTGTCAACCGGGTACTCAGCGTGTTCAAGGCCAACCCAGTGGCCGCGCGGCGCGTACGTATTCCCGCCACCCTGGTCCGCACATCCCAGTTTCTCGAGCAACCAGTGTTCCGTGCTCACCGCTCGGAGACGGCCATGCTGCGATTCCTGCGCGGGCTCTCCGACAAGGACCTCGCGCTGGATCGCACCATGATCCCGCTCGGCTCGTGCACCATGAAGCTCAACTCGGCGGTCGAGATGGAGCCCATCAGCTGGCCCGAATTCGCGTCGATCCACCCTTTTGCGCCCAGCTCGCAAACCGCCGGGTACCGACAGCTCATCAACGACCTAGAGCGCTGGCTGTGCGAAATCACCGGCTATGACCGAGTTTCATTGCAGCCCAACGCAGGCTCGCAGGGTGAGCTGGCCGGCTTGCTGGCCCTCAAGGGCTATCACGACGCTCACGGCGACCACCAACGCACCGTTTGCCTGATACCACAGTCGGCTCACGGCACCAACGCAGCCTCGGCCGTGCTGGCCGGTATGCAAGTACAGGTGGTCGCCACCGCTCGAGACGGTGGGATCGACCTCGACGACCTCCGCGCCAAACTATTCAACAATGTCGACACCGTGGCCGCGATCATGCTGACCTACCCCTCCACACACGGCGTGTACGAGCAGCAGGTCGGCACGGTGTGCGAACTGGTTCACTATGCCGGAGGCCAGGTCTACATCGACGGCGCCAACATGAACGCCCTTGTCGGCCTCGCCAAACCAGGACACTTCGGGGGCGACGTCTCGCATCTGAACCTGCACAAGACGTTTTGCATCCCGCACGGCGGAGGGGGGCCCGGCGTCGGCCCGGTCGCCGTACGAGCCCACCTCGCGCCTTACCTGCCCGGCGATCCGCTGAACCCCGAACAGTCCACCCAACCGGCCATCGCCGCCGCCCCGCAAGGCTCCGCGGGCATCTTGCCGATCACCTGGGCTTACCTGGCCTTGATGGGTCCCGAAGGATTGGCCAACGCCACTCGGACTGCTGTGCTGTCGGCCAATTACATCGCCAAGTCCCTGTCAGAGCATTATCCCGTGCTCTATACCGGACCCACCGGGCTGGTCGCTCACGAATGCATCATCGACCTGCGTGAACTCACCCGCCAAACCGGAGTCACCGCCGAGGACGTCGCAAAACGGCTCATCGACTATGGATTTCACGCCCCCACGTTGTCCTTTCCGGTCAACGGCACGCTCATGGTCGAACCCACTGAATCTGAGAATCTGGCCGAGCTTGGCCGGTTCATCGACGCGATGATTGCTATCCGGCGCGAGATTAGCGACGTCGCCGCCGGCACCTGGCCGGTGGAACACAGTCCGCTGCGCAACGCTCCGCACACCGCGGAGCAAATCGCCTCCGACAGCTGGGATTTCCCCTACAGCCGAGCCCAGGCGGTCTATCCCCTTAGCCGCCTGGGCTACCACAAGTACTGGCCACCGGTTCGACGCATCGACGGCGTCCACGGTGACCGCAATCTTGTGTGTTCATGCCCCCCTCCGGAAGCCTTCGCCACCACCCTGCAGGAGATCAACGCATGACAATTCATACCGCCAAAGCCTCCCCCCTCCTGGGCGAACACCACTCTCTGAGTGCCACTTTCACCGACTTCGCCGGCTGGCAGATGCCCATCAAGTACTCCAGTGAGCTCGCCGAGCATCGAGCAGTACGGCAAACAGCTGGTATCTTCGATATCTCACACATGGGAGAGATCCTCGTCGAAGGCCGCCACGCCGCCGCGGCACTGGATTACGCACTCGTCGGTGAGCTATCGAAAATCGCGGTCGGCAAGGCAAAGTACTCGCTCATGTGCGACGATTCCGGTGGCGTCGTCGACGATCTGGTCACCTACCGTCTAGCCGACCAACAGTTCCTCGTCGTCGCCAACGCCGCCAATTCCGCAGCCGTGGTCGCTGCACTCAACGCGCGAACCGCAGACTTCGACACCTCGATCACCGATCAGTCCGCCGACTTCGCGCTGATCGCCGTGCAAGGACCCGCAGCAGAAGCCATCATCACCTCCGAGGTGCCCACCGCGTTCACCGAGATCGTCCGCACGCTGAAGTACTACGCCATCACCACAGCTGAAGTGGCGGGCATCGACGTGCTCCTGGCGCGCACCGGTTACACCGGCGAAGACGGATTCGAAATCTACGTCTCTCGCGACAACGCCATCACTGTGTGGCGTTCACTGCTGAACGCCACCACCTCCCACGGGGGAACCGCCGCCGGACTCGCGTGCCGAGACACGCTGCGGCTGGAGGCCGGAATGCCCCTCTACGGCCACGAACTCACCTCCGAGACCAATCCGTATGAAGCGGGCCTCGGGAAGGTAGTCCGCCTCAACAAGGAATTTGTCGGTCGCAACACCCTCGAAGCGATCGCCGAAACACCGACCCTTCGCACGCTGGTCGGCCTCAAAGGTGTCGGTAAACGCGCGGCCCGCGCCGGGTACAGCGTCCACCGCAACGACGTCGACGGCGCGATCGGCACCGTCACTTCCGGAGCGCTATCCCCCACACTCGGTTATCCCATCGCCATGGCCTACGTAGCGACCGGCGTCGCGCAACACGGCGCCCAACTCACCGTTGACATCCGCGGCAAGAAGGAACCGTTCGAAGTCACGCCGCTGCCCTTCTACCGCCGCTGATTCAGCCTCACACAACCAGGAGAACTCATGACTACCAACGACATCCCCGACGACCGTAGCTACACCGACGAGCACGAATGGGTCATGATCGCACCGGGGGTCAACGCTGTGCCATCCTCACCGGTACGCGTGGGCATCACCTCAGTGGCTGCCACAGCCCTAGGCGAACTCGTATTTCTCGATCTACCCGAGGTCGGCAGCAGCATCGAGGCCGGGCAGACCTGCGGCGAGGTCGAATCCACCAAGACCGTCTCCGAGCTCTACCCACCAGTCAGCGGCGAAGTGACCACCCTCAATCAAGCAGCTATCGACGACCCCAGCCTGGTCACCCAAGACCCGTACGGCGAGGGCTGGCTGTTCGAAGTGCAAGCGACCGAACTTGGCGCACTGCTCACCGCCGAGCAGTACGCGGACAAGAACGGAGACCAGTGATGTCCACGCTCAACCAGCGCCTGGCGGATTTTGACCCCGCCATTGCCGAGGCCATCGGTCTCGAACTCGCCCGCCAACGCACCGGCCTGGAGATGATCGCTTCCGAAAACCACGCCCCCGTGGCGGTCATGGAGGCCCAAGGATCGGTACTCACCAACAAGTACGCTGAGGGCTACCCCGGCCGCCGCTACTACGGCGGGTGCGAACACATCGACACCGTCGAACGGATAGCACTCGAACGTGTCAAGAACCTCTTCGACGCCGAGTTCGCCAATGTACAGCCACATTCAGGTGCCCAAGCCAACGCCGCTGTCATGCACGCCCTCATCAGTCCCGGCGATACCATTCTGGGGCTTTCCCTGGACTGCGGCGGCCACCTCACCCATGGCATGCGACTCAACTTCTCGGGTCGCCTGTACAACGTCGCCGCCTACGGTGTGTCCAAAGATGACCACCTCATCGACATGGACCAGGTGGCAGACGCAGCCCGCGAGCATCAACCCCGGTTGATCATCGCCGGCTGGTCCGCCTACGCCCGTCACCAAGACTTCTCGCGATTCCGCGCGATCGCCGACGAGGTGGGTGCCTACCTGATGGTCGACATGGCGCACTTCGCCGGCCTTGTCGCCGCGGGCCTACACCCCTCCCCGGTACCTCACGCCCACGTGGTCACCTCCACAACCCACAAGACTCTCGGAGGCCCCCGCGGCGGCATCATCTTGACCAACGACGCCGCCATAGCCAAGAAGATCAATTCCGCTGTCTTTCCCGGCCAACAGGGCGGCCCACTCGAGCACGTCGTCGCCGCGAAGGCCGTCGCGTTCAAAATGGCCAGCGAACCGGCTTTCGTCGAACGTCAGCAACGTTGCCTAGAAGGTGCGAGAATCATCGCCGCCCGGCTGAGTGAGCCTGACGTGACCAACGCCGGCATCACGGTCCTCACCGGCGGTACCGAGGTTCACCTCGTCCTGGTCGACCTCCGCAACGCCGCGATCGACGGCCAGCAAGCCGAAGATCGGCTTGAAGCGATCGGAATTACGGTCAACCGCAATGCGGTTCCCTTCGACCCACGTCCCCCGATGGTGACCTCAGGCCTGCGCATCGGCACCCCGGCGCTAGCCGCGCGCGGCTTCGGCCCCAGCGACTTCATCGCGGTCGCGGACATCATCGCCGAGGCGCTAACGGCTCAACCGGACACCGATACCTCCGAGATAGCTACGAGGGTCACCGCACTCACCGAGAAGCACCCTCTGTACCCGAACCTGTCATGACAGTCAGCGTCTTCGATCTGTTCTCTGTGGGCATCGGACCGTCCAGTTCACACACTGTGGGCCCCATGCGCGCTGCAGCCGACTTCGTGGGAGAGCTCAAACAGCAGGGACTACTGGAATCCGTCACCGGGATGCAGGTCGATCTCTACGGCTCCCTGGCCGCCACGGGCGCCGGTCACGGAACCATGTCGGCGGTTCTTCTCGGCCTTGAAGGGTACCGCGCCAACACCCTGACCACTGACGTCAAAGAGGCTGTGCTGGAGAAGATCCACTCCACGGGCATCACCACCGTCGGTGGGGTCAGACAAGTTCAGCTGACCGAGAAGAGCATCCGCCTCCATGCCGATGAGGTCCTGCCCCGCCACACCAACGGGATGACCTTCACCGCCACCGCTGCCGGCAACACCACCCTAGCGACCGAGACCTACTTCTCGATCGGCGGCGGATTCATCGTCACCGAACACGACACCGGCAACGACCCCACATTCACACCCTCAATGGACTACTCCTCATCGAGGGCACTACTCGACCTGTGCGCTCGCAGGCAACTGAGCATCAGTGGGGTCGCACTCGTCAACGAACAGTCCCGCCGCAACGAGACACAAATCCGCAACGAACTCCTGCACATCCGAGACGTCATGGTCGAGTGCACTGAACGCGGGATTCAGCAGGATGGCACGCTGCCCGGAGTTTTGGGTGTTCGGCGCCGCGCCAAGCGATGGCACGACCGTCTCCACGCCGAAGACCCCACACGCGCACCGGAATTCGCCGAGGACTGGGTAAACCTGGTGGCGCTGGCCGTGAATGAGGAGAACGCCTCCGGCGGCCGCATGGTCACCGCACCCACCAACGGTGCAGCCGGCATCGTGCCCGCCGTGCTGCACTACGCCACCCACTACACCCCCGCCGGAAGAGCCAGCCCCGATGACACCGCCGTCACCTTCCTCCTGACAGCCGGTGCCATCGGATCGCTGTTCAAAGAACGCGCGTCGATTTCCGGTGCCGAAGTAGGCTGCCAGGGCGAGGTCGGATCTGCCGCAGCGATGGCGGCCGCCGGGCTCGCCGAAGTCCTGGGCGGCAGCCCTGCCCAGGTCGAAAACGCAGCCGAGATTGCCATGGAACACAGCCTGGGCCTGACCTGTGATCCCATTGCTGGACTCGTCCAGATCCCGTGCATCGAACGCAACGCCATCTCGGCGGGCAAAGCTATCAACGCCGCGCGTATGGCGCTGCGCGGCGACGGAACTCATCGCGTCACCCTCGACGAAGTCATCGAAACGATGCGTTCCACCGGCTACGACATGAGCACCAAATACAAAGAAACCTCCACCGGAGGCCTGGCGATCAACGTCGCGGTCAACGTGGTGGAGTGCTAGAAGATCGGAACACGAAACACAATGACCACCAATGCTGCAACTCCCACCGTGACCGGCTCCTCCCGGGTCAAGCGCGGTATGGCCGAAATGCTCAAGGGAGGCGTCATCATGGACGTCGTCACCCCCGAACAGGCCCGCATCGCCGAAGCCTCCGGCGCCGTGGCCGTCATGGCGCTGGAACGCGTTCCCGCCGACATCCGTGCCCAAGGCGGGGTCTCGCGGATGAGCGATCCCGACATGATCGAAGCCATCATCTCCGCAGTCACCATCCCGGTAATGGCCAAGGCCCGCATCGGACATTTCGTCGAGGCCCAGATCCTGCAGAGCCTGGGTGTCGACTACATCGACGAATCCGAGGTACTCACCCCGGCCGACTACGCCAACCACATCGACAAGTGGAAATTCACCGTCCCCTTCGTCTGCGGCGCCACCAACCTCGGCGAGGCACTGCGCCGCATCACCGAAGGCGCGGCGATGATTCGCTCCAAAGGCGAGGCCGGCACCGGCGACGTCTCCAACGCCACCACCCACATGCGCAAGATCGGCGGCGAAGTCCGCCAACTGACCACCCTGTCCGAAGACGAACTCTACGTCGCGGCCAAGGAACTTCAGGCGCCGTATGACCTGGTGGTCGAGGTGGCCCGCGCCGGCAAATTGCCCGTCACACTGTTTACTGCCGGCGGGATCGCCACCCCGGCCGACGCCGCGATGATGATGCAGCTCGGCGCCGAGGGCGTATTCGTCGGCTCCGGGATCTTCAAATCTGGTAACCCCGCCGAGCGGGCCGCCGCGATCGTCAAGGCCACCACCTTCTACGACGACCCCGATGTGCTCGCCAAGGTCTCGCGTGGCCTCGGGGAAGCGATGGTCGGCATCAACGTCGACGACATCCCCGTCCCGCACCGCCTCGCCGAACGCGGCTGGTAGACAGGCGTCAGGCACGAGCTATGACCACCACCCCGTCGCCAGACGGTCGGCGATTGCTGCGCCTGGAAGTACGCAACGCGCAGACACCGCTGCAACGCAAACCGTCGTGGATGAAAGCCAAAGTGCGGACCGGCCCGTCCTACCAAAGCCTCAAACTGCTGGTCGAGACCGAGCAACTGCACACAGTGTGCCAGGAAGCTGCCTGTCCCAACATCTTCGAGTGCTGGGAGGACCGCGAAGCCACCTTCCTCATCGGCGGCGATCAGTGCACACGCCGATGCGACTTCTGCCAAATACACACCGGCCGACCGTCACCACTTGACCGCGACGAGCCACGCCGCCTGGCACAGTCGGTCGCCACCATGGGTCTGCGGTACGCAACTGTCACCGGCGTCGCGCGTGACGATCTCGACGATGGTGGCGCATGGCTCTACGCCGAGACCGTCCGCCAAATCCACCACCACTGCCCCGGTGTCGGCGTCGAGCTCCTCATCCCGGATTTCGGAGGACGCCGAGAGCTACTCGACGCCGTCAACCAAAGTCGGCCCGAGGTCCTCGCTCACAACGTCGAGACGGTGCCGCGACTCTTGCGCCGCATCCGCCCGGCGTTCGACTACCGCCGCTCACTCGACGTACTCACCCGAGCCCGCGCATCCGGATTGATCACAAAATCCAATCTCATCCTCGGAATGGGCGAGGACATCAACGAAGTGACCACCACCCTGCGCGACCTGCACGCCGCGGGCTGCCAGCTGATCACCATCACCCAATACCTGCGCCCTAGCTCCCGCCACCACCCCGTCGCGAGATGGGTCACACCGGCCGAATTCGACGACCTGGAAAAGACAGCACACCAGATCGGCTTCCTCGGTGTGCTGTCCGGTCCATTGGTTCGGTCGTCCTACCGCGCAGGCCGCCTCTACCGCCAAGCGGCCTCCACCCGCACAACGCCGCGCACCGCCACTTCCACCCTCGCGACCTAGGACCCCCATGACAACAAACCCTGCCGATATCGCGGTACTCGGTGGTGGCCCCGCCGGCTACGCCACCGCCATCCGGGCAACCCAACTCGGGCTGAGCGTCACCCTGATCGAACACGACAAGGTAGGCGGCACATGCCTGCATCGCGGTTGCGTCCCCACCAAAGCACTTCTTCACGCCGCGGAGATCGCCGACGGCGCCAAGCAGGCCAACCAGTTTGGTATCGCCGCGACGTTCGCCGGTGTTGACGTCGACCGCCTCCACGCGTTCAAGAACACGATCGTTGCCCGCCTGTACCAGGGCCTCGAAGGGTTGGTGTCCAATCGCGGCATCACTGTCGTCAACGGAACCGGTGAAGTATCCGGACCCAACACGCTGCGGGTCGCAGATCAAACGGTCCACGCGAAGAACATCGTCCTCGCCACCGGCTCAAAGCCACGCCTACTGCCCGGTGTCAACCTCTCCGACCGGGTGCTCACCAGCGATCAAGCACTGCAGTTGAGTTTCGTTCCGGAGTCGGCGATCGTCCTGGGAGGCGGGGTCATCGGGGTTGAGTTCGCCAGCCTGTGGGCCTCGCTCGGCACCAAAGTCACTGTTATCGAGGCGCTTCCACGCCTGCTTGCCGGCGAAGATCCTTTTATCTCAACGCACATCGAGCGCGCCTTCCGACGCCGCCGCATCGCCACCAAAACTGGAGCCTCGGTGTCCGGTGTGCAGACCTTGCCGGATCGAGTCACGGTCACCGTCGACGGCGGCGACGTCTTCGAAGCAGACGTGCTGCTGATCGCAGCAGGCCGAGCACCCAACACCGCCGTAGACAATCTCAGCGAGCACAGTATCGCCACCGAATCCGGCTTTGTCACCACAGATGCACGGCTACGTTCAACGGTCCCCACCATCTACGCCGCCGGAGATATTGTCCGCGGGCCACAACTTGCCCATCGCGGCTTTCAGCAAGGAATCTTCGTCGCCGAAGAGATAGCCGGCCTACGCCCAACCCCACCAGACGAGCTCGGCATACCCCGCATCACCTACTCGCACCCCGAGGCCGCATCCGTGGGTCTCACCGAAGCTGCTGCCCGCCAAATACACGGCGAAGCAACACACTTCGCTATCCACGACCTTGCCGGAAACGCCCGAAGTCAGATCCTGAAAACCGCTGGCGCCGTTAAAGTCATCACCTCACCCACCGGGGCCGTCATCGGTGTGCACATGGTCGGTGACCGCGTAGGCGAACTCATCAGTGAAGGCCAGCTTCTGTACAACTTGGGTATTGACGCGAGCACCGCTTCGCGGTTCATCCATGCGCACCCCACACAGAGCGAGGGACTCGGCGAGGCTCTCCTCGCAGTGTCCGGAGCTCCGTTGCACGCTCACGGCTGAACGCCGCACAATAATTACGCAACACCACTGGAAGCAGACATCTCAAGTGTTCTCCAAGGTTTTGGTCGCCAATCGTGGTGAGATCGCGATTCGGGCGTTCCGCGCGGCGTATGAGCTGAAGATCGGCACGGTTGCGGTCTATTCGTATGAGGACCGCAATTCGGTGCACCGCCTCAAGGCCGACGAGTCGTATCAGATCGGCGAGGTCGGTCACCCGGTGCGGGCCTATCTGTCGGTCGACGAGATCGTGGGCACGGCGGTGGCCGCGGGCGCGGACGCGGTGTATCCGGGTTATGGGTTCTTGTCGGAGAACCCCGAGTTGGCGGCGGCGTGTGCGGCGGCGGGCATCACGTTCGTGGGGCCGTCGGCGGAGGTGCTGGAGCTGACGGGCAACAAGTCGCGCGCCATCGCGGCCGCTCGCGAGGCCGGGCTGCCGGTGCTGGCGTCCTCGGCGCCGTCGGCGAATGTCGAGGAACTGCTGGCGGCGTCGGAGTCCATGGAGTTCCCGGTGTTCGTCAAGGCGGTCGCCGGTGGGGGTGGGCGCGGGATGCGCCGCGTCGCCGAGCCCGGACTGTTGCGGGAGTCCATCGAGGCTGCCAGCCGTGAGGCGGAGTCGGCGTTCGGGGATCCGACGGTGTTCTTGGAGCAGGCGGTGATCAATCCCCGTCACATCGAGGTGCAGATCCTGGCCGACACGCATGGCACTGTGATCCACCTGTTCGAGCGGGATTGTTCGGTGCAGCGGCGGCATCAGAAGGTGATCGAGTTGGCGCCGGCGCCGAATCTCGATCCTGCGCTGCGGGAGCGGATCTGTGCGGATGCGGTGGCGTTCGCCCGCCAGATCGGTTACTCGTGTGCCGGCACGGTGGAGTTCCTGCTCGATGAGCGGGGCAAGCATGTGTTCATCGAGATGAATCCGCGGATCCAGGTGGAGCACACCGTCACCGAGGAGATCACCGATGTGGATCTGGTGTCCTCGCAGCTGCGGATCGCGGCCGGTGAGTCATTGGCCGATCTCGGGTTGAGCCAGGAAGCGATCGTGCCGCACGGCGCCGCGCTGCAGTGCCGCATCACCACCGAGGATCCGGTGAACGGGTTCCGCCCTGACACCGGCCGGATCACGGCCTACCGCTCACCCGGTGGCGCGGGCATCCGCCTCGACGGCGGCACCCAGGTCGGCGCCGAAGTCAGCGCCCACTTCGATTCGATGCTGGTGAAGCTGACCTGCCGGGGCCGGGATTTTGGCACCGCGGTGCGCCGTGCCCGACGATCGGTGGCGGAGTTCCGCATCCGCGGCGTGTCGACGAACATCCCGTTCCTGCAAGCGGTTCTCGACGATCCGGACTTCGTGGCCGGCCGGGTCACCACGTCGTTCATCGACGAGCGTCCCGAGCTGTTGACCGCCCGTTCCAGTGCCGATCGTGGCACCAAGATCTTGAACTACCTGGCCGATGTCACGGTCAACAAGCCGCACGGCGAGCGGCCCTCGACGGTGTATCCGCACGACAAGCTGCCCGATATCGACCTGTCGGTGGCTCCGGCCGCGGGGTCCAAGCAGAAGCTGACCGAACTCGGACCGCAGGGTTTTGCCCAGTGGCTCAAGGGTTCTCCCGCAGTGGGGGTCACGGATACCACGTTCCGTGATGCGCACCAGTCGTTGTTGGCGACGCGGTTGCGCTCGACGGGGCTGTTGAAGGTGGCGCCGTACGTGGCGCGGATGATGCCGGAACTGTTGTCGGTGGAGTGCTGGGGTGGGGCCACCTACGATGTGGCGCTGCGGTTTTTGAGGGAGGATCCCTGGGAGCGGTTGGCCGCTCTGCGGGAGGCGCTGCCGAACATCTGTCTGCAGATGCTGCTGCGGGGGCGTAACACCGTGGGGTACACGCCGTATCCGGAGATCGTCACGTCGGCGTTCGTGGATGAGGCGGCGGCCACGGGTATCGACATCTTCCGGATCTTCGACGCGCTGAACAACATCGAGAGCATGCGTCCTGCCATCGATGCGGTGCGGGCGACCAATACGACCATCGCCGAGGTGGCGATGTCCTACACCGGTGATCTGTCGAATCCGGCCGAGGATCTCTACACCCTGGACTACTACCTGCGCCTGGCCGAGCAGATCGTCGACGCCGGCGCGCATGTGCTGGCCATCAAGGACATGGCCGGCCTGCTGCGCCCGCCCGCGGCGGCCACCCTGGTGAGCGCGCTGAAGTCCCGGTTCGATCTGCCGGTGCATGTGCACACCCATGACACCCCGGGTGGGCAGTTGGCCACCTATCTGGCGGCGTGGCAGGCCGGTGCGGATGCGGTGGACGGTGCGGCTGCGCCGTTGGCGGGCACCACGAGTCAGCCCGCACTGTCCTCGATCGTGGCGGCCACCGCGCACACCGACCGCGACACCGGTCTGGATCTGGGGGCGGTGTGTGAGCTGGAGCCGTACTGGGAGGCGCTGCGCAAGGTGTACGCGCCGTTCGAGTCCGGGTTGCCGGCCCCGACGGGGCGGGTGTACACCCATGAGATCCCGGGTGGCCAGCTGTCCAATCTGCGTCAGCAGGCCATTGCGCTGGGTTTCGGGGACCGGTTCGAGGAGATCGAGGCCAATTACGCTGCGGCTGACCGCAGTCTGGGCCGGCTGATCAAGGTCACCCCCAGCTCCAAGGTGGTCGGAGACCTGGCGTTGGCGCTGATCGGCGCGGGTGTCAGCGCTGAGGAGTTCACCGCCGATCCGGCCAAGTACGACATTCCGGATTCGGTGGTCGGGTTCCTGCGCGGTGAGCTGGGTGATCCGGCGGGTGGCTGGCCGGAACCATTGCGCACCAAGGCTCTTGACGGGCGTGGTCCGGCCAAACCGGAGACACCGCTGTCGCTGGAGGACGAGGCGGTGCTGGCTCAGCCCGGCGGCAAGCGTCAGGCCACGCTGAACCGGCTGCTGTTCCCCGGGCCCACCAAGGAGTTCGAGGCGCACCGCGATCAGTTCGGCGACACCAGCCAGCTCAGCGCCAACCAGTTCTTCTACGGGCTGCGCCACGGTGACGAGCACCGGGTGGCGTTGGAGAAGGGTGTGGAACTGCTGATCGGGCTCGAAGCCATCTCCGATGCCGACGAACGCGGGATGCGCACCGTCATGTGCATCATGAACGGCCAACTGCGTCCCGTCGTCGTCCGCGACCGCAACATCGCCTCCGAGGTCCCCACCGCGGAGAAGGCCGACAAGACCAACCCCGACCAGATCGCGGCACCGTTTGCCGGCGTCGTCACCGTCACCGTCGCCGTCGGAGACGCCATCGAGGCCGGGCAGACCATCGCCACCATCGAAGCCATGAAGATGGAGGCAGCCATCACCGCCCCCAAGACCGGGACCGTCGCCCGCATCGCGGTCTCGGCCACCGCCCAAGTCGAAGGCGGCGACCTCCTGGCGGTCGTCAACTGACCCGCATCATCGCCGGAGAGGCGTGGGCCCGCCGTTTGACCGTCCCGCCACGCAACGGCACCAGACTCACCGCCGGCAACGAGTAGTTATGTTTAGTATCGCGGGACACCCAATCGCCTACCTTGCTTCGAGCTGGCACGAGTCAGCTCAACGATGACGGCCGTATCCGCAAGGTCAACATCGCTGCCGTCGATGAGGACGAGAATCTCTTCGGCTGTGGCCAGAAATGGCCGCCAAAACCTATATGTTGCGACGGCGCCGCCATCGTCAGACACCCTCAGTACAACTCCTTCGGGCCCGTCCGCCGCGACCGTCCCGCCTCTCTCGAAATCCTACTCAACTGTGCAATTGGACATTCGTCTGGACATTTCACTTGAGAAACGGACATTAAACTTGAGAAGTCACAGCCCTGAGCAGCGGCGGCGCTGGNTGGCGCTGGCGATGACGGCGACCTGGTGGCAGGTGATGGTGCCGTTNTGCAGGTCGATGAGTTCGGTGACGGAGTTGCGGGCGACGATCTTGGCGGTGTCGTCGAAGCCGTCGAGGCGGGCGATGGCGTCGTCGTGGGCTTGGCCGGCGTAGAGGTAGTCGCCGGCTCGGAAGTGGCAGCTCGGGGNGCTGGGCATGGGAAGTACTCCTTGTCCTGTGGTGGTGGGTCAGGCCGCGTCGGCGGGTGGGTAGTCGCCGAAGATTCCGCGCTTGTCGCCCAGGGCGNCNAGTTTGTTCTGGCGGTCGGCGTCGGCGGCGAGGCGGTTATTGCGGCGCTCGATCCAGCGGAAGGTCCACACGGTGGCGGCGACGATGGCGATGACGGGGACCAGCCATTCCCACTGCCAGATCATGCAGGCGACCCAGAAGACGATGAGGGTGGTCCAGGCGGGATGGCGCTGGAACCAGTCTTTGGCCGGTGGGGCCGCGACGGGCACGTGGACGACGGTGGGCGCGGCCAGGGCTTCGGTCCACTGCTGTCCGTCCCAATACCGCTGTTGGGCAGCGCCTGTGGGGTCGGGGTACCAGCCGGCGGGCGGGGTGGTGTTGGTCATCGTGCCTCCCAAGTTCTCGTCTTCCCCACTGTAAACCTCTTTACATTTGTTGTAAAGTGGCTTNCATGGTTCAGGTTGAGAAGTACTGTGATGCCGCCGGGTAGTCGACCGGCCGCGAAACGGGTGCGCCTGCGCGCCCCACTAACGGGAGGCTCGCNGTGAGGGTGATTGTGCGGACGCCGGCGGAGTTGGTCGCCGAGTACGACCTGCCCGATCTCGACGACAGCGCCAGCGATGCCGAGGTCCTGGCCGCCGCGGCCGGCGCCGAGCCCGTGCAGCGC
Source organism: Ahrensia sp. (assembly GCA_002698425.1). The sequence goes on along the minus strand of NZXU01000106.1, from coordinate 4,551 downwards.
GGCGGCCCGGAGATCGTCGGCGAGCCCTATGTCCATGCCCGCGTCGTCGAGCGCAGTCTGGGCAGGCTGGCCGAGCANGGACGACGCCTGATGGAGGCCGAGTCTCGGCTGGGCGCGGAGAAGCAGGCCGCCCGGGAGTTGGCGCGGAAGTACTTCGACGAGGGCCGGACCAAGCGAGAGATCATCGAGGCGCTGGGCGTTTCCCGTCCGACGCTGGATTCCTGGCTGGGCGAAGGAGCTACGCGACCGCGGAACAGGAGCGGCGGGTGAGGTCGCGGCGGCTGTGGCAACTAGCGAAAGCAGCAGCCCTGAGCAGCCCCGATACCACGTCCCCCGATTGCTACTATTGCTGCATGGNCGACGAGCTGGTGTGGGGCCGGCTGCATGCTCTGGCNGCCGGCCAGTTCGGGTTGTTCACTGCAGCCCAGGCCCGCCAGCACGGTGTCGCCCGCTACGAGCTGGCTCGCCGCGCCGACTCCGGTGAGCTGTTCCGGGCCCACCANGGCGTGTACGGGTTCACCGAGGATTCCGCCGGCATGTTCGCTTTCGAGGACTGGGCAGCCCAGTGGCTGGCGCTGCGCCCGGAAGACGACGTGGAGCAGCGGCGCGCGGATCCGGACTGCGTGATCAGCCACGACAGCGCGGCGGTGATCCGCGAGCTGGGCACGCTGGTCTCGCGTGGGTTGTTCTTGACCAGCCCGCGGCGCATCAACACGCGATCGCCGCGGGTGCATGCGTACCGGCGCGACATCGGGGCCCGCGGGATNGACTGGGACATCACNGAGGGTCTTCCGGTGGCCACACCCGGTCGGATCATTGCCGACCTGGCNCGTGACGATCTGGATGGCTCCCATCAGGGCACGGTGATCGCCGACGTCCTGGAGCAGGGCCTGTTGACGCTGCCCGAGGTGGGTGCCCGCCTGGAGCCGTTCGCCGGCCGGTGGGGTGAGCGGGACGGGATCGCGTTGGCGCACCGGCTTGCNGCGGCCGCCGAGCGCCCGTTGCGGCTGTCGTCGTCGGCGGTGTAGCGGCGGAGCATGTGCAAGGCCAGTAACGAGCCCGGCGGACCGAGACGCTGCTCTGCCGACATGCGNGCCCGGGCGCAGGAGTCCCATGACCGGGTGGCGGCGCTGGAGCAGCGTGAGCGTGAGATCGAGGAGCTGCTCGACGCACGGCGCACCTACGGGTCTGAGGCTGCGTTCCGGGCTGCGTTGAACACCCGGATCCGGGAGATCGCGCGGACGNCCGGGGTTGATTCCNCNGAGGTGGCGCGACGTTTTGCNTTGCAGCAGTTNGTGTCCCGTCTGTTCGATCGGGATCCNGAGTCNTGGNTGGTGACCGGCGGCACGGCTCTGCAGTACCGCACCGCCGAGGCGAGGGCGACCGCGGATCTGGATCTGGCGGCGACCCGCGGTGTCGAGGACCTGACGGCNGCNTTGACCGCGGCGGCGCGACGTCGCGCCGGCGAGCACGGGGAGTTCGTGGTGACGGTCAGTCCCGGCAGTGGGCCTGGAGCGTTCACCGGCAAGATCACCTACCTGCTCAACGGGTCGCGGTTCTCGGTGGCCAAGCTCGATGTTGCTGCCGGACGGCAGTTTCCGTTCGAGCCGGACACGNTGGTACCCGATCCCGTGGTGGCGATCGACGATGTGCGGCCGATGTCGGCGGTCCGGACGTACTCGGTCAGTTCCCACGTCGCGGATAAGGTCGCGGCGATGTACGAGCTGCATGGCAGCAGCGGCGAGTCGCCGTCGACGCGCTCTCACGACCTGGCCGACATCGTGATCTTGTCGCGCTGCGCGCGTGTNGACGCCGANGAGTTGCGGGCCGCGGTACGCGNGCAGGAGCAGCGCCGNGGGCTGGTGGTGCCCACTCCCCTGTCCCTGCCGAGCGAGCAGTGGCGACGNAGCTATCCGGCGCGGGTTGCGCAGGCGGGCTTGCCGGCGGAGCTGCGGGACGCCGATGCTGCGCTCGTCGAGGCAGACCGGTTCGTGGGGGCAGTGCTCGACGGGCGGGTTCAGGCCGGCACGTGGGATCCCGATCGCCGATCCTGGAACCCGTTGTAGGCGCTAGCTGGCCTNATGGCATGTCCCCGTCGCGCGGTCGGNCCGATCGCGGTGGCCCGGCTACGGGTGGGCAGAAAATAGTTTTCCGCTATCTTGCCTACGGTTGTGGACGCCGAACCTCGTNGCTTCATATGGTGCCCGCCATGACCATTCTTTACAGGCAGGCATCGCAATTGCGTTTCATTGCAGAGATTTTCGAGGCACTTCGGATGTTGCCGGGCGGNTGGCTTTCGCGCAGCATTCCTGCTGAGGTTGCCCGGCTACAACCGTCTCTGGACACGCCCGCGGGACAGGAGCAGTTGGAGCTCTATCTCGAACGCGTGGCCATCGTGCTTCGCGCCGCGGCGGCGAATGGCCGGGGCGAAGCGTCCGTGTGANACCTCACGTCAGGCTGCGCAGGAGCTGGCCGAGCCGGACGAGGCGCTGGCCTGATGCCAGGCACTTCGGGGCGAGGGCGGCGCCGGGTCCGCCGGAGAGCTGCTCGGCGAGAGCAGTGGGTTCACCNGCNGCCATGACGGCGGCGATCGCGGCTTCCAGGTCGATCATGACCTGNGCAGCTGGAGCGGCNTGGTCTGAGGTGGGCGGCGCGGCGGGNGGNTCGTTCGACGCGGCGGGCGTGANCTCTGGGGCGGTGGGCTCNTGGGCGGCCGGGNCCGGGGTGGGTGTGGCGCCGGGGGTGGCGGGTTCGTCGTCGTCCCAGGGNGGTGTATCCGGCGCGGGCTGATCCCAGCCATGGCTGTCTGATGCGCTGGGGGCGNGNTCGTCGTCGGGATCGTCGTCNTCGGGGACGGATGCTGGGACCAGAGCGCCGAGTGGGGATTCGATTGGTGGGGNGAGGGATTCGTTGAGGGGTCCGAAGCCNGGGTCGGTGGTGCGTTGGGTNACGGAGTCGATCAGTTCGCGNAGGGCGTCGGTCTGGGCGTCGGGTTCGGTGATGCCGTCCAGGGCGCTGGGGGCTTGCTCGATGACGACGCGGGCGCCGGTGACTCCGAGGCGGGCGACGTCGGAGGAGGTGACGGGGATGCGGGTTCCCGGGGCGGTGAGTTCTTGCAGGGGCAGGATGAGNCCGACGATGCCCTGCTGGTAGCGGCGGGCGTTGGATGCTGCGCATCCGAGTTGGTCTTGGACGAANGCGGTGAAGCCGGTGTAGGGGCGGCCGGCGCCGTCGTTGATGAAGCGCCAGTCTTCGTCGCGGTAGATCTCTGCGAGCACCTCGAACGCCGTTTGGAAGGCGTTCTGCAGCTGTTGGGCTCGGCGCAGNGCNCGCTCTTGGCGGGTTTCGGCGATGCCGGGTTCCTGGAAGACGAGATCGGTGCTCATCGCTGGTCTCGCTGCGCGATTGCGGTGTCGATGGGTGCGGCGGCGTCGTCGAGGAACGCGGTCAGGCGNTTNCGGGTGGCCGGATCGGTCCAGGCGGTGGCGATGATCTCGGTGAGGTCTGCGGTCAGGACGCCGAGTTCGGCGGTGGTGTCCAGGCGCAGCCGCTTGCGGGTCTGTTGGTCGGGCAGCAGACGCAGCAGTGTGACGGTGACGGTGTTGGAGTCCACTGATGCTGCGGTGGTGCGGAACGTTCCCATGATGCGTTGCTCGACAAGGGCTTTGGTGAGTGGGTCGCGGAATGNGCCGACGGGGATGACGGCCAGGGGTCCGTCGTTGTCGCCGGCGTTGCCGCGGCGCAGTCGTTCNTCGTACTCCTCGCCGGCCATGGNCAGCCCGGACAGGTAGGTGGTCTTGAGTTCTTTGCGTTCGCGGTCGTCGCGGGCGAGTTCGTAGCGGCGGAAGGTTTCGGCGGCGCCGTCGGGGGNGGAGGCGTAGGCGATCGCGTCGGCGTCGCGGCGGCGTCGGGCCTTCTCCAGCTTGGACTGGACTTTGCCGAGTTCCCGCAGCAGTTCTTCGCGGGTGGGTTCCTGGGTCATGGTGTCAGTCATTGTCTCGCTCCTGGGCTTCGNTGACGCCGAAGTAGTCCTCGGCGGCGGCGGTGGCCTCCTCTTCGGTGGCCGCGGTGAAGGTGTGTCGCTCTCCGGTGTCGGGGTCTTCGATCTCGATCTCNACCTGGGCGTNCTGATCGGGGGTGCTCATGGTGGGTGTCCTTCTACTTCACGACCGCGGGAGCGGTCNGCGGGAGTGCGCCGATGATGGCCTTGCAGGCCTTGTTGACGCGATCGGCGGTCTCCTGNACCTTCTTGGGATCGCCCTTGGCCCAGCCGTCGATGTAGGCGAAGGCGCTGCCGCCGGGCTTGAGTCCGTAGTGGCGGCCGATGACGTAGGCGACGCTTTCGGCTTCGACTTCCATCGTGGGGCGCTGCCCGCCCGGGCCGCTGTGGTAGTCGTGGTGGCGTTCCATGTGGCCCATCTGAATGTGTGCCAATTCGTGGGCCAAGACGACGCCGGCGTGAGCCGATGAGTAGCGAGTGCTCACCACGACCTTCTTGGTGGGCTTGTCCTGGGTGTAGGCCTCGGGGCCGTCCTCGGGGAGTTCGACGCG
>NZXU01000105.1 GCA_002698425.1 Ahrensia sp. | reverse complement strand
TCAGCTCGACTTCGCGTTTCATATGAGTGGCGCGGCGCGCTGGCGGCCGACACGGATCTACGGCGACGGCATGAAAACCTACATTCAGTTTCCGTCCTCGTTGTCAGGGCAGGAGGCCCCGGTCCTCTTTGTTGTTTCCGGTGGCGAGAACCGCATCGTCAACTACCGCATGAACGGCGCGATGATGGTCGTCGACTACAACATCGATCGGGCGATCCTGGTCTCCGGCGTCGGCCGCCAGCAGCAGAAAATCACGATCCGGCGGGGAGGGTAGGGCGATGCGCGCGGTCAATTCCTTTCTCCGTCTCTCGGCCGCCTTGGTGCTCATGGCGATGCTGGCTGCGTGCCAGACGATGAGCGGACCAGGCCTCATCCGGAGCGAAGTTACGGCGGAGCTGACGCCGGAATCGGCGAATGCCATCGCCGGCGACATGGTGGGGCGGCTGGCGGAACAGGTCGGGCCGGACACGACCACGATCGAGCTCCGCGGCAGTGACGCCCTGTTTGGCCCGGCTCTCGAGGCGGCGCTTCGCGAATGGGGCTATGCCGTCGTCACCGATCAGGCGGCCGAGGGGGCTGCCGTCACGCCGCTGGCCTATTCGATCGATCCCTTCGAGGGCGGCGTGCTGGTGCGGCTCTCGATGCTCCAGGTCGAGCTGACCCGCATGTACACGCTGAGCGCCACGGGCGCGACGCCGGCCAGCCCCTTGTCCGTCATGCAGCGTGGATCGGAGGCCGCATCATGAGCGAGACCCTGAAACTCGGCGGGGCCGGTCCGCAAGACGGGCCGCGCATCAGGCGCCTCAATCGCGTTCCGGTCATCGTCGCCATCCTGTTGGTCGTGACCTTCCTGGCGGTGATCTTCTACGGCCTGTCGACGAGAGGATTGCAGTTCGGTGGCAACTCGCAGATTGAGCCGTCGTCTTCGCGGCCCGCTTCCAACGACGCCGAGCGCCTGAAGCAAGGTGTGCCGGACGGGATCATCGGCGAGCCGCAGCCCGTCGTGATCCAGCCAACACCAAGCGTTGAGCCCGAACGGAGGGAGAATCCGTTTCAGAAAGCGCCTGAACCCACGCCGACCGTCGTGACAGCCCCTCAGCCGACCCTGGAGTCGGAAGAGGTGTGGCGGGCGCGGCTGCAGCGCGAACAGCAAGAGCAGGTGCTTAGAGAATACCAGCGGCAGCAAATGGCGAGCATTCAAGCTGAAGGTGCCGCCTTCGACTCTCCGATCGCAGTCAACCTGAAGGACCTCGAAAACACGAGTGCTGCAGCGACGCCGACGTCTCCGCAAACAGGGCTGACGACCGCGAACCGGCCGGCGAGTGCGCTCGATCTCTATAGCGCCGCTCTTCAGTCCGGCATCGGTCAGGCTGCCGATCCGAACGGGCAGGCGTCCAAACAGCAGTTCTTCAACCAGGACATCGCTGACCTCGGCTATCTGCCGAACTCCGTCGTACCGCAAATGTCGCCGTTCGAGCTCAAGCGCGGCTCGGTCATTCCAGCCACCTTGATTACCGGCATCAATTCCGATCTTCCCGGCCGGATCACCGCGCAGGTCTCGCAGAATGTCTATGACAGCGCGACGGGCCGGCGCCTGTTGATCCCGCAGGGCGCGAAGCTGTTCGGGCGTTACGACTCCGAGGTCACCTTCGGCCAGAACCGGGTGCTTGTCGTCTGGACCGACATCATCTTTCCGAACGGCTCGACCCTGCAGATTGGCGGCATGGCCGGAACGGATGGCGCGGGTTATGGCGGTTTCCACGACAAGGTCGACAACCACTATCTGCGGACCTTCGGGTCGGCGATCCTGGTAGCGCTGATCGGCGCTGGCACCGACATGCTGCTCCCTGGCGACAACAGTACGTCGACCACAGTGGACAGCGCCGGCGATGCCGCGCGCCGTTCCTTCGCCGAGACCTTCAGCCAGATCTCGGAGCAGACCGTGTCGAAAAACATGAACGTCCAGCCGACCCTCGCAATTCGACCGGGATACCGTTTCAACATCCTGGTCGATCAGGACATCGTCTTCCCGAACGCTTACCGGTAAACTTGGCTTTCGCCTTCTGCCCGCCCAAATTTCGACTACAAATCCGTCAACCAAACCTTATACTTTCATCTGGCCAATCATTTGAACGATATTCTGATAGGTCTGATCGACAAACTCTCGCTTCCGCTGGATGATACTGCGGCGCGGCGCACCCTCCGGGATTTCACATCCGGTGCCGGTTTCGATTACTATGCCTATGTTCATCTGTGCGGAAAAGAGAGTTTTGCCGTCTCGAATTATCCCCAGAAGTGGCAGGAGCGGTATGTCCGCGACGGTTATCTCCATGTCGATCCCGTCGTCACCCGTGCAAAACATGGCCCCCCGGTCTTCACATGGTCCGCTTCGGAAGCAAGGCGCATGGGCCGGCGCGATGTCTCGCAGATGTTTGCGGCTGCGGCCGAGTTCGGCATTCGGTCCGGTCTCTCAATATCGGTGCCTGTTGGCTTCAAGAATCGGATGATCTTTACATTGGTTACTGACCGTGCGGACCCACTCGACGCGCGGAAGGTCGACCCTGTGACCGCGGCAGTTTGCGTTGCTTTTGTTCATGCGCGGCTCGCCGGCGCGAACCAGGATGTGTCTCTAGCAACCGATATTCGTCTTTCGCCAAGGGAGGCAGAATGCCTTAGATGGTTTGCGGAAGGCGTGACAATGTCAGATATCGCACTGACAGTGGGCGTCTCCTATTCTTCAGTTCGCTCATATCTCGATGCGGCAACGCAGAAGCTCGGAGCAGCCAATACCCGCCAGGCCGCGTCCATGGCGATACGTATTGGGCTTATTTGAAAAGGAGGATCCGCTACGGAACAAAGTCAGAATCGAGCAATGGAAGTGTGAGAGAGGACCATCTTCCTGCCTTTCCCTTCCGCATGTTGCATAAGGTTTGTTATGGAACTCCGCGTCCATCTCCACTGAGAGACGGGGACACGACCTGAATACTGTCATTTATAGTGTTTCAGCCTGACTGATAGCCGTCATTCGATACTTTCACTATGTTGGAGCACAGCCTAGCCCGGTTTCAAGCTGGGACGTTTCTCAGCAACTCGACGGCCGCATCCACCTCTTCTCTGGTCGTATTTCGCCCCAGGCTGAAGCGGATCGCGCCCATGCCCACTTCCGGCGCCACGTCCATGGCTTCGAGAACGGGCGAGAGTTCAACCCGGCCGGAATGGCAGGCCGAGCCGGTGGACGCGGCGATTTCAGGAACCGCGGCGAGAATGTCCGCGCCGACCTGGCCGGCGAAGGCGACATTCAGCGTGTTCGGCAGCCGGTGCCCGACATGCCCCCCGGCAGGCCCATTGAGCGTGATCCCATCCCCGAAATGCTCTTTGAGCCTAGTCCAGAAATGGTCGCGCAAAACCGAAATCTCCCGCATCGGCGACAGGTCGCGCGCGAGGATGCAGGCCTGGCCGAGCGCGGCCGCCAGCAGGGCACTCTCCGTGCCGGCGCGCCGGCCGCCTTCATGCCCCGCCCCGTGGATCAGCGGCTCAAGGATTGTCCCGGCACGGATATAGAGAGCGCCCACGCCCTTCGGAGCATAGAGTTTGTGCCCGGCGATCGTCAGGAGATCGACGCCGAGTTCGTCAACGCGCGTCGGGATTTTGCCGACCGACTGCGCGGCATCGGTGTGAAGCGCGATGCCGTGTTCGCGCGCAATCACTGAGCATTCCTCGATGGGCTGGATCGTGCCGACCTCGTTGTTGGCGTGCATGACGTTGATCAGGATCGTGTCGGATGTGATCGCGCGCCGCAGGTCGTCGGGATCGATCCGCCCGGTACCATCGACCGGCAGCCAGGTCACCGTAGCGCCCAGCCGTTCCAGAAAGCGCAATGGCGCCGTGATCGCCGGATGCTCGACGCTTGTGGTGATGAAGTGGGGCTGCGGCCGCTTGGACTTAAAGAACAGACCCTTGAGCGCAAGATTGTTCGCCTCGCTGCCGCCGCTGGTGAACACCACCTCCTGGCGATCGCAGCCGAAAAACTCCGCCACATGGCCCCGGGCGGTCTCGACGATCTGTCGCGCCGGCGCACCCGCCCAATGGCCGCTGGACGGATTGCCGAATGCTCCTTCCATCGCGTCGCGCATGATTGTGGCGACCTCGGGCGCGATCGGCGTGCTGGCGTTGTAGTCGAGATAGATTTTCCGCACGGCTCAGAACACCAGCACCTTGTCGGCGGCGAGGGTCGCTTCCCCCAGTTCGTCCATGGTGCTGCGCCGCGCCCCGCCCATGACGTCGTCGTCGTTCATTCCCCGCGCGTCCATGCAGGTGCCGCACGGTAATACGGTGCCTTTCGCGAGCACGCGTTTCAGCATGCGTTCCATGTTGTAATAGCCTTCCGGCGTCTTCTGGCCCTTGCGCGCGGCGATGACCGCATCGGCCATCAGGAAGACGATGATTTCCGCCTCCGGTGCTTCTTCAGCAGCGTGTGGGCAAGGCGAAGGGCGTTGTAGCAGCGCTCGGCGCCGTAGGGCGGGTCGTTGAGGATGAACAGGATTTTCATGAGCGTTGTTTCCGGTATGGATAAGGGTCATTCGCCGAGGAAGCGGCGACGCTCCTCGAACTCCTCCTTGTCGATCTCGCCGCGCGCGAAGCGCTCCTTGAGGATGTCGAGCGGCGTGCGAGCCGGCTGTTGCGGCGGCTGTGACGAGGTGGCCTGCCACGGACCGCCGAACCAGCGCACGAGTAGAACCGTGACCGCGATCACCAGGGCGAGCACGAGAATCATGAAGACCGGCCCGAAGATCATTCCGAACCATCCGCCACCCCATCCCATCATATGCGGTCCCCAGCCGTAGCGATCGGGATCGGTAGATGCCTGTGCCAACGCCGCAACTGGCAGAAGGGCAATAGCGCCTGCGGCCGCTGCAGTTGATATCCAAATTCTTGTCATGTTCCTGCTCCTTCGTGGGTCGTGCCGTCCGCCACCTGCGTTCGGTCATCTATTTGGGCCGGTTCGTTCTCTGTTGCCGATCTCGACCGGCTTGCCGTCGCGGTTCCAATGTTCCATGCCACCGCGCAGAACGCTGACATCGCGGAAGCCGGCATCGCCGAGGATTGCTGCGGCGGCCGCGGAACGTTTGTCGGTCTTGCAAACCAGAATGACGGACCGGTCCCGAGATGCCCTGATCTCGGTCAAACGATCCGGCAGTTCACCGAGCGGCAGGTTGAGTGCCGAGGCGACATGGCCGAGCGCGCCATCGAACTCGTCCGACCCGCGCACATCGACGACGGCGACATGATCCTCACGAATCCGGCCGGCCAGAGTGTCCGCGTCGATCCACCGGATAGTCGCGTTGGCGCCCAACCGGCGGACCAGGCGTGGGAGAAAGGCGATGGCCGCGAGCAGTCCGAGCGCAAGCAGGCCGTAGCGGATCGCGGAGGCATCGCCGGCAAACGCCTCACGTCCGGCATGACCGAGCCAAGTATACGCGATCGCGCCGGGCGCCATGGCGATAAGCGAGGTGATGAAATAGGGCCAGAAGTTGATCCGGGTGAGACCGAGCGCGTAATTGGTCAGATTGAACGGGAAGAGCGGCACGAGCCGCACGAAGGCGACGAAGCGCCAGCCTTCCGCCTCGACGCCTTCGATCAGCCGTTTCAGCCGTCTGCCGGTCCGCGCCGCCACCCAGCCGCCGGCGAGATAGCGGGCGATGAGGAAAGCGAAGCTTGCCCCTATCGTTGCCCCGACGAGATTGAGGAGCGAGCCCCACACCGGTCCGAACAGGGCGCCGCCCGCGAGCGCGAACAGCGCGCCCGGCAGGAAGGCGATTGTTCCGGCAGCAAAGAGGCCGAGATAGGCGAGCGGCGCCACGAACCCGAGCCCGGAAAGCCAGGCATCGAGCGCGTCCAGGTCCAGCCGGTCGCGGTTGAGGGCCGTCCAGATGATGGCCACTATCACGCCGGCAAGTAGCACGAGACGCGGAAGAACCTGCCGGGCGTTCACCGCTCGTCTCCTTTCTCGCGATTGATCGGATAGCCGCTGGCCGGGCCGCGCAGCGGCTGGATCAACATCAGGTCGAGCCAGAGATCGCGGCGGGTGCGGAACTGCTCGATGCCGATGGTCATGGCCTCGTGGCCTTCCCGCGGCTGCGGCCGATAAGTACCAAGCAGCCGGTCCCACCACGGCAGGTTGAAACCGAAATTGCTGTTCGTCTCGCTCGGATGGATCGAGTGGTGAATCCGGTGCATGTCCGGCGTCACCACGATCAGCCGCAGCACACGGTCGATGCTTTCAGGAATTCGAATGTTGGAATGGTTGAACATCGCCGTGGCGTTCAAGAGCACCTCGAAGACCAGCACCGCAACGGCCGGCGGCCCGAGCGCCGCGACCACGGCGAGCTTGATGCCCATCGACAGCAAAATTTCGACCGGGTGAAAACGCAGTCCCGTCGTCACGTCGAATTCCAGGTCGGCATGGTGCATTCGATGCAGCCGCCACAGCGCCGGCACCGCATGGAACATCACATGCTGCAGATAGATGGCGAGATCGAGCGCCAGTATCGAGACGACGAAGGCGACCCAGGCCGGCACGTCGAAAACGTTGAACAGGCCCCAGCCGCGCTCCTGCGCCAGCAGCGCCAGCCCGACGGCGACGACCGGAAAGGTCAGCCGCACCATCAGCGTGTCGACGACGACAACGCCGAGATTGCTGCTCCAGCGCAGAAGGCGCGGGATTTCCTGTCGGCGGCGGGGCGCCGCAACTTCCCAAAGTGCCATAACGAGCAGGATTCCAAGAAAAAAGGACATCCGGATCAGCGGTTCGTTTGTCAGAATAAGGTCAGTCATTGGATGCCGTTTGCCGGATGTGAGAGGGACTTGCCAACTCCGTTTGGGTCGATTACATTCAATCAATCGCTTGAATGATAAAATATCAGGCTTCTGGAAATGTCAATCGGTCCAAAACAGGCGCTTTATGCCGAGTTCGCTTCCATCGCCCGCGCGCTCGGCTCGCAGCATCGCTTGGAAATCCTAGAACATCTGGCCCAGGGTGAACGCGGCGTGGACGCGCTGGCCGAGCGCGTCGGCCTGTCGATCGCCAATGCCTCGCAGCATTTGCAGCAATTGAGACGCGCCGGACTGGTCGCTTCGCGCCGGGACGGCAAGTTCGTGCTCTACCGGCTCGCCGATGAAGGTGTGCTCGGGCTGATCGCAGCACTTTCCGGCATCGCGGAGCGCAATCTCGCCGAGGTCGACCGCATCAGGCGGACCTATTTCGATGACCGTGACAGCATGGAACCGGTATCGCGCGAAGAACTTCTCCAAAGAACGCGCGATGATCTGATCACCGTGCTCGATGTCCGCCCGCCAGACGAATTCGCGGTCGGACACGTTCCCGGCGCCATCAACATTCCACTAAGCGAACTGGAGGAACGACTGACCGAACTCGATCAGGATCACGAGATCGTCGCCTATTGCCGCGGTCCGTGGTGTGTGCTGTCTTTTGAGGCCGTTGCCGCCCTGCGCGCCCGCGGCTTCACGGTACGGCGCCTTGAGGACGGTCTACCCGAGTGGCGAGCGGCCGGGCTTCCGGTGGAGCATAACTACTGACTACAGATCCGCGGTCCGGAGCCGCTTCAACAGCCCCGTTACCGATGCCTTGCCACATCTTGGCGGAGGGGTAATGCCCGCGGATCTCATTCGTTCAAGCCCGTGCCGCAAGATGCTCTTGGCGCGCTGCTTGCCATACATCGCGCGCCGCATCTGCATTCATGGCGACGATCCCCAGGCCGACGATCAAATCCGGCCAGGCCGTATGCCATAGGCCGCGTAGGCGCGGCTAGCGAAATCGCTGTCGATACGGGTCAATAGCAAGGCGAAAAGCACAAGGCACGCCACGCCGGGTGCGATCCAAAGTGCCGAACGATCTAATGCGACGCGTCGACAATTTCCCGAATGCTGAAGCGGGCCCGGAACAAACTTATGATCATTCGGAAATCAAACTGGCGCGGACAAGCGTCGGGTCATTCAAGCGGTACCGAAAGGCTTTCGCGGAACCGGTCATGCCGTGGACGCTTAGGCAAGGATGGGCCGGCTTTCTATCCGTAGCGGCCATCGCGCCGGCTGTTGTTGGTTTTCCGCTCCTGCTCAAAGAGGACATCCTTCAGAAGGCACCGCGATGACCTTCTCTACTCGGCCCACTCCAAAAGAACCTCGTCGACCGGCCGGCGCGGCAATTCTTTCGGTTCCCCGTCGTAACTGCCGACTGCAATGAATCCGACAAGATGCTCGGACTGCTTCAGCGCAAATGCCGAGCGCATCGCCTCGCTCGTTACTCGCGCTCCGCTAACGATTTTTGCGCGGTAGCCAAAGGATTCTGCGGTAAGCAGCACGTTCTGGATCGCCGCGCCGACGGAGATCCATTGCTCGTGCGGCGGAACGCGTGGATCGTCCTCGGTGATGGTTGCGATCACAGCGATCAGACACGCCCCGTTTCGGGAGCGCTGTCTGGCGTCCTCGATCCGGGCGGTGTCGCTCTTCGGTTCCGCTTCGAGCGCGGCGGCGGCGAAAACGTCAGCCAGAGCGTCCCGCCGCTCATTCTGGATATGGACCAGCCGCGCGGGGCCCAATCGGCCGTGATCGGGCGCCGCGGCAGTAGCCCTTGCCATCTCGTGCAGTTCGACGAGCGACGGGCCTGGCTCGATCAAGCGCTTCGGCGATACCGATCGACGCGCGCAGATGCCGTCGACGATGCCGTTCATTCGCAGAAGGGCTCGATACGCAGCGGCATACCCGGTTCGATGCTCGCCATATCCGGAGGAAGCACTGCGGTCGCCCTGGCCGAAGCCATCGGATTGAGGCTTGCGGAGGACCCGCGGCCGAGCATTTCCACAACCGGTTTGCCGTCCGTGTCCCGCCTGGCCCATGTAACCGGAACATATTCCGTGCGACCCGGTTTCCGGCGATAGCTGAAGCCGGAGACGGCTGGCATCCACGATGTCGCAACATCGCTCAAGCCCGCTGTCGCTTTGATCGCCGGAAGCGCGATGCGGGAAAACGTTACCGCTGCGGCGTAAGGATTGCCGGGTAGGCCGAAGAACAGCGCGTTGCCAATCGTGCCGACCGTCACCGGCTTGCCCGGCCGCATCGAGACCTTCAAAACCTCGAGTTCCGCGTTTTCGCGCCGCAGGACATCCATCATGTGGTCTTCCTCGCCGACGGACACTCCACCGGTCGTGATGACGACATCGCATACTCTCGCCGCGTCGCGAACCACCGCGCGGATCGTTTCCGGATCGTCGCCGACGATACCGTAATCCGCGATTTCCGCCCAAGGATAAGCGAGCGCGCTGCGCAGGAAATAGCGGTTCGAGTTGTAGATCTGTCCGGGGCCGAGCTTGCGGCCCGGTTCGCGCAGTTCGCTGCCTGTTGAAATCAGGGCAACACGCATCCTCCGCCAGGCCTCGACGTCGCCTACACCTGTCGCCGCGAGCAATGCAATACGGCCGGGCGTCAACAGCGAACCGGCTGCAACGGTGGTTGATCCGGCAGACACATCTTCGCCGCCCCGACGATTGTTCTGTCCACTCGTCGGCTTGGCGGCAAAGGTCACGGTATCGTCAGACCGTTGGCAGTTCTCCTGCATGACGACAGCGTCGAAACCTGCCGGCAGCGGAGCGCCGGTGAAGATTCGTACCGCGCTTGCGGGCGGGAACCGCCTGCCGGAACCGTCTCCCGCGGGTATCCTTCCCGATACGAAAAAACGCCAAGGACCGGATTCCGTGAAATCCCTTGTCCGCACGGCATAGCCATCCATGGCCGAATTGTCGAAGAGCGGCAGGCTGATCGCGGAGGCAATGTCGGACGCGGAGATCCGTCCAGAAGCCTCGATCAGCGGAAGGCGCTCGACTTCATTGACGGGAACGGCAGCGGCGATCGCTTTTGCGCCGGCAATATCGACGGGAAGAACATCTCCAGGCATGCCGGAACAACAGAATTCCGCGATCCGTTCGTCAGGTATGATTTCTGGCTGCATGGAACTCGCCCCACAAAACAAGGGGCCCGCCGCGACATTGGCGGCGGGCCATTCGGGAGGATCAGGCCGACTTGTATTCTTTCGACTTGAAGGAGACGGCGCTCACTCTTGGCGTAGCATTCGCGATCTTGCGAATGTTGCCCCAAGTGTGTTTGTAGTCCGGAAGCACCAATTCGTTCACGCCAGGATTGACAACGTTGCCCTGGCTACCGGCCGGAGAGCCGAACACCATCGCGACATGCCCGCGTTTTGCGGTGTCAGTCGGATACGCCATTCCCTGGGTCGCGCCGTTTTCGTTGCTGATCTCGATAAGATCGCCGGCTTCCACGCCCAGTTCCGCCATGTCCTCCGCATTCATCTCGATGAACGGATAGGGGAAGCGGTCCTGGATGAAGTCGTTGTCCTGATCGAGGAACTGGTTTTGCCAGAAGATATTGGCACGAACGTTGTTGATCCAGAACTTGTGATTGGCTTGTTCGCGGGCTTTGCCCGGAGCCTGCCAGCCACGCCAACCTGCAGCACAGAACAAGGCCTTCTTGTCCTCCCGGCCATGCCGGGTGAAGTTGCCATCTGTGTAGAGACGCTCGGTCCCCACCAGTTTGCCGTCGGCAAATCCGGTGACCGGCTCCTGGACACCGTTGTTGCCCATGGAACGCAGACGTTCATAGGTGACTTCAGGATTACCCTTATTGTAGCCGTCCATGAAGGCGTCTTCCTCGGTCTCCCAGTCGTAACCCTTGAACTGGTCTGCATAGGCATCATTACCCATTTCACGAAGCACGCGCTCCATGTTCTGGGCAATGCCTGCTGCGATCAGGCAATCCGGTTTCGAGTTGCCATAGGGATCCATGTACTTTTCAGAAAGGCGCAGGCGCCGCTCACCGTTCATGGAAGTCAGGTTCATCTCGTTCGACTCGCAGGCCGGCAGAATCACATGAGCGTTCTGGCCGATCTGGCTGTGGATGATGTCCATGTCCACCACGAAGAGTCCGCCGGCATTGACTGCCGAGACAATTGCATCGACCAATTGCTCGCGGGTACCGCCAGCCGCCGCATCCATGGCATCCTTGACTATGTCCGAGCGCCTCTTGTGGACACGCTTGAACTGAGCAGCGTTCAGGGTGGTCTTGTAGTGGTCGCAGGCCCAGATGTGATGGATCTTGCCGTTTCCGCTGATAAGGAACTGATCGACATATTCGGCCGGACGCCCGACATGGGCATCGGACGGACGGTAGTAACCCTCCTGGTGACCTCCGAGACGGCAGACGCCACCGCCTTCACGGCCGATATTGCCGGTCGCAAGCGCAATGTTCACCAGTGCGCCGATGGTGCGGTAGTTGTCATTGCCCCAGATGATGCCTTTTTCGTAGCAGGTCACGCATTTGCGGCGCGCGCCATCATCCTTGGGTTTGGCAATCCATTCGGCGGCCGTGGCGATGTCTTCCGCGGCGATACCGCAGATCTCGGCCCCCTCTTCCAGCGAGGTGCGGCAATCCTGCATCGCGTATTCGAGGCTACCAAGACCCGCCGGGTGCGCGCTGTCCTGGGCCACGGCTTCACCTTCCTGGAAGGTCGAATTGGCGATGAAGTCGTTGTCGATCCAGCCATTGTCAACGATATGGGTCAGGATGGCGTTGAAGAGAGCCATGTCCGAACCTTCGTTGATCGCCAGATGCAGAACATTTTCCTTGCCCGCCACTTCCTCGGCGGCATTGACTGTCACCGTCCGGCGTGGATCGACGACGATCATCCTGGCGCCGTTCCGCAATCCTGGCACCATGTGATTCAGGAACAGGTTGGTCTGCGTTTCGAGCGAGTTCGCTCCGATCATGAAGATCGTGTCGGTGACCTGATAGTCCTTGTAGGCATAGTTCAGCTCATCGACGCCCATGTCACGGGAGGAATGGACTTCTGAGTTGTAACCAGGCCGGTTGTGGATGCGGCAGTTCTTGACCTTCATGCTCTCGAAATAGAGCTTCCCGGTCCCCCAGGTATTCTCATAACCGCCCGCAGAGCCGCCGTGGTCGAACATCGACACGACGAGGTCATCTTCCGATCCTTCAGTAACCACCTTCGCGGTGACGCGCGCTACCAGATCAAGGGCATCGTCCCAGGATGTCGGCTGCCAGACGCCGTTGCGCCACATCATCGGATCACTAAGGCGTTGCTGTTGGGTGCTTGTGACATAAGATGGCCGGTTCTCGGCCATGCGCGCGCCGCGGATGGAGCCCAATCCGGAGTTCACCACACAGTCGTGGTCCGGAACCACAGCCAGATGCACATCCTTGCCGCCCTGTCGGACCACATTGTACATGGACGGCGCCATCCAAGTGCCGTCAGCGGCCTGTTGTTCGCTGAGATCGATACCGAAAGCGTTGTCTGTCAGCGTTCCCTGCTTGTTGCGCGGCCAAGTGTATGCCTTGTAACCGCAACCGACGATGCAGTAATGGCAGCTTACATTGTGAACCGTCGCATCCTTTGGCGGGATTGGAAGGCGGTCGATTTGTCGTTTATAAGCCATTTTCTTGTTCCTCCCGTTACAGCACGTTGGACGGTCGACCGAAAATCAGGTCGCTTGCGCCTTCGGCATAAATATCGCCCTTGTCGTCCACGGTCAGCGTGAACTGAGGGACATTCTGCGTCGCATGACCCCAGATCTGCTGGCCACCTGCTTCGCAGTCGAAGCGTGAGAAGTGGCCGGGGCAATTGAGTGTCTTGTCGTCGGCCCGGTACGACATGTACCAGCCCTTGTGGGGGCACAGCACCGAATAGGCGACGATGTCTCCATCCGGCCCTACACCGCCTTCGACAGGCTGACCGACCTTGAGCAATATTCCCGGACTGTCCACATCCGGATAAGAAATGTCGACGGGTTCGTTGACTTCGAGATCGGCGATATTGCCGAGCTTGCTCGACGGATAGTCAATAATTGCAAGCGCGGGCGCCGCCTTGGCCTGTTCGGCCGGCAAAACGGTTGCGGTTGCTGCTCCGGCCGCGGCAACCGCGCCCCCTCTTAGAAACTGGCGACGGCCAATATCGACCATCTTGGTGCAACGAGACATGCGCTCCTCCCGATTGGTTGTTCGCAATATCTCGAAAGCAAGACTCATGCCAATTTATCGGCTTATTGAAATCATTAGGTAAATCACCCTACGTGCGGCGCGGAGCGCGTCATTCGTTCGGATTTCCGAACATGCTGCAGTGCCGAAGGTTCAGTTTTCCGAACGTTTCGCCTGGATCCCGAGGTGGGTCATCTTTTCCCAAAGCGTCGTTCTCGAAACTCCGAGCATGCGCGCGGTCTCCGCAATCTGGCGATCGGTCACGGACAATGCCCGTTCAATGTGACGGCGTTCGGCATCGTCCCGGATTCCGGACAGGGGCTCGAAGCCGGCGTCGAGATAGTCTCCACTGGCGCGATCTGGAAACATGTCCTGCGGCAGAATCCATTCCTGGCTCCCGACGGCTACGGCTCGCTCCACCCGGTTGCGCAATTCCCTGACATTGCCACGCCAGGGGTGGTCCATGGCAAGCTCCTCGGTAAGGCTCGAATAGCCCTTGAAATTGCGATTTTGCCGTTCCGACGCCTCATCGAGAAACAGTTTCATGAAACTCAGGATATCTTCGGGCCTTTTCCGTAGTGGCGGTATATGGAGCGGCAGGACTGCAAGCCGATAATAGAGGTCTTCCCGAAACGATCCCTTCCCGCTTTCAGAAAGCAGGTCACGGTGCGTGGCGGCGACGATGCGCCCCTCAAAGGGAATGGGCTCCTCGCCGCCCACCCGGAAAAAATTCCGCTCCTCGACGAGCCGGAGTATCTTCGCCTGAAGCGCAAGCGGCATATCGCCGATCTCGTCCAGAAAGAGGGTGCCCCGTTTTGTCCGTTCCGCATAGCCAAGGTGCTGCTTTTCTGCGCCGGTAAACGCACCGCGTTCGTGACCGAATATCTCGCTTTCCAACAATTCCCCTGGGATTGCAGCGCAATTGACGGCCATGAAAGGCCCGATCGCGAACGCCGATCTTTTATGGAGAAGACGGGAGGTTACTTCCTTGCCGACGCCTGTTTCGCCTGTGATCAGAACAGGAAGGTCCGTGTTCGAATACCGTTGCAGCATGGCTTCAAGTTCTTGCATTGCTGGCGAAACGCCAAGGGCGGTTTCATTGCGCTGTGTCGGCGAATGGTTTCGTGCATGGTCTCGGACACGTGAGAGAAAGTCCTCGAAACGAAAAGGCTTGGTGACATAATCCGCCGCGCCAAGGCGCATCAGGCGTACCGCCTGGTCTATTTCGCCATAGCCAGTGATGAAAATGAACGGCGGAACGGCCTTCTCTCTCATCAGGCTGCGATAAACTTCTTCGCCGTCCATGTCGGAAAGCCTAATGTCACACAGGACCAGATCCAGGTCCCCAAACAGCTTGCCGTTGGCTTGCAGAGCTTCTTGCCCCGTTTGCCACCAACGAACAGCGCATCCTTCCAGTTCGAGCCTTTGCACGAGCGATCCGCCCATAACTGGATCGTCTTCGATCAGTCCTATGTTCAAGCTGTCAGGCCGCATCGCTTACCTCGTTCTTCCTGCGTGGTATGGACAGGCGTATCGCCAAATCCTCGTTCGGTCCGCCAAAGATAGCTATAACCGCCCCGAGATCGTTGGCGATTTCGCGCACGATCCAAAGGCCGAGTCCTTGCCCCTCCTTCGGAACGGTTTTGCTGTCATGCTGAAGGATCGCTTTCGCGGTATCGGGCAGGCCGCTGCCCTGGTCCGAAATGGTGATTTCGAGCGCGCTTCGTGTCGCGATGATGTACAGTGAGATACGGCCGCCATCCGGCGTCGCCGCGGCTGCGTTCAGCAGTAGATTCAGCACCGCCTGACGGATCGGTCCGGCCGGCCATTCCTGCTCGCCGGCGAGCGTCCCCTCCATCCGGTAGTCGAGCCGTTGCTGCCGACGGCGCAATTCTGGCCGTACCAGAAGCCTCAGATCGGCGAAATCCGATTCCTCCAACGGCCGCGACAAGCGTTCCGGCCTGTATGTCGCCAGCGCCGCTTCCACGACCTCGCGGATGCCGTGAAGGCCGCGCTGGATCAGTTCGATGGAGGTTTCGCGCACGCTGCGTCTCTCGCCATGGAGGCGCAACGTATCGACGGCATTCATGAGGCCGCCGAGCGGATTGTTGATCTCGTGGGCCATGCCTGACGCGAGCCGGCCCAGGCTTGCCAGCTTCTCCTCTTCCGCCAACTGGCTTGCGAGCGCCTGTCGTTCGGTCTCGGAGTTCACGAGCGCATTGTATGCGCGGTACACATTTGCCGCTTCATTGTTGGTGGCGGGAAACTCGCTTTCGGCGATCAATGTCGCAGATCCGCCGGCCGCTTCGACCATATGCGTTTCCAGCACCTGCATCGGGCGGATCATCCGCCGCACGGTGATAAATCCGATAAGGCCGAGAAAAGCCGTAATCAGCGCGTTTGTCGCCAGCAGCGTTGCGAGTATCTGGCGACGTTCTTCAAGCAGGGATGTGACGTCAAAGACCGCGTAGACCGCTCCGATGGGAGTGTCCTGATAGGTGATGTCGCGGCGGATGTAGCCGCTGCGCGTATCAGGGTCGATCGTGACATCGGCACCGTTGAAGTTCGCAATGAATTCCGTGTCGAGCGGCCGCAGCGTTTCTCGCGCCAGCGGATTGCTGGAGGCGAGAACGATTCGATTTTCCCCGGTAACGACGGTCTCGATAGGCAGAATGTCGTCCGCGGTCGGCTTCATCCGCTCGATCCCGTCGAAGACTTCCCAGCTGTCCTCACGCAACACCGACGGTGTGATTGCGGCAACGACGCCGTCCAGATAGGCAGACGCCAGTCCCTGCAGATAGATTTCCTGCGTCGCCGAGAGCCGGTCCAGGACCCGTTCGGAGATCACGGCGGAGATTGCCACCATCAGAACGGCCACGATTGCCGGCACACGAACGGTCAAAGGCAACCGGCGCAGGCGCGGGAAGAGGCTCATAAAACGCCCCTTAGCATCGCGACCTTGGCTGCGATTCCGTCGAATATGGTGGGATCGTACGCTCCGAATCCGGTCAGCCTCAGCATCCCGAGGACCCGCTGGCCTTCCGGTTTCTCGGCCATCAAGAGAAGAGCCCTGGTCAATGCTTCGATGCGAGGCGAATGCGAAAGAGCCTTGCTGGTCGCCACCGGCGGAAAGCCGAGCCATTCGGATTTGCGAAGTGGCCTTGTCCGCTGGACAAGGTCCGGCTCGATCTCGCGCATGACCTCCCAAACATAGCCGTCGACGCTGCCCGACTGGGCGAGCCCGGATGCCACCGCACGGATAACGTTGCGATGACCATAGGTGAACATCGTCTTGCGGAAAAATGTTTCCGGATCGAGCCCGCGTTCAAAAAGGAGCGTGCGCGTCACGAGGTATCCGGAATTGGAGTCCGGATCGGAGAAGGCGTGAATATCACCGGTAAGATCCTCCAACGAGGATGCCTGCCGGTCCGCCGAGACGATCAGGTAGGATTGATAAAAAGGCTCTCCGTTCCATTGCGGAACCGCAACCAGTTCCAAGTCGTCGCGGTACCGGACGAAGGGATAGCCGCAAATCCAGGCGGCATCCAGTTGGCCGGATACGAGGAGAGCGGTGACCTCCTGGTAGGTACGCCGCGTTATCAGTTCGATTTTGTAGCCCGTCTCGCCCTCGAGATAGGTTTGAAGGGCGTCGAGCAGCTCGAGATCGTTGGTGAGGAAGACCGGAGTTAGCCCGAAGCGGATCGTGTCAGATTGGGCGAGCGCTTTCCCGGATGACAGCGCAAGAAATACACCTCCTGCCAATCGCATCACCGATCGACGGGACACGCGCCCGCAGGCTGCCTTGAGAGGCGCCGGACCGCTCAATGATGCTCCTCCATGTCTCCCAACACACCGTAGCTAAAATACACCGAGGATTCCATGTCCTTTGCAAGCCGTGCGTCATCGAGACACTTAAAGCGCATTGAATCATGAAACCTGTTGATCTTGATCAATGCCTACCGGAGAACCATATGCGCTTTTGCGCATAAGCAGGATTGTGGAGCAAGGCATGATCAAGTCCGTAAAAGTTCTGGCCGCACTGGCCGAGCCGACAAGGCTCGCTGCGATGGCTATCCTCTACGATGGCGGCGAACATTGCGTTTGCGAGCTGATGGAAAAGCTCGGCGCGACCCAGTCGCGCATGTCGCGGCACATGAAGATCCTCAAGGGCGCCGGGCTCGTCATCGACAGGCGCGACGCGCAATGGGTTCGCTACCGCTGGAATCCGGGTCTCTCGCCGGAGCTGACCGCAGTGATCGACGCGGTACTGGCCGCGGAACGCAAATCTGAAAGGACGGTCGCATGACCATCGAAGCACAAGATGCCGCTCCCCGTCACAACCCGTCGGACTGGCTTTGGTACGCGGGGATTTCGGCAGCTGCGGTCGTATGGTGGCTGGTCTACAGTCAGTTGATCCCGTTTTCCGAATCGGTGACATCATTGTTGCCGGTCGCGCGTGACAGTCATACTGGCGAGGCCATCGCTTTTTTCGTCTATGACGTTCCCAAAGTGTTGCTGCTGCTTACCGGTATCGTTTTCGTGACTGGTGTGCTGCGCAGCTGGTTCAGCCCAGAGAAAACCCGAGCCATCCTCGCGGGCAAGCGCGAGATCCTCGGCTATCCGCTCGCGGCGGCCCTTGGCGTGCTGACTCCGTTCTGTTCGTGTTCCTCGGTGCCGCTCTTCATCGGTTTCGTCTCCGCGGGGATCCCGCTTGGCGTCACCTTTTCCTTCCTTATTGCGGGGCCGATGGTGGGGCCGGTCGGTCTCGGTTTGCTCTACGGGCTGGTGGGGTGGCAAATTGCCACTATTTACCTAGTCTTCGGCTTCACCATCTCCACGGTGGCTGGGCTCGTATTGGGTCGTTTGGGGCTCGAGCGGTATCTGCAAGACTGGGTACGCGAGCTGAATGCAGGCCCCGTGGGGGACATGCCCGAGGAGCGACTGACGCTGGTGGGCCGGTTGAAGATCGGCGTCGAGCAGGTGCGCGAGATCGTGGGAAAGGTCTGGATCTGGGTACTGGTGGGCATCGGCATCGGTGCAGCGATCCACGGGTATGTGCCCGAAACGGTGATGCTCAGGATCATGGGCGGCGAAGCCTGGTGGTCGGTGCCGGCCGCTGTCGTTGTGGGTGTGCCGATGTACACGAATGCCGCCGGTGTCATACCGATCGTCGAGGCGCTGCTTGGCAAGGGTGCGGCATTGGGCACAACGCTGGCGTTCATGATGTCGGTCATCGCGCTAAGCCTCCCCGAGATGATCATTCTGAAGCAAGTGCTGACGCTTCGTCTAATCGCTATATTCATTGCAGTGGTCAGTCTTGGCATCCTCGCCACCGGCTTCCTATTCAACGCACTATTGTGAAAGGAAATACGCAATGAAATCCGTCAAGGTCTACGGTCCCGGCTGCAAGCGCTGCGAGACCACCGAAGCCATGGTTAAAGACGCCGCGGCACGCCTCGGCATCGATGTTGTGGTCGAAAAGGTCACCGATCCGAAATCCATTGCCATGGCCGGGGTGATGTCCACGCCCGGGATATCCGTCGACGGCAAGCTGGTGCATGCGGGCGGACTACCCGACGCGGTCAGGCTGGAAGGGTGGCTTTCAGCATGATCCGGCATCTAGATGCCGTAATGGGCCGGCGCTCCTCTGGTAGCCATGAAGGTGGCTGTCCCTCAGAGTGATGATGTTGAAACGGGGTCCGATTGTCGGCCCCAAGCATCAAGCGAGGGACAACCATGGACTATTATGCAGGAATTGATGTGTCGCTGGAACAGAGCAGCGTTTGCGTGGTGGATTCATCGGGCAAGATCGTGCGCGAGACAAAGGTGGCGAGCGAGCCAGAGGCGCTGTTGCAGTATTTTGCCGATCTTGGGCTGCCGATAATTCGGGTCGGCCTTGAGGCGGGACCCCTGTCTCAGTGGTTGCGCGAGGGCCTGGTCGACGCTGGCCTTGACGTGGTGTTGCTGGAAACGCGGCATGTGAAGGCGGCGCTGTCGGCGATGACCGTGAAGACAGACCGCAAGGATGCTCGCGGTATCGCGCAGCTGCTGCGCATGGGCTGGTACCGACCCGTGCATGCCAAGTCCGCGGACGCCCAGGCAGTGCGAGCCCTTCTGGTCGGCCGCAAGCTGTTGCAGGCCAAGCTGCTCGATGTTGAGCTCAGCATCCGCGGAATTCTGCGCGGTTACGGGCTCAAGGTTGGCGAGGTGAGCCGGGGGCGTTTCGAGGCCCGCATTCGCGAACTCATCGAAGGCCATGCCATGCTTGGGACAGTGATCGGCGCGATGCTGCAGGCACGGGCTGCATTGTGGAATGAGTTTACCCGGCTGCACCGTGCGATGCTGAAGATCGCCCGTGCTGATCCTGTCCTAGAAGCCATGGACGTCAGACCTGAAATCGGAATGGGCGCCATTCGGTTCAGTCTCGGTCGCGGCACGACATCGGAGGAGATCGAACAGGTTCTATCGGCGCTGCACAGGGCGCTCCACTGAGTTTCCCGGAGAGCCCTCTTGGCGCAGTGAGTTTCTTTTTCTGGTCGCTCTGCAAGATCCTGCCAATTACCCTTGGGTGGTATTTCGCGATTTGCCGACAGCCAACCATCAAGTCGTTCGGCAACGGTTCGCAATGTTCGCAGTTCTGCGCGCATGCGTGCGCCCTGTACGGCGTGAGCGAGACGCTCTGCCCAAATCTCGGCCAAATCCGGATGGGAGATCAGTGCACGACGGAACTCCGATCTTCCGATCACCTCGACCTCGCTCGGTTCGAGCGCGAGCGCGTCGCAATGATAGCGGTCGGAATAAGCCGATGCTTCTGCGAGAACGTCACCGCATCGTGCCGTTTGAAGCAGTAGTTCTGTGCCATCCGGTGTAACTCGTCGTAGCGCTACCGAACCGGTCGCCACCCGAAAAATCGACGCGACTTCGTCCTCAACAAGGAACAGGAATTCGCCGGCTTCAAGCCGGCGTATGGCAGATCCTATAAACAAGCTAGCAAACATTTGAGACATGATATCTATCATACAGACCGGTGACCAAGTGTGCCATCAGTTTGCTCAGCAGCAATTTGGTGTAGTGGAGACCCGAAGATGAAATTTTTTGCACTGTTCACCGCAGCGCTTGTTTTGACACCCGCATTTGCCACGGCGCAGTCATCGGATGGCCATGGCCAGATGTCCGACAATATGCATGTCGGGATGGATTACGAGGCGATGAAGATGCCGCTACCGGCAGGCTCAGGATTGACAGAGGGTGGGCAGTCAGCTTTCGCGGCCATTCAGGAGGTCGTCTCCGCGCTCCTAACCGAACCGGCAACCGACTGGACAAACGTCAATATAGAAGCCTTGCGCCAGCACCTCATCGACATGGACAATGTCACTTTGCATGCAAAGGTCGTGACGGAGGAAATCGACGGCGGCGCGCAGTTCGTCGTGACTTCGGACAATCCGGCGGTCGAAGCGTCCATCCGTACGATGACCCGCGCGCACGCCGCCACTATGGATGGTGTCGAAGGATGGCGTCTCGATGCATTGGAGATTCCCGACGGCGCGGAACTGATCGCGACCGGAGACGCGGCGAAGATTCGCGCGCTTGGTTTCATCGGCCTCATGACGGTCGGCGCGCACCATCAGGCGCACCACATGGCGCTTGCGCTGGGTCAGACGCCCCACAGCCGATGAGACAGATCAGGTAATACCTCCCTGAACCCCTCCCGAAGAGTTAGGTAGACAATCATAGACTATCGCTCCTCCTCCGGCCCCCATTCCAGACGATTCGCAAGGGATGCGCGTCACGGCAAGCACCACTGTATCAGCGCGCACATCGAGTCATATTCAGTGCGGCGAAAAAGGTGTCGTCTAGCGCCATATCGGAAAATCCGTCCGCGCCAAGAAGATCGACAAGACGCGAGGCGCATGCGCCTATGTCGGTAATCCCGTCTTTTACGCCGATGTATTTCTTGATCAATCCCCGGCTGGGCTGAACATCGTGCTGAAACCACGATACATCGCTCTCGCCAAGGTGATCAAACATCGATTCCCAGTGATCTTTGCGATTAGTCATCTCGCTTCGCCTCAACCGACCGTGAATTGGCCCATCATGCCGCCATCCTCGTGTTCGAGGATATGGCAATGGTACATATATGGCGTTTCCCGGCTTGCCGTGTGATTGAAACGAACCAGCAGTTCGGTTTCGTTTTCCACCAGCACAGTGTCCTTCCACCCGCGATTTTCGGGCCTCGGATCCCGGCCGTTTTCCCGCACCACCTGAAACACGGCGCCGTGAATGTGGAAGGGATGCGCCAACATGGAACTTCCGACTATCCATCGTTCGACAGCGCCGCGCCTGACTTCGAGATCGATCCGTTGCATATCGAATGCACGACCGTTGATGGCAAGACCACCCATCATCCCTGTGCCCATCATTCCACCGCCCATGCCCATATCGAGCGAGAAACGGCGAGTGTTTCCGACCGATCCGTTCAGCTTTGGCAATTTCCCGCCGAGGTCACGCGGCATTTCGGTGATCCGCGGAGACAGCCGGTCGTCCACCGCAAGCGGCAATACGACGAATGAACGATCCATGATTTGATCGATAATGCCGCGCACCCGCCCCACCATGCCAATCGCGCCCTCATTCGGATCGCCACCACTCATCAACGTGACAGGGCGTCCATCGGAAAGGTCAACCAGCACTTCGGCACGCTCGCCAGGGGCAAGGCGAAGTATTTCAAGTGCAACAGGCGCCGGAAGAAATCCGCCATCGGTTGCAATGAGATGAAGCGGTCGACCGGCATCGGCGAACAAGGAATAAATTCGCGCGTTTGATCCGTTGACAAACCGCAGACGGACGACTCCCTTGGGAACGGCCGCGGCCGCTCCAACCTGGCCATTGACCAGCATCGTGTCGCCGGTAAAGCCGTGCATGACATCCATCATGGACAGGTCATAGGTCATTCGACCCTGGCTATCGAAGCGCCTGTCCTGGAGAACCAGCGTGAGATCGTCGACGCCATAATTTGACGGCAGGCCTCTTTCGTCATCACGCCCGTCCGTGATCTGCAACGCGCCAGCAAGGCCAGCGTAGACGTCGACCGCTGTGCGCTCGTGAATATGCGTGTGATAGAAGGCCGTTGCCGGCGCCTGCCGGATTTCCATGTCGGGTTGCCATTGCTTGCCGGGGGATATTGGCAGATGCGGTCCCCCATCGTGTTCGCCGGGCACCATCAGTCCGTGCCAGTGCACCGAAACCTGCCAATCCAGTTCATTTCTCACATTGGCCGCCAATGGCCCGTTTCGCATGCGTATGGTCGGACCGAGATAAGGCTGGTTGAATCCGATGGTCGGCGTCACCTCTTTTCCGAGGAAGTCGGTTCTTCCCGGCAATGCCACGAGTTCGAGCTTGCCGGTTTCGATCGTATCTAGCAGCGGCGGCATTGTTAGCCGTGGCATGCCGGAAATTTCGTTGATTTTCGGGCCGCGGTCTCCCGACCAAGCATAGCCGACCCCGGCCGCTACGGCTAATGTGCCTGCTCCCGCAAGGAAGTTGCGTCTTCTCATTTGTTCGATACCCTTTTCTGCGCCTGATACTGGGCGTTCATCTGGTCATGTCTTTCGCGGATTTCGGCGGGCCATTGCGCCTTGATCCATGACAGCGCCGCAACGATCTCCTCGTCGGACAACACGCCCTCGTAGATGGGCATCGCGGATCGGTATTCCGTCAGACCGGCGGCCTTGACGATGCCGTGCTTGGTGATCGCGAACAGCACCTCGTCTGGATGGTGCCAGGTGTGCCCTGTCTCGTCATGCGGGGGCGCCGGCATGAGGCCGTCGGCGCCCGGCGACTGCCAGTCGGATTGGCCCTTGAGGCCCGCGCCATGGCACGACGCGCAATTGGTCGCGTAGATCGCCGCGCCAGCGGCGACGATTTGCTTGTCATCGGTCCGGAGCAGAGCACTTTCCGTCTACTGCGAGCTGCGAACCAGCCAGAAGGCAAGCGCCGCCAGTAGTGGCAGAATAGTTGTCGCCACAATCGCGAAACGTCTGACCGTCATGTCTCTGTCCTCATGCCACGATGATCGGGGACCCCTCGGACACCCGCCCGTACAAATCGATGATATCCTGGTTCATCAGGCGTACGCAGCCACTGGAGACCGCCTTGCCGATTGTCCAGTATTCCGGCGAACCGTGCACGCGGTAGAGCGTGTCGACGCCATCCTGGAAGATGTAGAGCGCCCGCGCGCCCAGCGGATTGGTCAGGCCGGGCGGCATGCCGCCGTTTTCTGCGCTCCATTTGGCCAGTTCGGGCTCGCGTTCGATCATCTCCGCAGGCGGCGTCCATTTCGGCCACGTCTGTTTCCAGGTGATTTGCGCTCGCCCCGACCACTCGAATCCGGCTCGGCCGAGCCCGACACCATAGCGCATAGCCTTTCCATTCTCTTGCACGTGGTAGAGGAAGAAGTGCGACGTATCTACGATGACGGTACCGACCCGCTCTGTGGTGGGATAGTCGACCTGCCGGCGCCAGAATTGCTCCGGCACTTTCTCTAACTCCACCGCCGGAATAGGAAACCGCTCCTTAGGTTTTGGTCCGTACATGAGTTGATAGGATGAATTGATGACCGGCTTCATCAGTTCGACCTGCGACGGCTGTTCCGGCGTCGTCGTGCAGCCCGCCACGGCAAGCCCCGCGAGGCTCGCCGATCCGCTTACGAAATGGCGCCGCGACATGGCTCGCGATGCGCATCCGGTCATCGTTTGCCCGCCTCGTAGAAGACCGTCGGCCGATCGGCCGCGTTTCCTGTGAAGGCAAGCACGTCGTAGCGGGCGTTCGGATCGTTGCCCATGCCGAGCGATCCCGACGGCATGCCGGGTGTGGCGATACCGCGAATTTCCGGACGCTCGCTCATCAGCTTTTCCACCGCCTCGATTGGCACATGCCCCTCGAGCACATATTTGCGCCCGGTATCGAGCACTGCGGTATGGCAGGCTTCCAGCTCGGCGCTCACACCGGCCTGTTTCTTGACCTGGGTCAGGTCCTCGATGTCGTGGACCTTTACCGTGTATCCGGCTTTCTGGACCGCTTCGGTCCAGACATGGCAGCAGCCGCACCATGGCGTCTTGTAAACGGTGATGGTCATGCCGTCCTGTGCATGGCCGGTTCCGGTTGCGTTGAGCCCGATCGCCGATGCGAGCAGGGCGGAAGAGAGAATACGTTTCATGGTTCGGCTTTCCTGAAATTGGGTGAATGGTGGCAACGCCTGCCTGCGCGGCGGAGGAGTTATGGTGTTGTTTCTGGGCGCGCGGTTCATATCACCACGACGCTCGTGCCGACCGGCACACGTTCGTAGAGGTCGATGACGTGATCGTTGATCATGCGGATGCAGCCGTTGGAGACGGAGCGCCCGATTGACGAAGGCTCGTTGGTTCCGTGGATCCGGTACATCGTGTCGCGCCCGTCGCGATAGAGATACAGCGCTCGCGCCCCGAGCGGATTGCTCGGGCCGCCGGGCACGCCGCCCGCATAGCGCGCATATTTCTTCGGATTGCGGCGGATCATGTTGTCGGTCGGCCGCCAACTCGGCCATTCGGCCTTGCGGCCGATCATTGCCGTTCCCTTGAATGTCAGGCCGGCCCTGCCGACGCCGACGCCATAGCGCCGCGCTTCGCGTGGCTCGCTGACGAGGTAGAGGAAGTGATTTGCCGGATCGACCACCAGCGTTCCCGGCTCGAAGCCGGTGAAGGTGACCACTTGCGGCTCGAAACGCGGATCGAGCGCAAAAACCGTGTTATGCGCCGTTGCAGGGATTGGCGCCAGTGCTGCGGCGATCCCGCCCAGCACGACATTGCGTCTGGAAATCATGGTACTTTCCCGTTTGAATTGCCGATGCGGAAGCCGACGGCTCCCGGTTCCTGTCAGTCAGGCGGCTATCGGGGGACGGAAAAGGCTATTTGCGTTCGATTGCGGCGTGGGGCTGTGCGGCGGCACTCCGTAATCGGAATTGGGCATCGCTTGGGCGGAAGAGAACTCTGGCACGGTCGCGGCGCAGTCGATCTTGCACATCGTCGAGCCGCTGGCGAGTTTCTCCTTCATGCAGCACTTCGCGATTGCGTCAGAAATGCTGTGTAGATCATCAGCGGGACCTACGCTTGCCGAAATCGCGCCGCCAAGCGGCTCCGGTGCCGCATTGGCCGTGACGAAGCCTGTCGGCAGAGCGGCCAGCAAGTAGGCGAAAAAGGCAAGTATCGTGAGCGAACTGCGCATATCGTATCGATACCCCGAACTTGTTATAAAAACCATACCGCAGGCTTCACGAGACGGTGAAGCCCGCGGCCGGTACCGTCGTTCAGAGGCCGACGATTCGTCCTCCTAACCAACCTCGAACCACGTATTCATGCCGGCCGCTGCATGCTCCAGCATGTGGCAGTGCAACAGCCATTTGCCCGGATTGTCGGCGACGAAGGCGATCCTCGTCGTCTGCTGCGGTCCGATCAGGAAGGTGTCGCGCCACGGCCTGCCGTCGTCCACGGTCGCGCCCGAGCGCTCGATCACCCGGAAATGGTGGCTGTGCGTGTGCATGGCGTGTACCCAGGCCGTGTCGTTGACCGTTTCGATCACCACCGTCTCGCCGCGCTTGGCGGTAAACAGCGGTTCGTCGTCGAGATTGGCGACGCCGTTGAAAGCCCATACCTGTCCGGTGTCACGGAAATCCTCGCCGTCGAGCTTGCGCCCCTTGTAGACGATCTCGGTGAAACCGCCCATCGCGCCGCCGGTCATCTCCAGACGAACCGGTTTTGCATTCGCCAGGTCCGGTTCGGGAATCGCGTTGGCCGCGAGGCGTGGAAGCGCCGTATCTCCGCCGCCGTCGCCCGGGTTGACCTTGAACGATACGAAGGCGAACGGATCGCGCCGCGAGATTTCCTCCAGGGCGAAATCGCCCTGCGGCACCACCAGCAGGTCGGCGCGCTGCGCCGGTCCGAGCAGGAACGGCGAATAGTCAAGCGTGACCGGCTCCGGCAGCGGCTGGCCGTCATAGGCGATCACCTTGGCGCCGAAGCGGGTCGGATCGAGTTCGAGCACCCGCGCGTTCGCCGCGTTGATCAGGCGCAGCCGGTAGGCCTCGCCCGCCTTCAGCGCAAAGGCCGGCAGGCTCTCGCCGTTGACGGTCAGCCAGTTGCCGAGCCGGTCGCCGTGGCTCCAGTCCATCAGCGAGCCGAGGCTGGCCACGTCGAGCGTGCCGTCATTGGCCAGCCGCCAGTCGTCGATCACCAGCGTCAGGTCGTGGTCGCGGTCGAAGGCGGGCTGCTCCTCCTCGACGATCAGCGGCCCGTACAGCCCGCGCGCCACCTGGTTCCAGTTCCTGTTGTGGGCGTGGTACCAGTAGGTGCCGGCGGCGGGCGCGATGAAGTCGTAGTCGAATGTCCCGCCTGTCGGCACCGCCTCCTGCGTCAGCCCGGCGACGCCGTCCATCGCATTGTCTATGCGGATGCCGTGCCAGTGGATCGAGGTCGCCTCTTCGAGTGTGTTGACGGTCCAGCCGTTTGCTTCCAGCCTGTCCGCAGTGATCGGTGGCGACTTGCCGCCGTCCGGCAGGCCATCGGCGCCGTGCATGGCAAGTTCGGCCTGTCGTGCTCCAAGCATATTGCGCGGCGTGTGACAGGCACCGCAATGGCCCGGCCCTCGCACGATGTAGCGCCCGCGGTTCCAAGCTTCGCTCTTGTCTGGCACCGGCTCCAGGCGCTCCATGTCGAGGAACATTGCCCGCCAGACCTTTAGCGCCGGCCGGAAGCTGTAGGGGAACTGCAGCTCTTGTTCCGGCGAGGCTTCGGCGACCGCCGGCACGGTCCGAAATGCCGCCCAGAGGTCGGCGATGTCTTGGTCCGAGAAGCGCGAATAGAACGGATAGGGGAAGGCGGGGTAATAGGGTCGGCCTTCCGGCGAGATGCCTTGTCGAACCGCCTTGGCGAAATCCTGGATCGACCAGGCGCCGATGCCATGCTCCGCGTCCATGGTCAGGTTCGGCGCGTGGAACGTGCCGAAATCCGTCGGCAGTTCCACGCCGCCAGCCAGCGGCGGGCCGCCGCTTTCGGCGTCCGTGTGACACGCGATGCAGCCGGACATGCGCGCAAGATAGGCGCCGCGCGTCGCGTCGCCCGCAATCGTGTCGAGCGCCACCGGGCGGCCGATCGGCCAGGCATGGAGCGAGGCCGCACCCGCCGCCGCCAATACGGCGGCGAACGCGGTGAATCTTGTGAACCGTCGCATGGCTCAGTTCTTTTCGAGACGGAACTTGGTGTGGCAGGCCGAACAGGATTGCGCGACCATGTTGAAGACACCGTCCGCTGGCATTGCCGCGAGCGCGGCGGCGTCTACGCTGCCGCCCCGGCCCATCATGGGCGCGGTATCGCCCATCATCGTGTTGGTGGAGCCTGATCCTCCCCCAATGAAGTGGTCCGCCGTTATGTTTAGGAAAACGGAGGATTCGAGATGGGAAACAAGCGACACAGGCCAGAGGAAATTGTCACGAAGCTGCGGCAGGTTGAGGTGCTCGTCGGACAGGGAATGGCGCGGATCGATGCGGTCCGCGAAGTTCGCATAACCGAGCAGACTTATTACCGGTGGCGCAAGCAGTATGGCGGGATGGGAACCGACCAACTGAAGGAACTCAAGCGGCTGCAGAAAGAAAACGAGCGGCTGCGGAAAGCGGTCTCGGACCTGACGCTGGACAAGCTAATCCTCGCCGAGGCCGCCCGGGGAAACTTCTGAGCCCCGCCCGTCGCCGTGCCTGCATCGATCATGTGCGCAGCCAAATGAAGGTCTCAGAACGTCGCGTTTGTCGGGCCCTGGGCCAGCATCGCTCAACCCAGAGACGCCAACCGCGAGGGCGTGCGGATGAAAAGCGTCTCGTCGCGGACATGATCGAACTGGCTCGCCAATATGGCCGATATGGCTATCGCCGGATCGCGGCTCTGTTGAGGGGTGCTGGCTGGCAGGTGAATGACAAGCGTATTGAGCGCTTGTGGCGGCGGGAGGGGCTCAAAGTGCCAGCAAAACAGCCGAAGAAGGGACGGCTCTGGCTCAACGACGGTTCGTGCGTCCGTCTCCGGCCCGAGTATCATAACCATGTCTGGAGCTACGACTTCGTGCATTGCCGGACCGATGACGGCAAGGTCTTCAGGACGCTGAACATCCTCGACGAGTTCAGCCGCGAGTGCCTGGCGATCAAGGTGCAGCGCAAGCTCAACTCGGGCGATGTGATCGATGCTTTGAGCGACCTGTTCATCCTGCGCGGCGTGCCTACGTTCATACGTTCCGACAATGGCCCGGAGTTCGTTGCCCACGCTGTGCGGGACTGAACCGCCCCGGGTTTGCCGGAGGCTGGTTGATATAAGCTACGCGGCCATTTCTGACGTTTCCAGAGCTGCGTAGAAGGTTGCTTCGGCCTCTGCTGGCGGGACATTTCCGATGGGTTCCAGCAGACGGCGGTTGTTAAACCAGTCGACCCATTCGAGTGTGGCGTATTCCACGGCGTCGAAGCTGCGCCATGGTCCACGACGGTGAATGACCTCTGCCTTGAAGAGGCCGTTGATCGTCTCGGCGAGCGCGTTGTCGTAGCTATCGCCGACGCTGCCGACCGACGGTTCGATCCCGGCCTCGGCCAGTCGCTCGGTGTATTTGATCGACAGGTATTGCGATCCGCGATCGGAGTGATGCACCAATCCCGCTCCCGGCCGTCGTTGATGAACGGCCTGTTCCAGGGCATCCAGGACGAACCCGGCATGGGCCGTGCGGCTCACGCGCCATCCGACAATGCGGCGCGCGAAGGCATCGATGACGAAGGCGACGTAGACGAAGCCCTGCCAGGTGGCGACATAGGTGAAATCGCTCACCCAAAGCATGTCCGGCGCTGGCACGCGGAACTGGCGGTTCACCTTGTCCAGCGGGCATGGCTGGGCCTTGTCGGGAAGCGTGGTCTTGATCTTCTTGCCGCGAATGACGCCTTCGAGGCCCATGTCCTTCATCAGTCTCTCGACGGTGCATCTGGCCACACTGAACCCTTCGCGCCGCATCTGGCGCCAGACCTTGCGCACGCCGTAGACTTCGAAATTGGCATCGAAAACGCGCTGTATCTCGGGACGCAGTTCGCCATCGCGCTTGGCTCGATCCGAGAGCCGTTCCGGATCGGCCTGCTTGGTCAGATGATCGTAATAGGTGGACGGGGCAATCGGCAGATGTCTGCAGATCGGCTCGACCCCGAGTTCTCCACGGTGATCGTCGATAAACGCAATCATGACTTCGGTCGGCGGTCGAGCTCCGCCAGGGCAAAATACGCAGATGCCTTGCGCAGGATCTCGTTGGCTTGTTTGAGCTCCCGGTTCTCCCGTTCCAGCGCCCTAAGCCGATCGGCCATCTCGGTCGTGACGCCGGCCCGTTCACCGCGATCGACTTCGGCCTTCTTGACCCACTCGTTCAGCGTCTGCGGCGCACAGCCGATCTTCGCTGAAATCGACATGATCGCCGACCAGCGGCTGTCATGTTGCCCTTGATTGTCGAAAACCATGCGCACGGCGCGCTCGCGGACTTCGGGAGAATACTTGTTCGTTGTCTTGCTCATGATGCTCCATCCTACTCAGGAGTTGGAGCCTCCGGCAAACCCGGGGCGGTTCAGTCCACCGCAAGCTGTCCGGCCGTTGACCGCATAAGCCCGACACTTCCTCCCAAGTCGCGCGGCTTTACTATGACGGGCATATCGGGGGGGATAGAGAGCAGTTGGTCTTTGTGAAAGGTTTTCGGAACGGCGAAACCGCATTCT
>NZXU01000104.1 GCA_002698425.1 Ahrensia sp. | reverse complement strand
TAGCCGTCGGCGCCCAGCGCATCGGCCATGCGCTGGCTGTCATAGACATTCATCTGGCAGCCATAGGTCTTGACGAAGACCTTGCGCATATTCGCCGGAGCCGGGGAAACGGCGCTGTCCGCTATCTTCACGCGTTCATTCATGCCCGCTCCTTATCGCTTTTCACCGCGCGTGAGAAGGAGGGACACGGCCAAGAAGCGCCGAAGACGCCATGTCGCGTATGGCGGTTTCGCAGGCAAGGGCCAGCGCCTTCCTGTTCGGCATCTCGGTCGCGACGATGGGATCGCCAAACAGGATGGAAACGTCGATCGCGCCCGCCCCGATCACGCCGGCGACATGGGGAGCCAATTCGACATCGCCGGGCCATGCGGCAATCGGGCGGCTGTAGCGGCCCATCGGTATCCCGTGGTGATGGGTGTAGACGATGGCGACCGGCTGGACATGCACCGGTTCGCGCGAGGCGTTTTCCTCGTTGCCGGCACGGACACCGACCGCGCCAAAGAGGGCGGATTTGAATGGCAGGAGGAAATTGCCGTCGGAGGTCGTCCCCTCGGCGAAGAGGACCATGACATCGCCGTCGGCGAGGCGCTGGCGGATCTTGTCGGCCTGTTCGCCGGCCTTGCCGCGCTTCGCCCGCTCTATGAACAGGGTCTCCTGCAATTTCGCGAGCACCGACACACCTATCCAGCCGGCGACTTCATGCTTGGCGATGAAGGAAACGGGCGCGGCCGCGCCGAGCGCGACGATATCGAGCCAGGAGACATGATTGGCGGCGATCAATACGCCGACGCCGTCATGGCGCGCCGGCTTGCCGTGCACATTCACCCGCAATCCGATCAGGCGCGAGGCGATACGGTGCCAGAGATTGGGAAGGCGGCGGCGCAGCGGATGACGAAAGCGAATGGCGAGGATCTGGACGGGCAGGAGAAGGACGGTCATCGCCACCAGCAAGACCACGATGAGCGCCAGTCGGACGCGCAGGATCACGCTTCGCCGTCTCCGCCGTCATCGCCCTCGTCGAGCGGGACCGCATAAAGCTCCAGACGGTGCTCGACGATGCGATAGCCGAGCTCGCGGGCGATCTCCTCCTGCAGCGCCTCGATGCGGGCATTGCGGAATTCGATCACCTGGCCGGACTTCACATCGATCAGATGGTCGTGATGCTCTTCGGGAAGCGGCTCGTAGCGGGCGCGACCGTCACGGAATTCATGCTTCTCGATGATGCCGAGATCCTCGAAAAGCTTGACGGTCCGATAGACGGTGGAAATCGAGATATGCGGATCCACGGCGGACGCGCGGCGATAGAGTTCCTCGACATCGGGGTGGTCGGCGGCATCCTGAAGGACACCGGCGATGACGCGGCGCTGGCCGGTCATGCGCATGCCGCGCTCGGCGCAGAGTTCCTCCAGCGTTTTTGCGTTGTCCTCGGCCACAT
Source organism: Ahrensia sp. (assembly GCA_002698425.1). The sequence continues at coordinate 40,752 of NZXU01000104.1, read as the reverse complement.
CGAATACCCGGTTTCGAATTGCGCGGTTGCTAACGAAGATCGCGGCGCATGACAAGCGCGGCGGATTTGCGCGCCGACCGGTCCTGATAATAGTCCGGCCGGCCTCCGACCTGGAAGAAACCGAGCTTTTTGTAGAGGGCGATCGCCGGCTTGTTGGTCTCGTCAACCTCGAGAAACACCGACTCGATGCGCTCGCGATGCGCCTTGGCAAGAACCGCGTCCATGAGCTTGCGGCCGAGCCCGTGGCCCTGCCAGTCCGGCGTGACCGCAATGGTCAGGATTTCCGCCTCCCCCGCGACGCCGCGCGCCAGCACGAAGCCGAGGACCTTCGCCTTGCCCCAGGTCAGTTCGCGGGCGACGAAACCGAACACGGTCGGCTGGGCGAGCATATCGTGGAACTCGCCATCGGTCCAGGGGCGGACGAAGGTCGCCCCGTGCAGGTCCGCCATGTGGCGGGTGTGGGCGGTTTCCAGCGGGTCGACGACGATGTCGAGCGGCCGGAACCAGCCGAGGAAGGACCACTTCATCGCGCCGGTTCTCCGCCTTTCGCATCGGCGCGCGCCAGCGCGAAGCCTTGCTGGGGCTTTGCGTCGGCTCCGCGCAGATAGAGCGGCACGGGCGCATGCGAAGATACCGCCGACAGGCGGGCGACCGTCGCGATGGTGCCGGTTGCTCGGTCGATGAGCGCAGGCATTTTGCGGCCGGACGCGGCCAGTCTTTCGGCAATGTCCGCGGCGGCATTGCCAACCAGCAGACGAGCGTCTTCGGGAATGGCGGCATGCGCCGCGGCCTCGTCCACGGCTACGGCATCCGCAACGGGACGGCCGGAGGGATCGAAATCCTGCATGAAGAACTGGCCGCGCCCGCCCCTGACCGCGACGGTGAATGGCCCTGTGGCCTGACTTACGGCATCGGCGGCCAGCGCCTCGATCGTCGTGACGCCGAGGACAGGGACGCCGAGCGCGAGGCCGAAGCCGCGCGCCGAGGCCACGCCGACGCGAATTCCCGTGAAGGAACCCGGGCCGATCGCGACGGCGATGCGCCCGAGATCGGCATAGTCGCGTCCGCCGGACCGCATGACCGTCTCGACGACCTGCATGAGCTGTTCGGCATGGCCCCGGCCGATATCGCGTTCTTCCTGGGCGATCACGCGATCGGACGCCTCGTCCCAAAGGCAGGCGGAACAGAAATTGGCGGCGGTATCGATGGCAAGCGTCAGCATCAAGACTGGTTAGTCAAAGCGCGGGGCGGCGGCAAGCAATTCAGGACGCCGCGAAGGCGACAGGAGGCTGGAACAGCGGCCGGACCGGCGTCTCGACCAGGATGGCCTTGCCGGCATGCGGCCCCGCCGCGCGCGCCGCATCGTCGAGCCCCTGAAACGCCGAGGTCACCGCGATCAGGCCGCGTTGGAAGCCTGTTCCTGGGTGAGGAAGGCAAAAAGCGCTTCCGCGTCGGAAGTCGCGCGCAGATTGGCGATGCGGACCGGGTCACGCAGAACGCGCGCAATGCGCGACAGCGCCTTGAGATGGTCCGCGCCCGCGCTTTCCGGCGCGAGCAGCAAAAAGACGATATCCACAGGCTGATCGTCGAGCGATTCGAAGTCGATCGGCGCATGAAGGCGCGCGAAAACGCCGGAAATCCGGTCGAAATCGGCGAACTTGCCATGCGGGATGGCAATGCCCTTGCCAACGCCGGTCGAGCCGAGGCGCTCGCGCTGCAGGATCGTGTCGAAAATGGCGCGCGCGGAAAGGCCCGTCATTTCGGACGCCTTTTCCGCGACAGCCTGAAGAAGTTGTTTCTTGGAACTTACCCGCAAATCCGGGATGATCGCTTCCTGGGTGACAATGTCGCCGAGTGTCATGCACTTATCCTTGCGGACAATTCGAGCTTCATCGCGCGCAGTACGGCGCGTTTCAAAATCGTTCGATTATGATTGCTTAATCGAGCCCGGATCTATCCAGCCAATGTTTCCGTCGGCACGGCGGTAGACCAGATTGACGTCGCCGCTGCCTGCGTTTCGGAACACATATACCGGGTTGTCCTGCAGGTCCAGTTGTAAAACCGCCGAAGACACAGGCATTGTCGCGAGCTGCATTGACCGTTCCGCTACGACAACCGGCGCATAGTCCTCGGGCACCGTTTCCTCTTCGGTCTCGGGCACCGCCTCGAGCACGCGATAGGCATATTCCTCGTTGCGGCTGGCGGACTCGTCGGTGAGATGCTGCTTGAGACGGCGCTTGTAGCGGCGCAGACGCTTCTCGATACGCTCGGCGGCGGCATCGAAGCTCGCCTGCGGATCCTGAGCCTCGCCGGTCGCCTGAAGAACGGTACCGGAATCGAGATGCAGCATGCAGTCGGTCGTGAAACGGGTCCCGGATTTTTCGACCGTTACATGGCCATTGGCGCCTCGGTCGAAGTATTTTGCGAGTGCCTCTTCGATGCGACCCTCGATCCGCTCGCGGAACGCATCACCGATATCCATGTGTTTTCCCGAAACGCGCAAACCCATTGGCAACTCCTCATGCTTCTTCGTTGGGGCGTGGACGCCCAAACCACAGATTGGGCGAAAGATGCAAGACTGTGAAGTCCGCACGGCAAAAAATGACAGGGGCGTGACGGTGTCGCATTTTCGCGGTCAGCCGTGGGCGACAGCGAGCGCCCGCTTCTCGCGGCGGCGCTGCACGGACGACGCGATGTTCATGCCCTCGCGGTATTTGGCGACGGTGCGGCGCGCGATGTCGATGCCCTCGCCCTTCAGCATCGCCACCAGCGCATCGTCGGACAGGATCGAGTCGGGCGATTCGCGGTCGATCATCGTCCTGATGCGCTGCCGCACGGCTTCCGACGAGTGACCGTCCTCGCCGCCGCTCGACGAAATCGACACGGTGAAGAAATATCGGAATTCCAGCATGCCGCGCGGGGTGAGCATGTATTTGTTGGCGCTGACACGACTGACCGTCGACTCATGCATGCCGATGGCGTCGGCGACCATCTTCATCGTCATCGGCTTCAGCGCGCTGACGCCATGAACGAAAAACGCGTCCTGCTGGCGGACAATCTCGGTCGCGACCTTGAGGATCGTGGTGGCGCGCTGATCGAGGCTGCGCTCCAGCCATGTGGCGTTCTGCAGGCATTCGCTCATGAACAGCTTCTCGTCGGACGACAGGCCCGTGCGCGAGATCCGGGCGTAATAGTCGCGATCGACGAGGATGCGGGGAAGCGCATCGGGATTGAGCTCGATGCGCCACGACTTGTCGGCCGCTTCGCGCACCTCGACGTCATAGACGATGGCCTCGGTGCCCGACGGCTCGAAGGCGAGACCCGGACGCGGATCGAGCGTGCGGATCTCCGACAGCATGTCGATCAGGTCGCCCTCATCCACGCCGCAGATGCGCGAGAGCGCCTTGAAGTCCCGCTTCGCAAGCAGGGGCAGGTTTTCCAGCAGCGCCGCCATCGCCGGATCGTAGCGGTCCAGGCGACGCAGTTGCAGGGCAAGGCACTCGGACAGGCTGGCGGCGAAGACGCCCGGCGGGTCCATCTCCTGCAAGGCGCCCAGCACGGCTTCCACATCCTCGCATTCGCAGCCGAGCCGCTCCGCGACTTCGTCGAAATCGGCGTCGAGATAGCCGTTGGGATCGAGCGCATCGACCAGCTCGTGCGCGATGGCGCGATCCGACACGGTGCGCAAGGTCAGGCTGATCTGTTCGTGCAGGTGATCGCGCAGCGTTAGGCTTCCTGCGATCACCGATTCCAGGTCGAAATCGGCATCGGGCCGGCCGATGACATCGGAACCGTTGCGGCCGGAGAGCGGGCCTTGCGCCGGCGACCCGCCGTCGCTCTGCCCCGGATCATCCGGAAAGACGTTGTCGAGCGAGGAATCCAGCTTGTCGGCAATTGCCGAGGAACTGACTTCCAGCTCGTCCATCGACCAATCCTCGGCGGCATTTATGTCGGAGCCGGCGTCCGGTTCGGAAAGCGCGGGGCGCTCCATATCGGGCGCGCTATCCTGCGACGCATCCCGTTCGAGAAGCGGGTTGATCTCAATCTGGTCCTGAACGAACTGGTCGAGCTCCAGTTGCGTAAACTGCAATAGCCTGATCGACTGGAGCAGCTGCGGCGTCATCACCATCGACTGGCTTTGCCGCAGATTGAGCTTGGCCGATAACGCCATCCCCGAACACCGATCCTCTTACGCGCAACCCAACTGGCCCAAAAATTGCTTATACAGCGGCGGCTGTCAAATCGTTCCGCAAGAAATGTCGATTAAAGTGAAAAACTCTCGCCGAGATAGAAGCGGCGGACATCGGGATTGGCGATGATCTCGTCCGGCTTGCCCTGGGTCAGCACCTTTCCGGCATGGATGATATAGGCACGGTCGATCAGACCGAGGGTCTCGCGGACATTGTGATCCGTGATCAGCACGCCGATGCCGCGCTGGGTCAAATGGCGGACAAGTTCCTGAATATCCGACACGGCGATGGGATCAACGCCGGCGAACGGTTCGTCGAGCAGCATGAAAGCCGGATCCGAGGCCAGCGCGCGGGCGATCTCGCAACGGCGCCGCTCGCCGCCGGAAAGCGCAATGGAGGGCGCCTTGCGCAGATGGGCTATGGAGAATTCCTCGAGCAGCTCATCGAGCTTGCGCCGCCGCTCGGCAGCGTTCTTCTCGACGACTTCGAGCACCGCCATGATGTTCTTCTCGACGCTCAGGCCGCGAAAGATCGAGGCCTCCTGCGGCAGGTAGCCGATGCCGAGACGGGCCCGCTGATACATGGGCATGTGGGTGACGTCATTGCCGTCGATCAGGATCTGGCCGCCATCGGCCGGCACGAGCCCGGTGACCATGTAGAAACAGGTCGTCTTGCCGGCGCCGTTCGGCCCAAGCAGGCCGACGGCCTCGCCGGCGCGCACGCCCATGGTCACGCCGTCGACGACCCGGCGTCCGCGATAGGCCTTGGTCAGGCCGCGGGCAATGAGCGTGCCCTGCATCCTGTCCGGCTGGAAACCATCGCCGGCGGCCATATGGGACGCACCCTGCGGCTTCGCGATTTCATCCGGCAAGGCGTCTTCATCCGGTACGGCGTCCGCGGACCCGGATAATGCAGATTGCGCTGAAGCCTGTTTTTCGCCCCGGCGTTGAAACAGATTGAGGACCGACACCGCGTTTTCCTAGTTGCCGCCGACCGATTGCGGTTGCAGCAGGATGGTCGGGCGGCTTCCGGCGTCGCCGCAGCCGGTCAGCTTGGCGCGGCCGGACTGCATCGCGACGGTCAGCTTGCAGCCGGTGGCGACATTGCCGCCGTCGGACAGGGTGACGCGCTTGCCGGTGAGCACCAGAACCTCGGTTCCCATGTCGAAGGTGCCGGTATCGCCGGTTGCGACCTGGGTGCCGGACTGGATATTGACGCCGCCCGTGGCTTCAAGCTTGCGGATCTTGGAGCCGCCCGCGGCGATCGATCCTTCCGATCCGCCGGCATAGTGGATGACGAGCTTGCCCGTGCGAAGGACGGTCGCGTCCTGGGAGACCCGGACGTTGCCCGAAAAGATCGCCCTGCTCTGGTCTTCCAGGACTTCCAACGTATCGCCCTCGACCTGAACCGGCTTGTCGCTGTCGATGCGCAGGCCGGTGGTGCTGTCCTGGGCGATCGTGTCTGCGGCTGATGCGAGGACGAGCAGAGGCAGCGTCGCGATCAGGGCCGCACGGCGCAAAAGGGGTCTGGCGATCATGGTCAGTTTCCTGTTTGTGCGCCGGCGTTGCCGACCGGCTGCCCGATTGATTCTCCGGGCTTGAACTGTCCCGGCTGTACCACAAGTTTAACCCGACTTTCAAAGAGCAACCTGCGGCCATTGTCCTCGACCGTCATGCGATCGGCTTCGATGACCGCGCCGGGCAGGGAAATCCGCACCGGATCGGGGGTCGACATGCGACCCCTCTGCAGATCGATGGCGGCCGTTTCCAGTTCCGCGCTCATGCCGTCCGTCGTCTCGACCCGAATCGTGTTCATCAAATCGAGCGTGTTGGCTTCCGAGTTGTAGCTTCCGGCATTGGACGTGATTCGCGCCATGACGTCAGCCGTCAGGGGCACATCGGCCTGCAGGCGTTCGAGATCGATGGTCTTCGTGCCGGTGAGGTCCTGAATGGCCCGGGCGGCGCGCACCGAATAGGGCTGATCGGCCGAGGTCAGGCCATCGAGCTTGGGATTTGCCATGATCAGCTTGCCGTCGCGAATGGCGGTGCTGGTCAGATCCATGCCGATATCGGGCGTGATGCGCGACAGGTACATCCAACCGACCGTCACAAGAATGCCCGCGACCGCGAGCACGGGCAAAATGACCTTCGCGGCGCGCACGCGGCCGGAATGGGACCGGGCGCTGCGATAGGTGCGCTGGCGCGAGGCGCCCGGCAACCGCACCGTCTCCTGTCTCGCCATGTGTCGCGTCCTTGTGTCTGCGCCCTGATGCGTTGAATGAACTCGCCAATCCGCGCGCGCGGGCCTATGGTGATTCCCGGATTAGTCCAAGAAGTGGCGATCCGATGGCAAAACGCAAGTCCAGGGCGTTTTGGCCGCAAGTTACAGACCAGATACCAGAGGATACCATGTCCGAACACTTCGCCGACGATATTATCGACCGCCGGAGACTGAGGCGAAAACTGACATTCTGGCGCGTCGCGGCCGTTGTCGTCATGCTGGCCGGCCTGTTCGCGATCGCCTTCGCCTCGATCTCCCGGGACGAGTTCGGCGCCAAATCGCGGCCGCATGTGGCCAAGATACGCATCGGCGGCACGATCGGCATGGACGAAAAACTCATCGACATGCTCGACAGGGCCGGCAATTCCGACGCCGTGAAAGGCGTCATCCTGTCGATCAACTCGCCCGGCGGCACGACGACGGGCGGCGAAGCGATCTACGAGGCGGTGCGCAAGCTGGCGGACAAGAAACCGGTCGCCGCCGAAGTGGGGACGCTGGCGGCATCCGCGGGCTACATGATCGCGGCCGCGACGGATCATATCGTCGCACGCAAGACGTCGATCGTCGGCTCGATCGGCGTCCTCATCCAGTATCCGAATTTCGCAGAGCTTCTCGACAATGTCGGGATCGATGTCCAGACGATCAAATCGACGCCGCTCAAGGCCGAGCCGGGCATGTTCGACACGCCTCCGCCGGGCGCGGAAGCGATGATGCGGCGCATGATCCTGGACAGCTACGCCTGGTTCAAGGATCTCGTGCAAGAACGCCGCGACCTGACCGACGCGGAGATCGCGGCCGTGGCGGACGGCTCGGTTTTCACCGGCCGGCAAGCGGTCGAAAACAAGCTGATCGACGCCGTCGGCGGCGAGGAAGCGGCGCGCGAATGGCTGACCAGCAAGGGCGTCGCCGAAGGACTCAAGGTCGTCGAGTGGAAGAAGGAGGAACCGGCTTCCGGATTGCTGTCCTCGGTGGCGATTGCGCGGTGGCTCGGCCTCGACCTCTCCCAAAATACTGCCGTCGAGGCATTGCAGCAACGTCTTTTCCTTGACGGTCTGATCTCGGTTTGGCACGGTGCCGAGTAATTTGCCGGCATTTCCGACCGGAGCGGAGGCCCGCCTTGATCAAATCCGAACTCGTCCAGATCATCGCCAACCGGAACCCTCATCTGTTCCAGCGCGACGTCGAGAATATCGTCAATGCGGTATTCGATGAAATCACCGACAGCCTCGCCCAAGGAAGCCGGGTCGAACTGCGCGGATTTGGCGCATTCTCGGTGAAGAACCGTCCGGCGCGCGAAGGCCGCAACCCGAGAACCGGCGACAAGGTCTCCGTCGAGGAAAAATGGGTGCCGTTCTTCAAGACCGGCAAGGAACTGCGCGAGCGGCTCAACAAGTAAGGCGAGCGCCTCTGGACTTGACAGTCCGGCCCTTGTGCGGGAGTTGATCGATCATGTTTCGGCGACTGATTTCCATCTTCATCACCATTCCCCTGGCGATCGTGCTGATCGCGCTGGCCGTCGCCAATCGCGGCGCCGTGCCCCTGCGGTTCGACGTGTTCAATCCGCAGAACCCGGCGCTGACGATCAACGCGCCGATGTTCATCTGGCTCTTCGCGGCGGTCGGTATCGGCGTGCTGGCGGGCGGGATCGGCGCATGGTTTGCCCAGGGCAAGCATCGCAAGATGGAACGCCGCTACAAGAAGGAAGCCGCCAGCCTGCGCTACGAGGTCGAGGACCAGAAGCGCAACAATGGCGGGGAAACGAAACCGGGCCAGTCGCTTGCCTTGTCGCGCTGACCGCCAGTTCCCATGAAGATCATTTCCGCCGACGATATCGACCGGCTGTTTACCTATGAAACGGTCATCGACGCATTGCGCGACGCCTTTGTCGAGGGGGTGACCGCGCCGCTGCGCCATCATCACACGATCGAGCGCGAAGGCGGCGCCGACCAGACCCTGTTGCTGATGCCGGCCTGGAGCCGCGATGTGGGGCTCGGCCATATCGGCGTGAAGATCGCGACGGTGACGCCGGACAACGGCAAACTGTCGCTGCCGGCGGTGATGGCTTCCTATATCCTGATGGACGGAAAGACCGGCAAGCCGGAAGCGCTGGTCGACGGCACGCGGCTGACGCTGTGGCGGACGTCCTGCGCCTCCGCGCTTGCGGCGCGCTACCTTGCGCCCGCCGATGCGGAAACACTGCTCGTTCTCGGGGCCGGCGAACTGGCGCCGTTTCTCGTCCGCGCCCATGCCAGCACGAGGCCTTACAAGCGGATCGTGGCGTGGAATCGCTCGCATGACAAGGCGGTCAAGATGGCGGAAGCGCTCGCCGCCGACGGGTTCGATGCGAGCGCAACGGAAGACTTGGACGGCGCGGTCGCATCCGCCGACACGATCAGTGCGGCGACGCTGTCCTCCGCGCCCCTGATCAAGGGCGATCTGGTCAAGCCCGGAACGCATATCGATCTCGTCGGCGCGTTCACCCCGGCCATGCGGGAGAGCGACGATGCCTGCATCCGCCGCGCCTCGATCTTCGTCGACACGTTCGAAGGCGCGACGAAGGAAGGCGGCGATATCGTGCAGCCGTTGAAAGCGGGCGTGATGACCGAGCACGACATCCGCGCCGACCTCACCGCTTTGGCCTCTGGTCAGCACAAGGGGCGGTCCTCGGCGGACGAGATCACGCTGTTCAAGTCGACCGGCGCGGCGCTGGAAGATCTCGCCGCCGCGATCCTGGCGGCGAAGCTCGCGGCCTGAACGAAGGCCGCATGCGCCGGGCGCTTGGATTTCATCCGCATCTGCGCCATAGACGGCGGCAAACATTCTGAAAGCCCGAGCATTGGCCCAGACGGATTCGCGAAAGAAGAACCGGCAGAAAAACCGCCCCGGCGGCGGACAGGGCGGTAAGCCCGCCGAAACGCGCGGGCGCGTTTTCCGGCCGCGGCCGAAACATGCGCAGCCGGCGGAAAAGACGGCTGCTCCCGAACCGCGCGCGCCGCGCCCGAGGCGCGAGGGCGCGGTTCCACGCGGCGAAGCGCCGGTGATCCTCGAGACGGCGGCTGACGCCGACTATGCGCTGCTCGACAGCGGGGACGGCGAGAAACTGGAGCGCTACGGCCCCTATCGCATCATCCGGCCGGAAGCGCAGGCGATCTGGGCGAAGAAGCTGGCGCGCGGCGAATGGGAAAAAGCCGACGCCGTCTTCACCGGCGATACGGACGAAGAAGGCCTCGGGCGCTGGCGCTTCCCGGGAAAACAGCTCGGCGAAACCTGGGAGATGGGTTTCGACGGCACCCCCTATTTCGGCCGCTTCACCTCGTTTCGCCATGTCGGCGTGTTTCCCGAGCAGGCGGTCCACTGGCGCGACATGGCGGCGCGCATCCGTGCCTCGGACCGGCAACTCAAGGTGCTCAACCTGTTTGGCTATACCGGCGTCGCCTCGCTTGTCGCGGCGGAAGCCGGGGCGCATGTCACCCATGTCGACGCGTCGAAAAAGGCGATTACATGGGCGCGCGAAAACCAGGACCTGGCGAAACTCTCCGACAGGCCGATCCGCTGGATCTGCGAGGACGCGCTGAAATTCGTGCAGCGCGAGGCGCGGCGCGGCAATTCCTACGACATCATCCTGCTCGACCCGCCGGCCTATGGGCGCGGGCCGAACGGCGAGGTCTGGCAACTCTTCGACAATCTGCCGGAAATGCTCGACACCTGCCGGGACATCCTTTCCGACAAGCCGGTCATGATGACGCTGACCGCCTATGCGATCCGCGCCTCCTTCTTCGCCGTGCACGAGATGATGCGCGATGTCTTCACCGGGTTCGACCGCGACGGAGCGATCCAGTCGGGTGAGTTGATCATCCGCGAGGAAGCGGGCGACCGGGCGCTGTCGACCTCGCTCTATAGCCGCTGGATCGCCGGAGGCGCAGCATGACCGAAACGATCCGCGCGCCGGGGCGGGTGAAGGAGGTCACCAGCCTCTCCAACCCGATCATCAAGGATATGAGGCTTCTCGAAAAGAAACGGCATCGCGACGAGACGGGCGCCTTCCTCGCGGAAGGCATGAAACTCGTCATCGACGCGATCGAGAATGGCTGGACGATCCGCACGCTGATCTACGCCAAGGCCGGACGGGGCCAGGAGAATGTCGAGAAACTCGCCGCGCGCTGCCTTGCGAAGGGCGCTGACGTTCTGATCGTCTCGGAGAAGGTGCTGGGCGCGATCGCGCGGCGCGACAATCCGCAGATGGTGATGGGCGTTTTCGAGCAGCGCTGGACCGCGCCGGCGGCGATCCGCCCGGCCGGGAACGATGTCTGGGTGGCGCTCGACCGGGTCCGCGATCCCGGCAATCTCGGCACGATCATCCGCACCGCCGACGCGGTCGGCGCGAAGGGCGTTATCCTTGTCGGGCAGACGACCGACCCGTTCGCGACGGAAACCGTGCGTGCGACGATGGGCTCGATCTTCGCCGTCCCCCTGGCGAAAATGAACGAATCCGATTTCACAGGGTTCACGGGCAAATGGCCGGGCATGATCGCCGGCACGCATCTGAAGGGCGCGGTCGATTACCGCAAGCCGGACTATACCGAAAAGCCGGTGCTGCTGCTGATGGGCAACGAGCAAGCCGGGCTGACCGACGAGCTCGCAGCGGCCTGCACCGTGTTGATCAAGATCCCGCAGGCGGGGCGGGCCGACTCGCTCAATCTCGCCATCGCGACCGGTGTCAGCCTGTTCGAGATTCGCCGCCATGCGCTGACATTCGACGGAGAGGCATCATGAAAAGGCTTCTGCCGGCGGCAACCGCCATCGGGCTGGTCGTCGCCGCCGACCGGTTGAGCAAGATCCTGGTCGAACGGTTCATGTCGTACCAGGAGACGATCGACCTGCTGCCCTTCTTCGCGCTGTTCCGCACGCATAATCAGGGCATCGCGTTTTCGCTCCTTTGGGGTCTCGGGCCGCTGCCGCTGATCGCGATCAGCCTCGGCGTGATCGCCTTCGTCCTGTGGCTGTGGCGTTCCAGCCCGGCGGACCGGGTCGTAGCGCATCTCGGCTTCGCGCTGGTGATCGGCGGCGCGGTGGGCAACCTGGTCGATCGCGCCATGTATGGCTATGTGATCGACTATTTCCTCTTCCATACGCCCGTCTGGTCGTTCGCGGTCTTCAACCTCGCCGATGCGGCGATCACAATCGGCGCCGGGCTGATCATACTGGACGAGTTCCTGATCTGGCGGCGCGAGCGGGCTATCGAAAAAGCCGACTGAACCCAATTTCCGGAACCCAAACGGGAGGACACCATGGCCGACACTTTCAAGGCAATCCTGATCTCGCGCGACGAGGACAAGAAGCAATCCGTCACTGTCGAGACGCTGGCGGTCGACGACCTGATGGAGGGCGACGTCGTCGTCAATGTCGAGGCGTCGACGGTCAACTACAAGGACGGGCTCGCGATCACCGGCAAGTCGCCGGTGGTGCGGCACTGGCCGATGATCCCCGGCATCGATTTCGCCGGCACGGTCGAAAGCTCGGACCATCCCGACTGGAAGCCCGGCGACAAGGTGATCCTGAATGGCTGGGGCACCGGCGAGACCCATTACGGCGCCTATGCGGGCAAGTCGCGCGTCAAGGGCGACTGGCTGATCGCACGGCCCGAGGGCATGAGCGCGCTCGACGCCATGGCCGTCGGCACTGCCGGCTACACGGCCATGCTGTCCGTCATGGCGCTGGAACGCCACGGCATCACGCCGGATCGCGGCCCGGTGGCGGTGACGGGCGCGTCGGGCGGCGTCGGATCGGTGGCGATCGCGCTGCTTGCCAAGCTCGGCTACCACGTCATCGCCTCAACCGGGCGGACATCGGAAGAAGATTATCTGAAAGGCCTCGGCGCCGCCGAGATCATCGACCGGGCCGAACTCTCGGAGCCGGGCCGGCCGCTCGGCAAGGAACGCTGGGCGGCGGCGATCGACTCGGTCGGCTCGACGACTCTCGCCAACCTGCTGGCGCAGACCATGTATGGCGGCGCGGTCTCGGCCTGCGGCCTCGCCCAGGGCTTCGACCTTCCGGCGACCGTGATGCCCTTTATCCTGCGCGGCGTCTCGCTGCTTGGCATCGATTCCGTGATGGCCCCGAAGGCGCTGCGCGAAGAGGCATGGTCCCGTATCGCGACCGATCTCGACGCCGGGAAACTCGCCGCCCTGTCGACGACGATCGGGTTCGACGAGATCATCGACACGGCGCACGGGATCCTCGACGGCAAGGTGCGCGGGCGCGTGGTCATCGACATGGCCAGGTAAAGACATGGCCAAATAGGTCAATTCGGGACGGATCGCGACAGTTTTAACGGCCGGTTCAATCGGGCGCTAACCGCGTCGTGCTAGGCAAGGCCCATGGACCAGGGCTTTTTCAAGCGTGCGCTCGATCGCGCCGGCAACGTGCTGGCGGGCCTGTCGACGCCGCGGCGCGACGTCGACGCCATGCGGCGCGCCCGCGAGGACGCCGAGCGGGCCAACCGGGCGAAGTCGCGCTTCCTGGCGATGACCAGCCACGAGATCCGCACGCCGCTGAACGGCATCATCGGCATGGGCAAGCTGCTTGCCGATACCGAGCTCACGCCGGAACAGCAGAACTATGTCGAGGCCATCACCGGTTCGAGCGAATCGCTGCTGACGCTGGTCAACGATCTGATGGAGTTCGCCCGCTTCGAGGCCGGCGATCTGGAATTCCACCCGCAGCGCGGCGCAATCGCGCCGCTGGTCGGCGGGGTCGCGGAGATGCTGTGCGGGCGCGCCTACGCCAAGGGGATCGATCTCGGCTACCATCTCGCGCCAAACGTTCCGGACAGCGCCGTCTTCGATGCGGGCCGCTTGCGCCAGGTGCTGACCAATATCATCGGCAATGCGGTGAAGTTCACCGATACAGGCGGGATCGCTGTTTCGGTCGGTTATGAGAGCGGCGTGCTGGAATTCGCCGTGCGCGACACCGGCGCGGGCATCGCGCTCGCGGATCAGGGCCGCATCTTCGGCGAGTTCGAGCAGGCGCAATTCGGCTATGACCGGCCGCATGAAGGCATCGGGCTGGGCCTCGCCATCTCGAAACGGATCGTCGAGGCCGCCGGCGGCGCGATCGCGCTGACCAGCGAGAGCGGCAAGGGATCCTGTTTCACCATCCGCTTTCCGGTCGCCGACCCCCAGCGCATGGAGGCCGGCCGGCCCGACCTGAGCGGCCGTGAAATCGCCATCCTCAGCCCGAACACGATCGAAGCCGGCCTGTTGCGCCGTGAACTCAAGGACGCCGGGGCGGACGTTCACATCTTCTCGGATCGCGACGCGGCCCTCGCGACATGCCTCAAGGTCTCCGGCGAAGCGACCCTGATCATCGACAACCGGATCGCGGGGGGCGCGGGCGCCTTTCTCGATCTCGACGAGATCCCCGCGCGGCTTGTCGCGCTGATCGAGGCCGAAGACCGCGGCTCGACAGGTGCGGAGTTCAAGGAGGCGGGCCATGCCTTCCTGACCCGGCCCGTGCGCCCCAGCACCCTGATGCGCGTTGTCGCCAGCCCGGAGGTGACGTCCGCCGGCAACCGGCCATCGCTAAAATCCGCACGCCGCCCGGTGCTGCCCGCCCTGACCGGGCTGAAGGTCCTGGTGGCCGAAGACAATCCGGTGAACTCTTTGCTGACGCTGCGCATGCTGGAAAAGCTCGGGCACCGGGTCGACCATGTCGAAAACGGAGCGGCCGCCGTCGACGCGGTGCGCGAAAGCCGCGATGCGACGCCATTCGATATCGTGCTCATGGACCTGCACATGCCGGTGCTCGACGGGGTCGACGCCATCTCGGCGGTGCGCCGCCATGAGGACGAAGCCGGGCTCGCGCCCGTGCCGATCCTGGCATTGACCGCCGACGTGCTGCCGGAAACCCATATCGCTGTGATCAATGCGGGCGCGGACGGCATCCTGACAAAGCCGCTCGAACCCGACGAATTCAACGCCCAGATCGCCCGTCTGAACCGCAAGGCAGCGTAGCAGCGGCTTGAGTTCGTCATGCGATTGTCGCATTAGGCGTCTAGCGAAAGCCCAATCGCCGGCGGTTCGATTCGACCGCGACGGCGCGGTTTCACACCCTTCGCCTAAAAGGGGTTGCAGGATGAATATCGCGAACACCACCGCACTGACCGACAGCCGCTCGCAGACGACGCCATCGTCCGCGCGATGCGACGCATACGGGAAGACGCTTCTCGGGGAAATCGGCGCATTGCAGACGCGGCTGATCGCCGACCCGGCGGAGCTGGACGCGGCGCAGCGGCTGCGTTTCCGCGTCTTCGGCGAGGAGATGGGCGCCAGTTTCTCGCAGGACAGCGCCGCAACCGACCGTGACGAGGACCGTTTCGACGCCGTGTGCGACCACCTGATCGTCCTCGACACGACCCTGCCGGGCGACGCGCCCGACCAGATCGTCGGCACCTACCGGCTGCTGCGCGACGAGGTTGCAGCGCGCACGGGCGGGTTCTACTCGGCGGACGAATATGACATCGGCACGCTGGTGGCGCGCCACGGGGAAAAGCGCTTCCTCGAACTCGGCCGCTCCTGCGTCATGCCCGCCTATCGCTCGAAACGGACTATCGAACTGCTCTGGCAGGGAATCTGGGCCTATTGCCTGCGTCACGATATCGACGTGATGACCGGCTGCGCCTCGTTTCCGGGCGCGACCGCGCAGTCGCACGCCTTGCCGTTGTCGTTCCTCTACCACCATGCCCGCGCCGAGGGCGAATGGGCCGTCGATGCGGCAAGCGCCGAGTCCGTCTCGATGGACATGATGCCGGTCGAGGCGGTCGACATGAAGGCGGCGCTCGCCGCCATGCCGCCGCTGATCAAGGGCTATTTGCGGATCGGCGCGAAATTCGCCGGCACTTCGGTGATCGACCGGGCTTTCAATACGACCGACGTCATGGTGATCCTACCGGTCTCCACGATCAATGAACGCTATGTGCGTTATTACGGCGCCGATGCGGGCCGTTTCGCGCCCGGCGCCAGGACCGCTTCCTAACGCGGTTCACGCATTCGCATTGTAGGCGGCAAGCGCCGCCATATTGACGATATCCGCATCCTTGGCTCCGAGCGAGACGATCTGGACCGGCTTGTTGAGGCCGACCAGCAAGGGACCGATCACCGTCGATCCGCCGAGCTCCTGCAGCATTCGCGTCGCAATCGATGCCGAGTGGAACGCCGGCATGATCAGCACATTGGCGGGACCCGACAGGCGGCAGAACGGGTACTGGCGCATCAGATCGGCATTGAGCGCCACATCGGCGGCCATCTCGCCGTCATATTCGAAATCGACGCGGCGCTTGTCGAGGATGCGGACGGCCTGCTTGATCTGCTCCGACCGTTCGCTCGGCGGATCGCCGAAGGTCGAGTAGGCAAGCAGGGCGACGCGCGGCTCGTAGCCCATGCGGCGGGCCTGGCCGGCCGCCTCCTCGGCGATGTCGGCGAGCTGTTCGGCGGTCGGCATGTCATGCACGGCGGTATCGGCGACGAGCACGGTGCGGCCGCGACACAGAGCCAGCGACATCCCGATGACGCGGTGGCCGGGTCGCGCGTCGATGACGCGGCGAACATCGGAGAGCGCAGTCGAATAGTTGCGCGTCACGCCGGTGACCATGCCGTCGGCATCGCCAAGCGCGACCATGGCGGCGGCGAAGTGGTTGCGGTCATTGTTGATCAGGCGCTGGCAATCGCGGAACAGGTAGCCGTCGCGCTGCAGACGCTCGTAGAGATAGTCCGCATAGACGCCGTTGCGCTTCGACAGACGCGCATTGATGATCTCGATATTCGGCCTGTCGAGCTCGACGCCCGCTTCCTTTGCCGTGTTGCGGACCAGATCCTCGCGGCCCAACAGGATGGCGGTGCCAAGCTGCTGGTTCACGAAGGAGACCGCCGCGCGCATCATCTGCTCTTCCTCGCCCTCGGTGAAGACGATGCGCTTGGGATGCTTGCGCACCCGCTCGTAGATGCGCTGCAGCGACGAGGCGATCGGGTCCCGACGGGCGGACAGCTGGTGGGCGTATTCCTCGAAATCCGTGATCTCGCGGCGCGCGACGCCGCTCTCCATCGCGGCTCTTGCGACGGCAACCGGGATCGCCGAGATCAGACGCGGGTCGAAGGGCACCGGGATGATGTAGCCGGGACCGAATTTCGGCCGGTTGCCGGCATAGGCGGCGGCGACATCGTCGGGCACGTCCTCGCGCGCGAGTTCGGCCAGCGCCTGGGCGGCGGCGGCCTTCATCGCCTCGTTGATCTCGGTTGCGCGCACATCGAGCGCGCCGCGGAAGATGTAAGGGAAGCCCAGGACGTTGTTGACCTGGTTCGGATAGTCCGAGCGGCCGGTCGCCATGATGGCGTCGTCGCGAATGGCGGAAACCTCCTCCGGCGTGATCTCCGGATCCGGATTGGCCATGGCGAAGATGATCGGGTTGGGAGCCATGGACCGGACCATGTCGTCGGTGAGCGCGCCCTTCACCGACAAGCCGAGAAATACGTCGGCCCCGTCGAGCGCTTCGGCGAGCGAGCGCCGGTCGGTCTTGACCGCGTGCGCCGACTTCCACTGGTTCAGACCCGTGGAACGGCCCTGATAGATGACGCCCTTGGTGTCACACAGGATGACGTTCTCATGCCGCACGCCCATCGACTTGATCAGTTCGATACAGGCAATGGCGGCCGCGCCGGCGCCGTTGCAGACGACCTTGGCCGTCTTCAGGTCGCGGCCGGTCAGATGCAGCGCGTTGATCAGGCCGGCGGCCGCGATGATCGCGGTGCCGTGCTGGTCGTCGTGGAAGACGGGGATGTCCATCTCCTCTCGCAGCCGCTGCTCGATGATGAAACAATCCGGCGCCTTGATGTCCTCCAGATTGATGCCGCCGAATGACGGGCCGAGCAGGCGCACACAGTTGACGAAGGCGTCGATGTCCTTCGTGTCGACTTCGAGGTCGATGGAATCGACATCGGCAAAACGCTTGAACAGGACGGCCTTGCCTTCCATCACCGGCTTCGATGCGAGCGCGCCGAGATCGCCGAGGCCGAGGATGGCGGATCCGTTGGTGATGACCGCGACCATGTTGCCGCGCGCCGTATAGTCGAAGGCCTTGGACGGGTCCTCCGCGATCGCCTTGACCGGCACGGCGACGCCCGGCGAATAGGCCAGCGACAGGTCGCGCTGCGTCGCCATCGGCTTGGTCGGATTGATCTCGAGCTTGCCGGGGCGTCCGCGCGCATGAAAATCCAGCGCTTCCTGCTCGATGACGCGCGGACGCGCATCAGCCCCTGCGCCGGGCGCAGGCTTCGGGGATTTCGGCATGGGCGTTTCCGTCCGTTTTTTATCGTTGTCCCAAACAAAGTGGGGAGCTTGTCGTAAGGCTATTTGCCCGGTCTGTAAACGCGACTATGACTCGGGAAACGCCGAACCAGCGCACGAGACATGCTCACCACGAACACACAGGCGCCTGCACCGACGCCGATGATGGCGCAGTATCTGGAGATCAAGGCGGCCAATCCGGACTCGCTTCTGTTCTACCGGATGGGCGATTTCTACGAGCTGTTTTTCGAGGATGCCGAGATCGCCTCGCGGGCGCTCGGCATCACGCTCACCAAGCGCGGAAAGCACCTCGACGAAGACATTCCGATGTGCGGCGTGCCCGTCCATGCCGCCGACGACTATCTGCAGAAACTGATCGGCAAGGGCTTCCGCGTCGCGGTCTGCGAACAGCTGGAAGACCCGGCCGAAGCCAAGAAGCGCGGATCCAAATCGGTGGTCAAGCGCGACGTGACGCGGCTGGTCACCCCCGGCACGATCACCGAGGAAAAGCTGCTCGACCCTTCGGAAAGCAGCTATTTCATGGCTGTCGGCCGTACGAAATCGGGCGCCGGCCCGGAACTCGCGCTCGCCTGGATCGACATCTCGACGGGCCAGTTCCGCATCGCGGCGACCGCGCCGGAAAGGCTGCTGTCCGATATTCTTCGTATCGGCCCGCGCGAGATCACGGTCGCCGAGAGCGTTTTCGCCGACGAGATGCTGCGACCGGTCTTCGATCAGCTGGGGCTAGCCGTGTCGCCGCTGCCCTCGAGCTTCTTCGACAGCGCCAACGCGCATGACAGGCTGGCGCGGTTCTATGCGGTGCAGACTCTGGACGGGTTCGGCGAGTTCAGCCGCGCCGAACTGGCGGCCGCTGCGGGGGCGCTTGCCTATGTCGAACGCACGCAGATCTCGGAGCGCCCGGTCCTGCAGCGCCCGGAACGCGAGGATGCCGGCTCGACACTGTTCATCGATCCGGCGACGCGGGCCAACCTCGAAATCGAACGCACGCTGTCGGGATCGCGGCAGGGCAGTCTGCTCAAGGCGATCGACCGGACGATCACGGGCGGCGGTGCGCGCTTGCTGGCGGAAAGGCTGCGCTCACCGCTGACCAACGTCACCGCGATCAATGAACGCCTCGATTCCATCGCTTTCTTCCTGGGCGGCGACGATGTGCTGACGGAAAGGCTGCGCGACCTCTTGAAGTCGACCCCGGACATGCCGCGGGCGCTGTCGCGGCTGTCGCTCAATCGCGGCGGACCGCGCGATCTCGCCGCCATCGGCGAAGGGTTGCAGGCCGCCGCGCAGGCCTGCGCGCTGCTTGCCGAGGCCGCGCTTCCGGAGGAACTAGGGCGAGCGGCGGTCCAGCTTTCCGCGGTGCCCCGGGCTCTGAGCGACCATCTTCGCCGCGCGCTCGACGAAGACGTGCCGCTGATGAAACGCGACGGCGGCTTCGTGCGCGCCGGCTACCACGAAGAGCTGGACGATATGCGGGCGCTGCGCGACCAGTCGCGCAAGGTGATCGCCGGGCTGCAGAGCCAGTATATCGACGAGACCGGCGTGAAATCGCTGAAGATCAAGTACAACAACGTGCTCGGCTACTTCATCGAGGTGACGCAGCAGAATTCCGAGGCGCTGACGGGGACCGACGAGGCCAAGGGGCGGTTCATCCATCGCCAGACGCTGGCCAACGCGATGCGTTTCACGACGACGGAACTGGCCGACCTGGAGAGCCGGATCGCCGATGCCGCCGACCGGGCGCTGTCCATCGAACTGGGGATCTTCGACCGGCTGCAGCAAGAGATCATCGAAGCCGCCGACGCGATCCGCGACGCGGCGCAGGCACTATCGGCCGTCGACGTGTCGATCGCGCTGGCGCGACTGGCGGAATCGGAGGGCTATTGCCGCCCGCGAGTGGATGACAGCCGGACCTTCGCGGTCGTCGGCGGGCGGCATCCGGTGGTCGAACAGGCGCTGCGCAAGCAGGCGGCGCATCCCTTCGTGGCGAATGATTGCGACCTGTCTCCGGAAGACGGCGGCGAACAGGGCGCGATCTGGCTCCTGACCGGCCCGAACATGGGCGGCAAGTCGACCTTCCTGCGCCAGAACGCGCTGATCGCCATTCTTGCGCAAACGGGCTCCTTCGTCCCGGCGGGCAGCGCCCATGTCGGCGTGGTCGACCGGCTGTTCAGCCGCGTCGGCGCATCGGACGACCTGGCGCGCGGCCGCTCGACCTTCATGGTGGAAATGGTGGAAACGGCCGCGATACTCAACCAGGCGGGCGACCGGTCGCTCGTGATCCTGGACGAGATCGGGCGCGGCACCTCGACCTTCGACGGGTTGTCGATCGCCTGGGCGACGGTCGAGCATCTGCATGCGAAGAACCGCTGCCGGACGCTTTTCGCCACCCACTTCCACGAATTGACCGCGCTCGCCGAGACACTCGCAAATCTCCATAATGTCACCATGCGGGTGAAGGAGTGGGAGGGCGACGTGATCTTCCTGCATGAGGTCACGAAAGGCGCCGCCGACCGGTCCTATGGCGTTCAGGTCGCAAAGCTCGCCGGCTTGCCGGAAAGCGTCGTGGCGCGGGCGCGCGACGTCCTCGACCAGCTGGAGGCGCAAGGGCGCGATTCCAAGGCGTCGAAACTCGTCGACGATCTTCCGCTTTTTTCCGCCGAAATCCGCCACGAGCCGAAGAAACCGGCCGGCAACAGCGCGCTCGATGCCGCGGTCGACAGCCTCGTCCCCGACGAGATGACGCCGCGCGAGGCCCTCGAGACACTCTACCGGCTTAAAGGCCTGGTAACGAAACCGCAGTGAAGCCTGTGTGACAATGGGACCGAGCTCCTATATGAGGCTCGATAGATCCCCCCGGACCTTATCATGACGGCTGCCGAGACCCTTTCCCGAACAAAGACCGATACTGACGCGCTGCTTTCCGACCTGATCGCCATCGCCGACGGACATGGCGGCGACGGATCGGCCCATGCCGTGCGCGCCGAGGTGCTCGCGCATCTCAAGGCCGCGCTGGCGCAGCAGCGGCAGGACGCAGAGAAACAGCTCTTCGAGGATGGCGGCGGCATCGCCTGCGCGCAGCGGCTGTCCGACGGCATGGATGCAATCATCCATGCTGTCTACGACTTCGCGATGGAGCGGGTCTTCAAGGTCAACAACCTTTCCAAAGGCGAAAGGCTGGCGCTGGTCGCGGTCGGCGGTTACGGGCGCGGCACGCTGGCGCCGGGGTCCGACATCGACCTGCTTTTCCTGCTGCCCTACAAACAGACGCCGCTCGGCGAACAGCTTGCCGAATACATCCTCTACATGCTCTGGGATATGGGTCTGACGGTCGGCCACGCCACGCGGTCGATCGACGAATGCGTGCGGCTTTCGAAGACGGATACAACGATCTGCACCGCGATCCTCGACATGCGCTATCTCTATGGCGAGAAGGATTTGTTCGACCAGCTCGAGACGCGCTTCTTCGAGGACGTGGTGGAAAACACCGCTTCGAGCTTCATCCAGGCCAAGCTCGCCGAACGCGACGCCCGCCACAAGCGGATGGGCGAAACGCGCTACCTGGTCGAGCCGAATATCAAGGACGGCAAGGGCGGTCTTCGCGACCTGCAGACGCTGTTCTGGATCACCAAATATTTCTACCGAATTTCCGACCGCTCGGACCTGGTGAAGAAGGGCGTTCTCAGCCGCAGCGAGTACAATCTCTTCGTCAAATGCGAAGACTTCCTCTGGGCGGTGCGGTGCCATCTCCATTTCCTGACCGGCAAGGCGGAGGAACGGCTCGGTTTCGAGGTGCAGCGCGGTCTCGCCGACCGGCTCGGCTACAAGAGCCATCCCGGCCTGAAGAATGTCGAGCGCTTCATGAAGCACTACTTCCTGATCGCCAAGGATGTCGGTGACCTCACCCGCATCATCTGCGCGGCGCTGGAAGAGGAAGAGGTCAAGAACACGCCCGGCATCAACCGGCTGCTGCAGACGCTGCCCTTCACGCGGCGCCCGCAGAAAATTCGCGGCACCACGGATTTCATCATCGAGAACAAGCGCATCAATGCGGCCAGCGAGGATGTTTTCGAGAAGGACCCGGTCAATATCATCCGCATGTTCTGGTTCGCCGACCGCGACGAGCTCGACTACCATCCGGATGCGCTGCAACTGACGCGCCGCTCGCTGAAACTCATCGGCAAGGCGCTCCGCAACGATCCGGAAGCCAACAGGCTGTTCATCGACATCCTGACATCGCGCAGGGATCCGGCCCTCAATCTGAGGCGCATGAACGAGGCCGGCGTGCTGGGCCGGTTCATACCGGACTTCGGCAAGGTCGTGGCGATGATGCAGTTCAACATGTATCACCACTTCACCGTGGACGAGCACCTGATCCGGTCCGTCGACGTCTTGTCGAAGATCGAACGCGGGCTGCTCGAAGAGGACCATCCGCTCGCGTCCTCGATCCTGCCTGACATGACGGAGGAATACCGGCGCGTTCTCTACGTGGCCCTGTTCCTGCACGACATCGCCAAGGGCCGGCCGAAGGACCATTCGATTGCGGGGGCGGAAGTCGCCGAAAAGCTTTGCCCGCGCCTCGGCCTGACCGCGGCGGAAACCGAAACCGTCGCCTGGCTGATCCGCGATCACCTGACGATGAGCACCGTCGCCCAGTCGCGCGACCTCTCCGACCGCAAGACGATCGACGACTTCGTCGCGGTCGTGCAGACGGTGCAGCGGCTCAAGCTCCTGGTGATCCTGACCGTCTGCGACATCCGCGCCGTGGGCCCGGGCGTCTGGAACGGCTGGAAAGGCCAGCTTTTGCGCACGCTCTATTCGGAGACCGAACTGGCGGTGACGGGCGGCTACTCGGAAATCGACCGCAAGCAGCGCTCCGCCCTCAATCGCGAGCATTTGCTGGCAGCGCTGTCGGACTGGCCGGAGGAAGAGCGGCGCAACTATGTCGACCGGCATTATGACAGCTACCTGCTGACCGTCGACATCGAGGATCAGGTCCGGCACGCCGAATTCATGCGCGAGGCGCTGGCGGAGGACAAGAAACTCGCGACCACGGTCAAGACCAACCAGTTTCAGGCGATCACCGAGATTTCGGTTCTCGCGCCGGACCACCCGCGCCTATTGTCGATCATCGCGGCGGCCTGCTCGTCCGCGGGCGCCAAGATCGACGGCGCGCATGTGTTCACGACGCGCGACGGCTGGGCGCTCGACACGATCCTCGTCAATCGCGAATTCGATGACGACGGTGACGAGTTCCGGCGCGCGAAACGGATCGGCAAGGTGATCGAGGACGTCCTGTCGGGCCGGGAATACGTGCCCAACATGCTGGCCAACAAGATGAAGCCGAAGCGCAATCTCAAGGCGTTTTCGATCGAGCCGGCGGTCGCGGTGAAGAACACGCTTTCCAACAAGTTCTCGGTTATCGAGGTGGAGGGACTGGACCGGCCCGGCATCCTCTCGGAGATCACCAGCGCGCTGTCCGATCTCACGCTCGACATCCATTCCGCGCATATCACCACCTTCGGCGAGAAGGTGGTCGATACATTCTATGTTACCGACCTGACCGGCCACAAGATAACCGCGTCCGCGCGGCAGAAGCGGATCAGCAAAGTCCTCACCGATGTGCTGATGGGCCGCGCCGACGAAAATCCGGTGGTGCAGGTCAGCGCCGGTCTCGCGCGCTCAAAAAAGGCCGGATAATCCATGAGCCTGTTCGGCAAGTTCCTCGGTGTCGGCGGCGCGACCTCGGCCAGCCGGGTGCTCGGTTTCGTGCGCGAGGCGATGATCGCCTCGGTGCTCGGCGCGGGCCCCGTTGCCGACGCCTTTTACGCCGCATTGCGGTTCCCGAACCTGTTCCGGCGGCTCTTTGCGGAAGGCGCGTTCAATTCCGCCTTCGTGCCGATCTTCGCCAAGGAAGTGGAATCCAACGGCAAGGACAGCGCCGCGCGCTTTGCCGGCGAGGTGTTTTCGGTGCTGGCGCTCGTGCTGGCCGGACTGACGGTGCTGGCGCTCATCTTCATGCCGTTCCTGGCCGGGACCGTGATCGCGCCCGCTTTTCGCGACACGCCGGACAAATTCGACCTGACCGTGCTTCTGGCGCGCATCATGTTTCCCTATCTGGCGGCGATGTCGCTGGTGGCGATGCTGTCGGGCGTGCTCAACTCGTTCCGCAAATACTTCCTCGCCGCGCTGGCGCCGGTGCTTCTCAACGTCGTGCTGATCGCCGTCCTGTTTGCGGCCGTCCGGTCGGATTGGGACCCGCGCCTTGTCGGCGTTGCGCTCAGTATCGGCGTCGTTCTGGCCGGCCTCCTGCAACTCGGCCTGCTCGTCTATGGCATCCTCCGCCTCGGCTTCACCTTCACGCCGAAACGGCCGCGGCTGACCCGCCAGGTCAAACGCCTGCTGACGCTCGCCGCGCCCGCCGCGTTGACCGGCGGCATCGTGCAGATCAACCTCGTCATCGGCCAGATCATC
Source organism: Ahrensia sp. (assembly GCA_002698425.1). The sequence goes on along the minus strand of NZXU01000104.1, from coordinate 16,456 downwards.
GCGTCTCAGCAAGACGGAGCGATCGCGCTGCTCAATTATGCCGACCGTCTCTACCAGTTGCCGCTCGGCGTGATCGGCATCGCCATCGGCGTCGTGCTGCTGCCGGAACTGGCGCGGGCGCTCGGCGCGGGCGAACAGAAGACCGCTCTGACCCTGCAGAACCGCAGCCTGGAATTCGGCCTCGGCCTGACCGTACCGGCGGCCGTAGCGCTGGCGCTGACGCCCGTGCCTTTCATCGCGGTCATCTATGAGCGCGGCGCCTTCCTGCCGGAAACGACGCAGGCGGCCGCGGCGGCGCTGGCCGCCTTTGCGATCGGCCTGCCCTCCTTCGTCCTGATCAAGGTGCTGCAGCCGGCCTATTTCGCCCGCGAGGACATGCGGACGCCGATGTGGTTCTCGCTGGTCTCTCTGGTGGTCAATGCCGGCGGCAGCCTTGCGCTCTTCCCGTTGCTCGGCCATGTCGGCATCGCCGCGGCGACCAGCCTGGCCGGCTGGGCCAACGCGCTGCTGCTCGGCTGGACATTGTGGCGGCGCGACCAGTTCCGCCCGTCGCCGGAAACCATCCGGCGCGTTCTTCTGATCATCGTGTCGGCAGCCGCGATGGGTTTGGTCCTCTATGGCGCATGGTTTTACCTGTGCGACAGTTTCCTCGCCTCCAACATCCTCATCCGCGTCGGCATCGCCGCCCTTCTGATCGGCGTATCGATGATCGTCTATTTCGGACTGGCGCTTACGACCGGCGGGATCGACCGGTCGATGCTGGCGCGAACGGTCAAACGGCGGCGCGCAGGCGGCGCGGAGACTTGAGACCCACTTGAAGGTTGCGCGAGCGCCTGCCATAAGCGCGCCGCATACAGAACCCGTGCAGACCAGACCTGCTCTGCAAAGGGGCCCTCCACCAGCTTCGGGTAACATCACATGAGCAGCTTCGAACCCCTCGTCTTTTCGGGCGTGCAGCCGACCGGCAATCTGACGCTTGGCAATTATCTCGGCGCCATTCGCAAGTTCGTCGCCCTGCAGGACACGCATAACTGCATCTATTGCGTGGTCGACCTGCACGCGCTGACGATCAACCCTTCTCCGCAGGACCTGATCGACGGACGTCGTGCGATCGCCGCGGCCTTCCTGGCGTCAGGCATCGACCCGGTGAAGCATATCGTCTTCAACCAGGCCGCCGTGTTCCAGCATTCCGAACTCGCCTGGGTCTTCAACTGCATCGCGCGGATGGGCTGGCTGAACCGGATGACGCAGTTCAAGGAAAAGGCCGGCAAGGACCGCGAGAACGCCTCTGTCGGCCTGTTCGCCTATCCGAACCTGATGGCCGCCGACATCCTGGTCTATCGCGCGACGCATGTGCCGGTCGGAGACGACCAGAAACAGCATCTGGAACTGACCCGCGACATTGCCCAGAAATTCAACTGGGACTATCGCGAGCGGACGAAGGCGCTCGGCCTCGGCGTGGCGATGGAGATCGGCGACGAGACCGTCGACGGCTATTTCCCGATCACCGAGCCGCTGATCGAGGGGCCCGCGACGCGTATCATGAGCCTGCGCGATGGAACCAAGAAGATGTCGAAGTCGGACCCGTCCGACCTGTCGCGCATCAACCTGACCGACACCGCCGACGATATCGCCAAGAAGATCCGCAAGGCCAAGACCGATCCGGAGCCGCTGCCGGGCGACACCGGCGGCTTCGAGGGCCGGCCGGAAGCCGAGAACCTCGTCAACATCTACGCGGCGCTGTCCGAAACCAGCAACGATGCGGTGTTGAAGGATTTCGGCGGGCAGCAATTTTCCGCCTTCAAGCCGGCGCTGGCCGAACTCGCCGTGGAAAAACTCGCGCCGATCGCGGACGAGATGCGCCGCCTGATGGCCGATCCCGGCCATATCGACGCCGTCCTGGCGTCTGGCGGCGAGCGCGCCTCGGCGCTGGCGGAGAAGACCATGGTCGATGTCCGGCGCATTGTCGGGCTGACCGTCTGACCCCCAACAGCCTAATCAGGGGACACGCAGCCGCGGCGCTTTGCCAATATCTCGGCGCTTGAAGCGGCCCCGGCTGCGTGCCATTTATCCACCATGGTTACCAAAAGACTGATCCACGAAGCCGGCCACCGCCGCAAATTCATGGCGGTGATCGACGATACGCCGGAATGCGAACGCGCCGTGCTCTACGCGGCCCGGCGCGCGGCGAAGACGAATGGCGGGCTGACCCTGCTGTTCGTCATCGAGCCCGGCGACTTCCAGCACTGGCTCGGCGTGGAACAGGTCATGCGCGCCGAGGCGATGGAAACCGCCGAGGCAGCGCTCGCCAAGCACGCCGCCTATGCCCGCGAAAAGGTCGGGATCGAGGCGGAGCAGGTGGTCCGGGAAGGCGTGGCGGTGGAGCAGATCCATGCCCTGATCGAGGAAGACCAGGACATCGCCATCCTCGTTCTGGCGGCGGGCGCCGCCAAGGAAGGCCCCGGGCCGCTGGTCTCGTCGATTGCGGGGCGAAACGCCGCTTTTCCGATCCCGGTCACGGTCGTGCCGTACAATCTCAGCGACGAGGATATCGAGAGCCTGTCCTGAGGCTCGCGGGCAAAAAAGGCGTATCGCAGTTGCTTGATATCGTCGCGCGATCGACCTATTTTAGAATTATTCCAAACAGAGCGCCGGAGCCTCCGCAATGTTCATCCAGACCGAAGCCACGCCGAACCCCGCCACGCTGAAATTCCTGCCTGGCAAGGTCGTGCTCGATCAGGGGACGGCGGATTTTCGCGATGCCGATGACGCCGCCGCGCAGTCGCCTCTGGCCGCGCATCTGTTCGAGATCGCCGGCGTAACCGGGGTCTTCTTCGGCTACGACTTCATCACGATCACCAAGAACGACGCGTCCGAGTGGCATCACCTGAAGCCGGCGATCCTTGCCGGCATCATGGAACACTTCATGTCCGATACGCCGGTGATGGCGTCTCAGGCTACCGGCCAGGACGCGGATGCAGGCGAGGAATTCTACGACACCGCCGATGAGCCGATCGTCGCGACGATCAAGGAACTGCTCGACACGCGGGTGCGACCCGCCGTGGCGCAGGACGGCGGCGACATCACGTTCCGGGGATACAAGAAGGGCACCGTTTTCCTTTACATGAAGGGCGCCTGCGCCGGCTGTCCGTCCTCGACGGCGACCCTGAAGCACGGCATCCAGAACCTGCTCCACCACTTCATTCCCGAGGTCCAGAGCGTCGAAGCGGTCTGACCGCCTCCCGACACACAACGCATAAAAAAGCCGGGTTCGTAACCCGGCTTTTTCAATGGGTATGGCTGGCGCCAAAATTACATGACGATGACCTTCGCACCGGGTTGGGCCCGGTTGTAGAGATCGATCACGTCCTGGTTGATCAGGCGAATGCAACCCGACGAAACGTTGTTGCCGATCGACCACCATTCCGGCGAACCGTGAAGGCGATAGCCGGTGTCGCCGCCCTTGTTGTAGAGATAGAGCGCACGCGCGCCGAGCGGGTTGTTCAGGCCCGGCTCCATGCCGCCGCGATATTTCGCGAGTTCCGGCTGGCGCTTGATCATCGCCGCGGGCGGCGTCCAGGTCGGCCATTCGCGCTTGTAGGCGACGCGCGCCGTGCCGGACCAGGTGAAGCCCTCGCGCCCGACGCCGATGCCGTAGCGAACGGCCCTTCCGCCATCGAGCACGAAATAGAGATGTTTCGCCTTGGTGTCGACGATGATCGTACCGGGCTTTTCATTCGTCGAGTAGTTCACGATCTGCCGGCGATATTTCCGGGAAACCTTGTTCACCGGAATGGCCGGCAATTTGTACGCCCCGTCAGACTTGGACGTGTAGGCATTGACCATCAGGTTGGCGCCGGCATCGCCGATCGTGCTACAACCCGTCAGCGCCGCGCTCGCAGCCAGCGCAATTGCAATGAATACGCGTGATCCCCGCATGAAATTCTCCCTCGAATGCCGACTGCGGTGTTCCGCCTTCCGCCTCGGCAACCTTGTTAATACAGACTCGCTAGCCTGTCATCTAGGACTCAAATATTGATTAACCATGAACATAAAAATGTGACATTGATCACACACCTGCCAAGATTGCCGGCGGGCTGTGCGAAAGGCCGAATCACGGCAGGCTGACGATATGCCCCTGATCGACCTGCACGCGCGAAGCCCCCTCGAAGACGGCCGCCAATCAGCGCGGGCGCTGAGAATCCGGCGTGGCGTGCAACTGCTCTTGACCGAAATGGGTGCCTCGCATCTTCCGGAACTGACGCTTGCCAGCGGGCGGCGGGCCGACATCGTCGCGCTGTTGCGCGACGGCTCCGTGTGGATCGTGGAGATAAAATCGTCGATCGAGGACATGCGCTCGGACGGCAAGTGGCCGGATTACCGGGACTATTGCGACCGGCTCTTCTTCGCGACGCTGGACGATGTTCCGGCCGAAATTTTCCCGGACGATTGCGGTTTCATCCGCGCAGACACGCATGGCGCCGCCCTTTTGAGAGACGCTCCCGAACATCGGCTTGCCGCCGCGCGCCGCAAAGCGGTTACGCTGAGAATCGCGCAATCGGCGGCGCAGCGGCTCTATGCGGCGGAACTGGCGGGCATCGACCTGCCGGAGTAAGCGATCCCGTCAGCGCGGGGCGCGCTTGGCGAGAATGCGCTGCAGCGTACGGCGATGCATGTTGAGCCGCCTCGCGGTTTCCGAGACATTGCGGTCGCACATCTCGAAAACCCGCTGAATATGTTCCCAGCGCACGCGGTCGGCCGACATTGGATTTTCCGGCGGCGCGACCTTCTCGCCCGCCTTGGCGGTGAGCGCCGTATAGATTTCATCCGCATCGGCCGGCTTGGCCAGGTAGTCGACGGCTCCGATCTTCACCGCATGGACGGCGGTGGCGATGTTGCCGTAGCCGGTCAGCACTATGGCGCGCGCATCGGGCCGCTTCGCCCGGATCGCCTCGATCACGTCGAGGCCGTTGCCATCGCCGAGACGCATGTCGACCACCGCATAGGCCGGCGGATCCTTCTTCACCTCGGCGAGACCGCCGGCGACGGTTTCCGACGCCACGACCGAGAAGCCGCGGCTCTCCATCGCTCGGGCGAGCCGCTGCAAAAAGAGCTTGTCGTCATCGACGATCAGAAGGCTCCTGTCGGGTCCGAGTTCACTGCTTTCATCCATAGCATTCACCTGTCCTGCCTCCTCCAACCCTATATTTAGCGCGTCAAACGGCCGCTTGCATTGACAAACGCGGCCATTCGACGATCACGTCCGCACCTTTTCCAGTGGAAAACGCGTTCGAAAAGACAACATTCGCGCCCGAGCGTTCGAGAAGCGTCTTCGCGATGAAGATGCCGAGCCCCAGCCCGCCGCCGCCATTGCGCGGCCGGTTTGCCGAGCGGGGAAGGTCCGGCTCGCCGAGATGCTCGAGCACTTCCGGCGGGAAACCCGGGCCGTCATCGATGATGCGCACCCGCACCTTGTCTTCATCCCACGCCATGCGGATATCGACGCTTTCCTTGGCGAAATCGACCGCGTTTTCGACGAGATTCCCAAGTCCGTAGATGATCCCGGGATTGCGCGGACAGACCGGCTCGGTCCCCTGGTTTTCCTCGATCGTGGCATTGATCGCGATGCCGAATTCGCGATGCGGGGCGACCACTTCCTCGATCATCGTCCGCATCGCGACACGCGCCAAATGGCTCTCGTCGCCGGCACCGAGCGTCGACAGCCGTCTCAGGATCTCGCGGCAGCGGTCGGCCTGCGTGCGCATCAGCGCGATGTCCTCACGCAGGCTTTCCGGATCGAAGGGTTCGCGGCCCATTTCCTTGGCGACCAGCGAAATCGTCGCCAACGGCGTTCCCAGTTCATGGGCGGCGGCGGCGGCCAGCCCGTCGAGCGCCGAGATATGCTGCTCGCGCTGCAGGACCAGCTCCGTCGCCGCCAGCGCGTCGGAAAGGCGGCGGGCTTCCTCGGCGACCCGGTAGACGTAGAAGGCGGTGAATATCATCGCGGAGACGACGGCGACCCACATGCCGGCGACGAAGACCAGCGGGATTTCGAGGAGCGTGCCGGCATACCAGGGCAGCGGCAGGTGAACGAAGGTCAGGGCCGTTGTGAAGGCCAGCGTGATCGCCGCCAGCGTCGCGGTGAAGCGCGGCGGCAGCGTGGTCGCGGAAATGATGACCGGCACGACCAGCAGAATGCAGAAGGGATTGGTGAGACCACCCGTCAGCGCGAGCAGGCCGGACAGTTGCGCCACGTCGAAAATCAGAACAGCGAAGACGCCGACGGGGCGCAGGCGCTTGTTGGCGGGAAACAGCCTCGTCAGAGCGAGATTGAGGATCGCTGCAAGAACGATCAGGAACAGGCAGGCGATGATCGGCAGCTCGAAGTGGAGAACCGTGGCGACGAACAGCACCGCCGCGAACTGGCCAGCTATGGCCAGCCAGCGCGTGTTGTTGATCGTCGACAGGCGAAGCCGGCGCGTCCCGAACCCCGTCTCATTGCCAAGTTCATATTCCATAAAGCGTATATACGATGCGTGATTGGTTTTTTAAATGATTCCAAGAAGCAATCAGGATCTCGGCTTGGCGCGGCGCGTCGGATCGGTGTTGGCCGGGTCCTCCGGCCAGACATGTTTCGGATAGCGGCCGCGCAGATCGGCCCGCACGGCGGCCCATGAGCCGGCCCAGAAGCCCGGCAGATCACGGGTGCGCTGGATCGGCCGATGGGCTGGCGACAGGAGTTCGAATGTCAGTGGCACCTCGCCGCCGCCGATCGACGGATGCGTCTTGATGCCGAAGAGTTCCTGAACGCGGATCGCGACGACCGGCGCGGCGCCATCGGCCGGATAGTCGAGCATGATGGAGGAGCCGGTGGGCGCCTCGTAACGCGACGGGGCGAAGTCTTCGATGCGGCGTTGCAGATCGGCCGGGACGCGCAGCATCAACGCATCACGCAACATGCCGGGATTGAAGCCGCTGAGGTTCACCGCGCCCTGCAGGAACGGGGCCAGCCAGTCGTCGAGGCTCGCCAGCAAGGCTTCATCGTCCATCGCCGGCCACGGGTCGCCGAGGCGGGCATGCAGCCAGGACAGCCGGGCGCGCAGTTGCGAGACTTCCTTCGACCAGGGAAGGAGACCAAGCCCGTGGGTGCGGACCGCGTCGAGCAAGGCCCCGGTCGCCGCCTCGCCCGGCTCGACCTTCACCGGCACGCGGCCAAGCACGATCGCGCCGAGGCGTTCGACCCGCCGCGCCGTCAATGCGCCTTTCTGCCGGTCGAAGTCGGCCTGTTCCACCGTCTCGATGTGGTCGCCGAGACGGGAACGGATATCCTCCTCCGCGACCGCAGCGGCCGCCGTGACCCGCCCTTCCCGTGCCACACCGGTCACGTCGGCCACGACGATGAAGCCCTCGCCGGCCAGCCGCTCGGTTTCATCCAGCGCAACGCCGCGGCCATTGGCCATGACGAAAGAGCCGTGACGGGCGCCGCCGCGGGATTTCGCGATGCGATCGGGATAGGCATCGAGCAGCATTGCACCGGCACCGGACACATCGCCGCGTTCGGGCAGAGTGACACCCGCGACGGTGCGTTTCGCCATATCGCGCAGCCGCGACAGTTGCGGTCCCTTGCCGCGCAGCGCCGTGTCGAGACGATGGTCAATATCGACGCCGGGCCCGGCCGCGCCACGCTCGGTGACCAGCAGGGCCAGAAGCATGCGCCGGAATGCGTCCTCCCGGTTCGAGGCGGACACGACCATGGCGGCAAGACGTGCGGGCAGGCCGAGTTCGCGCATGGCCGCGCCCTTCGGCGTCAGCCCGCCGACAGCGTCGAGCGCGCCAAGCATGGTCAGCAGCGCGCGCGCCTCGGTCAGCGCGGGGGCGGGCGGGGAATCGAGAAACCGCAGGCTGGCCGGATCGGTGACGCCCCATGCAAGACAGTCGAGCAACAGCGAGGTCAGGTCCGCGTTAAGGATTTCCGGCGGATCGAAGGCCGCGAGCGCGCGGGTCTGTTCCTCCCGCCACAGCCTGATGGCCATGCCGGGCTCCGTGCGGCCGGCGCGGCCGGCGCGCTGGGTCGCCCCGGCCTGCGAGACCCGGCCGGTCTCAAGCCGGGTGAGACCGGAGCCGGGGTCGAAGACGGGACGCCGCGCGAGACCGGAATCCACGACGATGCGGACGCCGTCGATGGTGATCGAGGTTTCGGCGATCGCCGTCGCCAACACGACCTTGCGGGTTCCGGGTTCGGGCGGGCGGATGGCGCGATCCTGCCCGGCAATGTCCATCATGCCGTAGAGCGGCGCGACGACGATCGATTCCGGCAGGCGGTTTTCCAGCGTCTCGGCGGCGCGGCGGATTTCGCCCTGCCCCGGCAAGAAGACGAGCAGGCTGCCGGTCTCCTCGGCAAGCGCCTTGCGAACCACGCGCACCACAGCCTGCTCGGCCGTTTCTGTGCCCGGCCTGTCCTCGTAGCGGATCTCGACGGGGAAGGCCCGGCCCTCGCTTTCGATGACCGGGGCGTCGTCCAGAAGCGACGCGACGCGGGCGCCGTCGAGCGTCGCCGACATGACGAGGATGCGCAGATCCTCGCGCAGTCCCTCCTGCACGTCGAGGGCGAGCGCGAGGCCGAAATCGGCGTCGAGGCTCCGCTCGTGGAATTCGTCGAAGAGGATCGCGCCGATGCCGGCCAGTTCCGGATCGCCGGTGATCATGCGCTGGAAGACGCCCTCGGTGACGACCTCAATGCGGGTCTTCGGGCCGACCCTTGTATCGAGGCGCATGCGGTAGCCGACAGTCTCGCCCACTTTCTCGCCGAGCAGTTCCGCCATGCGGCGTGCGGCGGCGCGGGCGGCCAGCCGGCGCGGTTCAAGGACGATGATCTTCGCCGTGCCGAGCCAGTCTTCATCGAGCAGCGCCAGCGGCACCAGCGTCGTCTTGCCGGCGCCGGGCGGCGCGACGAGGACCGCATTGGCGGATTTCGCGAGCGCGGTTTTCAGATCGTCTAGAACCTCGACGACGGGCAGATCAGGCATGGCGAGGCGGGTCATGCGGAGTCCCGGCCGATTTCGATCACCACGCCGCCGGCGGCCTCGGCATCCGCCGCGTCATGGGTGACGAGGATCACCGGCAGGCGAGAGCGCTTCGCCTTGTCGAACACCAGATCGCGGATCTGGCCGCGCAACTGCATGTCGAGCTTGGAAAAGGGCTCGTCGAGGAGAAGGAAGTTCGGCGCCGCCAGAAGGGTGCGGGCGAGCGCAATGCGCGCCTTCTGGCCGCCGGAGAGCGTGTCGGGGTCGCGATCGAAGAAGCCGGACAGGCCGACATCGTCCAACGCCTCCTCCGCGCGGGCGCGGCGAACCGCCTTTCCCTTCACCGATTGCGGGATGGCGAAGACGAGATTGCCGCCGACGGACATGTGCGGAAAGAGAAGCGGATCCTGGAACAGGATGCCGGCGTGGCGGTCGCCGGCGGGCAGACGCGCGATGTCGCGGCCGCCGCAGATAACGCGCCCCTCGCCCGAAAAGACCGGATCGAGGAAGCCCCCGACATAGGCGAGCAGCGTCGACTTGCCGGAGCCGGACGGCCCCATGACCGTCAGCGTCTCGCCGGGCCCGATATGCCGGTCGACGGCGACCAGCTCCCGCCCGTCCAGGCGGATACGGACGGCATCGAGGCGCAGGCCGGCGGTCTCGTCAGGCAAGGAAAGCTCCAGGTTGAGGTCAGGCGACCTTCATGGCGCGGCGATTTCGGAAAAGCAACGCCGGCACCAGGGCCGCGCCAGCGAAGCCGAGGAAAGGCAACAGCATCTGCAGGAAGGCGTAGATGCCGATCACGCGCCGGTTTCCGCCGGATCCGAGCGCAACCGCCTCGGTGGTGATCGTCACCAGCCTTCCGGCGCCGATCAGGAGCGTCGGCAGGTATTGCCCGACGGAGACGGCGAAACCGACGGCGCAGGCGACGAGGATGGCGCGGGACAGCATCGGCAGGCGTATGGCGAGCAGGGTCGTCCACGGCCCCTTGCCGAGCCCGGCGGCGACCGCCTCGTAGCGCGGATCGAAGGCGCGCCAGGGTGCGGCCAGGGACAGGAAGACGTAGGGCAGGACGAAGACCATATGCACCAGCACCAATGCCGCCCATGTCGCGCCGACGCCGCCATGGGTGAGGAAAAGCTTAAGTCCGAAGACGAAGCCGGCCTGCGGCACGAGCAACGGCAGATAGAGGAACAACAGCGCCCAGTGGTTTCCGGCACGCCGGACCTGCCGCTCGCGCGCGAGGCTTCCGATGACAATGAGCGCCGACAGGACGGTGGAGGCGAGGCCGACCGTGACCGTCGTCCAGAGCGGATTGGCGATTTGCGGCATGGCGCGCATCCAGCCGCGCGGTGTCAACGTGTCCGGCAGAAGGTTGGGAAACTGCCAGAGGCCGGAGACCGACCAAAGGGCCAGCACCGCGAGGCCGCCGAAGACGATCAGGGCCGTGACGACGATCAGAGCCAGCGCGGCATGCCGGACAGCGCGGTCTGCCCGGAGCCGCCGCCCCTCGTCGCAGAGATACATCAAGCCCATGCGCCCGAACCTCTCGAGGAGCAGCCAGATGAGCAGCGCCGCGAGCGTGATGCCCAGTTGCAGTACGGCGCCGGCGGACGCCATGAAGCGCGAGGTCAGGTCCGGATCGTTCATCCACTGGACGAGGCGGACGGGCAGCGCCGAGGGCGTGGTCGGGCCGAGAATGACCGCGACGTCGACGGCCGAGGAGGCGAAGGCGATCACCGCAAAGACCGCGAGGCGGATCTGCCGATAGATGGCGGGCCATGTGGTGAAGAGGAAGCCCGATATGCGGCCGTAACCGAGCGATGCGGACAGCCGGGTGGAGGCCGCGAGCGGCACCTGCGGCAGGGCGGCGAGCGTCATCAGCAGCAGGAACGGCACCTCCTTGACGATCAGGCCGAGCATCAGCGACAGGCCGAGGGAATCATTGACGATCAGCCAGTCGGGCGGGCGGTCCCAGCCGGTCGCCCATGGGGAAAACAGCCGCGCCAGGAAGCCGGAGGGCGCGATCATGAAGGCGAGGCCGAAGGCGGCGGCGGCATGCGGCACGGCGAGCAGCGGCGAGACCAGCGACTGGATGAAGCGGAACGTCCGCGTCTGCGACCAGCCGCCGACGAACAGCGCGACCAGCGCCGTCGACACAGCGGCCGTGACGACGCCCGCGGCAAGCGCGATCCCGCAGGACCGCAACAGGCCGGGCTGCGCCAGCACGACGCGGAATGGCTCCAGCGACAGGCTTTCACCACCGAGCGCCGGCAAATAGCCGAATGCGGGCAGAAGCGTGCCGGCCAGCCCGCCGATCACCGGCAGGGCGAGCACGGCAATCGCGATCGCGGGCGCGAAGCGGAGCACCGGAGTGAGGTTCGGCTAGTTGGCGACGCCGTAGCGGCGCGCCCACTCCTCCTCGACCATCGACATCCAGGAGGGATGCGGTTCGGGCAAGGCCGGTCCGAGTTCGTCGGGACGCAACGTGGCGATGCCGAGATCGAGCGCCTCGAACCGGGCGCGGTCGGCGTCATCGAGCCGGTCCATCGCCAGCACCGTCGGATCGCCCCAGTCCAGAGGGTCCTGCTTGCGGGCCTGGGCTTCCGGCGACAGCAGGAAGTTCGCGGTCACCAGCGCGCCGGCCTTGGCGGCGGCGTTGAAGGGGATGGCGACGAAATGGGTGTTAGACAGCGTACCGCCGGAGAAGGTGAAAGAGCGGACAGTGTCGGGCAGCAGGTCGTTGGCGATGGCGCTCGAGGCTTCCGCCGGATTGAAGGCGAAGGTGATGTCGAATTCGCCATCGGCGAGCAACTGGCTCATCGACGGATAATCCTTCGGAAAGGCCTTGGCCGAGCGCCAAAGATTGGGGTGCAGTTCATCGAGATAGTCGAAAAGCGGTTTCGACAATTCGGCGAAGTCCTCGGCCTCGACCGGTTCAAGGAGTTTCGCGGGATCGGCGATCTTCTCCGAAAGAACCTGCTTCAGGAAGGAGGAGCCGATGAAATCCGGCGGCTGCGGATAGGAAAACCGGCCGGGGTTCTCCTTCGTCCATGCGAGCAAATCGTCGGCGGAATCGGGCAGGTCCGCCGCTTCGGTGCGGGCGCTATCATAGAAGAAGACCAGCTTGGCCATGCCCCAGGGCGATTCCATCCCGTCGGTCGGAATGGTGAAATCGGTGGTGATGGTCGGCTGGGTTTCGGCATCGACATAGCGCCAGTTGGGCAATTGCTGCACCCAATCCGGCCCGAAAAGCAGACCCTGCCGCTTCATCGAGGCGAAATTCTCGCCATTGATCCAGATGAGGTCGATCGTGCCGTCCTCGTCCTTGCCAGCGGCCTTTTCGGTGACGACGGTGGCGACCGCATTGGCGGTGTCGTCGAGCTTCACATGGACGAGCTTGACGCCGAAGCGTTCCTCAAGCTCGTCGCCGACCCAGTCGATATAGGCGTTGATCGATTCCGAGCCGCCCCAGGCATTCCAGTAGACCGTCTCGCCTTTGGCTTCATCGAGCACGGCGGTCCAGTCCGACGGATCGGGCTCCGCGGCAGCGGCGAGCGTGGTGGAAAGAGCGAGCGCGGCAAGAGCTGCGGAAAGGCGTTTCATCGGATCGTCCCCTCTTTGACGAATTGTGGAACAGACCATAAATGCGGCGCGCGCCGGGTCAATCGGAGCGGCCCTACACGCTTTGTCACATTCGAGTGAGAGCGCCGGTCAGTCGCGATGGACGATCTCGACTTTCTTGATCAGCTTTTCCGGCTGCGGCCGGTCGAGGTCGATGGAGAGGAGACCGTTCTTCAGTTCCGCGCCGAGCACGCGCATGCCGTCGGCCAATACGAAGGCTTTCTGGAACTGGCGCGCCGCGATGCCACGATGCAGGAATTCGCGCGGCTCCTCGTCGGCCTGGCGTCCGCGGATGACGAGTTGCGAATCCTCGGTGGAAATATCGAGATCGTCGATCGAAAAGCCGGCTACGGCGAGCGTGATGCGCAGGACTTCGGCACCGTCCCGGACCAGCCGCTCGATATTGTAGGGCGGATAGCCGTCGGAATTCTTGGCGATGCGTTCGAGCGATTTCTCGATGGTCTCGAAACCGACGAGCAACGGGCTCGAAAAGGGCGGCACGCGCGACATGGTNATGTCCTTTCAGTCCAAGCGACATTTCCGGNGAACCCGTTATGGCATTCGCCGGCGCTCCTGATATGGTCCGGCGAAAAACCGATTGCAAGCAGGAGCCNCCATGCCGGATCGCCGNGCCATNATCATCGACACCGATCCGGGACAGGACGACGCNCTNGCNATCCTGCTGGCGCTNGCNAGCGACGAGTTCGACGTGCTCGGCATCACCGCNGTCGCCGGCAATGTGCCGCTGACGCTGACNGAGAAGAATGTGCGCAAGATCTGCGAGCTGGCGGNCCGGCCGCAGACNAANGTNTTNGCCGGNTCGTCGCGGCCNCTNATGCGCGANCTNGTCACCGCNGAATATGTGCANGGCAAGACCGGGCTGGACGGCCCCGACCTGCCGGAGCCGGTGATGGACCTTCAGCTTCAGCACGGCGTCGACTTCATCATCGAGACCTTGCGGGAACGGGCCTCGGGGGAGGTGACGCTGTGCACGCTCGGGCCGCTCACCAATATCGCGCTGGCGCTGATCCGCGCGCCCGACATCGCGCCGAAGATCCGCGAGATCGTCATGATGGGCGGCGGCTTCTTCGAGGGCGGCAACACGACGCCGGCCGCGGAGTTCAACATCTATGTCGACCCGCATGCGGCGGCGACCGTGTTCCGCTCCGGCGTGCCGATCGTGATGATCCCGCTCGACTGTACCCACAAGGCGCTGACGACGCGGGACCGGATCGCGGCCATGCGCGCCCATGGCACGAAGGTGGCGCAGGCGGCGGCCGAGCTGATCGATTTCTTCGAGCGCTTCGACGAGGACAAATACGGCACGGATGGCGGGCCGCTGCACGACCCCTGCGTGATCGCTTGGCTGCTGAGGCCCGAGCTGTTCTCGGGGCGCGACTGCAATGTCGAGATCGAGACAGGGTCGGAGCTGACGATGGGCATGACGGTGGTCGACTGGTGGGGCGTGACCGACCGGCCGAAGAACGCCCATGTCATCCGTGACATCGACGCCGACGGCTTCTTCGCGCTGCTGACGGAGCGGATCGCGCGGCTTTAGCCGGTTGTCCGGGCCGGCGGGATCGACCGGTTTGAAAAATTGTCACAAATTCGAGGCCGAAGCCTCGCAACGCCGTTGACTTGGCGCGCGCGTGCTTCTAATGGGTGCCGCCTAGCCAAACCGTGCCCAGATGGCGGAATTGGTAGACGCGCACGGTTCAGGTCCGTGTGCCGCAAGGCGTGGAGGTTCGAGTCCTCTTCTGGGCACCATCAATTCCCCGCCCTTTGGCGTTTCAAATACTTAAGCCGAAACAGGATGTTGCGCTCACCAAACTGTGTTGCAGAGGTGTGTCGCAATGCTTTTCCGATTAGTACAGCCTATGAAGCGCAAAGGGACATGAAACCACCAATTCGTTAAGCGGATTCCTGCGGACCTCCGAGCGCGAATACAGAGCTTCACGCGGTAGCAGGTAGAAGCCGTCCAAAGTCTTCTCGCCAAGGGCAGCGGAGTTTGTGACATCGCCAAGGAGACCGGCTTTTCACGGCAAACGGTCTATCGCATCAAGGATGACCCTTCGGCGGCATTCAAGGCACTCGAGGTGCGGGGCATCTAAGGAGGCAATACAATTGTCGGAAAACGGTTGGATTAGGATCGCAGATGGCTACTGCTAAGAACACATGGGAAAACCGCGAGAGCGAAAAACGTCTGTTCGATGAGAAAGTTCGCCGACTTGATGCTCAAGTGAAGAGTTTTGGGGCCGCTCGCTCACCCCTAACGTTGTCCATCGACGCCGAGCGAATAGTGGCCGCGGGAGACCAGATTTATGCAATACCCAACGACTGGGGGTTTCGCGACTTCATGCTTTCTTACGGGCTCGACCGGCTAGGGAGAGCCATTGTCGACGCCGAACCCGACCGAAATAATCCGAGACACCCAATTGCCGCCGCCCTCCTCACCTCGAGTGCCTACGCGGTTGATGGTGAAAACGGGAAAATGCGCCTCATAGGCACTGATCCCGGATTGTTTGGCTTCCTGAAGATTTCCTACGACTTGTTCACCGTGGCGGACAACGCGCATCTACAGGAAGAAATGATAAAGCGCCTCAAACAGAATGACCAAAATTTTCGTGGAGCGCGTTACGAGCTTTTCGTCGCAGCTTCCCTCATTCGCGCGGGTTTCTCAGTCGAGTTTGAAAACGAAAGCGACTCCTCGAAATCCCATTGCGAGTTCACCGCGAAGGATAAGCTTAGTGGCAAAGCTTTCTCAGTGGAAGCAAAGTGCCGCAATCATTCGGGCGAAAGGAAGGGAGCCAAAGTCTATCGTCTTCTCCAAAAGGCGCTCCAGAAGGACGCCGATCACGAGAGGATTATCTTTCTTGATGTTAATATGCGCCCCGACACCAAGCCGCTATTCAAGGAGCCGTGGCAGAAGGAAATCATGGAAACCGTTTCAGAATTGGAACGTGCACAGAAACGGGAGCGCCCGTGGCCGCAAGCCATAGTTTTCTTCACGAATAGGCTCCTACCGGGCTGGGAACATGAGATTGAAGGGACGGGAACTACGCTACTGACGGCCATCAATCATCCTCTCTTCATGACGAATGACCGCCGTGCGGTTGAGGCTACGTATCCTGAAATCGGAAAGCTGTTCGGAGCCGTTCAAGACAAGGCAAATCCTCCCGAACATTTCTTCGGCCAGTAATGGTTGCTTGCGAGTCCCCCACGCGGACTCGAATTGGTCACCGTGTCACAAGGCTGCGCAACAATCTCTTGACAGAGGCGGATATTTCTCTTATAAATCAACAACTAAGAGGGCCAATAGCGCGACCCTATTCTGGGCACCATTTCCCCTGATCCCCATCTTTCGGCTATGCGCCGTCGAAGCCCTGCAGGACCTTGATGTAGTTCGCGCGTTCGTAGGCTTCCGGGTTGTCGACATTGGCGTGGCTCATCTTGCCGCGGATGTCGGCGGGGCTATTCAGCCCGCGTGATGACAACCAGTCGCCGAGGCCGTCGACGAGGACGCGCATGTGGTCGATGCCGTTGCGCAGAAGCGAAGAGGTGGTCATGACGACGTCGGCGCCGGCAAGCAGATATTTCACGACATCCTCGGGGCTCTCCACGCCGGTCGTCGCGGCCAGCGAAGCGGGCGTCCGGCCGGCGAGCACGCCGATCCATAAAAGCGGCAGCCGCATTTCATAGGGGTTCGACAGCTGGATGTCCGGCCTCACCGACAGCGTGGCGGGATCGATGTCCGGCTCGTAGAAGCGATTGAACATCACCAGGCCTTTCGCGCCGGCCTCGACCAGTTC
>NZXU01000103.1 GCA_002698425.1 Ahrensia sp. | reverse complement strand
GCGGACCGGGTGGACGGAATGACGGTGAACCTGAAAGCCGCCCACACCCCGGTCGCCGACCTGGACACCGCGACGGTGATGGTCAGCGTGAACGGGCAGGCCGTGTACAGCGCGCCGCTGGGTTCGAGCGGCGAGCTGGATGCGACGTTCGACGTGCCAGGTGTGGTGTTGCGGCAGCGGATCGGCATGGAGTTCGCGTTGACCTACAGTCCGCGTCAGCTGTGCAACCCGATGATCGCGCCGCTGACCTTCCAGCTCGACCCGCAGTCGACGGTGACGGTGCGCCGCGGCGGCCCGACGCCGGGCGGGTTCGACGCGGTGCCCTCGGCGCTGAGCCCGGAGTTCCTGGTGGCGATGGACGGCACCAGCCCCGATCAGCTGGATTACGCGGCGCAGGTGGTGGCCGACATCGCGCGGCTGACGAGCACGCCGCTGACGCCGCGGGTGGTGGCGGTCAACGACGCCGCCGACGCCGAGACCGGGGCGCTGATCGTGGCGAACGCCTCGACGCTGCAGCAGACGTCGCTGCGTCCGCCGGTCGGCGGGGAGAGCGCGGCGGTGCAGGTCGACCTGCCGGAGGCGCTGCGCGCCGACATCCCCAACGGGCTGGGGTCGATCCAGGTGTTCGCCGACGAGTCGCGTGACCGCACTGTGGTGCTGGTGAGCACCAGCGGGGCNTGGTCACTGCTNGATCCGNTGTTCGGCTACATCGATGCGCAGCCGNACAACTGGTCGAGCCTGCANGGCAACGTGNTGGCCGCCGGNGAGGGCGGCNNNGTNACCAATCTNGCNNTCGGNGTCGAGGANGCCNANCCGCCNGNCGNCCANGANGCGCAGGNCTGGCCGGTGTGGGTGGCNNTCGCNGNCGTCGTCGTGCTGGGNNTGCTGCTGGTNGCGATCNCGCTGCTGNCGCGCCGGCNCCGCAAGCGTCAGCTCGGGGCTTCNTCGGANCCGAGCGTGTCGAAGACCTCGTGATANAGCAGTGAGTGCACCCGTTCGACGTTNGGGATGTCCTCGAACTCNAGNGGGTCCTGNGCNGCGGANTCGATGATCAGNGTGCCGGTGCGCAGNATCCGGTCGATNAGGCTGTGCCGNAACTCGACNCTGTTGATNCGGGCNAGCGGGATGTCGATGCCCTGGCGGGTGACCAGGCCGTGGCGGTACATGACGCGGCGGTCGGTGATGACGAAGTGNGTGGTCCACCAGTTCAGGAACGGCCANACCNCCAGCCACAGCACCAGGATCAGCCAGNTGCCGGCGATGACCAGGTGCACGGTGTTCTTGGCGTTGGNCTCCCAGTTCAGGGTGTTGACGTAGCCGGCGATGAACGCGGAGGCGGCGCTGGCGACGATGAGCAGCAGCGCGGGGACGGTCAGCCGCCCCCAGTGCGGGTGGCGGTGTAGGACGACGTGCTCGTCCTTGGCCAGCACATTCTCCGGGTAGCCCACTGGAGCACTGTACTGCGGCCGCATCGTCGCGGCGCGAAAAGGCGATCTTGATGATGCGAGGCTCGACATTCAACCGAACGAAGTGGGTGGCGCTGGCGACGGCGTAGTTTTGGTTCCGTGCAGGGGGCTGAATGCAGGTGCGGGCATGACCGCTCAGCGCACGAGCACTACCGGGCCGGGACGGGTTGCGCCCTGTGTGAATGCGCTCGGTTTCGGCAGGACTATACGGGCCTTCGCGACCGCGTTAGCCATTTCGTCGCACGGCTCTTTCAGCGCTAAATGTCCGCCCGTCAGCCGACAAAGTTTCCTGCGCCCCGTGAGCTCGTGAGCTATTCAGTAAGCGCCGGAGTGGCTGAACACCGCTTTGACCGTCTTGAGAGCAATGATCAGGTCGGACATCATCGACCAGTTCTCGACGTAGAAGAGGTCCAGGCGAACCGAGTCCTCCCAGGACAAATCCGATCGGCCGCTGACTTGCCACAGTCCGGTGATTCCGGGTCGTACAAGAAGCCGCTTCATGGCGTGGTCGTCGTATGACTGTACTTCTTTGTCGAGCGGCGGGCGTGGGCCGACGACGCTCATGTCGCGCTTGAGGACGTTGATGAACTGTGGAAGTTCGTCGATGCTGAACTTGCGCAGGATCTTGCCGACAGGAGTGACACGGGGATCCTGTCGAATCTTGAAGAGCACACCGCCTTCGCTCTCATTGAGGGCGGACAGCTTCTCGACCATCTTGTCGGCGCCGACAACCATCGTGCGGAACTTAATCATCTCAAACGGCTTACCATCCAGCCCGATGCGCTCTGCGCGATAGAATACTGGCCCTCGGCTGGTCAACCTTATCGAGAGAGCTATCAAGAGAAGGAAGGGCAGTCCACATAGCAGAACTGCGCTAGAGAAAGCAATATCGAAGAATCGCTTCTGAAAACGCTTGGCGCCGCTGTACTGAGGCTTCTCGACATGAATAAGCGGTAGACCGCAAACGGGCCGCATTTGGAGACGTGGGCCAGCAATGTCGACCACTCCCGGTGATACGAGGAGGTCTATATCGAGTTTCTCAAGCTCCCAAGACAGGTCACGGATTCCCCGCCCATCTAATCTCTCGGTGGCAGTGACGGCGACAGCGTGGCTACCGGTAGCGAGCACAGCGTTCACTACATTCGACTCGTCACCAAAGGTTGGAACAGAACCGACGCCAGGCACTTCGACAGAGTTGCGATGAACTGGACCGGGAACACATGCCCCAACGACGTGATACTCGGAGGCAGGTTCACGAGCTAGCGATTTGGTTAGATCGCGCACGGCCGAGCTACTCCCGACAACCAAGACACGGGTGATGCACCGTCCGTGTCGCCGACGAGCAACCACAACGAATTGCCTCGCGGCCCAACGGCCTAAAGTAAGGAAAATCAGGCCGGCCGGCAGGGCAATCATTAGAAAGCCACGTGCAATCTCCAGCTTGAAGAGCATGGATACAATCGCCACTACGCCGAAGGCCGACAGGGTAGCCAACCAGACACGGCGATACTCTTCTGCGCCGGAGCCCACAACGCGCGTGGATCGAGACCGGTTGATGGACAGCGCCACCATCCATGTGGTCGCTATGAGCGCAGACACTACAGAGTAGTTCCAGAACCACCCGGTGCGGTCGAGATCAGGCAGAGTGGACCCGAAGCGCAGCCATTGAGCCATTGCGACGGCCAGAATGACCGCGACCAGATCGACAGCAACCAACCGCAGGGAGTAACCCTGCTGCCACGTCGGGATCTTACCTGGAATCTGCACCAAGTTTGCTGGTGCCGTTACGTGATCGCTTAACGCTGTCATATCCCCCCCGCGCTCTCCACCCCTTGGGCAGGAACTTTAACCCACCAGAGACGATGTTCTCAAGCGGTTACGTTGTTCGCTCAGCTCCGATAGAGAATCTGGTGGTCGAGTAGGAAAAATTCACGCCAACGAAACCTTCACCCGGGAAACACGACCTACATGAACTAGGGCCCGAACAAACTCACATGGACTCTGCCGGGGAGATCAGACGCGAGGGCCGCCCCATCGGAACTGGCCCTGTTCGCACGGAATGTGCAAGTCGCTTGCGCTCGCGGCAACGTCCACCNCCCGCCGCAGCATTGGAGGGATGTTGGAGCTAGTCTGCCCCCCGCGCCTGGGACCTTCCGCAGAGCTCAAGAATGGGTGGCAGCAGGTGAGCGATTTGCGATCCGACTATCTCGAACACCTCCGCGCTTTGATCGATGGGATCGACGATCTCCGATGAGTAGTTCGACTCCCATTGGGGCCGGAGTACCGGGAGGTCCGCCACCGTCCTCGCATCGACGTTTGAGGCGAGCCACGCAGCTTCGGCCAGCGTGAAGGTTCGGCGCAGCAATCGGGGCGCAAGGCTTAGAACAGCGTCCCGATGCTCCATCGTCATCGCAAGAATAAGGTCGGCGTCCGAAGCGATCTTGGGTGTAAGCTGCCTTGCCGCGAAGTTGGACGCGTCACCGCCCAGCCTTTCCAAAACGAGTGCTGCTTCGCGATGAATAGGGTGGGCAATCACTGCCCGAGTCCCAGCGCTGGAAGTACTGAGGTTTGGTATCGAGAGTCGAGCACTGTACGAAGCGGCGAGCCTCTCCGCTGTAGGGGACCGACAGATGTTCCCAGTGCAAACGAATAGCAAGTGCAGCGTTACGCCCTCGTTCCTATCCGTGGTTTGGCGGCCCCAAATGATAGCAGATAGGTTGGCATCTCGTTCAGTATCCGCCTTCGACATATCCAGTCGCTACCGGCACTATCTATCTACAAGTCGCCGGGTTGGTGCTTTCGAATGAGACTCCGGCACCTTTGAGATACTTCGTAGAGAATCGGCGCCGGCAGCGCTACTAACATGTGGGGTGGAAATGTCAAAGCCAAGCGAACCGAACGTCGACGATCTGCGGGTGCCTCGTCGAGTGACGATCGAACTGGGCGCGGCAGTCGTTCCTGTTGATGACGTGTCACTCGACTATGCGGTTTCCTGGACGGTATACAAGCACCGCGACGACTGGGAAGTGTTGGTAACGCCAAATCTTCACCATCTACGGGTCGTCCGCGGTGCTCCGTCCGCTGCGGAGCCTTACTCCGCAGCGGGGTTATCGCTCGCCGACGGTTGGCCAGTCGCATGGCTCGCGTCGCGAGTCGCAGGTCGTCGCGTCGATAGAGTGATTGGCGCCGAACTATTCCAAAAGGTCATCGAACAAACGGTGACGAAAAAGCCGTTGGTGCTCATCGGCGGGACACCAAGCCCAGGACTCGAAGCACTGTTCCACCGGTGTCGCAATCGTGGATGGAGCGTATCGAGCGAGCCTGCACCACGTTCAGAACTTGTCGACCCCACCTCACGCGCCGCACTAGTTTCTAGAGTTGCCCGAGCTGGCTCTGGGGGAATCGTTGTGATCGGCGTCGGCGCTCCTCTCCAGGAATCGATAGCTTGCGAAATCGCCAAAATGCCTGGAAGCGGCGCAATACTCTGCCTCGGTATGTCCATAAATTTTAGTTCAGGAGTGGCTCGCAGGGCTCCTCGCATTGTTCAATCTTTCCGTCTTGAATGGGCCTACCGCGCTCTTCAGGAGCCACGCCGGCTATTTAAGCGGTATGCTCAGGACCTACTTGCGTTACCACATTTCATCCGAGCGAACCCACGGCCCCCACGTAAATGAAAGGGTGGGCATCAGGTCGGGATGCCCGCACACTATAAACTTGCTGGCGCCGTCAACCGGACAGTATCGGCAACCCAACGATCGCAATCGTCGTCGCAGCCTGCGCGGCCAACAGAGCAATTAGCGGCCAACGGCGAACTATCTTTTCATCTTTCCACAAGCTGACGATCGTGATAACTGCAACAACAGCTATTGGCAACTCAACATACTTCTGAAAAAGCTGGGCTCCCACCGACGCAACTACAGCGAGTGCTAGCAACGATGCCCCAACAATGACGGTAAGCTTTCGCGCGAGTTGCGTACAGACAAGCGTAGCCGTGAACGCACCAACAAATCCAAGGGCTATCAACACTCCTGAGCGCTCAACCACATCGCCGCCAATTGCTACCAGCTCCCAAACCGCTCCACCACGCCGGGAATGGTCAGGAGCCTGGGTAACCGCACTAGGGAAAAGCATCGCTGGCACACTCCCTGCAAACCCGACTGCCGCAGCAATCCTCCAGAACTTCCGGACGGTGCGTACGCGAGCAGGCGTACACAAGAAAATCGGAACAGAGAAGACACCGGCTACCGCAAAGGTAAATGTGGTTGCCACCGGACTGAATCCGGTGGCATTAAAATCGCCAACGCCCGGCGGCGTTAGCCCAGCCCACATCGCAACGAGGAGGGTTAATACACAAACTCCCGGACCAGCAACGCGGATAAGAGCGAGACCCCGAAGCTCGGTATCTCGGCGATGATAGTCATAACCGCACGCCATAATGCCAGGCAATAATAACCAAACACTGGTCTGCCTAGTCGCAATGGCGAGAGCTATCAGAAATCCAACCGCCAGTTCCTTCCGCGGATTCAGATCAAATGTAAGCAGAATCAGTGCGGCCATTGAAAATAATGCAGCGGCATTATCGGTGAGCATCCATAAAGCTGACTGCCAGAAATAAGCTGAAAAGATGAGCGGTGCAGCCGCAAGGATGCGCCCAAAGGCCGACGGAACAGACCGCGTGTGATAGATAGCCAGCCCCGCAAGTAGAGCCGAGAACAGCCCGCCAACAATCTGTGTACCCGCCTCCCCCAACGAAAGTGGGCCCGAGAGTGCCGCGACAGCGACGTGATAGAGCGGACCGGTCGCCGTAGGGAGGTGAATGAAGTCGATGGCAGGAAACGTGTCACGAATCTGCATCACGGCCGGAAGGTGAAACTGACGCTGGTCATATCCTGCCGACGTAACAACCACGTGAAACCCTGCAACTGCGCAAACACCCGTGATCGTAAAAACTGCAGCCGTGATTGCCAACAGATCAGGGCGAGTGGACTTCATAGGAATGATATTGCCCTATCTCCCGGTATAGATGGCGGATTGTTGAACAATAAGGCGGTACTCCCGATGGAGAAATTGGACGCCAGATGGCTTGGGCCTTCGATGAGCCGCGAGCCGACGGATGGCCCCCGAGCCCGGCTTCGTTGATCTCACGAAGATTCATACTGGCGATTATGTCGCATCGGCGATGATGACTATGTCGGTGATGTCGCAACGGGCTTAAATCCCTCGCAGAAGCTAGCTTGCCTCAGTGGAGGTTCATCGGCCTGGTCTCTTTGATCGTACAGGAATGTGCTCCGTACGACCGAAAGGACCAGGCCTGGCCGTAACATCAGTAAATAAAGACTTCGCGATCTAAACCGATTGAGGAATTACTTCTTCAGTACCATCAATGGTACTACGGTTTGGGGCCCAACATCAAACAGGCCACGCCCAAGAACAGGTATGAATCGGAACGAAGTATCGCAATAAATCGCTCAAGTTTCGAGATCAGGACCCCGCAACTCGAGTGCGTCCGCCGCCAAAACGGATACAATTTCATCGACTTCACGCCGCGCGCTCGCTGGGACCACATCTGACGATTCAAGGACACCGAAAGCGATTCCCACGCCAATCCTTTCCGACGCCGGAATCCCCAGCTCGCGAATTAGCATTCGCTCTTCTGCAAATGTGTTCCCGAACTGCAAAAGACACGAGCCGATACCTTTCCAGTGAAAGGCGTAAATT
This sequence comes from Ahrensia sp., assembly GCA_002698425.1. The sequence goes on along the minus strand of NZXU01000103.1, from coordinate 17,822 downwards.
AATGTCATTGCAAACAAGCCGGCATTTAGATATCCTTGATTGCGCTCGCCATAAAAATCCAAACTCTGGGCATCGAAAGTTACCACTCCCAACCGGCAGGTCTCGTAGTCGATACCACCGGTACCGTGCAAAGTATCATATAGCAAACGCTTTCCCTCAGCATTATCAATGACGCGAAGACGGACCATTTGACGATTGCATGCCGAGGGCGACAACATCGCCAAACTTACGCACTCAAGAAGATCGCTGTCCAAGACTGGCACACCTGCAAATCGTCGCGTCGAGTGCCTAGTTGAAAGGAATTCATCAATAGGCAGTGCCAACCACCTTCCCGGGTCGCGATCCACAATGACTCTCGCGCCGGACTGCACAGCTGGGCCCTTAGACGCCCCTAGTCCGGCTAGAAATTCTTCCACTCTTCTAACCGAATACGCGTCAGCCGAAGGCATCTGTTTATGAAACGCCACCCAAGCCGTTAGCACACTCAGTCCCATGAAAAAAGCTGTCGAGCCCTTTGCCCCCGGCGATGCCGACGCCATCGCGTTCATAAGAGATAGCGCCTTCGACCCGCCAAACGCACGTGGCGAACGATAACTGAGACCTTTTTCAAGAGAATGTACTAATTGTAATATCCGGTACTGCTCATGCTGATCCGACAGACCCCCATCCAACATATGCCGGCTCATAAACCGTGCGTCCGCCATGTACTCACGTAAGATCTTGACCCGCTTTACGCGGTGCCTCAACCAATGGACATTCTTAAGTTTCTGCGCGACCCCCACGCCGAACCACCACCCTCCTTGCAACCTCCAGCAGTCGTGGCTCAGACAAGACCAAAGCACAAACGAGAACCACTAAGGACACCGACTTCAACCCTGCAACTGCGCCTTCATTTAGACCCCACCAATTATACCCATCCCCTACCAAAACGCTCGCGATCGCAAGCAAGCCAAAACCTTGCAGGCGAAAAATTCTCAACCAAGGCATTCCCGGACCATTCGCTCGGCGAGCCAGCGCTACAGCCAAGGCGCTCATCAAGCTCCGCTGGATCACCTGAGAAATAGCGACGCCTAGGAGGCCCAGCCACAGTGCGCCGATTACACCCAGAACGACGGACGCCGCAGAAGATGATAACGAAATCGCCAAAACCCGCCTAGTGCCTGTCGACTCGGAAAGCAGCACAGACAGCTCCGGATAGTAGATAGATTTTATCATCATACTTAAAGCCAAAACTGGAACAATAGCCGCAGCTTCAAGGAAAGACGGCGGGGCGAGTAATAGTAAACATTCATACGCGAAAAGAGATACACCAATCGATGAAACTACATTAATGGCAATGAAGGCGATAACCATCTCATGCACCTCGGCTCGCCACGACGAGTCGCGCCGCTCGGACCGTGAGAAATACCAGGGGAGATAAGCGCGATGCAGCGCAGTTTGTATTGCATCAATAAAGTTGACGGCGTACATAGCAACGTTAAATAGACCAGCAGCTGCGACACTAATGAAATTCGAGATCGTTACACGCGTGACCAGTGATGTGGCTTGCAGAGACAGGGAATGCGGCAACATCGGAAACGAGTAATGAAGTAACTGCATTACTGATTTACGATCAAACCGGTGCCAGAGGAGTCCACGACGCCAAGAGTCAATCAACGCAGCGAGCGCAAAAATAATATTCACCGTTAAGATCGCGACAGTGGTGCCTAAGAGTCCAAGCTGTAAACCACCAACTAGACCGATCGTGAGCAGCGCGTTCGAAACAAAATAGGCTACAGAGTAGTAGCCAAAGGCACGAGCCCTGGTTTGCGCCTGGAGCTGGGCGAGGTACAGCATTGTCAATGGCTGAAATAACAGCGCTAATAGGGCAATTGTAATTACTGGGTAAAGCGGCAGGCCCGGAAATACGATATGGCCGTAAATAGGACTTCCCATAACGAGAAGGAGCGTAACTATCGTTGAAAACGCTGCCACTAAAGCAATCGATGCGGTGAAGTAGCGGCCCGCCACTTCTATTTCGGACTCACAGCGACCAAGGGCATCGTTGGCGAACAATCCCTTATGGCAGAACCTCATGACGGCGTAGTCGAGGCCGAACAACCCCAACGCGCCAGCGAACAGTGTAAAGGTGACTATTAGGTTGAAGTACCCATATTCTTCCGGGGTGAACAGGCGCGTGTAAATCGGAAGCAACACTACTGAAGACAACTTTTGCAGCGTGGTGGCTACTATGTAAATTATGGATCGCCGACCGACATCGCTACCGCTTGTCGACAACGGCCAATTCCTCTTCAAGTTGCCGGACTATTTCAGTCGCCACGCGCCGAGCAGTGATACGCTCGCGAGCTAGGGCTGCCTCGAAATCTGGTGACCAGTACTTGCCATCAAGAATCTTGGCAGCAAGCGCGTACAGCGTGTTTAATCCCTCTTGCCTCCCGATATTTGCGATATTCACATAGTTACCAGTTAGCCCAAGCTTGCGGACCAGATTAGCGATCTTGCTTTCGTACTTATCATAAATGGTCTCAGAATCGAAACAAATGAATGCAGCGCGATTCCTAATACTCATACAGGTACCATGAAAGAAGTCAGTGATTACTAGGTCATATTCAGAAAAAACTCCTGCAAACTCTAATGGGTCTATACGTAGGTACTTCGTGCGAGCGTGCTTTATAAACACCGTGTGGATCTCACTCTGCGGCCAGACGTCGGCAAAGTAGGTTATTAGCGACGACGCTATGTGTCGGTCGCGGACCATTAGTAGAATATGGCTTTCCATACTGCCTACGACGCTCCCAAGCCGGCGACGTGGCTCCGCTTCTGGGAAGTCGTAGACCAACGTCGGGTCAACAATTTCAATGGGGTCCAGACTTAAATCTAGGTCGCGCAAGAAATTTCGAGTGTTAGTATCGCGAACCGATAAATAGCTGTAGCTTTTAAGCGAATTATGAAGTAAGTTACGGTCTTGGCTGTCGAGTGCGTCAATATCCAGCCGGTTAGCTGAAGTGGCGAAACTAGCGCGGTACCTACCGGCTCCATGCGGAAGATAGTAAAGACTCTGCGCGCCCACAAAAGCCAAATTCCACACTTCGTCCGATCCCGTTATTAAAGCCTCAAATCCTTGATTCAGATGCTCTATAGCAGCGGTACGCTTTTTAATGTCGATGTAGCGCCCAGCGGGGGCTAATTCGCTCCGTATAAAACGCCGCATACTGAGAAAGTTGTTTATACGTGTAATGCCAGTATTCGGGTTTCGCGGGTTTACTAACGACTGCAGACGCCGGCGGCGGACATGGCGGACGTCAGTTGGTACGAGTTGAAATTCTAGAGAGCTACTCAACGATTCAAAGATACGCCGGGTAGCGTAAGCTTGTAGTACAGTTCCATAATTTTCAGACTGTGTCAGCGTCAGGATACCGACTCTTGGGCGCTTGTGAGTGCCTGGGGCCGTCTCTCTGCTCATTTCGACCTACTTTCTTTGTCGCGCGCTCTCTTCGCCGCGCCAGAAAGTTGCGGTTTAGTCAATGCAGCAGAATTGTCGTTGGCCCCAGTAGAAGCTAGCCGCTCAACGAGCGCGAGCACTAGCAGCAGCACAATCCAAAAACTCATATGTGTAATCAATCGGGACGTTACCAATACAAAGATCGTGTAGCTTATCGCAATAAATGACATTCGACTTGCGCGAGCTAGATACACAAGTGCCGCACAGTAAACGATAACGCCGAGCAGTCCGACTTCAATATAGAGTCGTATTGTGTCATTGTGTAGAGCGCCGTTCCAAGTTGTTCCGAGTGTACTTCCCGCCAAGCTCGCGAGCTCCGGATTCAGTGATCCGAAACCGTTGACGTCCGATACCTGAATCGCCAGCTCATAGATCGAACGTCGGCCTGTGGTGAACTCATCAATATCAACTCCGAAAGTTCGCGCTGCAAAATCGACAAAAGGCCTAGAGTAGATCGTAATCATCATGAAGGGGCTTAGGCATGCTACGGCGAAGAGCGCAAACAGTGATGTTTGCGCCGGTACATTACGCAGCCGCAGACGCTTTGCTGCAATAAATTGAGTAGGGGCGAGCAGGAACGATGCACGTTTGAACGTCAAGACGGCAAACACCATTGCTACTCCTGCGCGCAAGTATTGTTGCCTGAATAGGAAATATAACTCGAGTACCAATAGGTCGTGTGAGAATGAGGACTCGAACACGGACGACGATGAATCGGCCCAACTTATAGCGGTGAGAGTGGAGATATCGAAATCAGTAGAAAACTCTATCGCGAAGTAGGTCACATAGCGCAGCAACAAGATCAGCACGTAAATGTCGGCAAGTTTAATCGAAACTGTATTAACCACCGTGAATGCGATCACGATCGGCACGATCATGTACATAGCTTCCCGCATCGCGGTGGAAGTATAGGTACTTGTCGCGATAAATTCGATGACGACCGAAATCGCTATAAATGTAATCGCGGCGCAAATAAACGCCACAGCGGACCGACTAAAATACAGCGCGTCGTCACTTCGTCCTCGGTTTGCAAAAATAAAACAAATCCGCAGCAAGCAAAACAGAACTAGCGAACCTAACGAAATATAGTAGAACCTCGAGTCAATAAGCTCACTCATATAAAAGGCATACGAAAAACTAGATGCGCAGAACAGTCCCAGTTGGCACACGTCGGCGACGGAAAGCTGCCGTGTATCGTCGGCCGATTTGAGGGACTCAGAAAAACTCATGCCTACTGCTCGACAATCGTACGGAGGTACCTCCAAGACACCTCAGCCTGGTTGGCAAGGCTCACATACGCTTCTTCAGCATCATATGCTGGATCCCTAGGCAAATCCTCATTTGCACTCACAGCCAAGTGTGGTAACCCCACATCACACAGCAGATCTTTACACCGTGTTGCATGTTTAGCAGGAAGCAACGAATAGACTGGGCGGCCGAATGCCAGACTAAATGCCGTCCCATGGAAGGAATCTGTCAAGACGACCGACGCGTCCCGGAAGAGTCTAACAAACTGTTTTGGTGACACTAAGTAATCGGTAGCGTTATAGCGTAGGCGCTGCTTTCCATCTGCGGTCACTCGCCTGACCGGAAGGTTGTGCCGTACACGCAGTTGCCGTAAGCGCTCATCAAATCTTGGGGTATTGTGCAATTGGTACACGAGAATATACGGCCCGTGTGCGGGGAACTCGTCCGCGGCGTAACTCATCCAGAAGTGTCTGTTGTGCAGAAGAACTGGGTCCACGTCGCGACGCGTTCGGCGCTCTCCAAGAGCGGTAAGTTCGGTGAGTGCTGATGGTTCTCTGACGGAAATCGACTGAAAGCTTTTCAGCCACTTAAGAACACGATCGACATCCTCCTCAGATGGCCCGACGCTTCCGAAACTTGCTGCATAGCTATATTTTTTGACAGCGCCCTCAACGCCAGCAAGATAGTAATTCGGGTCTATAGCGTCGTGTATTTTATTCCATATTTGATCGCTACCCGTCACAACCGCATCGAATCGTCCCGCAACTGCCGATATACCGTCCCGGTCGCTGACAGTCTCAGATAGGTTGAGACTAGCTATCTGGTACTTGCGGAATCGGCTTGCCATTCGAAAGAGGTTCGGACCTTGGATCGCATAGTAGAGCATTTTCTTGACTGGGGATCCCCGCATACGCGATTCACGTAAACTCGATGTGGTGAGCTGGTACGGCGTGTCGGAGGGCGGCACATAGTCAATGACCTTGGTCTTGGCGCCCAAGCTCGAGAAAGCAGATTCCAGTGCAAAAGCCTGCAAGAGCGACCCATAATTCGGATAGCAGTGTCTAGTCAGAATTCCGACTGAAGTCATCGGATAGTTCTCCTTGGCTATCAGAGGCATAGGTAGAGGCGCTCCGTCGCGCCAAAGATGTGAATCCTCAATCTTGTCCGGAAGGTCAGGCCGAACCTTGCCGGCGCAACAAACCACAGCGGTTTAGATAGCGGGTTTTTCGCTCCGTTTTCGGCAGCTGGTCATAAACAGCTTTTAAATCGCTCGCAACGACCGCGGCGCCTGCGTGCTCTTGAACCCATCGAGTCGCTACTGAGCCTCCACCAACGTCATCGTCACCAGGCGTGGCTGCGCGAAGCAATGACTGAGCCAGATCACGTATCAAGTCGCACTCTGTTACTTCCGCGGCGTTTAGCAGCTGCACGGAGGGGCAGTCTTTGAAATTCTCCCATTCACCAACCTTGGTCAGTAGAGCAGGTGTGCCAGATGCCAAGGACTCAAGTACCGTCATTGGCAGTACCTCCGCTCGACTCGGAAGAACCGAAATAAGGCATCGACGATACATCAATTGAACGTCGGCACGGCTGAGTATACCCAAGTAATTTACACCGGATAGTTCCGCCACTTGAAAGCCATCAGCTAGAGGGCCTGCCACAAGCAGCGACGCGTCTGGACGGGCTTGGATAACGTGTTCCCACGCCGCAATTAAACGGTCGAACCCCTTCCTGTATCCAACCTCGCCCGCGAAACAATACGTAGGTGTGTTCAAGGCTCCGGAGTGTAACTCACCCTCCCCAATTAAGTACTTATCCGAGATAGGGTTCATGATAATGCTGGTCGAAACTGCCGGCGAAATCCTGTTTACTAATGCTTGTTGCTTCTTACCCAGACAAAATATGTGATCGGCACTGCGAAATATGATTTTTGTAAGCCGCGGGAAGCGTTTTGCGTGCTCAAACAATTGCGCCCCATGAAGTGTTATAACCACTGGCTTGCGAATCAGCTTGCAAAGTAGCAAAATCGCACCTTCTCGGAAAAAACTCCCGTATTCACTCACGTGAACGTGTGCAATATCCCAGTGTCTTCGGCCTAACACCAAACGAATCGCGGTATGCCCGGCGGTCAAGAGAGAGGCTACTCCAGTATGACGCCCCCACGTCGGTGCCGCAGTCAATTTGTAGTTGACAAGTTCTAAGCGGAGAAGTTCTTCAATAACTGAAGCCATGCCTCCCGGACTATCAGGACCCGGGCCAACTTGAATGACCGCCCTCGCACGTGTGTATTCGCGTGGACCTTCGAAGCCATTGGCGATTGTCATATCCGGGTCCCCATAGGTGGATCGATCTGTGGCCGTTGGCGTGTTCGATCACAAACGCTTGCGGCACAATCCGGGTCAAGTGCGCGAATCTCGCGCATGCCCCTGTGGCGTTTTCGTGTTTGAGTGCACGAACCGCGGTGGCGTCTCGATGTCGACGTCGACATTCTGTGAATGCGGCTCTTAGAATGTGCAATTGGACCCGCTACAATCAACCCGCCTCGATCAGCGGACCGCCAACGTCGATGTCGACGTACTAAGCGGACGTCTGAATGTAGCTGTCCTGCAGAGAAATGACGCAACCTATTCCACCGCCCGCCGTCGACGACCCGTAACTTGTGTGGCGTCGGAGGGTTGCTGCGGAGGTTCGACATTCGTCGGCGGAGAATTCACCGCCATTGATTCAGTAGATGGGCGGCGGGTGGATCCTTGTTGATTCTCGGTGCCGTAGTACCTGTAGCTGTAGGAGGCATTCCCCCTCGCAGGCATCATCGTGAATACTGCACCCAACAAGGACGCGCCGACACTCTCGAGATTGGCTATCCCATGCGCAAGTTGTTCATGCCTAGTCTGCCCATACCGCGACATTATGAGAGCACCGTCGGCGCTTGCCGCCAAGATAGCTGCATCTGTCACCGCAAGTAGCGGCGTTGAATCTATAATCACGTAAGTAAACTGTTCTCGCAACTCGCTTAGCAGCTTTTTCGCTGACAGCGAGCCGAGTAACTCACTCGGATTTGGCGGAATAGCTCCAGAAGTAAGCACCGTTAGCCCTGGAAAGCGGGTTTTCTGCAGGGCTTCGTCGAGCGATGCGCCACCACTAAGAACGGTACTAAATCCGACCGGCCCGACTAAATCGAGATACTTGTGCAATGTGGGTCGCCGCATATCACCATCGACCAACACGACATTGTGCTCAGCCTCTGCCAACGCCAGAGCGAGGTTGATCGCAGTTGTCGACTTTCCCTCGTGAGGCATTGAACTGGTAAGAACAATAACACGTGGCGGATTATCGACTGCTAGGAATTGGAGGTTGGTCCGCAGTTTCCGAAACGCCTCCGCCACCGGCGAGTTGTCGCGATCAAAGGATATCGCAGGCTGCTTCCTTCGATCCTTATCCAACGGGATGCTCCCGACAATTCCAGTGTTTGTGATCTTTTCTAAAGTTTCGCGATCCTTTATCGTATTGTCGAGAAGATCCCGTCCGACTGCCAGACCAATTCCGAGCGCTAAACCAAGTGCTAGCCCGGCCAGAATGTTACGGGCGGTCTTGGGCACAACGGGATCGCTAGGAATTGACGCCCGCTGCTCTACGACTACTTGTGCGTCCGGTCTGGCCCCGCCCTCAGGTGTTTCGAGTTCACGTACCCTGGCAACAAACTCGTCTGACAGAGTGTTCGCTATGTCGCGCGCTCGAACTGGAGAACTGTCGAGGACAGCTAAATCGATTAGCACCGTTCCGGGTTTCGCACTCGCGTCAACATTCTCCTGAAGCGCGCCGGCGCTCATATCCAGGCCAAGTTTGTCGATAGTACGCTGAGCGAGAGTCTGCCCCATTAGCAGTTCGATATAGGAACCTACACGCTCTTGAGAAAGGCGGTTTCCTTGATACAGTTCTGCAACCGAAGCGCTCGCGCTAGTGGATACGAATAGACGCGCGGTGGCCTGATAGAGCGGAGTTGTCAGCAATGAAACTACGACGGAAGCAAGCACCCCAGCAAGTGTCATTATGCTCACGGTGACCCACCGAGAACGGACCACCTTCGCGAAATCCTGGAGATTCAATGCCGCCCCTTAGCTGCTGGACCAAGCCGCCCGCACCATTCATTACGTGCCATCGCTGTAGGCGGCGCGAAATTCTCTCGGAAACGGTCGCAATGTCTCAAGTTCAAGCACAGCATTTGGTACGACGGGCCGTCACCGCTGCACTTGTGCGTCTCGCCCATTTGGGCTACCCCGCGCACTCAGGAACCATCACAGTTGGAACAACGGTATTGACTAGGGGCTGGCTCGGCACCCGCGCTGCCCCAGGCACGGTCGGCTCTGACAACTGAAAGCTAACATCGGCCGATTGTCCCGGAGGAATAATTACTTGGACCTCGAATACGGGGTGTCCACGCTCTGAATTTAGGATCGCCGGTACGCGCTCACCATTGAGGATTGCGCTCGCTAACTCAGCTCCTGGGGTAGCGAAAAGGCGCACCGAAGTGATGTTCGTTCCCGGTGGAACCTGAATGAGTAGCTCAGGCGAAAGTCCGGCGGCAGCCGCTACATAGTCTGGCAGCGGCTCATTGGGCACTGTATTGGTCAATTTCACATTGACGGTGGAAGCCCTTGTCCCGCCGTCGCATTCATCAGCAGCGTACTCGACCTCCGTCGTTAGGTAGTAATCGAGCTTGTTGCCGCCAAGGTTGTTGATGACTACCGCGGCGTATGGTGCCGCGTCTTCCGGGAGCGTATGGGCCAGCTGAGTCTGTTCAAGAAGTCTTTGCTCGGACGGCGAAGCACTCCAGACAGCGATTCGCCGTTCGCTGACAGCCCTGCCGAGTGCATCAAGCAATTGCCGCGGTGAGCGGACCGAACCTGTCATCTTTGTCACTACGGCGTTGGCGATGTCCTGCAAATACTGTTTCCGGGCCACCTGGTCAGTCGGAAACCGAAGATAGGCGGTTGATTCGGTCAGCTCAACGACGTTATCCCGGGAAACAATCTCGCCGTCCGGCATCGTTACCGGTCCGACGGCCCCGAGTATGTAACTCAACGCGACGGGATCGATAGCGATTACACCGTCCACCTCCGCGCCTGTTTGCTCTGCCCACATAGCTTTCCATATCTGAGCCGCGTTAGGGAAGTGCGGGCTCAAGTTGCTATTGCGAAAGTCAGTGAACGGTTGTGCATACCCATACTGCTGGTCGTATTCAAGCCCCAGTTCGATTGGCGCGACGGCGTCAGTAAGGTCGGTATTTGGAGCAACGGCGTCCACGGTCGGCACGCCTTTGTCAAATCGGAGGATGCCGTACCCACCGAGTAGCCCGCCGGTTCCGCGCGCTTCGGCATTAGTTTGAAAGCCCATGAAGTAGCTTCTTGGTCCATCTGCACCCATCATCGACGGCACCAGACGCGCGGCCAAGGCCGCGTTTTCGATCACCGACGTGATGCTGGATATCTGACTCTGAAGTTCAGCGCGCGCGTCTCTGAGAAGAGCCACATATCGTGGATCAGTGATCGCTGCGGCATCTCCGTTTAGGCGCGCGGCGTTGGTGGACAACTCAGTCAGCTCAGGTTCTTGGTCTCGAAGTAGGTCGACATCCACCCGGCCATCTCGGTAGAGCCGCTCGGGTGAGATCTCGATGCCGACATCGGCGGCAGGTCGCAGTACGTCAGCTGCGAGACCCAGAACAACGTCGGTAACCTGCTGGCCAGTCTTAAATGGGCTGCCCAGCCACGGCACAGCAGCTGCGATTTTCCACGCGACGGTGTGGGTGGCGTCCTGGGCCGCTCGCGCCCGCGCAAGCGCGTCGTCCGCATCCACAGACGCAGCCTGCGTATCTCCCGCTAGCAGCGCATCTTTGGCGCTTTGAGCACTGCTACGCGCTTGCTCCAGATTCGATTTCGCCTGGAAAGCTCCGATCGCTACCCAGCAGCCCAACGCGAGGACGACGAATAGCAGTAGCGCTGCTCCTAAGATGACTCGTCGACTTCGAAGGGCCTCGGGCAGCCGGCCACGGCCTTCATCATCATCTCCACCCTGAGCGTTCTCTTCTGACTGGCGTCGCGGAAATAATCGCACTCACAGTTCCCAGCGCAAGGTTGAAGCCTGCACGTCACAGGCGTGACGTGCAGGCTTCAAAGCTATGTATTTGGTGATCCGTATCAAGCGAACAGCTTGCGTTAGCAGGCGCCCCGCGTAACAGTCCCATATGGGCCTGCCGAAATTCCCTCCCCGTCGCGGCATGCACTCAGGCTAAGCTGGCCAAATGCGGCCCGCTGCTGCTGCAGTTGGGCAATACGATTTTCGTAGAAAGGAGCAAAGATCGAATCGGGCCTTCTTGCCAGCTTGGCCTCATAAATAGCGATTGTGGTATCGGTCCAGAAAGTAGCGCTCCTCGTGAAGGTCGCGGAAAGCTGAATTGAGGTGACCTGAAAGAACCAGATGAAATCGCCCGGAGCTGCTGCTAGGTCACCGGCGACTTGATGCACCGGGGCGGTGGGAGCTCCCACCGCAGGAGCGGCGTTGGCTGCGACGGGCGCGAACGCCGCGGAAGCACCGAGAGCGAGCGCCGCAGCACCCACCTGGAATTTCGTTGCGATGGCATTCATTTTTATTCCCCCCAAGAAGGTTCGGTCCCTACTGTTGCTGAGAGCTTCTCAGACTCGGGGCACCCTGTCAACCGGAACGGCCCGTTCTGCACAACTTTCTCCGCAAAACAGTAAAGACGCATGACCAGCGCGTCTACAACTTCAGCTACGACATTCGAGACACGCAGGTGGACCCCTCGATTCCTGCGAACGCCCGGCCGAAGCGTCTTCATAATCATTTGCTAGGACCCACGCTGCTGACCGTTTCTCCATCACGAGGGGTTTTTCAAGGAATCTGGGCAATGGCTGCAGTGCTTGGAAACCGGTCTCGCGATGTGGCAATGTGTCGCTTAATGGCGCTGGGCCAGGGTCGGGGTCAACACTCACGCCAGTGACGCCGCGCATCTGGGCCCCGGTTACTGCAATCCGGTCATTACCCGCGGTCACGGTGCCCGCTGCTGTGGCCTGGAGGCAGTGTGGAATCTGATGCGCGCCCGTGCTGATGTGATAGGAGTTCCGCCACCGCCTGGCCAATTACTGTTACGCCAGGGCCGGTGTACTTCATGTGCAATGTGCAAGCCCAGACTGGCGTGCACGAACCTGGTAAACGCGGCGACGTTTCGACGATGCCGGCCACCGCGGCAGCGTTCGATCACCGTTTGATGCGGGGCTGCCGGCGGCGTCGGCCAGGGATCGCCTCGCCGAGCAGGTCACCTCGCAGCGGTTTCGCCGCGAGGGGCTGAAATGGACGGGTGGCTTGCTTGCGTGGCATCTCCGCGCTGACCGCTCTGGCGATTGTCTAGTCGCTGATACCCAGATCGGCAGCGATCTGAGCGATCGGGCGACCGGCAGCCACCAGATCGAGCACCTTGCGGCGGAATTCTTCGGGGTAACGCTTCGGCACGGACACGGCTCCTCCAAAGGACGTCGTGACCCAAAGTCACGCAAACCGACTCCGGACAACCCAGGACACATCAAAGTCTCCGGACATGCCCGGGGCGGTTCATGGGCCAACGTCGGCCTGACGCCCACCGAATACTCCTCGGCCAAGGGTACGAGGTACTTCTTGGGCCAGGGGTGCCAGCAACGTGTACCTCCGTCGATTCCTGCCCCAGTCTGGCATTGCATCACCTCAGCACTTTGCGCACATCCGGACCGACGATGAGGGGCGTCCGGTCAATGCCGACTCGCCCGTCAGACCTGGAGGGCAAGCCGGCAACCGGCGACCGCACAGGCAATGGTGCGGATTCGACGAACACAGAATGCCCACCATCGTGGCCAATGCGGCGGGCGCTCGCCATCTACCGAGACGGTGTTGGACGTTGCTTGATTGGAACCCAACCATCAAGCGGCAGTGCAGAACAGCACATGCGCTCGCGCGACGGGGACAGGTCAGATACATTGAATAAGCTTCGGTCGCAGCGCGGAAACTGAGGCTTCTTGGGAGGCGCGCTGAGTATGCGCCGTTTCTATCTTGGTAGCCAAACTGGGGGGCCAGCCTGTCAACGCAATCAAAGGAATGGATCGCAGCAGCACGTGTGCTGCGGAGAAGCGGCTTCGGCACGCTGGGTTCAGAAGTCGATTCAGCCGTCCAGTTGGGGGGCACCTCTACGATTGTCGCCGAGCGGCTAGCAGGAGACTTTGCTAAGGATCCGGGAGTTATCGCTACACCGTTGCCTGACATGGATGTACCCGACCGTCCGAACCGGAGCGCCGAATCGGCGTATCGCAAGTACCTCAAGACTCTAGCCAGCCAACGTGAAGCCTTAACGCAGTGGTGGATCCGTCGGATGGTGGCGGTGGAGAACCCAGTATGCGAGAAGCTCACGTTCCTGTGGCACAACCACTTCGCGACATCAGGGGAGAAGGTACGAGTTCCGGGTCTGCTAGCGCGACAGAATGAGAAGCTCCGCAGCCACTGCTTGGATGATTTTCGAACACTGGTGCATGCCATGCTGACTGACGCTGCGATGATTACCTGGCTCGACGGTCGACAGAACAAGGTCGGGTCACCCAACGAGAATCTCTCGCGCGAATTGATGGAACTCTTTGTCCTCGGCCACGGAAACCGTTACTCGGAATTTGACGTCCGCGAGGGGGCGCGCGCCCTGACTGGTTGGACGGTGACAGATGGCGGTGAAGCCGAATTCGTGGCGAAGCGTCACGACGACTCGACAAAGACCGTACTGGGAACGACTGGGAAGATCGGCACAGAAGATCTATGTGACATCGTCGTAGCGGACCCAGCCTCGGCGCGCTTCATCGCCGGACGATTATGGCAGCAGCTAGCCTCCGACGATCCACCATCCGCCGCAACCCTAAGCCGGCTCGCCGAAGCGTACGGGTCCTCATACAACCTAAAGGCACTAACCAACGCGATCTTGACCGACTCCGAATTCCCCAAGCGCGGTGGGACACTGGTTACCCCACCGCTGGACTGGCTCATCGGCTTACTAAGAGCGCTCCAAATTGATCTCGATCAGGCTGAGCAGGCCAAAAGGGCGGTAACGGTTCTCGAGTCCCTAGGGCATTTACCCTTCTACCCCCCGGACGTCGGGGGGTGGCCGCGCGGTAACGCATGGCTGTCCTCGGCTGCCGCCACCACCCGCATCCAAGCCGCAACTAAGTTGGTCAAGGACGGCGACCTAAGCCTCGTCTCCGACTCTCCTCTCGCGGACCGGATCGATGCGGCCGGATATCTGATCGGGATTGGCGTGTGGTCCGACCGTACGGTCAAGGCACTCAAGCCGCTCCGAAGGAAACCCGAGTCACTCGTCGCTGCCGCGGCAAACACGCCTGAGTACCTGACGTCGTGAAGGAACAAGAATGCCGGGTCTAAGCAGACGAGGTTTCCTAGCGGGGTGCGCAGGGGCCGGCGCAACGGGGGCTTTGGCTTCACACCCCGCAATAACCTGGACAGAGGTCCTCCTAGCTGCTGACGACAATGGTCCTCTGCCAGCAAAAACAGGAATCCTAGTGCTCGTTACGATGTACGGAGGAAACGACGGCCTAAATACAGTGATCCCCTACGTTGACAATGCGTACCAGGATGCACGCCCCGAACTCGCCTACGACGACAGTGAAGTACTCGACCTCGACGGGCAGTATGGGCTTAACCCGGGCATGGTCGGGATGGCCGACATGTTTGACGACCGCTCATTGGCCATCGTTCGCGGGGTGGGCTATCCAGAGCCGGACCGGAGCCATTTCCGCTCGATGGATATTTGGCAGTCAGCATCGCTGGATAACTCGGTCGCTACCGGGTGGATTGGGCGCTGGTTGGACGCCAATGGTGGAGATCCACTACACGCGTTGCATTTTGGTCGTACGGTCCCGCAGCTGGCAGTTGGCGAAGGCACAAGCGCAGCGCTGTTCTCCTACGATACGAAGCGATTGCCCGGCTCGGAAGAGTTGATGACCCGACTAGCGAAACACCACAAGAGCGACACCCGAGCCATGACTATGGTGTGCGACTCTCTCCGCGACGCCGCACAGATAAACCGGATGTTGACCCCGATGTTCGCCGAAGGCGGCCCACTCGCAGCCTCCCCGAAGTCGGAAAGCAAGGGCCTAAGTGCACAGCTGAGTGCAGTCGCCGCGTGCATCGCAGCCGACGTTCCCACTCAAATCTACAGCGTCTCAATTGGCGGCTTTGATACACACGCCGACGAACGAGGCGCTCAAGAGCGGCTGCTCAAAAATCTCGACACGGCTGTCACCGACTTCATGAAAAGAATGTCGAGCGACAAACGGGCAAAGGACATCGTCGTCATGGCCTACTCCGAGTTCGGCCGACGAGTGACAGCTAATGCATCCGAAGGAACCGACCACGGAACCGCCGGGCCGGTATTCATCATCGGCGAGCAGGTCCGTGGTGGTTTCTATGGCGACGATCCGAGCCTAACCGACCTCGTCGACGGCGACCTCAAAGTCACCACCGACTTCCGTGACGTCTACCACGAGATTCTCACCCACGTTCTCGCCGCCGACCCGGAGCCGATCATTGGTAAGGGCCGAAAAGAGCTCGGGATGTTAAAGGCCTGATGGACGGTAGCGCTACGTCGCGCTAACGTTCTAAGTGGCTTCTTAGGGTCCCTTGCGACGCCGGACTCCTCCGCCGATACGATCACTTCAGTGTCTGGGTTGGGTCACCGCTTCTGGCGGTGGTTGAATCCTTTACACCCGTTGTTTGGCTCGGAGCGTCCGTGTCGCCCTCGGGATTGGCATGCATGCGTGTGTCGGCATCAGGTGTAAGGACCAGCCGTCGTCACTTGATAGGGCGCGTGGCATCGCCCCCGAAGATGTGTCCGCGGCGTGGCCCAACCGTCACCTCACAGTGAAGGAGGCAACCACCAATGGTTGTTGTTGGCGTCGATGAACACAAGCGCACACCCACCTTCGTCGCGGTAAACGAGACGGGTCGGCGACTCAGCTCAATAACCGTCACCGCGCTCGGTCACGCTGGCACGGCCATGTGGGGCCGTGAGCATTTCATAGAAGAGGTCTGGGAGAACGGGGAGCGCCAGCACTTGTCGGCGCATCTGGAACACGACTTGCTCAGTTTTCACACAAAAGTGGTGCAAGTGAGACTAGAAGGAATACCGCAGAAGCGAGCTTCGGCGCATGTGCCGACCGCGTCGCACGACGAAGACTTGCACGATTTCCAAGTGCGAGTCGATCGTCCCCAACTCCTCATCACCAAGCGGATGGCGACGATCAAGCGGCTACTGTGGCGGCTCCACAAGCTAGCCATCGGGCAATCCTCTGCGGCGCGCCCGGCGTATGAGGCCAGGAACCACCGCCTGTTCGGCGTCTGGCCCGACGCACAAAGCGGACACCTAGCGGGGCTGGGCCGTCGTGAGCTCGCTCGTATCTCCCGACTGGCCGAGGCGGTCAATTTAGTGGACAGACGCATCGATGCACGCTCCTGCCTTGGCTTGGACACTACCGGCCCCGCCCGGCTGCAGCGAGCTGGCGGCGGCCAAGCTTATCGGCGAACCTGCCAGGTTCACCGGCTTCAAGAGCTAGGCCACCTTCATCCGCCACGCCGGCGTGGCACCGGTGCCGGTGTGATCCGGCTGCCCCGTAGCCGGGTCCAAATGACCCGTTCGGGCAACCGTCAACTCAACTCCCAAGTGCGTCGCATCGCCGTGTCCCAATTGCCGCCCCGACGGCAGGGGCCAGATCTAGACCGTCCCTAAGGAGAGTCCGTCGCCGTTGCCCTGCGATGCCTAGCCAGAATCGTCTTCAACCACCCCTATCCCAGCAACCAGCCACAGCCTTGCCAACTGGCAGCGGCTTGACATAGGAGAACTCATGACCAGCGTGACTGAGCCTGCCGCCGAGCACGAGATCGACATCCACACCACCGCCGGAAAGCTTGCTGACCTGCGCAAGCGCGCCGAAGAAGCGCTGCACCCGGTCGGTGAGGCCGCGGTGGAGAAGGTGCACGCCAAAGGCAAGCTCACCGCCCGCGAACGCATCCTCGCCTTATTGGATGAGGAATCCTTCGTCGAACTCGACGCGCTGGCCAAGCACCGCAGCAAGAACTTCGGGCTGGAGTCCAACCGCCCCACCGGCGACGGCGTGGTCACCGGCTACGGCACCATCGACGGTCGCGACGTGTGCGTGTTCAGCCAGGACGCCACCGTGTTCGGCGGCTCCCTTGGGGAGGTGTACGGCGAGAAGATCGTCAAGGTCCAGGAGCTGGCCATCAAAACCGGCCGTCCCCTGATCGGTATCAACGACGGCGCCGGAGCCCGCATCCAAGAGGGCGTGGTCTCCCTCGGCCTCTACAGCCGCATCTTCCACAACAACATCAAAGCCTCCGGGGTCATCCCGCAGATCTCGCTGATCATGGGCGCGGCGGCCGGCGGGCACGTGTACTCCCCCGCGCTGACCGACTTCGTGGTGATGGTCGACCAGACCAGCCAGATGTTCATCACCGGCCCCGACGTCATCAAGACCGTCACCGGCGAAGACGTCACTATGGAAGAACTCGGCGGCGCCCACACCCACATGGCCAAGTCGGGCACCGTGCACTACGTCGCTTCCGGCGAGCAGGACGCCCTGGAATGGGTGCGCGATCTGCTGTCTTACCTGCCGCCGAACAACTACGCCGAGCCGCCGCGCTACCCGGCCCCGCACCCGGGTCCGATCGAGGAGAACCTCACCGAGGAGGACCTCGAACTGGACACGCTGATCCCGGACTCGCCGAACCAGCCTTACGACATGCACGAGGTGATCACCCGCATCCTCGACGACGACGAGTTCCTCGAGATTCAGGCCGGCTACGCGGGCAACATCCTGTGCGGTTACGGCCGCATCGACGGCCGCCCCGTCGGCATCGTGGCCAACCAGCCGACCCAGTTCGCCGGCTGCCTCGACATCGACGCCTCGGAGAAGGCCGCCCGGTTCGTGCGCACCTGCGACTGCTTCAACATCCCGATCGT
>NZXU01000102.1 GCA_002698425.1 Ahrensia sp. | reverse complement strand
GCGCTGACCCAGTGGTGGTACGGCCACAACGCGGTGGGCTTCTTCCTGACCGCCGGCTTCCTCGGCATGATGTACTACTTCGTGCCGAAGCAGGCGGGCCGTCCGGTCTATTCCTACCGGCTGTCGATCATCCACTTCTGGGCGCTGATCTTCCTTTATATCTGGGCCGGTCCGCACCACCTGCACTACACGGCGCTGCCCGACTGGGCGCAGACGCTCGGCATGGTGTTCTCGATCATGCTGTGGATGCCCTCCTGGGGCGGCATGATCAACGGCCTGATGACGCTGTCCGGCGCATGGGACAAGCTCAGAACCGACCCGATCCTGCGTATGCTGGTGATCTCGGTCGCCTTCTACGGCATGTCGACCTTCGAAGGTCCGATGATGTCGATCAAGGCGGTCAACTCGCTCAGCCACTACACGGACTGGACCATCGGCCACGTGCACTCTGGTGCGCTCGGCTGGGTCGGCATGATCTCGTTCGGCGCGCTCTACTACCTGACGCCGAAACTGTGGAACCGCCAGCGCCTCTACAGCCTGCGCCTCGTCAACTGGCACTTCTGGCTGGCGACGCTCGGCATCGTGGTCTACGCGGCCGTGATGTGGGTGTCGGGCATCATGCAGGGCCTGATGTGGCGCGAGTATGATGACCAGGGCTATCTGGTTTACTCCTTCGCCGAATCCATCGCTGCGATGCACCCCTATTACGTGCTGCGCATGGTTGGTGGGCTCCTGTATCTCGCGGGCGCTCTGGTGATGGCCTTCAACATCTACAAGACGATCCGCGGCGACGTGCGGTCCGAGGTGCCCATGGGCGCCGAGGCCGAGGCGCTCGCGCCGGCGGAATAAGGAGCCAATCCAATGTCTTTCATTGAAAAACACGCTGTTCTCGAAAAGAACGTCACGCTCCTGTTCGCCGCCTCCTTTGTCGTGGTGACGATCGGCGGCATCGTCGAGATCGCTCCGCTGTTCTACCTGCAGAACACGATCGAGAAGGTGGAGGGGATGCGTCCCTATTCACCGCTCGAGCTGGCCGGCCGGAACATCTATGTGCGCGAGGGCTGCTACCTCTGCCACAGCCAGATGATCCGTCCGTTCACCGACGAGGTGGAGCGCTACGGTCACTACTCGCTGGCTGCGGAGTCGATGTACGACCATCCGTTCCAGTGGGGATCGAAACGAACCGGGCCTGATCTGGCCCGGGTAGGCGGCCGCTACTCGAACGAGTGGCATGTCGAGCACCTGATCCACCCGCAGTCGGTGGTGCCGGAATCGGTGATGCCGTCCTACGCGTTCCTCGCCAACACGGAACTGAAAATCGAGAACGTCTCGGGCCACCTGATCGCCAACCGGCGCGTGGGCGTGCCCTATTCGGACGACATGGTCGAGAATGCCGAAGCCGACCTGATGGATCAGGCCAATCCCGACGCCGACTGGTCCGGCCTCGAGGAGCGCTATCCGAAGGCCGTGCTCGGCGATTTCGACGGCGATCCGACCAAGGTCACCGAGATGGACGCGCTTGTCGCCTATCTCCAGATGCTTGGCACGCTGGTCGACTTCTCGGTCTACGAACCCGAAGAAAACTACCGGTAGGAGGCGGCGATGGAACTCGACTATCACAACATGCGCGCCTTTGCCGACAGCTGGGGGTTGGCCTTCATGTTCGCGGTCTTCGTGGCCGTGGTCCTGTGGACCCTGCGGCCCGGCGGCAAGAAATCCAGTGACGATGCGGCCCGCATCCCCTTCAAGGAGGACTGATCCATGGCCGACAAGAACGAAATCGATGAAGTCTCCGGCGTCGAGACCACGGGTCACGAATGGGACGGCATCAAGGAACTGAACAACCCGCTGCCGCGCTGGTGGCTGTGGACCTTCTACGCCTGCATCATCTGGGCGCTCGCCTATACCGTGTTCTACCCGGCCTGGCCGGGCATCACGGGCGCGACAGCCGGTATCCTCGGCTGGTCGAGCCGTGGCGAACTCGCCCAGGAGATGACTGACCTGAAGGCGTCGCAAGCCGTCTATCTGGACAAGCTCGCGGCGACCGACGTCACCGAGGTCAGCGCGGATCCCGAATTGCTGCAGTTCGCCACGGCCGGCGGCGCATCGACCTTCAAGGTCTATTGCGAACAGTGCCATGGCTCCGGCGCGCAGGGCGGTCCGGGTTACCCGAACCTCAATGACGACGCCTGGATCTGGGGCGGCACCATCGAGGACATCTACACCACGCTGATGCATGGCGTGCGCTACGATCAGGACGACGATACCCGCATCTCCGACATGCCCGCTTTCGGGCGCGACGAGTTGCTGGAACGCGACCAGATCGTCGACGTCGCCTGGTATGTCCGCCAGCTCTCCGGTCAGGAGTATGACGAGGCGGCCGCCGAACGCGGCGCGGTGGTCTTCGAAGAGCAGTGCGGCTTCTGTCACGGCGAAGCGGGCGAGGGCATGGCCGAAGTCGGCGCGCCCAATCTGTCGGACGCGATCTGGCTCTATGGCGGCACCCATGCCGACATCGTCGCCCAGGTGTCGAGCCCGCGTCAGGGTGTGATGCCGGCCTGGAGCAGCCGTCTCGGCGAGACGACCGTCAAGCAGCTGGCCGTCTATGTCCACGGCCTCGGCGGCGGCCAGTAAGCCTCCTCCAGTCGAACGAAACGAAAAGGGCGGTGACTTGGGTCACCGCCCTTTTTTGTTGCGCTGTCCTGATCGCCGGGCGGTAATGCGTCAGGCGTTGTCGCGATGCCAGATCGTGTCGTCGATATGGCCTTTCAGTTCCTCGTAGTCGGCGGCGTGGAAGGTCGGCACCTGGCCGGCCTTGCGCTGGGCGAAATAGTCCTTCGTCAGCTTCACCACCGTCCCCGACAGCGCCACGATCGCGATCAGGTTGATCGTCGCCATCAGCCCCATCGAGGCGTCGGCGGTGTTGAACACCGTCGCGACGCTTTGCATCGCGCCCCAGATCACCATCAGCAGCACGCCGACCCGCATGACGAGCACCGGAACGCCGGTTCCCGCGCCGAGGAAGGTCAGCGCGTTCTCCGCGTAGGAGTAGTTGCCGATGATCGAGGTGAAGGCGAAGAAGAAGATCGCGATCGCCACGAAATAGATGCCCGCACCGCCGACATGGGCGCTGAGCGCCTGTTGGGTCAGCTCGGTGCCGGTCGTCTCCATGCCTGGCGTGTAGACGCCCGACAGCAGGATCATGAAGGCGGTGGCGCTACAGATCAGCAGCGTGTCGATGAAGACGCCGAGCCCCTGCACCAGTCCCTGCGAGGAGGGGTGGTGCGGGTCGGGCGTCGCGACGGCGGCGATGTTCGGCGCCGAGCCCATGCCGGCCTCGTTGGAGAACAGGCCGCGCTTGACCCCGTTCAGCATGGCCGCCGCCAGACCGCCGGTCACGCCGCCCGCCGCCTCCTGGATGCCGAACGCATTGCCGATGATCATGCCGAAGACGCCCGGCACTTCCGCGATATTGACGACGATCACGAAGATCGCGACGAGCAGATAGGCGACCGCCATGAAGGGCACGACGATTTCCGCGACGCGGGCGATCTGCTTGATGCCGCCGAAGATGACGACGGCCGTCAGAACGGCGAGCAGGACGCCGCAGGCCCAGGTCGGCAGGCCGAAGGCGGTCTCGACCGCGCCGGCGATCGAATTCGCCTGCACGGCATTGAAGACCAGTCCGAAGGACAGGATCAGGCAGACGGAGAATACCCCGCCGAGCCAGGGAAGGCCGAGCCCGCGCGCGATGTAAAAAGCCGGACCGCCGCGGTAGTTCCCCTCCGCATTGCGCGTCTTGTAAAGCTGCGCCAGCGTCGATTCCGCGTAGGCCGTCGCCATGCCGACCAGCGCCACCATCCACATCCAGAAGATCGCGCCCGGTCCGCCCAGCGTCAGCGCGACCGCGACGCCGGCGAGGTTGCCGGTGCCGACGCGCGAGGCGAGGCTGACCGTCAGCGCCTGCAGCGGAGTGATGCCCGCGCGGTCGGTTTCCCGGCTGGCCCGCAGAACGCGAAAGAATTCGGGGAAATGCCTGAACTGGAGGAAACCCAGCCGAACAGTGAAGAAGATCCCGACAGCCAGCAGCCCGTAGATCAATACGTAGCCCCAGAAGATCGTGTTCAGAAAATCGATGATCGCATTCATGCTACCGGTCCCCTTCCTGTGACAAATTGACACGGAATTGCGAGTATGCCGGAAAAAATGCATCTGTCGAACACCTTAATCTTGCCGTCCGACCCGACCAGTTGACGCAAGTCAAAGCGAAGCCGCTTTGCGAAATGGCATCTGGTCGGCGGAAAGAAGTGGCCCGACATGGAACATCAGCCCAGCACTCAAGAACTGAACCCGGACGCCGCGAGCGCGCCTGCGCCCCTGGATGTCCAGCCGGTCAATGCCGGCGCGAAGCAAAAGGCGCAGCCGCTTTATGCGGCGCGCGAGCAGATTTTCCCGAAACGCGCGGAAGGGCGGTTCCGGCGGCTCAAGTGGATCATCATGCTGATCACGCTGGGCATCTATTACGTGACGCCGTGGCTCAGATGGGATCGCGGGGCCCATGCGCCCGATCAGGCGATCCTGATCGACATGGCCAATCGCCGCTTCTATTTCTTCTTCATCGAGATCTGGCCGCAGGAGTTCTTCTACGTCGCCGGCCTGCTTGTCATGGCCGGCGTCGGCCTGTTCCTCGTCACCTCCATCGTCGGGCGCGCATGGTGCG
Organism: Ahrensia sp.; assembly: GCA_002698425.1. Next base: position 94,881 of record NZXU01000102.1, on the reverse strand, counting down.
GCTATACCTGTCCGCAGACCGTTTGGACCGACCTGTTCATCGCCGTCGAACGCTTCTGGCAGGGCGACCGCAATGCGCGCATGCGTCTTTCCAAGGCGCCTTGGTCGTTCGAAAAGGCGCGCAAGCTGATCGCCACCCACGCGACCTTCCTGGTGATCTCGGTGGCGACGGGCGGCGCGTGGATTTTCTATTTCGCCGATGCGCCGACGCTTCTGTGGAACTTCGTCACCTTCCAGGCGCCGTTCATCGCCTATTCGACCGTCGCGGTGCTGACGGCGACGACCTATGTCTTCGGCGGGCTGATGCGCGAGCAGGTGTGCATCTACATGTGCCCGTGGCCGCGCATCCAGGCGGCGATGCTGGACGAGGATTCCCTCGTCGTCACCTATAATGACTGGCGCGGCGAACCGCGTTCGCGCCACGCCAAGAAGGCCGCCGCCGAAGGCAAGTCCGTCGGCGATTGCGTCGATTGCAACGCCTGCGTCGCCGTGTGCCCGACGGGCATCGACATNCGCGACGGCCAGCAGCTCGAATGCATCACCTGCGCGCTNTGCATCGACGCCTGCGACGACATCATGACCAAGGTCGGCANGGAACGCGGCCTGATCTCCTATTCGACGCTGCGCGAATACAACCACAACATGGCGATCGCGAAGAACCCCGAGACGGGGGCGATCGATCCGACGCGGGTGCGCGACACGGACGGCAAGTTCGACGACCGCGTCAAGCATTTCGACTGGAAGATCGTCTTCCGCATCCGCTCGCTGATCTACATGACCGCCTGGGCGCTGATCGGCGTCGTCATGCTCTATGCGCTGCTCAGCCGCGACCGGCTGGAGGTCAATGTGCAGAAGGACCGCAATCCGGTCTTCGTGACGCTGTCCGACGGTTCGATCCGCAACGGCTACACGGTCAAGCTTTTGAACATGATACCGGAGCCCCGCGTCATCTTCCTGTCGCTCGAAGGCCTGCCGGGTGCTACAATGAGCATCAACGAAATCGACCAGCCGGAGGGCACCTCCTTCGCGGTCCCGGTCGAGCCCGACAAGCTGCGGTCGCTGCGCGTCTTCGTCACGCAGCCGAAGCAGTTCACGACGGAGGGGCAGTCGGGCTTCCATTTCATCGCCGAGGACAAGCAGTCCTTCGAGTCCGATACCTATGACGCATTCTTCGAGGCGCCCGCGAAATGACCATGATCGAGAAAATCCTCGGAACGAAGCAGTTCACCGGCTACCACATGCTGGGCGTCATGTTCCTGTTCTTCGGCACGATCATCTCGGTCAATCTGACGCTGGCCTATTTCGCCAATTCCACCTGGACCGGGCTGGTGGTGAAGAATTCCTATGTCGAAAGCCAGCGCTTCAACGAGGTGACGGCGGAGAAGCGCCGGCAGGCGGCGCTCGGCTGGACCGCTGCGCTCGCCTATGAGGGCGGCGTCCTCGCCATCGACATGAAAGACAAGACCGGCGAGGCGATCCGCGACGCCATCGTGAGCGCCAAGATCGGCCATCCGGTGCAGAACCGCGACGACCAGACGGTGACATTGCTCGCACAGGGCGGCGCGCACTATGCGGCCGACGTGGTGCTCACGCCCGGCATCTGGGATGCCGAGTTGACCGTCACCGGACCGAAGGGCGAGATCTGGACCCACGGGATCCGGTTCTTCGTCAAGGAGTAGGCTGAGCCATGAGCAGCTGCTGCGGCGGAGACCTCGGCGTCGATAATGCGCTGAATTCGGCGGGGATGCGCGATGTCGCGCGCGTCGAGGAATTGCAGCGCGCCGGCCATCTCGAAGAAGACGGCACGGTGCGTTACGTCGTCTCCGTGCCCGACGTCCATTGCGGCGCCTGCATCTCCGCGATCGAGCGCGGGCTGAAGGGGCTGGACGGCATCGTCTCGGCGCGCGTGAACCTTTCGCTCAAGCGCCTGACCGTCATTCTCGACAGCGCCGACCGCTCACCCGATTTCGTCCTCTCGCGGCTCGACCGGCTCGGCTACAAGGCCGCGCCCGTGGATCTGGGCGACCTCGGCAATGCCGAGCAGAAGCGCAAGTCGGACCGGCTGTTGAAGGCGCTTGCCGTTGCCGGTTTCGCCGCCGGCAACATCATGCTGCTGTCGGTCTCCGTGTGGTCCGGCGCGTCCGGCGCGACGCGCGACCTGTTCCACCTGATCTCCGGCCTGATCGCCATTCCGGTCGTCGCCTATTCCGGCCAGGTCTTCTTCCAGTCGGCCTTCCAGGCGCTGGCCGCGCGGCGGCTCAACATGGACGTGCCGATTTCGCTCGCGGTCGTCCTGGCGCTCGCCATGAGCGTCTATGAAAGCCTCAATGGCGGCGCGGAAGCCTATTTCGACGCGGCGGTGACGCTGCTCTTCTTCCTGCTGATCGGCCGCTATCTCGACGAGCTGATGCGCGACCATGCGCGCTCCGCCGTGCTCGGTCTTGCGAAGATGACGGCGCGGGGCGGCAATGTCGTCGGTGCGGACGGGACGTCGGTCTACACGCCGGTCGACGAGATCGAGCCCGGCATGGTGCTGCGTGTCGCGCCGGGCGAGCGCATTCCCGCCGACGGTCGTGTCGTCCGCGGCGCCTCCGATCTCGACCGCTCGCTGGTCACCGGCGAAAGCGCCCCCGTCGCCGTTTCGCAGAATACCGACGTGGAAGCCGGCACGTTGAACCTCACCGGGCCGATCGACATCGCGGTCACCCGCAAGGCGGACGAGTCCTTCATCGCCGAAGTCATGCAGATGATGGAAGCCGCCGAGAACGGCCGCGGCCGCTATGTGCGCATCGCCGACCGGGCGGCGCAGATCTATGCGCCCGCCGTGCATCTGCTGGCGCTGTTCGCCTTCCTCGGCTGGATGATCGTCACCGAGGGCGACTGGCACGCCTCGCTCTACACGGCGATCTCCGTCCTGATCATCACATGCCCCTGCGCGCTCGGCCTTGCGGTGCCCGTCGTGCATGTCATCGGCGCGGCGCGCCTGTTCAACCGGGGCATCCTGATGAAGGACGGCTCGGCGCTGGAGCGGCTGGCCGAGGCCGACACGGCCGTTTTCGACAAGACCGGGACGCTCACCACCGGTACGCCGCGCATCGCCGACGCCTCCATTCCAGCCACCGACATTCCGGCCGCCAAGGCGCTCGCCGAACATTCGATCCATCCGGCCTCGCGCGCCATTGCAGCCTATTTCGGCGGCTCGCCGATCGCCGATGTGTCGCAGATCAGGGAAGTGCCGGGCTTCGGGGTCGAGGGCATGCTCGACGGCAAGCGCGTCCGCCTCGGCCGCGTCGACTGGGCACGGGAAATCACCAATGCGGCTGGGGACGCCGTGTCCGGAAGCGGTCTGGCCTTCGCACGCGAAGACGGGGCCGTTTCCGGCTTTGTCCTCTCCGAGGCTTTGCGCCCCGAAACCGTCGAGGCGGTTGCCGCGCTCGGTGAAACCGGCATGGGCCTGGAAGTTCTGTCCGGCGACGCCGCGCCCGCCGTCGAGGCGATCGCCCGGCGCACCGGCATCGAAAGCTACAGGGCAGGGGTCACGCCGGCCGGCAAGATCGCCCGCATCAAGGCGCTGCAGGCCGATGGCCACCGCGTGCTGATGGTCGGCGACGGCCTCAACGACGCGCCGGCGCTCGCGGCGGGCCATGTCTCCATGGCGCCGGCCTCGGCATCCGATATCGGCCGCATGGCCGCCGATTTCGTCTTCACCCGCGACACGATGCTGTCAGTGCCCTTCGCGCGCGACATATCCGTCAAGGCCGGGCAATTGGTGCGGCAGAATTTCGGTCTCGCCATCCTCTACAACGTCATCGCGGTGCCGCTCGCCGTCGCCGGTTTCGTCACCCCGCTGATCGCGGCGCTCGCCATGTCGGGCTCCTCCATCGTGGTGGTCACCAACTCGATGCGGCTTGCGCGCGGCGGCCGTCTCCTGCCCAGCCTCAAGCGCCGCAAGGAGACCGCGGAAGAGGGAAGGGAGGCCGTGGCGTGAACGTCCTGATCTACCTCATCCCCATCGCGCTGGCCCTCGGCGCGCTCGGCCTCGCCGCCTTCCTCTGGTCGATGAAAAGCGGCCAGTACCAGGACCTCGACGGCGCGGCGGAGCGGATTCTGGACGAGGAAGCGGACGAGAAGCCGCTTTAGGGGGCTCAGCCCTGCAATCGCCTGGCCTTCGCCGCCAGCCGCTCGCGGTGCAGCGTGTAGATGCCCGAGGCCATGATGATCGCCGCGCCGAGCAGCGTCCAGCCGTCGGGCAGTTGTGAGAAGATCAGCCAGCTGAGGCCGGTGCTCCAGATGATCATCGTATATTGCATCGGCGCCAGCGTCGCAGCCTCGGCCAGTTCGAGCGCGCGGATGATCAGCAGTTCGCCGGTCCCGGCGGCCCCGGCGAGAAGCAGGATGAGAAGCATCTGCTGGAGGCTGGTCGGCGTCTGCCAGACGAAAACCATCGGCACGGTCAGCAGCGCGACGCTGCTGATTGCCGTGTAGAGGATCGTGGTGGCGGTCCGGTCCACCGGTCCCAGAACGCGCGAGAGGATCTGGCGCATCGCGAACATCGAGGCGGCGAAGACGACCACGAAGATCGCGGGATGCAGGATGCCGAGGCCCGGGCGGATCACGATCAGCGTGCCGATGAAGCCCACCGTCACGGCGCTCCAGCGGCGGATGCCAACCGTTTCGCGCAGGACGAGGGCGGCCAGGATCGTCACGGCGAAGGGCGCGATGAAGCTGACGGCGACCGCATCGGCCAGCGGGACGTAGCCGACGGCGAAGATGAAGGCGGATGCCGATATGGCCGCCGCGCAGCCGCGCAGGACCTGCAGGACGGGCCGCTTCGTCTTCAGGACGGGCAGGCCGCGCGTCGCCAGGATCCACAGGCCGACGCTCAACAGCCCGAGTTGGCGAAACCAGGCGATCTGGAGCGGCGGGAAATCCTGGGTGAGAAATTTCGCCGTCGCATCGGTGATCGAGAAGAACATGAAACCGAGGATCATCAGGCCGATTCCCAATCCGGTCCGGCTGGCGCCTGGCGGTTCTGCGATCGTGACGGGGGCGTTGGGATAGGGCATTCAATCTGCCCTTATCCTTTTCCGGCACAGCGCGCCAGCTTTCGTCCATCCATAGGCGATTGGTTGGCGCGTTCAGCTGAACCGTCGCGTCCGTATCTCCAGCCTCTCGCGGAGCCGCCACGAAACCCGCCGTCCATCACCGCTGCAGCGGATCGGAGGTGTTCCGCATTGCGTCACTGGATCAGCCGCTCCAGCTTGGCGATAGCCGTTTCGGTGTTTTCGCCGTAGGCGATCGTGCCCTTGAAACGGCCGTCGCGGTCGACAAGGAAGACGGATGCCGTGTGGTCCATCGTGTAGTCGCCATCCTCGTCGTAAATTTTCTTGTAATAGACATGCCAGGCAGCCAGCAGATCCCAGACTTTCTCGGGATCGCCGGTTATGCCGGTCGCCCGGTCGGTGAAGGCTTCCGCGAAGCCTTTCATGATCTCTGGCGTGTCGCGTTCCGGATCCACCGTGATGAAGAAAGCCTGCAGGTCCTTTCCCTTGTCGCCCAGCGTGTCGAACCAGCCCGCCATTTCGTAGAATGTCGTCGGACAGACTTCGGGACAGCGGGTGAAGCCGAAATAGACCAGCGTCGGCTTGCCCTCGAATGCCGCCTCGGTGATCGGCTTGCCGTTATGGTCGATCAGATTGAAAGGGGCGCCAAGGTCGCGGTCCGCCGTCAGGGACTTGTCGGTGCCGCGATTGAGATACTGATAGGCGAAGAGAGCGGCAATCAGCACGAGGCCGGCGGCCACGACTGCGAAGACCGCGTTTCGAAGGAGTTTCATGATGCGAATGTCCTTTCAGGGGTAGGTCGGCTTGCCGAATGGGGACCGCGGCGAACCGCGATCCCCGTGTTTGCGCCTACCAGCTCAACGTCTTCACCGTTGGATCAAACAGGAGGTTGCTCACGACCGGCCATGTGCCCATCTGCACGCCGTCGATATAGTCGTCGGCTTCCAGCCCTGCGGCCTTGGAGCATGCCTGGCAGGCGATCACGATGCCGCCATCCGCCATGAAGTCGGTCAGCATGTCCTGTATGGACTTGTCCGCAGGGCGCATCAGCCCCGGGACGTTGGATGGACGCTTTTTATCGGCGAGGTAGACACCGCGCACGTTCAACCAGATGGCAACCGGCTCGACGCCGTTTTTCAGCGCCTTCTCATGCGCGAAGAAGATCGCCTTGGCCGCCGACCACGTGTCGTCGGTGGTCAGGTTGATGAAAAGGCCGGCTTTGGGCGCATCCTGCGCGGAGGCCGGAGCAGCGGATATCGAAAGGACCGCCAAGAGGGCGATCAGGGCGTATTTCAGGTTCTTCATCGTAGGTTTCCGTTTCAAATGGATGGATTGATGCCGGGCCGGAGCGTGGGGCCCGGGCGTATCTCTGACGGGCGCATGGCTGAACTTTCCGCCGCCTCCGGTGAGGCGGAGACGTCATCCAGCACGTCGCCTTGCCGGCAGTGCCGAGGCGCAGCCGGACTCAAACGCGCTATTGCGGGGCAGTCAGCTGCGGAGAAACGGGGGACCGCGAGGGGCGGTGCTTATCGTGAATGCCTGTCGGACAGGCATGTCGTTCCCTGGCTTGGGCGACTGGAGCCTGGCGAACACGATGCTGATCGCGACCCCGCAGGGCGGAGCAGGCGTCGCGGCGGCGCCAGCGATCCGGCAGAACTCGCAGGGGTCTCCGACGCCAGGGTTTCCCCCGCCCTCCGGATCGCCCAGGCAATTGCTGGCCACTGACCCGTCCGGAAACACGAAGGATATCGCCGTCGCGTCCTGATCGTAGGCAAAGGCCGGCCGATGCGCGAAGGCAGCCAGAATCAACGACAGCACGCAAAGTGCGCGCACTGGCACCGAAAGGCGGTTTCGTTGGCGAGGTCTCATGTCGGCTCGATCGCTTACCCCGCCTTTCTGCACGTAAACCGCGGAGCCGCGCAATGCGCCGGATCGGGCCGAATTGTCGCGCCATCGCCAATGATTGAGCACGCCCCTGAAACTTCCTATCTATCGTCACACCGGCCTCATTGCGAGCGCCGGGCCCTACTCACGGAAGGGGAGACGATCGGTCAGTGAAGTCCAGCCGCCGAAACCTGCTGATCTTTGCCGGCATCGTGGCGGCGATCTATGGCGCGCGCGCCGTGCCGTGGGGGCGCTTCTTCGGGAGCGCTCCGGATTTCGTCGCCATGGAGGGCCTGCCGCCCTTTCGCACGCTGGCGGTCGGCGGGTCGGTCTCCGCCGGCTCTCCCGCCCTGATCGGGCTGGACCAGCCCGGCGAAGACGCGGCGGCGCGGCACGCAAGGGCGGATGCTGCCAGGGCGGATCTGTGCACCGCGCTGTTCGGGCCGGGCCCGCGCGACGGGGCCGTTCCGGTCGCCTATTTCAGCGAGTATCGCTGCCCTTACTGCCGCGCGCTCGAAGCCGATCTCGATGCGATCCGCGCGGCGGACCCGGAGGGCATGCGGCTTGTCCTGCATGAACTGCCGATCTTCGGCCCGTCCTCGGAACTCGTCGCCCGCGCCTCCGTCGCCGCCGGCCGGCAGGGGCTGCAGGAGCCGTTCCGCCGCGCAATGATGCGCACGCCGATCGTCGCCGAACCGGCCTCCATCGCGGCGGTCGCGCAAAGCGTCGGCGTCGACACGGACCGGCTCGCCCGCGACATGGCCTCGGACGACGTGCAGGCAGACCTCGACCGGTCGCGCGCGCTCGCCGATGTCTTCGGCTTCCGCGGCACCCCCGGCCTCGTCATCGGCCGTACCGTCCTCAACGGCGCGGTCGACCGGCACCTGATCGAGCGCATCCTGGACGACGAGCGAAACCAGCCGCCGCTGGCGTGCTGAGAGCCCCGTTCATGTCAGCCGGCGATGGCGTAGTCGATCGGCTTGTATCGGAAATTGTTCGACTGGCCGGCCGAGCAGGCGGTCAGCGCCACCACCAGGTCCATCTCGGCGCGGAACACGGTCTTCTGGCCCGGCTTGCTCTTCGGCGGCAGCACGTCGATGCGGCCGCTGTCGGAATCGACGGCGACATGCATGAAGACATTGAAGGCGATGGGGATGTCGTCGCCGGTTATGCCGTAGGGGGCAAGGGCGATTTCAAGGTTACCCTGGCAGCCGTGATGCGGATCGGTGTCGCCATAGATGATGCGGAACGTGTCGTGAGAACAGGGCGTCAGGGTGAAGTCGTGCCGGCCGACCTCGTCCTCGACGATGGTGAACATCGGCTTCGACCGGTTGGAATAGAGAATGTCGCCGGTCGATAGGAACAACCGCCCTGCATAGTCGATCGAGCGGCCCGACGAGATGTGTTCCTTCATGTCGTCGCGGTTGTAGGCCACCATGTCGGAGACCTGTTCGCCCTCCGGATCGATAACGGTCAGCAACTGGCCCTTTTCCAGTTCGAAGGCGGCGCCGCTGCGCGGGGGAATGCGGGCCATCACGCCACCTCCGCATGGGCGAAGGGGCAGGTCCAGTTCTCGCCGACGGCGCGGCCGCTGTACTGGCGGGCTTCCGACGCTTCGCCGAAGTCGGTCAGCATCGGATTGATGTCGCCGGCGAGTTCTGCGTCGCGCTTGCGGATGATCTCCTTCATCTTGTCGTAGCGGCCGTCGGCGCGCAGCTTCTCGAACTGCATGTGCGAATTGAAGACCAGCGCCGGATGCGCGAAACGCCGGGCCGGGCGCGAGGCGTTGGGGTGCAGGCCGATCACGAAATACGGCTCGCCGCCGAGGCTCAGCGAGAAATGCGGCGAATCCGGATCATGGTCGACCGCCTCGTTCCAGGGCGTGCCATCAATAACATCGAGATTGTGCAGGCATTGCAGGCGGGTCCACAGCGTCTTCTCGAACGCCTTTTCGTCGAGATCGCCGGGGCCGGAGAAGACGGCGACGAAGGATTGCACGATCGGGCTGTCGTGATCGAGTTCGGCGCCGAAGGCGCGCAGCGCCCGGTAGAGGTCGACGTCGCGCGCCGCGCTGTCGAACTCACTTGCCTCGAACACCGTCAAGGCATCGCGGGCGAGCGCGGATTTCGCCCCGACGCAGGGGAAATCGGCGTCGCCGATGAACTCCTTGAATTGCCGGCATGCGGTGCTTTCGGCCGTATCGGTCATTTTCGGCATCTCCTGCATTCCTCCTCGGAGGGGTTGTGCCGGTCAACGATCCAGCCGCAGCCGGGTTCCCGTCGCTGCGCGCGGAACCATGCGGTTTCATGCGCGTTCCTCCGGAAACACGGAGGTGCAGCCATGAGCACGGATCTGTTCGAAATCGAATGCTGGCGCGAGCGCTGGTTCTACAAGATCGGCAGCCGCTACACCGGCCCGTTCGCGAGCCGCCGGGCAGCCGCCAAGGCCGCGGAGGACCAGATCGGGCCGCTCTTCTCGGCAGGTCGTCGGGACGGCGGGCGGCGCGGCCGCTGCGGCAGGGCGGCGGCGGTCCCAACCCATGCAAGCGCGGGCCGCTAAATACGCCGTTCCTAAATCCGCGCTTCGCTGACCGCGCCTATTCGAACCCGTAGGGCACGGTATCGCGCGCCAGTTCGTCCACCGTCAGCTTGTGCTTGAGCGGCGGGACGGCGCGCTGGTGGCAGGCGTGGCGCTCGCAGATGCGGCAGGAGATGCCGATCGGCTCGAAGGCCTCGTCATGCACCGTATCGAGATCGTCCGCATAGACTAACTCGGCGGAATGGCGCACCTCGCAACCGAGCGCCAGCGCGTAGCGCTGCACCGGCGCGCGGTAGCCGCCGCCGGGCTTGGTCACCGTGGTCGCGAGGCACAAATAGCGAATCCCGTCAGGGGTTTCCGCCAGTTGCCTGATGATCCGGTTCGGCGTCTCGAAGGCCGAATGGACGTTCCACAGCGGGCAGGCGGAGCCGAAGCGCGCGAATTGCAGCTTGGTCGCCGAATGGCGCTTGGTGATATTGCCGGCCTGGTCGACGCGGGCGAAGAAGAAGGGCACGCCCTTCAGCCCCGGGCGCTGCAGCGTCGACAGGCGGTGCGCCACCTGTTCGATCGACGCGCCGAAGCGCTCGGCCAGCAACTCGAGGTCGTGGCGTAGTTCGCGCGCCGCCTCCAGGAACGCGCCATAGGGCAGCACCGCCGCGCCGGCGAAATAGTTGGCGAGGCCAATCCGGCAGACCGCCTCGGCATCCTTCGAGCGGAAATCCGCCTTGCGGACGATCTCGCCGATCGCGTCGGAATGGGCGGTCAGCGCCAGTTGGTGGGCGATCTGGAAGGCATGCGTCGCGGCCGACGAACGCGGATTGAGCGACAGCACGCGCGCATGCCGGTCGTAGCGGCGTAGCGCGCCCGGCCGTGACGCCTCGCCGCCGATGACGACGCGGATGCCGTGCTGCGCCTCGATGAAGCCGGCCAGCGCCCGCGTCCGGTCGGCCCGGCCGCTGTCGAGCTGGGCGGCGAGGTCTTCCGCCGCGCGGTCCAGCCAGTCGACATAATTGTCCATGTAATGGAAGAAGTCGCGCACTTCCTCATAGGGTGTCGGGTCGGCCTGCGCGCCGGTGCGTTCCAGCGTGTCGTCCAGCTCCGCCAGCCTTTCGCCGGCGCGGCGCAGCGCCTGGTGCATCGACAGGAAGGCATGCGCCACGGCGGGCGTGTTCTGCACCACCAGCTTCAGATCCTGCGAGGGCGGCGCGTCGCCGGAAAACAGCGGGTCGGCCAGCGCCTCGGAGAGATCGGCCAGCAGCCGGTCGTCCTCGTTGCCGGAGAGATCCTTGATGTCGACGGAAAAGACGTCGGCCAGCGCCAGCAGCACCGGCGCGGTGATGTGGCGCTGGTTGTTTTCGAGCTGGTTGAGATAGGATGTCGAAATGCCGAGCTGGGCGGCGAAGGCCTGCTGGGTCAGGCCGGCTTGGCTGCGGATGGTGCGGATCTTGCGGCCCGCAAAGACCTTTCTGGCGCGCATGTTTGCAATTTCGCAATTTGCTATTTGATTTTTTACTAAATCCGCTTGCTTGCTTTTTCAACCCTAGCTGCGCAGGCTTTTCAGGGCTAAGCGATGTCATTCGGAGGACGGTGCATGCAGGAAATTCTCGAACAACTGGAAGAGCATCGCCGCGAAGCGCGGCTTGGCGGCGGACAGAAGCGCATCGACGCGCAGCACGGCAAGGGCAAGCTGACGGCACGCGAGCGGCTCGACGTGCTGCTCGACGAGGGCTCCTTCGAGGAATACGACACCTACAAGACGCATCGCTGCACCGATTTCGGCATGGAAGACAACCGTCCGCCGGGCGACGGCGTCGTCACCGGCTGGGGCACGATCAACGGCCGCCCCTGCTACGTCTTCTCCCAGGATTTCACCGTCTTCGGCGGCTCGCTGTCGGAAACCCATGCCGAGAAGATCTGCAAGGTGATGGATCTCGCCATGCAGAACGGCGTGCCGATCATCGGCCTGAACGACTCCGGCGGCGCGCGCATCCAGGAAGGCGTCGCCTCGCTCGGCGGCTATGCCGAGGTGTTCTGGCGCAACGCGCAGGCCTCGGGCGTCATCCCGCAGATTTCCGTCATCATGGGCCCGTGCGCGGGCGGCGCGGTCTATTCGCCGGCCATGACCGACTTCATCTTCATGGTGAAGGACACGTCCTACATGTTCGTCACCGGGCCGGACGTGGTGAAGACCGTCACCAACGAGATCGTCACGGCGGAAGAGCTCGGCGGCGCGTCGACCCATTCGCGCAAGTCGTCGGTCGCCGACGGGGCATACGAGAACGACATCGAGGCGCTGCTGGAAGTGCGCCGCATGTTCGATTTCCTGCCGGCCTCCAACCGGGAGACCGCGCCGGTCATCCCGACCGCTGATCCGGGCGACCGCACCGAAATGGCCCTCGACACGCTGGTGCCGCCCAATCCGAACAAGCCCTATGACATGCACGAGGTCGTCACCAAGGTGGCGGATGAGGGCTCGTTCTTCGAGATCCAGAAGGACCATGCCGGCAACATCCTCTGCGGCTTCATCCGGCTGAACGGCTCGACCGTCGGCATCGTCGCCAACCAGCCCATGGTGCTGGCGGGCTGCCTCGACATCGACGCCTCGAAGAAGGCCGGCCGGTTCGTGCGCTTCTGCGACGCCTTCAATATCCCGATCCTGACCTTCGTCGACGTGCCGGGCTTCCTGCCGGGCGTCGCGCAGGAATATGGCGGCATCATCAAGCATGGCGCGAAACTGCTCTTCGCCTATGCGCAGGCGACCGTGCCGAAGGTCACGGTCATTACCCGCAAGGCCTATGGCGGCGCCTATGACGTGATGGCCTCGAAGCATATCCGCGCCGACGTGAACTATGCCTGGCCGACCGCGCAGATTGCCGTGATGGGCGCCAAGGGCGCGGCGGAGATCCTCTACCGCTCCGAACTCGGCGACCCGGACAAGATCGCCCAGCGCACCAAGGAATACGAGGACCGTTTCGCCAATCCCTTCATCGCGGCCCAGCGCGGCTTCATCGACGAGGTCATCATGCCCCATTCGACGCGGCGGCGCGTGGCGAAGGCGTTCGAACTGCTGAAAGGCAAGCAGACGACGGGCCCGGCCAAGAAGCACGACAATATTCCGTTGTAGAACGGATGTGGGGAGGCTTGGCGATGAAAATCCTGACCGAGGAAGAAGCGTTCGAAGCGATGAGGCGGTTTCTGGATCTGCAGTGGCAACGTGCGCCCGACCTTGAGGTCGCTTCGGTTCTCGGGGACATCAGTCTGGAGACAACGAACGATGGCGGCACAGCGGATCCCGCTGCGGCCGACGAATGGCATGATTGCGTCCTTCAGGTTCTGAACAACAGCAGGAAGCACTGAACTTGTCCCTCACCGAAACCTCCAAATTCCTCTCCTATGTCCTCCGGCACGCGCCGGAGAGCATCGGCGTGGCCTTGGATGGCGAGGGATGGGTTTCGGTCGACGAACTGATCGAGAAGGCGAGGGCGGCCGGGAAGCGGATCGATCTTGCGACACTGCGCGAAGTGGTCGAGACAAACGACAAGAAGCGCTTCACCCTCTCGGATAACGGCGCGCGCATCCGCGCGGCGCAGGGCCATTCGGTCGAAGTCGACACCGTCGGCGACCCGGTCGCGCCGCCTGCGGTGCTCTTCCACGGCACGGCAACGCGCTTCCTGAAGCCGATCCTCGAACAGGGCCTGAAGCCGATGAACCGGCGGCATGTCCATCTGTCCGCCGAGACGGAGACGGCGAAAAAGGTCGGCATGCGCTATGGCGTGCCGGTCATCCTGCGCGTCGACGCCGGCGCGATGCACGCCGCCGGCCAGCCCTTCTACCGGGCCGACAACGGCGTCTGGCTGACCGGTCCGGTCGCGCCGGCCTACCTGTCGCGCGACGAGGCGGGGAGCCAGGTCGCATGACGCAACGGCAAGCAAAAATTGCACAAATTCGTGAGAGGGGTCCCGCAATCGGGCGCGCAAGTCCTATATGTGCTGACGTCAATATACACCTCAGCAAGGATCTCCCATCATGAGTGACGACACCAAATTCCCGCCCGAAAACAATTTCCCCGCCGGTTACGTGCCGCCGAAAGTCTGGACGCAGGACGCCGCATCCGGCGGCGCGTTTGCCTCCATCAACAAGCCGACCGCCGGGGCCCAGTTCGAGCGGGAATTGCCGGTCGGCAAGCATCCCCTGCAGCTCTACTCGCTGGCGACGCCGAACGGCGTCAAGGTCAACATCATGCTGGAGGAGCTTCTGGCCGCCGGCCACTCGGACGCGGAATATGACGCCTGGCTGATCAAGATCGGCGATGGCGACCAGTTCGGGTCCGGCTTCGTCTCGGTCAACCCGAACTCGAAGATCCCGGCGCTGATGGACCACGCGCCGAAGGGCGGCGGCGAGCCGGTGCGCGTCTTCGAAAGCGGTTCGATCCTGCTCTATCTCGCCGACAAGTTCGGTGCCTTCCTGCCGTCCGACCTTCGCGGTCGCACCGAGGCGATCAGCTGGCTGATGTGGCAGATGGGCGCCGGCCCGTTCCTCGGCGGCGGCTTCGGCCATTTCTATGCCTATGCGCCGGTGAAGATCAAATACGCCATCGACCGCTACGCCATGGAGGTGAAACGCCAGATGGACGTGCTCGACCGGCGCCTGGCCGACAATGAATATATGGCCGGCAGCGAGTACTCGATCGCCGACATGGCGATCTGGCCCTGGTACAGCCGCATCATCACCGGCGGCGCCTATAACGACGCCAACATCTTCCTCGACGGCGCCAGCTACACCAATGTAGCCCGCTGGACCAAGCTGGTCGGCGACCGCCCGGCCGTGCGGCGCGGCCAGATGGTCAACAAGGCGATGGGCGACCCGGCGACGCAGCTGCGCGAACGCCACGACGCCTCCGACTTCGAAAACCGGACGCAGGACAAGCTGGAGGCCGCCGAGTGATCGGGCAGGGGGGATATGCTGTGACGATTGGGCTGCCGGCGGGTGGAGCATCCTGATGCCCAAGCTCCCCGACATGACCAAGCATCGCGGCTTTCCCTCCGGTTTGCCGGGCACGGGCTTCCAGTTCACCATCCGGCGCGCCAATCCGAAGGGCGTGTCGCCGATCGTCGAGCGCAAGCGTTTTCCCGACCGGGACAAACACGAGGCGCTCGCCGATCTCGCCTTCATGCACGCGCTCTGGCACCATTTCGGCGCCGAGCCCTTCGAGCGCGGCAATCTCGACGCGCGCCGGCTGTCCTTCCTGTTCAACCGCGAGGTCGTGCCGGCCGAAAAGCCTTTCGACCCGGCCTCCTACGAGGCCATGCTGCAAATCGACGAAGACGCCGCCCGGGCGAGTTTCCCGGATGCATTTGAGGATGTTCTGGAGGTTTGACCGCGGACTGACTCTCCCCCCTTGGAGGGGGAGAAAGCAAAAGCTTGGGCTTGGCCGGGCCAAGTCCTTAGCTTTTGCAAGAGAGGGGGACCGGTGTGGAAGACGAGGCGCGAAAGAGGCTCAGGGGCTTCGCCAGGGAGATGCGCAAGGACCCGACCGATGCCGAATACGCGTTGTGGCAGATGCTTCGGGCAAAGCGTCTGGCGGGAATGAAGTTCAGGCGGCAGGAGCCGCTCGGGCCATATGTCTGCGACTTCGTTTGCCATCAGCGCAAGCTGATCGTCGAGGCGGATGGCTCGCAACATGAGGGATCGAGGCGCGATGCGGATCGCGACCGATATTTTGAGGAACAGGGATACCGGACGATCAGGGTCCCGAACGAGGATATTTTGGAGGATGCCGATGCAGTCGCATTGCGGATCATTGAAGCGGGGCGGCGCTAATCCCCCTCTCTTGCGATTTCAGATGTTTAGCTCTCGCTGCGCTCGGCTAAGCCATCGAAATCGCTTTCTCCCCCTCGCGGGGGGAGAAGGGAGCCTGTCATGACCACCGAACTCTTCTCAAAAATCCTAGTCGCCAATCGTGGCGAGATCGCCTGCCGCGTCTTCAAGACGGCGAAGCGCCTCGGCATCGGCACCGTCGCTGTCCATTCCGAGGCGGACGCCAATGCGCTGCATGTCGAGATGGCGGACGAGAAGGTGTTCATCGGCGCGGCCCCGGCCTCGCAGAGCTATCTGGTGATCGACAAGATCATCGAGGCCTGCAAGGAAACCGGCGCCGACGCCGTCCATCCCGGCTACGGCTTCCTGTCCGAGCGCGCCGAATTCGCCGAGCGGCTGAAGGCGGAAGGCATCACCTTCATCGGCCCGCCGGTCAACGCCATCGAGGCGATGGGCGATAAGATCACCTCCAAGAAGATCGCGGCGGAGGCGAATGTCTCCACCGTGCCGGGCTTCATGGGGCTGATCGACGACGCCGAACATGCCGTCCGCATCGCGTCCGAAATCGGCTATCCGGTGATGATCAAGGCCTCTGCCGGCGGCGGCGGCAAGGGCATGCGTATCGCCTGGAACGACGCCGAGGCGCGCGAGGGCTTCGATCGCTCCAAGTCCGAGGCCGCGTCCTCCTTCGGCGACGACCGCATCTTCATCGAAAAATTCGTCACCGAGCCGCGCCATATCGAGATCCAGGTTCTCGCCGACAGCCACGGCAACGCGGTCTATCTCGGCGAGCGCGAATGCTCCATCCAGCGCCGCAACCAGAAGGTCATCGAGGAGGCGCCATCGCCTTTCCTCGACGCCGAGACGCGGAAGGCGATGGGCGAACAGGCTGTCGCGCTCGCCAAGGCCGTCGGCTACGCCTCGGCCGGCACGGTCGAATTCATCGTCGACAAGGACCGCAATTTCTACTTCCTCGAGATGAACACCCGACTGCAGGTGGAGCATCCCGTCACCGAGCTGATCACCGGCGTCGACCTCGTCGAGCAAATGATCCGCGTCGCCGCCGGCGAGCGCCTGTCGATCACGCAGGACGACATCAAGCTGAGGGGCTGGGCGATCGAGAGCCGGCTTTACGCCGAGGATCCGTATCGCAACTTCCTGCCCTCCATCGGCCGGCTGACGCGCTATCGCCCGCCGCAGGAGGGCACCCGCTTCGACGGCGTGATCGTGCGCAACGACACCGGCGTCTATGAGGGCGGCGAGATCTCGATGTTCTACGACCCGATGATCGCCAAGCTCTGCACCTGGGCGCCGAGCCGCGACGAGGCGGTGGAAGCCATGGCGGAATCGCTCGACGCCTTCGAGGTCGAGGGCATCGGCCACAACCTTCCGTTCCTTTCCGCGGTGATGGACCATCCGCGCTTCCGCTCCGGCGCGATCACCACCGCTTTCATCGCCGAGGAATATCCGGACGGCTTTGCCGGTGCGGAGCTTTCGGCCGATAATCTGCGCCTCGTCGCCGCCACCGCAGCGACCGCGCAGTGGATCGCCGACCGCCGCGCCTCCTTCATCTCCGGCCGCATGGAAAAAGGCGCGAAATACGGCCCGTCCGAGACGCCCTTCGTCGTGCGCGCCGCCGGCGAGGACTTCGAGATCGCCATCGACGACGAGGCGACGCGTGGCTTCTACGACCAGGAGAGCCTGACCGCCCCTCCGAACGGCGAGTGGGGCACGCCGATCTGGCTGACCTTCGCCGACGAGGACGAGACGCGGGCCTATCAGATCGCCTGGCGGCCGGGCGATCGCGTCGCCACCATTTTCGCCGAGACCGACGAGGAGGGCCACTGGCGCGAGATCGCGGCGATGAAGATCGGCCCGATCCCCGGCGGCTTCCGCCTGCGCTATCGCGGCGCCGACCTCAAGGTGAAGGTGATGCCGCCGCATGTCGCCCGGCTCGCCGCGCTGATGCCCGAGAAACAGCCGCCGGACACCTCCAACCTGCTGCTCTGCCCGATGCCGGGTCTCGTCGTTGCCCTCAACGTGGCCGAGGGCGACGAGGTCCAGGAAGGCCAGCCGCTTGCCATCATCGAGGCGATGAAGATGGAAAACGTCCTCCGCGCCGAGAAGGCCGGCACTGTCGCCAAGATCCCCGTCGAGGTCGGCGCCAGCCTCGCGGTGGATGCGGTGATCATGGAGTTCGAGCGGTGAGCGCCGAACTCCACTCTCCCCCCTTGCGGGGGAGATGTCGGCGTAGCCGACAGAGGGGGGACACGATGCCGAAGCAGCCTGTCAGTCCGCAACTTCGCGCCAACGCGAAACGCATGCGCAAGGACATGACGGAGGCGGAGCGTCGTCTCTGGAACCAAATCCGCGCGCATCGGCTGATGGGCCTCGGCTTCCGCCGACAGATGCCGGTTGCCGGCCATATCGCGGATTTCGCCTGTCCGCAGTATCGGCTGATCGTCGAGGTCGACGGCACGCAGCATGCCGAGGCGGGCGCGATAGCCGCGGATGAAAAGCGAACCCGCAAGCTGGGTCAAACCGGCTGGACCGTGATCCGGTTCTGGAACCACGAAGTGATGCACGAACTTGACGCCGTCTGCGACCATATCGTCGCAGTCGTCCGGGAATTGGAGGAAAACGCCAATGGCTGAGCCGTACCCCCCTCTGTCGCTTCGCGACATCTCCCCCGCAAGGGGGGAGAGTGGCACGATCCCGCAAAGCGCTGTGCTCTTCGATTTTACGCCGACAAATATGCAAGGCTCCACTCTCCCCCCTCGCGGGGGAGATGTCGGCGCAGCCGACAGAGGGGGGGCTCTCGATGCCTAAAACCAAACGCGACTGGCTCGATCTGGCCTCCAAGGAACTGAAGGGCCGCGATCCCTCAACGCTCGACTGGCACACCGCAGAGGGCATCACCGTCGCCCCGCTCTACACGGCTGAAGACCTGCCGGAGGGCACCGCCGACGAGCTTCCCGGCTTCGCGCCGTTCACGCGCGGCGTGCGCGCCACCATGTATGCGGGCCGGCCATGGACGATCCGGCAATATGCAGGCTTCTCCACCGCTGAAGAATCCAACGCCTTCTACCGGCGCAACCTCGCCGCCGGCCAGAAGGGCCTCTCGGTCGCCTTCGACCTCGCGACCCATCGCGGCTACGATAGCGACCACCCGCGCGTCTCCGGCGATGTCGGCAAGGCGGGCGTGGCGATCGACTCGGTCGAGGACATGAAGATCCTGTTCGACGGCATCCCGCTTGCCGAGATGTCCGTCTCCATGACGATGAACGGCGCGATTATCCCGGTGCTCGCCATGTTCATCGTGGCCGGCGAGGAGCAGGGCGTCGACAAGGCGAAGCTCACCGGCACGGTCCAGAACGACATCCTCAAGGAGTTCATGGTCCGCAACACCTATATCTACCCGCCGGAACCCTCGATGCGCATCGTCGCCGACATCATCGAGTACACGGCGAAGGAAATGCCGAAGTTCAACTCCATCTCGATCTCCGGCTACCACATGCAGGAGGCCGGCTCGACGCTGGCGCAGGAACTCGCCTACACGCTCGCCGACGGCATGGAATATGTCCGCGCCGCCAAGTCGCGCGGCCTCGACGTCGACGCCTTTGCCGGGCGGCTGTCCTTCTTCTTCGGCATCGGCATGAATTTCTTCATGGAGGCCGCGAAGCTGCGCGCCGCGCGCCAGCTCTGGTCGCGCATCATGACGGATTTCGGCGCAAAATCAGACCGTTCGAAGATGCTGCGCACCCATTGCCAGACGTCGGGCGTCTCGCTGACCGAGCAGGACCCCTACAACAATGTCGTGCGCACCGCCTTCGAGGCGATGTCGGCGATCCTCGGCGGCACCCAGTCGCTGCACACCAATTCCTTCGACGAGGCGATGGCGCTGCCGACGGATTTCTCCGCCCGCATCGCCCGCAACACCCAGCTGATCCTCGAACACGAGACCGGCGTCGCCAATGTCGTCGATCCGCTCGGCGGCTCCTATTATGTCGAGGCGCTGACGAAGGATCTCGCCGACAAGGCCTGGGAGCTGATCCAGGAAGTCGAGGCGCATGGCGGCATGACCAAGGCCGTCGAGGAGGGGCTGCCGAAGATGCGCATCGAGGAGGCGGCGGCGCGCAAACAGGCGCGCATCGACAAGGGCGAGGAGGTCATTGTCGGCGTCAACCGCTTCCGCCCCGCCGATCCCGACAAGGTCGACATCCTGTCGATCGACATCACCAAGGTCCGCGCCTCGCAGATCGCCAAGCTCAAGAAGGTGCGCGAGATGCGCAGCAAGTCCGCCGTCGAGGCTGCGCTCGCCGCTCTCGAAACCACCGCGTCGTCGGGCAAGGGCAACCTGCTGGAAGCCGCCGTCGAGGCCGCCCGCGCGCGCGCCACGCTCGGCGAGATCTCGGATGCGATGGAGCGCGCCTTCGCCCGCTTCCACGCCACCACCCGCGTCATTTCCGGCGTCTATGGCAAGGCCTATGCCGACGACCCGGAATACAAGGCGATCCAGACGCGCATCACGCAAGTCGCGCAAACCATGGGCCGCAAGCCGCATATCCTCGTCGCCAAGATGGGCCAGGACGGCCATGACCGCGGCGCCAAGGTCATCGCCACGGCCTTTGCCGACATGGGCTTCACCGTCGATCTCTCCGACATGTTCGAGACGCCGGAGGAAGTCGCCGAAAAAGCGAAATCGATGGGCGTCGACGTTGTCGGCGTCTCCTCGCTCGCCGCCGGCCATCTGACGCTGGTGCCGGAACTGATCGACCGCCTGAAGCAAATCGGCGCCGGCGACATCAAGGTCGTCTGCGGCGGCGTCATCCCCGAACAGGACTACGCCGAACTCCGCGCCGCCGGCGTCGCCGAAATCTTCGGCCCCGGCTCGAACGTGCTGGAAGCCGCGAACGCCGTGCTGGCGCAGGTGGAAGGGCTGAGAAGGAACAGGTAAGGCTCCCTATCTCCCCCTTGGAGGGGGAGAAAGCAAAAGCTTGGTCTTGGCGCAGCCAAGTCCTTAGCTTTTGCAAGAGAGGGGGATGCGGTGCGCTGGCCGGCCCGGGCCTGGCCGCGCTCCGGCACTTTTTGCACACGGCGTTCACGCGGCACCTCCGGCTTAAACGCTTGGATACTTTTTCCGTGCAAGTTCGATCGCATGACGAAATGCGGACATAGAACGTGAACACTGCTTTTGATGAAGCACAAGCTTTCGAGCTTGCGCCCGTGGCGATGTGGATCGAGGATTTCAGCGGCGTAAAACAGGTGTTCGATCGCTGGCGCTCCGAGGGCGTCGAGGATCTCCGCGCCTGGCTGACAGAAGACGTTTCACGGGTTGCCCAATGTTCCGGCGCGATCCGCGTGCTGCGGGTCAACCGCAAAACGCTGGAGCTGTTCGAGGCGGACCACCAGGACGATCTGGTCGCCAATCTCGACCGCGTTTTCCGTGATGAAATGCTCGTCACCCATATCGAGGAACTGGCGCAGCTCTTCGACGGCAAGCGAGAATTCTCAAGCAATGCCGTCAATTACACGCTGACCGGCCGTCGCCTCGACATCCAGCTGCGCGGCTCGATCCTGCCCGGACACGAAGAGAAAATGGACCGGCTGCTGCTGACGACGGAGGACGTGACCGATCGCGAGACGGCGCGCCGGCGCGAGGAAGAGCAGCGCCGTTACGCGGAGGGGATCTTCGAGCATTCCCCGGTGTCGCTCTGGGTCGAGGATTTCAGCGCGATAAAGACGCTCCTGGACGGGGTCCGGGAAAGAGGGATCACCGATTTTCGCGTGTTTACGGACGTTCATCCGGAATTCGTGCGCCAGTGCATGAGCGAGATCCGCGTCCTGGCCGTCAACAATGCGACGCTCGACCTGTTCCGTGCGCCTGATCGCCACAGCCTGCTTCAGAACCAGCAGGAAATCTTTCGCGACGACATGGAGAAGCACTTCCGCGAGCAGCTGGTCGAACTCTGGAACGGCAATCTGGTCCACAGCCGGGAAGTGTTGAACTATGCGCTCGACGGCACCGAGCGCCATGTCCTGTTGCAGCTTGCCGTGTTCCCCGGCCATGAAAACGACTGGTCTCTCGTCCAGGTGTCGCTGACGGACATTACGGCGCGCAAGAAGGCGGAGGCCTATCTTGAATATCTCGGCAAGCACGACGTCCTGACGCGGCTGCACAACCGCGCCTTCTATACCGAGGAACTGAACCGGCTCGAGAGGAAGCCGCTGAGGCCGGTCGCCGCCATCATCATCGATCTGAACGGGCTGAAGGAAACCAATGACAGCCTCGGACACGAGGCAGGGGACTCCATGCTGCGCCGGCT
This sequence comes from Ahrensia sp., assembly GCA_002698425.1. The sequence continues at coordinate 73,254 of NZXU01000102.1, read as the reverse complement.
CGGCGAAGTGCTCAACGAAGCCGTCGTCGCGCCCAACTGCGCCGCCAGGATTGGTGGCGACGAGTTTGCCATCCTCATGCCGGGAGCCGACTGGGTGGCGGTCGCAACGATGACGGAGAACATCGAGAAGCTCTTGAAAATCAACAACCAGTTCTATTCCTCCGCGCCGATCTCGATCGCCATTGGCGCCGGCGTCAGCGAAGAGGGCGAAAGCATCGAGGCGGTGATCCGCCGCGCAGACCTGCTGATGTATGCCCGCAAGCAGGAATATTACGACGCCAAACGGAAAGCGGAGCTCGGCAATCTGAGCGCTGCCTGAACGCAGATGTCGGCGATTAGCCGAAGCGCCCGCCCCAGGGCGTCATCCTTGGGCTTGACCCGAAACAAGCGCAGCGCCGTCGTCGCCCCGAGGACCCATTCCGTGAAGCCGAGGAATTTCGCTTAGCAACCAGTTGGCTGCGCGCCGCCGGTGTCGCCGAAATCTTCGGCCCCGGCTCCAACTTGCCGGAAGCCGCCAATGCCGTGCTGGCGCAGGTGGAGGGGCTGCGGCGGAACCGCTGCCCTCAAATCCGCCCCTCGGGGTGACCTCTGCGCTCTCCATGCTAAAACCCCCTCGGGGCCGGCCGGCCCCGATCAGGGTTCAACGGCAGAGGAGACCGTCATGGCGCTTGCCACAGAGGCGCACGAAATTTCCGATATCGCATTTGGGTTCATGGGATCGAAGGCGCTGTTCGCGGCGCTGGAATTCGGCATCTTCAATCACCTGTCCGAGGGGCCGCTGACGGCTGCGGAGCTCGCCGAAAAATCCGGCCTGCACGAGGAGCGCGCGCTGACGCTGCTGACCGCATTGGCGGGCCTTGGCCTCGTCGCAGTCGAGGACGGCCGGTTCTCCAATTCGCCGGCGGCGGACGCCTTCCTGGTCGAGGGCGCGAAATATGATTTCTCCGATTACCTGACCCGCCAGGTCGCCCAGCAGATGTATCCGCTGATGGACCAGATCGAGGATGCGCTCGCCGACACGCTCGACGACGAGGCGACCGGCTCCTATGCCGACTGGTTTTCCGACCCGGCCGAGGCGCGGCTCTATTCGGAAAGCCAGCACAAGGGCTCGCTCGGCCCGGCGCGGCAATTGTCGAAAAAGCTCGACCTGTCGGGCGCGCGCTCCATGCTCGATGTCGGCGGCGGCACCGGCGCCTTCTCGATCACCTTCTGCCGCGACAATCCCGGGCTTTCCTCGACCATCGTCGATTTCCCCAATGTCGCGGCGATCGGCCGGGACTATGTCGCCAAGGCCGGCCTGTCGGACCGCATCGCCTATGTCGACGCCGACGCCACCGAGAAGGCCTGGCCGGGCGGGCAGGACATCGTGCTGATGTCCTATCTCCTCTCCGGCGTTGCCGCTGAGATGCATGAGGACCTTTTCGCCCAGGCCTTCGCCGCGTTGAAACCCGGCGGCCGCCTGCTGGTCCACGATTTCATCGTCCGCGCCGACCGCACCGGCCCGGGCCTGACCGCGCTCTGGCAATTGCAGCACACGGCCTTCACCCCGCACGCCCGCTCGCTGGACGACGCATGGTTGGCAGACGCGCTGAAACGCGCGGGCTTCGCTGTGGAGGATGTCCGCCCGATGATCCCGGAACTGACGATGCTGGTGGAGGCGCGCAAGGCGGAGTGAGGGAAAGGGGAACCGAGTTCGGCGAATGGCTGATTTGCGCCCCAACCCGGTCGTTCGGTAAATGTGGCAGTGATCCTAGAAGCCGTCGTTTCGTTCAGTTGACAGAAACTTATCGCCGGCGTCCTCTCGGCAGAGGTTCTAAAGACAGTTAGAAGAGCCTGCTTTCCCTTCGCTTTTTCGCGCGATAGGCTCGTACTCTCCCACGCAGCTGTTCAATCCAGCCGGGGCGATGCTCGATGCGGTCGTAGCTATCACGGTCGCCCGCCAACAATTCGATCCGGCTTTTCTGGCTAAGCGTTTCCCAGCCGTCATACATTATGTAAAGCGCATTGCCGTATCGAGCGTTTTCAAAGGCGACGAAGTCGTCGCCAAACTTTGCGCCGAAATAACGTAGGAAGCCGTCCGTGCCCGTGACGTAGGCCTCCGGCTCTAGTCGCTGCATCACCGTGACTCGTTCCTTCATCACAGCCTCTTGTTGCGGTGACACTGGTCGCTTATCCCTCAACATCGCGGCGACCACTTCGTCGACGGTGCCTGGTGGCAACAATTGCCAGTCGACCTTGACGCTCAGTGCATAGTCGGCAAGCGAAGTGGCACTTTCAAACACGTCTGCGGCGCCGACATTCTCTTGCAGTAGATTTAGATTGTAGAGCAACTCTTGCTCGAAATTTGGCGTCCGCCGACTGAGTACCTGATCGATCGCAAAACGTAGAAGGAACCCGTCACCTCGCCGTTCGACCAGAACAATCGAGAGGTTGACCTGTTTTGGAGGATAAACCTCGCGAATATAGACTTTGCGGTCATGCGAAACGTAATGATAACTTCCCGAGTTCCACGATGGTGCCCAGAAACCATACGACTTAGTGACTTTCGGAAGGTCTTTCCGAACCTTTTCCATACCGTACAGATTTGCGTTGGAATAGCGGCCGGCAGTGGGGATAGGCGGTTGCGGATCGGGAAGGCTAATGCCGTCGTCACCAAGCGAAATGCCCAGCGAAGCGTAGCGGTCGATATCCGCGGGGAGTACCAGTTTTACGGTTGCGGCAACTACNTCATCCTGATCGAAAGTTGCNAATCGCTGGAGGATNTGTTTGGGAACTTTCAGNAGNTTCTTTGGCATNNAAAGNTNAAATCCGAGTATTCAGAAATCTCTCAGCAGCCAATAANACATCTAANGTCAAATNTGCCAATTCANTTTGATGTTTCGGCACCAGNNCATCATCCAGTGGCTGGTCATTCAGCTTCCACTCGACCGGAGGCGCGTCGTCNGTACTAATTCCCACAAACACGCGTCGTCCTGGTGCAGCCCGATGGGTTAGGACNTTCCTCATGTCNCGCCAGCGNTGATAAGAAGGATCGGCAAATAGCTTCGCAAAGGCATCAAGGATAGGATCGTTTAGAAANGCTCGATTAAANGCGTCAGCGGTACGCCCAGGCGANATNCGTTGCTGTTCCTGCGGCGTGGCCATCGGGAAGGCTTGAGGATCGATGAATGAACCCACCGCAAATAGGCCGTAAAACATCGCTTCAAACGCGGCGAAGCCGTTACTGAAGAAATTGAAGAGTGCTTCTTCCTGTTGATACCTCTGGTGTGGGCCAGGGTGAGGGCCAAATTGCTTGAGCGATTTCTGGAATATGGCCCCAGCGTCGATTGCCCCATGAAATCGATACGCAAGCGCGTTCCAAGCGCCAGTGTATTGGACATACGACGCTGCTTGCGACCAATAGGCTTCCACTTGGGCATGCACCGCCTCGTATGGTGCAGCTGGGAAATCTTGGTGGGCTGTGAGACCGTTGTTTGATAGCGCTGGCATCTGACAATCAGTAGCCTCTTTGGACGCAAACGGGGAAACCGTCTATTCGGCGACCGATTGCATACCAGATGTATCAACGAAAAGGGTAAAGGCAATAGAATAGACTTGTTTGAGTAACTCTCTACGTAGCTATTCGCTTTCTTTCAATGGAACCAGAAAGTCCGCTTTCGGCCCCAGTTCTGTCATTCATGCGAGATAGCGGGATTTTCGTCTCGCTGAAGATTATTCCACTATTTCACGAACAATTTTTATCCACCGCCCCCAAACCTCCCATACCCTCCCTCCCGTCCGCGCATTGAGCGCAAACGGAGAGGACGATGGATTGGGCGCTGGTCATATCCCGCAATCGCGACATCCTGCTGCGCATCGTCGCGGCGCTGATGGCGCTGGCGGGGATCGGGGAGGGGGAGAACCCGGCGACATTGCCGCGTTACCGGGTCAATTCCATCCGGCGCATCCTGCTCGTGGCGGAATCGGCTACGCGGCGGCTGGTGGTGATCGCGGCGCGCGACCTGGCGACGATCGGCTTTCCCGTGGGTGTCTTCATGACCGGGCTTTTTCCGGACCCGTCGCGCCGGCCGGCGGGCAAGGGCGCGGGGCAGGCGGGCGAGGTGCCGGTGCCGGCTTTCGCGCTCACCGATCCGCTGAAGCGGTTCTCCTTCGGGCCGCACCGGAAGCGGCCGAAGAGCTTTCCGCGCATTTCCTTCATCGGCGGCGCCGAGCCGAGGCCCGTTCCCGACGGCTGGTATTGCCTGCCGGACGACGAACTCGCCGCCGGCCCGCTCTGCCGCCGCCTTCTCTCGCTGAAACGCGCGCTCGACGATCTCGACGGCCAGGCCCGCCGCCTCGCCAGATGGCAGGCGCGGAGGGACAAGCTCCTCGCGCCAACGAGCGACACCGGACAGCGGCTTGCCGCTTACGAAAAAGAAAAGCGGCTTAAGGGCGCGAAAAACATGCCCGCGCCAAACAAACCCCGTTCCCCGTTGCGCGTCGGCCGCCCGCCGGGGCATCGCGCGCGACAGCGCCACGAGGTCGACGAGGTGCTGGCCGATCTCAACTGGCTGGCGCTCGACGCGATCGCGCCGCCGGACACGTCGTGAGGAGCTTTAAGGTTGGACAAAAAAACCACAGCCGCCCGCATTCGCGCGGGCGGCCGCTTCGGCACGGCGCCTTTTCTCATGCGCGGCGGCGTTACTGCGCGGTGACGACCGTCATCACCAGCTTGCCGTCGACCTTGACCGGGCCGTCTTCCTTGGCGCCGAGCGTGTATTCGAAGATGCCGGTCTCCATGCCGCCGTCCTCGCCATGCAGCATCAGCATCAGCTTGTCGCCGGACGCGACTTCTTCGGTCAGGATCGCGGTGACGTCATTGTTCTCGCCGGCCTTCAGCGGCGCGTGGCCGACCACCGGGCCGGGCTTCATGTCGTCGCCGGTACGGTGCACGACGAGCCAGCCATTCTTTTCGGCCATGATCCTGGAAGCGGTCACCGTGCCGCCGGAAACGTCCTGGTCCATGCCCTCGACCTTGAGGGCGTGGTCCATGGCGAAAGCCGAGGTCGACAAGGCGAGGGTCGCGGCGGTGGCGATGATGAAGGTCTTCATGAATTTTTCTCCGTTTTGGACTTGCAACACCCGACATGACGAGACCGGCGTCGGAAAAGTTTCGCGGCGGAGAAAAAAAGTTTTTGCGGCGGCAACATTACATTCTGTTGCAATTCGTCATCCCGTAAACCGGGGGCCGCGATGCCCCTGCGGCGAAACGCGCCTTAATTGCCCCTTTTTCGCCTCAATCTTTACCGACAGGTCGATTGTCGGTAAGAGTTTGTTAGTGTTCGTTAACTCGACGCCTATGGAGGGGACGTGCGGCTTTCTCGCGGGGAAGACAGCCAGACCAGGATCGGACGGGGATTTCGCATCGCGGTGCTGCCGCTGATCGCGGTCTTCGCCAATCTCGCATTGCCGACCCAGGCGGCCCTTCCCGAATATTCCGCCCGCGACTGGCCGGCTCCCGCATCCGAAACGCTTGCCACGCGTCTCTCCGGCGAATTCCACGCACCGTCGCCTGTCCAGAAGGCCGCCCTGTCCGCCGGCATCGCGAAGCTGCGCCAGCGCCTCGACGAGGAGCGGGGCGGTCCGGTCGAACTGTTCCCGGAAGGCGAGACGCCCGCGCCCTATGAGGCCGCGGCGATCTGGAGCGACCGCTGGAACGCGCCGCAGGCCGCAGACTTTGCGCCGGAGGATCCCGATCGCGCCGTGCTGCGCGGTTTCGCCTCGGCCTCCGAAGACCGCTTCGCCGGCGCGCCGCGGCTGATGGTCGATCCGGCCCGCGCCACCGACGGCCGGCTCGATGCGCTCGCCGTCGCCTATGCGCCCTATGACGCCGGCAAGGTGGTCTGGTCGCAGGCGACCTATTTGTCCGCGCCGACGCTGCGCAAGGGCGATCACGCCTGGATGCTGCGGCCGCTGCCCGCCCATGTCTATAGCGAGCGCCAGCAGCAATGCCTCGCCACCGCGATCTATTTCGAGGCGCGCGGCGAGAGCGCCAAGGGCCAGGCGGCCGTCGCGCAGGTGATCCTCAACCGCGTGCGCAACCCGGCCTATCCGGACACGATCTGCGGCGTCGTCTACCAGAACGCCAAGCAGTACAAGCGCTGCCAGTTCTCCTTCGCCTGCGACGGCATCAAGGACCGCATCCGCCGGCCGAGCTCCTACGCAAAGGCGCAGAAGATCGCGAAGGCGGTCACCTCCGGCGAGACCTACATCGCCGAGCTCGGCTCCTCGACCCATTACTTCGCCAATTACGTCCGCCCCAAATGGGCCGACAACATGCAGAAGGTCGCCTCCATCGGCGCGCATGAATTCTTCACCACCCGCGGCGGCGGCTGGAAATAAGACCTGCTGACAGGCGCGGCGCGCTTCGCTAGTGTCGCCCCGTGTCTGACAGTAAAATCCCCTTCTTCGACGGTCATAACGATTTCCTGCTGCGGCTGATGATGGCCGACGAGCCGCGCGGCCCGTTCTGGCGCGGCCCGCGCGACACCGGCCATCTCGATCTGGCGCGCATGCGCGACGCCGGCTTTGCCGGCGGGCTGTTCGCGATCTTCGTGCCGCCCGAGCAGAAAGGCCCGCGCCGCGATCTCGGTTCGCAGATGGCAAACGCCTCGACCGGCATTCCGCTGCCCCCCTTGATGACGCATGAGGCGGCCCAGCCCGTCGCGCTCGCCCAGGCCGGCTATCTCCACTGGATGGCGCGCGAGGCGCCGGAGGATTTCGCGGTCTGCCGCACGGCGGGCGAAATCCGCGCCGCGATGGAAAAGGATATCATCGCCGGCGTCTTGCACATGGAGGGCGCCGAGGCGATCGGCCCCGACCTCGATGCGCTCTATCTCTTCCACGAAATGGGGCTGCGCTCGCTCGGCCCGGTGTGGAGCCGGCCGACCATCTTCGGCCATGGCGTGCCGATGCGGTTTCCGGCCGGTCCCGATATCGGCCCGGGCCTGACCGAGGCGGGCAAGGATCTCGTACGGCTCTGCAACGAGCTTCGCATCCTCATCGACCTGTCGCATATGAACGAGGCCGGCTTCAACGATGTCGCCGCGCTCACGGATGCGCCGCTGGTCGCGACCCACTCCAACGTGCATGCGCTCTGCGCCTCGCCGCGCAACCTGACCGACCGGCAATTGGCGGTCATCCGCGAGACCGGCGGGCTGGGCGGGCTCAACTTCGCGACCTTCTATCTGCGCGAGGACGGCAAGTTCTCCTCCGACATGGGCTGGGACGAATTGCTGCGCCATGCCGATTACCTGATCGAGCATCTGGGCGAGGATCATGTCGGCCTCGGCTCGGATTTCGACGGTTGCATCGTGCCGAAGGTCATCGGCGACGTGACCGGTGTCCAGGCCCTGTTCGATGCGCTGCGCGGCCACGGCTATGACGACGCGCTGTTGGCGAAGCTCGCCCGCGACAACTGGCTCGCCTGCCTGGAACGCACCCTCGGAGCTTAGGTGTAACGGCAAGTATCCGCTTACCCAAGGTTAACTGCGCTTTAAATCCGGGACGGTAGTTTGCTCGGCAACGCGCCTAGCGCCTGCCTGAGCATGACGCTCGCATGATCCGCCGGTTCGGCATGTCCTCGTGATCTTCGAACCGGAGTCCCGCATTCATGCTGATTTCGCGCAAATTGCCGCTTGCCGCCGCCGTGCTCACAATCGTCTCCATCGGCGTCGCCAGTACGGCCAGCCTGATGATCGCTTCCGGCACGGTCCGCCAGGAGGCTCAGGAGAAACTCGAGGCGGTCGCCGACGGGCGGCGAAACGAACTCGAGATCTATCTCCAGAGCGTGCTGCAGGATCTCCGCACGCAAGCCTCGTCGAAAAACACGATCTCGGCCCTGAACTCCTTCATGGCCGCGTGGAACGTCTCGGGCGACAACGCCCAAGAGGAGATGCAGCGCCGCTACATCACCGACAATCCGAACGAGGTCGGCAAGAAGGATCTTCTCGACACGGCCGGCAATGGCGACGCCTATGACGCGGTCCACAATATCTATCATCCGGCCTTCCGAGAGCATCTGCGCGAGTTCGGCTACTACGACATCTTCCTTTTCGATCTGAAGGGCAATCTCGTCTACACGGTCTTCAAGGAGGCGGACTATGCGACCAACCTGCTGACCGGCGAGTGGAAGGATACCGGGCTCGGCGCGGTCTACGCGCAGGCGCTTGAGGCCGAAGGCAGTTTCTCCTTTGCCGATTTCGAAGCTTACGCCCCGTCGCATGGCGCCCCGGCGAGCTTCCTCGCGGCGCCGGTGGTCGACAATGGCAACAAGATCGGCGTGATCGCCTTTCAAATGCCCGTCGATCAGATCCACGACGTCATGGCCAATGTGACAGGTCTCGGCGAGACCGGCGAGACGGTTCTGCTCAACCGGGACGGCGTTTTCATCTCGGACGCCGTGCGCACCGAAGAAAATGAAGTCCTGACGCAAAAGCTCGATATCCCCGGCCTCGCGTCGTTCGGCCATGACGGCGTCAGGGCTGCAACGACCGATGCCTATCGCGACATGACGGCCGATCTGTCGATCGCCACGGTCGATTTCATGGATGCGGGCTGGTCGGTCGCGGCGATCATAGATCGCGCCGAAATCCTGCAGGGCGTCACTTCCATGCGCAACACCGTCCTGGTGGTCGCCCTGATGCTGCTCGCTGCATCGATGGCGCTCAGCACCTGGTTCTCGCGCACGCTCAGCCGTCCAATCGGCGCGCTGGTCGGCGAAATGAAGCGGCTCGCCGAGGGCGACACGGGCATCGCGCTGGACGGTCAGGATCGGCATGACGAGATCGGTGACATGGTGCGTTCGGTCGCGGTGTTCCGGGACGCGGCCGTCGAGAAGGAACGGCTGGAGGGTGAGGCGGAGGCCAATCGCTCCATGTCCGAAAAGGAACGCGCCGAACGCGCGGCGCAGGACGCCGAAGAGCAGCGCCGCATGAAGGAAGCCGTCGATGCGCTGGCCGGCGGCCTTTCGCGGCTGGCGGACGGCGATCTCGCTGTCTCGCTCGACGAGCCCTTCATGGAGAGCCTCGACAGCCTGCGGGTCAATTTCAACGCGTCGGTCTCGAACCTCAACGACACGCTGCTGATGATCCGGGAGAAATCGGGATCCATCGATAACAATTCCGCCGAGGTCCGCGCGGCCGCCGACGAGTTGTCGCGGCGCACCGAACAGCAGGCGGCGGCGCTGGAGGAGACGTCCTCGACGCTTGAGGAGATCACCGCCACGATCAAGGAAACGGCCGGCAGCGCCAACGGCGCGGCCGAAATCGCCAATTCGACGAAGGATCATTCAGACCGCTCCGCGGAAGTCGTCGCGAAGGCGGCCAAGGCGATGCAGGGCATCGAAAGCGCGAGCGGCGAGATCGCGAACATCATCTCGGTGATCGACGAGATCGCCTTCCAGACCAACCTTCTCGCGCTGAATGCCGGCGTTGAGGCCGCGCGGGCAGGGGAGGCGGGCAAGGGCTTTGCCGTTGTCGCCACCGAGGTCCGCGAACTGGCGCAACGTTCGGCGCAGGCCGCCAAGGAAATCAAGGAACTGATCACAAGGTCGGGCGGCGAGGTCAGGAACGGCGTGGAACTGGTCGGCGCCGTCGCCACCGCGCTGGGCGAGATCACGCAGAACGTCACGGACATCAATGAGCGTATCGGCGGCATCGCCCGGGCGACGACGGAACAGCTCAGCGGCGTCGAGGGGATCAACACCGCGGTCGGGCAGATCGATCAGGTGACGCAGAAAAATGCGGCGATGGTCGAGGAGACCACGGCCGTGGCGCACAGCCTCGCCGGCGACGTGTCCGATCTCTCGAACATGATCGGCGGGTTCCGCCTGTCGGGCGAGGCGAGCCCGTCCCGTCCGGTCGCCGCGCCGAAAGCTGGGCCCGTCTCCGTGGAGCCGTCGAACAAGGCGCCGGCGCCGGCCGAATCGCCGGCGCGCAAGTTGGTGAAATCGGTCTCAAACGCCTTCAGCTTCAAGGGCAGCGCGGCGCTGGCCTCGAACGCCGAAGGCGACTGGGAAGAGTTCTGAGACCCTACTCTCCGAGCGCGATTCCCTCGCGGCGCGGGTCCGCGCCGCCCTTCAGCCCGTCGGGGCCGATCGAGATCGCCTGCAGGCCTGAATTGAGCTCACGAACCGAGACCTCGTAGCCGAGCGCCTCCAGCGCCGGCTGCAGGGTGGCGGCGTCCGTGCCTTCCTCCAGGTCGAAGGTGCCGAAGCGGTTTAGCGCATGCGGCATTGAAACCGCCTGCTGCACGTCCATGCCCCATGTCAGATGGGCGAGGATCGCCTGCGCGACATAGCCGATGATGCGCGACCCGCCGGGAGAGCCGATGGAGAGCACCGGCATTCCGTCCTGCATGACGATGGTCGGCGACATGGACGAGCGCGGCCGCTTGCCCGGCTCGACGCGGTTGGCGATGGGCTTGCCGTCGTCCTGCTTGGCGAAGGAGAAATCCGTCAGCTCATTGTTCAGCAGGAAGCCGTTGGTCATCAGCCGCGAGCCGAAGCCGTTCTCGATCGTCGTCGTCATGGAGAGCACATTGCCGTCCGCGTCGACGATCGAGATGTGGCTGGTCGAGGGGTATTCGATCGACTGGTCGTCGCCGAGAAGCATGGCATGGTCGAAGGCCGGCATGCCGGGCTCGACGGTTTCCAGCGCCTTGCCGCCATCCATCCGGTCGCCCTCGATCAGGCCGGCGCGTTCTTCCAGATAGGCCGGGTCGATCAGGCCCTTCACCGGCATCGGCACGAAATCGCTGTCGGCCATGTAGCGGCCGCGGTCGGCGAATGCGAGGCGCGAGGCATCGCCGACCAGCCGCCACGTGTCCGGGTCGTTCGGGTCGCCGATCTCGAAATTGCCGAGGATGCCGAGGATCTGCCCGACGGTCAGTGCGCCGGAGGAGGGCGGCCCCATGCCGCAGACATCATATTGCCGGTATGGCGCGCAGATCGCGTCGCGCTGCTTCACCGTGTAGGCGGCGAAGTCCTTCATGGAAAGGACGCCCGGATTGCCCTCGGCGTTGCGGACGGTGTCGACGATGTCCTTGGCGATCGCGCCGGAATAGAAAGCCTCCGCACCGCCTTCGGAAAAGGTGCGCAGCGTGTCGGCATAGGCCGGGTTCTGGATGCGCGTGCCGGCCTGCAGCGGCTGGCCGCCGGGCATGAAGTAGTTCGCCGTCGTGGCGAAGCGCGATAACCGGTCCGTGTCCGAGGCGATCAGGCCGGCCAGGCGCGGGGAGACTTCGAAGCCGCGGTCGGCGAGCGCGATGGCATCGTCGAAGAGATCGGACCATTCGGCGCGGCCCCAGCGTTTCCAGGCTTCCTCCATCAGCATCGGCGTGCCCGGCGTGCCGACCGAACGGCCGCCGACGACCGCGTCGAAGAATTTCAGGGGTTCGCCGTTTTCATCCTGGAACAGGGTGGGCGTCGCCTCCATCGGCGCGGTCTCGCGGCCGTCGAGCGTTGTTACCTCGCCGGTCTTGGCGTCGTACCAGACCAGGAATGCGCCGCCGCCCATGCCGGAGGATTGCGGCTCGACGAGGCCCAGCACCGACTGCACGGCGACCATGGCGTCGGCGGCCGAGCCGCCATTGGCGAGCACCTTCGCGCCGGCCTCGACGGCCAGCGGATTGGCGGCGGCGACCATCCATTTCTTCGCCTCGACCGGCTTGCCGGCGGCCTTGGCGTCCTGCGCATCGCGAATCGCCTCCGAGGTGACGGAGATGAACCCGCTCGCGCCTGCTTCGGGCGCGACCGCATCGGAGGCCTCCTGGGCCCGGATAGCGGCGGTTGTGGCGAGGATGAGGGTCAGCGCCGTTGTGGCGGCGAAGGTCTTGTGCATGGGAATCTCCTTCCAGAGCGGCATTAGGCCGCTCAAAATATGACACTGGCAAGACTTGCCTTTGGCCGCTATCGGCATGCAAATGGCGCGGCAGGGAGGAACGGCAATGTTCGATCATACGATGCGGTTTGGATTGGGCGAGGAGATCGATGCGTTGCGCGAGACGGTGCGACGCTTTGCGGCCGAGGAAATTGCTCCGCGCGCCGCCGAGATCGACGCAAGCAATGAATTTCCCATGGATCTTTGGGAGAAAATGGGCGCGCTCGGCTTGCACGCTATCACCGTGCCCGAGGAGGATGGCGGTTCCGCCATGGGCTATCTCGCCCATTGCGTCGCGGTGGAGGAGATCAGCCGCGCCTCGGCCTCGGTCGGGCTTTCCTACGGCGCGCACTCCAATCTATGCGTCAACCAGCTTCGCCGCTGGGGCACGCCTGATCAGAAGGCGAAATATCTGCCCAAGCTGATTTCCGGCGAGCATGTCGGCTCGCTCGCCATGAGCGAGCCCGGCGCGGGCTCCGACGTCGTGTCGATGAAGCTCAGGGCCGAGAAGCGCAACGACCGCTATGTTCTCAACGGCAACAAGATGTGGATCACCAACGGGCCGGACGCCTGGACGCTGATCGTCTACGCCAAGACCGATCCCGACGCCGGCCCGCGCGGCATCACCGCCTTCCTGATCGAGAAGGGCATGAGCGGCTTTACGACGGCGCAGAAGCTCGACAAGCTCGGCATGCGCGGCTCCAACACCTGCGAACTGGTGTTCGAGGATTGCGAGGTGCCCTTCGAGAATGTGCTCGGCGAGGAGGGCAGGGGCGTCAATGTGCTTATGTCCGGGCTCGACTATGAGCGCGTAGTGCTGGCCGCCGGCCCGGTCGGCATCATGGCGGCGGCGCTCGACGTCGTCGTCCCTTACGTGCATGAGCGCGAGCAGTTTGGCCAGCCGATCGGCACGTTCCAGCTGATGCAGGGCAAGCTTGCCGACATGTACACGACCACGAATGCCTGCCGCGCCTATGTCTACGCAGTGGCGCAAGCCTGCGACCGCGGCGAGACCAGCCGCAAGGACGCCGCCGGCTGCATCCTCTACGCCGCCGAGAAAGCGACGCAAGTGGCGCTCGACGCGATCCAGTGCCTCGGCGGCAATGGCTATATCAACGACTATCCCACCGGCCGCCTGCTGCGCGACGCCAAGCTCTACGAGATCGGTGCGGGCACGTCCGAGATCCGCCGTATGCTGATCGGGCGGGAAATGTTTCAGGAAACGGCGTAAGCAGCACGGGGCGACAGTTCGGCACGCTGGTTTGCCTTGGTGAGGAGACATCCATCCGCGGCGTCTTTATCCAGCGGCTCTGCGCGCAACTGGGCCAGAATGAATACAAGTGCCGTTACATTACGTGCACAGAGATGAAGTATGAGAGGTGGTTCGATAGAATAATTTCATTTCGAACTGACGTTACCTCCATCTCAAGATGAAAATCTCCGGCCGTTGTACTATCCTCGCTGAATAGTGAGGAGGCGGCTGATCCATGTGCAACCCGCAAGTCATCGGTTTTCACCTGGCGGTTGTTCATACCGCCCTCGTTGCGGCTATCGTTCTCGTTGGGCTTGCGATTGCCGCGAATGCATCCTTCTTCGGTGCCGGTGCTTCGCCGGGACTGATTGCCGGAGCCACGGTAGCCTTGGCGGGGGCGGCTGCGGCATCCCTGTTCGCGGTGCAAAATCTGAACCGTTACGTCTCGTGCATGAGCACGAATTTTCCCCGAACGCGCGTGTCGTGCACATCCGGGCTGACAAAAGCCCGAAAAGCGATCATCGCGCTGGATGTCGCGATTGGCACAGCGGGTGTTGCGTCTGTCGCAGTCGCCTTCGGAGCTGCGGTGCCCTGGGTGGCAATTCCGGGCATGATTGCACTTTCGGTTGCCATCGCCGCCGCCGTCGCGTTGGCCATCGCGGCATCCGTACTGGTGGTCAATCTCGTCAAGTGCAAGGAGGACGCGCGTACCCGGCCGCCGACGCCCTCCTTTGATGTAGTTCTGTTCACCTGCCCCATGAACCGCACCGTTTGCACGGATGGGGACATGCAGATCGCATCGCAAATCAACATGGACAGGTTCAAGACGACGCCAAGTTTCGCGATTGCGGTGGAGGATCAGCAGCGTTTCCCGACCCTTTCCATAAAGGCCCAGGTGATGGACAATTTCCAACACGCTTCCAACAACCTGACCATCCGGCAGCCCGGCGCGCACAGTTTCAGCCAGTTTCCGAAGCATTGGATTGTGCGTGGAGATTGGGGTGTTCTGAGCAATGAACTTCGTCTCGCCCAGCCGCCCAACAATGTCTGGACCGTATTTCTGGAGGTGACGGTTTTTGGCAACCCACCCCTTAAGCGGCAGATCAAGCTTGTGATTTCCAATTGACGATTGCGTTGCACGGTTTGCTTGAGGCGCGATTGTCACGGGAATCCATAGTCTTTCCCGCGGACCGCAATTCGGTCGCCGCATGGAACGATGGTGCGCTTCGATCATCCCAATCCGGAATTCAAGTGAAATGACCCGCGCGCCGGAGTATGGCGCGCGGGATCGCTTCAGAACAGCCAGACGCCGCGCGCCTTGGCCCAGCGTTCGAGGATCTTGCGTTCGTCGGCATGGGCGAGGCGGTTGGCGAAGCCGCGCACCTGCACCGTCCGGTTTTGCGCGTCGAGTTCGATCGTCAGCAGCCGCTTCGTCGCCCCGTCGGCATGCCGGCGCAGCGACCAGATCGAAGCCCGGCCGGAAATGCATTTGGAGGCATAGGTCCATACGCAATGCTGCATGGCGCGGCTTTCCATGACGAGGTCTTCGGCCTTCTGCAATTGAACCACGGCGAATTCCTCCCGCTTCCCACGCGCAGTCTTCTCCGATGGATGCCAGGACCAGTTGGCCAGCGGCGAGCCCTTCCAGCGTCCGCCCTGCGACACGTGGACCTGTTCGCCGCGACGTCGCGCATCGAGGAGGGCGCGCCGCCGCACCGCCTCGATGCGGGCGATCGTCGTTGCATCGCGATGCCATTCTTCCATCTGCCGTCGCAGGGAAGCGAGCGTCCGGCCCGTCAGGCTGTAGCCCGCGTCACGGCGACGCCGGTCGGCAAGGAAATCGCAGAAATCGTTGATCTCCTCCAATCCCACCGGGTTCACGGCGAAGAACCGCGCGACCTCGCGCCAGAAGGCGAACTGCTCGCGCGGCGTGCGTGCGATCTTCGAGCGGGCAATGCGCAGGGCGACGCCGACATCCTCGGTGTAGGAGCGCGCGACGGCCTGCCAGATCGCCTCCTCGAATCCGAGATCGCCCGGAGGATTGAGGAAGCAGTGGACTTCCTTGCGGGTGAGCCACCGCCTTGCCTCCTCCTTGTAGAGCGACCAGCCGCCGGCCACGAAGATGTACCAGCGCTTACGCAGCTGGATCTCGTCGTCGTCCAGCCCGTCGGTGTCGAGCCAGATATTCTCCAGCGGCGCCGGAACGGGATAGCGGGCGAAGAGATGTCGTGCCGCGGCAAGCCGCAGCCGCGCCGGGTCGCGGGACTTCATCTTCGGACGCCAGGAGGCGGAATCGCGGATGATGTCGTTGACGAAACCGCGCTTGGCTTCCTTCAGGGCTTGGGCAAAATCGGGCGCCGGCCTCGCTTCGGACGAGACCGTCCGGAGCGTGGCTTCAAAGGCTTCAATGCGTTCGCGCTCGACCTCTTGCCGACGCTTGATCATGGAGCGTGCCATGGTGTCTTGACCTGATTGGAACACAGTCAGCCGGACGCACTTCGAGCGCCGGCACGAAATGGTGCGAACTCGATTGCGATCTCATCGTCTGTCTCCAATCTCGGCGGCCCGTCATCAGGCGGCCATTCAGTCAGGCGAGGGCGGATATGTGCCGATCGGGGCAGGAAAAAGGCGAGGTCTGTGTGCCGGACATCTGTAAGAAACGGTGTTGCGGGATTGCATCACCACGTCTGCTTGGCACGCCGGCGGCAGCTGGGCATTCGATGGCATCCGCAGGCTAGCCGCCGGCTGGCGCGGCTTGTTAGATTGAAGAGAGCGCCGGCCGTCTTTAGACAGAATACGCCATGGCGAGCCGGACGTATTCCTGATCTGCCGAACGGAGCCTGCAGTTTGAAACAACGTCTGACCGTCATCGAGGCCGACATCACTACGCTTGCCGTCGACGCCATCGTCAATGCGGCGAATTCATCGCTGCTGGGCGGGGGAGGCGTCGACGGGGCGATCCACCGCGCGGCGGGGCCGGAGCTTCTGGCCGAATGCCGGACGCTCGGCGGCTGCGAGACCGGACAGGCGAAGATCACCGGGGGCTATGATCTGCCGGCGCGCTTCGTGATCCACACGGTCGGGCCGGTCTGGCATGGCGGCGGCGAGGGCGAGGCGGAGCTGCTTGCGTCCTGCTATCGCAATTCGATTCAGCTGGCCGCCGCAAGTAATTGCAAGACCATCGCTTTCCCAGCGATCTCCACCGGCGTTTACGGCTATCCGGCGGAAGAGGCGGCAGGGATCGCGGTCGCCACGGTCGCCGAGGCACTGGAGGAGCTTCCGGGGATCGAGCAGGTCACCTTCTGTTGCTTCGGAGCGAAATCGGCGGAGCTGCATCGGAAGGCTCTCGCAGCGCTCTGAGCGGTCCCGTGTTCAGCCGGCCCTCAGTCGGTCTCGATCTTCAGTTCCACCCGGTCCGCAGCAAAGCGGCTCTCGGCATACTGGATCGGATTGCCGTCGGCATCCGCGTTGACCGCACGCGTCACCAGCACGATCGCGCCGGCCGACAGGCGCAGCAACCCGATATCCTCGGCGGAGGCGTGCCGCGCCTCGATCACCGTCGATTTGCGCACATAATCCGTCACCCCGCATGAGGCGAGCGCCTTGGTGATCGATGCGTGTTCCCCGAAGGCCTTGTCGATGCCGGCGAAGCGGTTCGCGTCGAACCAGGAGGTTGCGCGCGAGACGGGCACGCCATCGGCCTCGCTGACGGTGTCGAGGCGGATCACCGGATCGCCCGGCGCGATGTGGAGCGCTTCGGCGACTGTTTCGGATGCCTGTTCTTCGCCGCTGTCGAGCAGGCGCGTACGGGTCGATCCGGCCTGATTGCCGAGCCCGGCGGAAAAGCGGGTGCGTCTGGCGATCGGGTAGCTCAGCCGCTTGCGGCGGCGGATGAAAGTGCCGCGGCCCTGTTCGGAGCGCAGCACGCCTTCCTGCTCCAGCGCGGCGATGGCGGAGCGGACGGTATGCCGGTTCACGCCGTAGCGTTTGGCCAGTTCCATCTCCGGCGGCAGCCTGCCGTCCTGCCTGGCAACGCCGGTCGCGATTTCGGAGCGGATCAGGTCGGCGATCTGGCGCCACAGCGCCACGCCGGATTTCCGCTCGAGCAAAGCCCCTGTCAAATCCTGCCCTCTTCTCGACTTGTCACACTCTTGTCACCGGCGACGGATAGGACGATAATATGTTTGGTTGTCTATAACAATAGACAAATATGTATCCTTCGGACAGGCGATGACGGAAACCTCTGACAGTGTAACCTTCAATGCGCGGCAGGAGCGGCTTTCGGCGCTCGCCTGCGCCAGTGGCGCGGACCTCCTCGACTTGTGGGCGCGGCTCGGGATCGACCCGGCCTGCGAGATGGTGCGCGGCCCGGAGACCGGGCTGGTGGCGTTGCGCGGCCGCATGGGCGGCGGCGGCGCGCCGTTCAATTTCGGCGAGGCGACGGTGACGCGCGCAACGGTGCGGCTCGAAAACGGCGCGGTCGGCCACGCCATCGCGCTCGGCCGCGACCGGCGCAAGGTCAAGCTCATCGCCATACTCGACGCATTGGCGCAAGAGCCTGAAATGGAATCGAAAATCGAGGCGGAGATCGTCGCGCCGCTGAAGGCGACGATGGCCGAGCGCGATGCAAAACGCCGCGCCGAGACCGCGGCGACGAAGGTCGATTTCTTCACCATGGTCAGGGGAGAGGACTGATGGCGGCTGGCGCACACATCGTCGAGGGCGGCTTTGCCGATCCCGTCTTTGCCTCGCAATCCGTTTTCCGTGCGGTCATGGATGCAATGGCGCGGCCGGGCACTGTGCAGGCGATCGATACCGCTTTGCGTCCGCCGGCGCCGCTCAACGTAGCGGCTGCCGCGGTCGTGCTGACGCTCGCCGACGCCGATACGCCGGTATGGCTCGGGCAGGATCTCGCGCGCGACGACGCGGTGAAAGGCTGGCTTTCCTTCCAGACCGGCGCGCCGCTGGCGAAGCTGCCGTCGGAAGCCACCTTCGCCATCGCCGTCAATGCGGCCGCGCTGCCGTCGCTTTCCAGTTTCGCGCTCGGCACGCAGGAATATCCGGACCGGTCGACGACCCTGATCCTGCAGGTGGACTCGCTGACGAACGGACCGGTCCTGACCCTACGCGGTCCGGGCATCAAGGACACGCAGACCATCGCGCCGCGCCCCATGCCCGGTCATTTCGACATGCAGTGGCGCGAGAACAACGCGCTTTATCCGCGCGGCATCGACATGGTCCTGGCGACGCCCGATGCGGTCGCCTGCCTGCCGCGCACGGTGCGCATCGGCGAAGGGGAGAACTGACATGTATGTCGCGGTCAAGGGCGGCGAGGCCGCCATTTCCAATGCGCACAGGCTGCTCGCCGACCGGCGGCGCGGCGACCGTTCGTTGCCGTCGCTGACGCTTGCGCAGATCGCCGAACAGCTGGCGCTCGCCTGCGACCGGGTGATGGCGGAAGGCTCGGTCTATGACCGGGAACTCGCCGCGCTCGCCATCAAGCAGGCGCGGGGCGACCTGATCGAGGCGATCTTCCTGCTGCGCGCCTATCGCACGACGCTGCCGCGCTTCGGCTATTCCGTGCCGATCGACACCGCCGCCATGCAGGTCGAGCGGCGTGTCTCGGCGACCTACAAGGATCTGCCGGGCGGACAGATGCTCGGGCCGACCTTCGACTATACGCATCGCCTGCTCGATCCGTCGCTTGGCCGCGACGGCGAGGTCGACGAGCCGGAGATCCGAGAAGGCGACGACGCGAAGGTCATGCGCGTCTCCGATATCCTCGCACAGGAAGGGCTGATCGAGGATGACGGCGACGTGCCGGGCGAGGAGATCGGCGACCTGACGCGCACGCCGATGGAATTCCCGATGGAGCGCGATACGCGGCTGCAGGCGCTGGCGCGCGGCGACGAGGGTTTCCTGCTGGCGCTCGGCTATTCGACGCAGCGCGGCTACGCCCGCACGCATCCCTTCGTCGGCGAGATCCGCATAGGCGAGGTCGAGGTGAAGCTCGACGTGCCGGAACTGGGCTTCGCCGTTACGCTCGGCCGCATCCAGGTGACCGAGTGCCAGATGGTCACCCAGTTCGCCGGCTCGGCCAAGGTGCCGCCGCAATTTACCCGCGGTTACGGCCTCGTCTTCGGTCAGTCGGAGAGGAAGGCGATGGCGATGTCGCTGTGCGACCGGGCGCTGCGCGCCTCGGAACTCGGCGAGGACATCGTCGCGCCGGCGCAGGACCAGGAATTCGTCATCTCGCATTCGGACAATGTGCAGGCGACCGGCTTCGTCGAGCATCTGAAGCTGCCGCACTATGTCGACTTCCAGGCGGAGCTCGACCTCGTCCGGCGCATGCGCGGCGAACACGCGGCGCGGCGCGATATTCAGGAGAGCATGCCGGAGGCGGCGGAATGACCGATATGACCGACACGGACGACGGGCTGGCGACCTATAATTTCGCCTATCTCGACGAGCAGACCAAGCGCATGATCCGCCGCGCGATCCTCAAGGGCATCGCCATTCCGGGCTACCAGGTTCCGTTCGCTTCGCGCGAAATGCCGATGCCCTATGGCTGGGGTACCGGCGGCGTGCAGGTAACGGCCTCGATCATCGGGCCGGACGATACGCTGAAGGTGATCGACCAGGGCGCGGACGACACGACCAATGCGGTCTCCATCCGCGCCTTCTTCGCCAAGGTTGCCGATGTGGCGACGACGACGGAGACCGCCAAGGCGACCGTCATCCAGACCCGCCACCGCATTCCCGAGGAGAGGCTGACCGAAGGCCAGATCCTGGTCTATCAGGTGCCGATCCCCGAGCCGCTGCGCTACCTGGAGCCGCGCGAGACCGAGACGCGCAAGATGCACGCGCTCGCCGAATACGGCCTGATGCACGTCAAGCTCTATGAGGACATCGCCCGCAATGGCCATATCGCAACGACCTATGCCTATCCGGTCAAGGTCGAGGGGCGCTACGTGATGGACCCGTCGCCGACGCCGAAATTCGACAATCCGAAAATGCACATGTCGGACGCGCTGCAACTGTTCGGGGCCGGGCGCGAGAAGCGCATCTATGCCATTCCGCCCCATACGGACGTGGTCAGCCTCGACTTCGAGGATTATCCCTTCGAGATCCAGACATTCGAGGAGCCGTGTGCGCTGTGCGCGGCGCAGGGCGTCTATCTCGACGAGGTGATCCTCGATGACCGGGGCGGCCGGATGTTCGTCTGCTCCGATACGGATTATTGCGAAAAGCGCCGCGAAGAGGGCCATCGCGGCCATCTCGCGTCCGACACGATGGAGGCCGCGGAATGATGGTGCGTACTGGATACCCCCCTCTGTCACCTGCGGTGACATCTCCCCCACAAGGGGGGAGAGTGGGCGCGTACATGCGTCCTCTCGACACCAACTTCGCCGGTAGGCCGTGTTCCACGGGCTCGGCTCCATTCTCCCCCCTTGTGGGGGAGATGTCCGCGAAGCGGACAGAGGGGGGTAAAACCTCTCTGATTGGAGGTTTGCGTAATGTCTGACCAACCCCTTTTGCGCGTCAGCGGCGTTTCGAAATTCTACGGCAACCGCGTCGGTTGCCAGGATGTGTCGTTCGAACTCTGGCCCGGCGAGGTGCTTGCCGTCGTCGGCGAGTCCGGCTCCGGAAAGACGACGCTGCTCAACTGCATTTCGACGCGGCTGATGCCGACGGCCGGCACGGTCAGCTACCGCATGCGCGACGGCCAGTTCCGGGACCTCTACCGTATGGGCGAGGCCGAACGGCGTTTCCTGATGCGTACCGATTGGGGCTTCGTCCACCAGAACCCGGCTGACGGCTTGCGGATGAGCGTTTCCGCCGGCGCCAATGTCGGCGAGCGGCTTATGGCTGTCGGCGATCGTCATTACGGCCATATCCGCGAGACGGCGACCGACTGGCTCGGCCGTGTCGAGATCGACGCCGACCGCATCGACGATCAGCCACGCGCCTTTTCCGGCGGCATGCGTCAGCGCCTGCAGATCGCGCGCAACCTCGTCACCGGCCCGCGTCTCGTCTTCATGGACGAGCCGACGGGCGGGCTCGACGTCTCGGTACAGGCGCGCCTGCTCGACCTGTTGCGCGGCCTCGTCAACGATCTCGGCCTCGCCGTCGTCGTCGTCACCCACGACCTCGCGGTCGCGCGGCTGATGTCGCATCGCATGATGGTGATGAAGGACGGTCACGTGGTCGAGACCGGCCTGACCGACCGGGTGCTCGACGATCCGCGCGCGCCCTATACCCAGCTTCTCGTTTCCTCGATCCTTCAGGTGTGACCATGCCGACGCCCGTTGTCGTTTCCGATGTCGCCAAGACCTTCACGATGCATCTGCGCGGCGGCATCGTCATTCCTGTTATCGAGCATGTCGATTTCGCGCTGAAGGCCGGGCAATGCGCCGTGCTCGGCGGCCCGTCCGGCGCCGGGAAGAGCACGATCCTGAAAATGCTTTACGGCAATTACGGCGTCGAGAGCGGGCAGATCCTCGTTTGCCACGGCGGCGACTATGTCGATCTCGCCAAGGCCGATCCGCGCACCGTGATCGCGATCCGGCGCGACACGATCGGTTATGTCAGCCAGTTCCTGCGGGTCGTGCCGCGCGTTTCCGCGCTGGACGTCGCCGCCGAACCGCTGGTGCAGCGCGGCACGACGCAGGCGGAGGCGAGGGATCGGGCGGCCGCTCTGTTTACGCGGCTGAACCTGCCGGAGACCTTGTGGGCCCTGCCGCCGGCGACCTTCTCGGGCGGCGAGCAACAGCGCGTCAACATCGCGCGCGGCTTCATCACCGACCATCCGGTCTTGCTGCTGGACGAGCCGACGGCTTCGCTCGACGCGAAAAACCGGCAGGTGGTGATCGACATGATCTCCGAAAAGAAACAGGCCGGCGCGGCGCTTCTCGGCATCTTCCACGATCAGGATGTGCGCGAAGTCGTCGCCGACGCGGTCATCGACGTCACGGAATTCGCGGCGTCGAAAGCGGCATGACCAGGCTCTCGGAACAGCCGCTGATCCATCCGACCGCCGAAGTCACCAATTCGACGCTCGGGCGTTTTACGGAAATCGCCGACCGGTCGCGTGTCCACGAAACCGTGCTCGGCGACTATTCCTACATGATGCAGGACTGCAGCGCCTGGTGCGCGCAGATTGGCAAGTTCGCCAATATCGCCTCCGGCGTCCGCTTCAACGCGACCAATCACCCGACCTGGCGGCCGACGCTGCATCATTTCACCTATCGCGCCGGCGACTATTGGGAGGACGCCTCCAACGAGGAGCAATTCTTCGAATGGCGGCGCGAAAACCAGGTCACGGTCGGTCACGACACATGGTTCGGCCACGGCTCGACGGTTTTGCCGGGCGTCACCGTGGGCGACGGGGCGGTCATCGGGGCCGGCGCGGTCGTCTCCAAGGATGTCGCGCCCTACATGATCGTCGGCGGGGTGCCGGCGAAACCGATCCGCGAGCGCTTCCCGAAAGCTGTCGCCGAGCGGCTCCAGACCCTGGCTTGGTGGGACTGGGATCACGCCGCGCTGCGTGCTTCCCTGGACGATTTCCGGAGCCTCGATATCGAGGCGTTTCTGGAAAAATACGAATCCGCCTGAACTCTTTTCGCTGCGGAATTACCGGTTCCTGCGATTTTGTTGACAGTTGGATGACATCCGGCTGCGCCTCTTGCTGCAGATCACCCGAAAAAGCCCGGAATGCCTTGAAAAAAGCATGGCGAAGCTTCGTCCACAAGGGACCGTACAGTGTCACGGAATTGAGATCGAACTGACATTTTACGGTGATCCAAGCCGCATAGACCCGCCGCAAGGAACAGTCGGAACCCGGGGTTCGCCGATGCTCGAAATCGTGAATGTGACTCGCCGCTTCGGCGCGAATGCGGCAGTCAAGGCCGTCAATCTGACGATCCCGAGCGGTCAGATGGTCGGCGTCATCGGCGCCTCCGGCGCCGGCAAATCGACGCTCCTGCGCATGATCAACCGGCTGATAGACCCCTCCGAGGGACGGATCGCCTTTCACGGCGGCGAGGTCTCCTCGCTCTCCGGACAGGCGCTGCGCAATTGGCAGCGCGACTGCGCGATGATCTTCCAGCAATTCAACCTGGTACCGCGCCTCGACGTGCTCACCAATGTGCTGCTCGGCCGGCTCAATCACCGGTCGACCGTGTCGAGCATCCTCAACATGTTCACCCGCGAGGAGCGGGCCATGGCGATCGCCTCGCTGGAGCGGCTCGATATCGCCAAGACCGCGATGCAGCGCGCCGGCACGCTGTCGGGCGGACAGCAGCAGCGCGTCGCGATCGCGCGGGCGTTGATGCAGCAGCCCAAGGTGATCCTGGCCGACGAGCCGATCGCCTCGCTCGATCCGCGCAATGCCCAGATCGTCATGCAGTCGCTCGCCGACATCAACCGCAATGACGGCATCACTGTCATCACCAATCTGCACACGCTCGATACGGCGCGCGCCTATTGCGAGCGCATCATCGGCATGTCCGGCGGCGAGGTCGTGTTCGACGGCACGCCGGACGACCTGACCGAAGCGGCGGCGCGGCGCATCTACGGCGCCGACGCGCTGGAGGAAGCTTTCTCCGAGGCCGTCACCTCGACCAGCTTCGGCGCCGGCCGCGAAAAACTCGCGCCGAAACCCGAACCCGAAGTGGTCGCGGCGCGGCCCTGACCAGCAGACAGAATTCCGCGCGATGTCGGTCGCGTCGCGCGGTGCGTTTTTCGAACGACCACCAATCGGGGGAGCTCCCCGCCAACAGGAGAGACGAAATGCTCAAGAAACTCCTTCTCGCAACCGCCGCGGTTGCCGCCATCGCCGCCGGTTCCGTTTCCGCCCAGGCCCAGGACGTGTTCCGCATCGGCATCCTTGGCGGCGAGAACGAAGCCGACCGCCTTCGCAACTTCCAGTGCATGGTCGACCAGCTTCCGGAAGCCATCGGCGTCAAGGAAGTCAAGCTGTTCCCGGCTGCCGACTATGACGGCACGATCCAGGGCCTGCTCGGCGGCACGCTCGACTATGCCGAGCTTGGCGCTTCCGGCTACGCCAAGGTCTATCTGACCGATCCGGAAGCCGTCGATCCGGTCCTGACCACCGTGCAGACCGACGGCGCGACCGGCTATTTCTCCATCATGCTCGCCCGCAAGGATTCCGGCATCAAGACGCTTGCCGACATGAAGGGCAAGAAGCTCGGCTTCGCCGATCCGGACTCCACCTCCGGCTATCTGGTTCCGTCCGTCGCCCTGCCGGCGCAGCTTGGCGCCAAGGTCGAGGACTATTTCTCCGAGACCGGCTTCGGCGGCGGCCATGAGAACAACGTTCTCGAAATGCTGAAGGGCACCTTCGACGCTTCCGTGACCTGGTCGTCGGGCGTTGGCGACTATGCCGACGGCTACACCTCGGGCAACATCCGCAAGATGGTCGACAAGGGCCTTCTCGACATGAACGACGTCGTCGAAGTCTGGCGTTCGCCGCTGATCCCGAACGGCCCGATCGTCGTTTCGAACAAGCTGGACAAGGACGTCCGCGCCAAGTTCGTCTCCTACATGAAGGCGCTTCCGGAATCCGACCCGGCCTGCTTCTCCGCCATCCAGGGCGGCGACTACAAGGGCTTCGTCGACGTCGACCAGTCCTTCTATGAAACCATCATCGCCGCCCGCAAGGCGAAGATCGGTTCGTAAGGTTCACGCGTTTTTCGATCGCCGCGGCTTCCGGGCCGCGGCGGCTTTTTCCTTCTTTCGGATCTGATCGATGGCCGTGACAGATGCATCCGCGCATGGCGCCTATGTGAGCGGGGACGGGCGGTATGACGTCGAGCGCCATTGGCGCGACCTCAATACCACCAGGCGGCTCTACACGATCGGCGGACTCGTCGCGCTGGCGATCGCGCTGGTCGCCTCGCTGTGGTTCGCCAACGAGACCAATGCCGGCAAGTTTCTCGATCGCCTGCCGCATTTCTTCGACTTCGTCGGCGACCTGATCCCGCGCGACGGATGGGAAGTCTGGCGCGCCCTGTTCGACCTGCCGAGCCCCTATGACACGGGCAGCCTGCAATACAATTACCCGGTCGGCCGGGTCTACATTACCGAAAGCCTCTACGTTCCCGAGTATTTCTACAAGATGCTGGAAACGCTGAACATTGCGGTGTTCGCGACGCTGATCGGCTTCACCTTCGGCTTCATCTTCAGCTTCGTCGCGGCGAAGAACCTGACGGCCTCGCGCTGGCTGCGCTTTGCGGTGCGCCGCGTTATGGAAATCCTGCGCGCCTTTCCCGAAATCGTCATCGCCGGCTTCTTCCTGGCGATCTTCTCGCTGGGTCCGATCCCGGCGATGATCGCGGTGGCGATCCACACGATCGGCGCGCTCGGCAAGATGTTCTTCGAGGTTGTCGAGAACGCTGACATGAAACCGGACGAGGGCCTGCGCGCGGTCGGCGGTAACTGGTTCGAGCGCGTCTGGTTCGGCATCGTGCCGCAGGTCATGCCGAACTTCATCAGCTATTTCCTGCTGCGCCTCGAGATCAATGTGCGCGCCTCCACCATTCTCGGCGCGGTCGGCGCCGGCGGCATCGGCGAGGCGCTGCGGCTCTCGATCAGCCGCGGCCACGAGGCCAAGACGCTCGCCATCATCCTTCTCCTGTTCGTCACGATCATCTGCGTGGACCAGCTTTCGGCCTGGCTGCGCAAGAAACTCGTCGGCAAGCAGGCCTTCGAATTCGGACGCTGACCATGACCGCGCTGACCGCAGACCAGATCGACGAAATCGAACGGCGTCACCCGGACGCCTTCCGCCAGCCCTTCTTCAAGCGTTTCGCCTATCCGATCGCCGTCGTCGTGCTGGCGCTCTACACCGTCTATGCGTGGTGGTTCTTCTCCATCGGCGCGGTCATATCGAACGGCAACTGGAACATCGCCGGCGCCTATCTTGCCGACTGGGTGTCCTACGAAGTCCGGCCGGATGTCGAGTACAAGACCGGTGATATCGAGATCACCTATCCGCGTTTCTCGCCGCTCGGCGACAATCCCGATCCCGCCTGGATCACGACCGAGCGCGGCCTGGTGACGGTCTCCGTCGAAGGGGCCGACAACAGCGACTCGAAACCCGCCAGCACCGGCGGGGCAGGGGTCGGCGGCAGCTTCATGTCACCGTCCTCGGACGCCACGAACACGGGTGGCAGCGGTCTCATGAACAGTTTCATGTCGCCGAGTTCGGATGCGTCCAACATGGGCGGCAGCGCGGATGCGAATGCGGAAACGACCACCGTCACCGAAACACGCGAGGGTATCGCCAAGGCAAGTGTGGAGATTTCCTCGACCGCGAAGGTCGATGTCACCGCCGACGAGATCCGGGTGACCCGCGGCGGCGAGACATTGGTCCTGACGATCGACCGCGAAAACGAAAAGGTGTTCCCGGTCGGTGATCTGCCTTCATGGGCCTTGCAAAAAGCCGAGGGCGAGAAGGTCGCTGTCTATTTCGGTTTTGCCGGCCGTGCCGAGGTGCGCTGGTACGAGGTCAAGGTTAACCGCCGGTTCCTTGGCTGGGAGAATTTCTGGTTCGACACGCAGTCGCCTTATTGGGGCAAGTCCTTCGGCGAGGTGATGGCGCTGGCCTTCTCCGGTGAGCGCATCGATCCCCACCGGTCCAATCTCGCTGTCATGTGGGACAATATCGTCAACAATGCCGAGTGGCAGCATGGCGATGTCTGGATCAAGCTGCTGCAAACTATCGTCATGGCCTTTGTCGGCACGCTGTTTGCGGTGATGATCGCGTTTCCGC
Organism: Ahrensia sp.; assembly: GCA_002698425.1. Next base: position 46,289 of record NZXU01000102.1, on the reverse strand, counting down.
TTTCCTTCATGGCGGCGCGCAACATCACGCCGAACCGCTTCGTCAACCAGGTGCTGAAACGCTTCTTCGACTTCCAGCGCTCCGTCGACATGCTGATCTGGGCGCTGTTCTTCACACGGGCCTTCGGGCCGGGGCCGTTGGCCGGTATCTCGGCGATCTTCTTCACCGACACAGGCACCTTCGGGAAACTCTATTCAGAGGCGCTGGAGAATATCGACGACAAGCAGCGCGAAGGGGTACGCTCGGTCGGCGCCGCGCCGGCCGCCGTGCAGCGCTATGGCGTGGTCCCGCAGGTTTTGCCGGTCTTCATCTCCCAGGCGCTCTATTTCTGGGAATCCAACACGCGCTCGGCGACGATCATCGGCGCAGTCGGCGCCGGCGGCATCGGCCTGAAACTGTGGGAAGCGATGCGCACCAATGCGGACTGGGAAAATGTGGCCTATATGGTCATACTGATCCTCATTGTTGTCTTTGTTTTCGACAATATCTCCAACGCACTTCGCTCAAGGCTGGTCGAGCCGATCGCGCGCGACTGACGACAGGAAACGGAAAGCCATTTTCATGAACGAGATCCGGGGCACATCGAGCTTCACCGCATCGCGGCCGGAGGAGGTCTTCACCAATGCAAGGCTGGTTCTCGCCGGCGAGATCGTCGACGGGACGCTGGTCACGCGCGACGGCCTCATCGCTGATATCCAGCCGGGCCGCAGCCATGTGCCGGCGACCGATCTCGATGGCGATTACCTGATCCCGGGGTTGGTCGAACTGCATACCGATCATCTCGAAACCCATTACAGCCCGCGCCCCGGCGTCGCCTGGAACGTCATGGCCTCGGTGCAGGCCTATGACGGGCAGATCGCAACCTCCGGCATCACCACCGTGTTCGATTGCTTCCGGATGGGCAGCGACGAGGACAATGGCTATGCGCCGGGCGAAATGCGCAAGCTCGCCGATGCCCTGAAGGCCGCGCAGGACAAGGGCCGGCTGCGTGCCGACCACCGCATCCACCTGCGCTGCGAGGTCTCGGCGGAAAACGTGCTCGAGGCGCTCGACGAATTCCGCGACGACGACATGGTCAGGCTCGCCTCGCTGATGGACCACGCGCCGGGTCAGCGGCAGTTCCAGACGCTCGAACATTATGCGCTCTACTACAAGAAGAAACGCGGCATGACCGACGCGCAGTTCGAAACCTTCGTCGAAAGGCGGCAGGCGGAATCGGCGCAGTATTCCGCGAAGCACCGTGAGGAGATCGCCGAACACTGCCATGCGCTCGGCATCACGCTGGCGTCCCATGACGACGCGACGCTGGACCATGTCGAGGAAGCGGTGCGGCAGGGCGTCAGGCTCGCCGAATTCCCGACCTCGGTCGAAGCGGCGCGCGCGTCGCACGAGGCGGGCATGAGCGTCATGATGGGCGCGCCGAACATCGTTCGCGGCGGTTCGCATTCCGGCAATATCGCGGCGATGGACCTCGCCCGGCTCGGGATTCTCGACGTGCTCTCGTCCGACTATATCCCGTTCAGCCTGCTCCACGCGATCTTCATCATAGCCCGCGATAACGAAGAGATCCCGTTCCACCAGGCCCTGCACATGGTGACGAAAACCCCTGCGGAAACGGTAGGTTTCGAGGATCGCGGCGAACTCGCGGTCGGCAAGCGCGCCGATCTGGTGCGGGTGCATCACGATCCCGAGCACGCGGAGCATGTTCCGGTCGTGCGCGGTGTCTGGCGCACCGGTCACCGCGTCGCCTGACGGAGATGCCGGTATGGGCAGGGGCTGTTTCATCGCCATTGTCGGCCCGAGCGGGGCCGGCAAGGACACGCTGATCAGCTGGCTCAAGACGCGTCTCGACGCGATCGATGACATACTGTTCGTACGCCGCGCGGTGACGCGCGACGCCGATGCCGGATCGGAGGATCACGCCTCTCTCGACCGCGAAGCCTTCGCGGCAGAGGAGGAAGCCGGCCGCTTTGCCGTCTGCTGGGAGGCGCACGGCCTGCGCTACGGCATACCGACGGCCGCCCTGCACCATGTCGAAACGGGCGGCATCGCCATCGCCAACGGATCGCGCCGCGCGCTCGGGGAGATAGAGCGAGTCTTCGGCAACCTACTCGTGGTCAATCTGACCGTCGACCGGCACGTGCTGGCCGAGCGGCTCGCGAAACGCGGACGCGAGACGGCCGACGAGATCGAGAAGCGGTTGGCCCGCAGCACGGAGACCCTGCCGGATTGCGGGCGCATCGTCGAAATCGACAATTCCGGGCCGGTGGAACAGGCGGGGCTCGCTTTTCTCGACCTGCTTCGCAGCGAAGTTGAACCTGCAATATCCGCATCCGTCTGAACCGAAACGCCAGGCAACCCATTGAGCAATAGGGGCGGCCGTGGCAGCCTCGAGTTGTATTTGCGGAGGCGACAGTGGTTCGGACGATTGCAGCGCTCATCCTGTTCCTTGCGGGAACCGTCCTTTCTCATGCGCAGGACAATCCGATTGTCGCGCGCATGCAGGCTTTCGCGGAAGCCTATAATGCGGGCGACGCGCAGGCGATTGGCGGATTCTATACCGAGGACGGAGCCCTTATGCCGCCCGGCGGCGCGATCCTGAGCGGTCGTGAGGCCATTGCCGCCCACTATGCGCGCGTTTTCGGGCAAGGCGTATCGAACCTCAGATTCAAGGTGCTTGAAATCCGGCAGGCCGGGCCGCAGACCGCCGTCGAGATCGGCGAGACACGCGTTGCCGCTGGCGACAGCGAGATCGACGGGCGCTATCTGCATGTCTGGGTTTTGCAGGACGGCGCGTGGATGCTCAGCCGCGACATCTATCATGTCATCGGGATTTCGAAGTAGGCGACAGGCGAGCCGGATTAATCCTCGAAGTGCAGGCCCATATATTCATAGGCGAAGGCGCGCTGGACGTCTTCCGATCCCACCAGCAGGTCGAAATCGCTTTGGCGGATCTTCTGGTCGAACGGATCCTCGCCCGGGAAGACATGCAGCAATTTCGTCATGCGCCACGAGATGTTTTCCGCCGCCCACACACGTCGCAGCGCCATCTCCGAATAGCTGTCCAGATAGCGGTCGCTGTTTTGCTTGAAGTGCATGATCAGGGCGCGGCTCAGATAGAAGACATCGGAGAACGCCAGGTTGAGGCCCTTGGCGCCGGTCGGCGGCACGATATGGGCGGCATCGCCGGCAAGGAACAGCTTTCCCCATCGCATCGGCTCGGCGACAAAGGAACGCAGTGGCGCGATGGATTTCTCGATCGACGGTCCTGTCTCGATCTCGCCATGCACATGTTCCGGCAGCCTCCGGTGCAGCGCCTCCCAGAAGCGGTCGTCGGACCAGTCCTCGACCCGGTCGGTCGAGGGCACCTGCACATAGTAGCGGCTGAGCATCGGATTGCGCCGCGAGGCCATCGCGAAGCCCTCCGAATGGTAGGCATAGGCGAGTTCCTTCATGGGTGGTTTCTCGACCATGATGCCAAGCCAGCCGAAGGGATAGACGCGCTCATATTCCCGGCGGATGTCGGCCGGGATCGCCATCCGGCTCGGGCCGTGGAACCCGTCGCAACCGGCGATGAAATCGCAATCGATCCTATGGCTCTCGCCGTGCCGGTCAAAGGTGACGGACGGTGTGCCGTCGAGGTCATGGAGCGTGACATTCTCGACCCTAAAGATCATCTCGCCGCCGTCGCGTTCGCGCGCGGCATAGAGATCCTCGGTGATCTGGGTCTGCCCCCAGACCATCATCCGCCGCCCGGTCCAGCGCAGGGCGTCGATCCAGAAATCCTCCTTGCCCTCCCAGAAGATGCGGGTTCCGTCCTTCGGCATGCCGTCGCGGTCCATGCGGTCGGCCAGCCCGTATTGCCGCAGAAGATCGACCGTGCCGGCTTCCAGAACGCCGGCGCGTATGCGGCTCAGCACATGGTCCTCGGTCTGCCGTTCGATCACGATCGAGTCGATGCCGGCTATGTGCAGCACATGCGCGAGGAAAAGGCCGGCGGGGCCGCCGCCGATGATACAGACCTGGGTGCGCAAGATTCTCGTCCCGTTTTTCGCCACTCTCGCAAATCGGGGCTCTACCCGGCAAGATCGTCCAGCGGCCCGTCCTTGACCGCCTGCATCGAGACATAGGTCGAGGTGTTGGAGACATGCGGCAGGGCCGAGATGGATTCGCCCAGGATGCGGCGATAGGCGGCGATGTCGCGGGTGCGCACCTTCAGCAGGAAATCGAACGGCCCGGCGATCATGTGGCACTGCTCGACCTCCGGGATCTTCTTGACCGCCGCGTTGAAGGCGGCGAGCGCCTTTTCGGTCGTGTCCGACAGTTTGACCTCGGTGAAGGCGACATGCTCGCGGCCGATCTTCGCCATGTCGAGCACGGCCTTGAAACCGAGAATGTAGCCGTCGTCGATCAGCCGCTTAAGGCGCACCTGGCAGGGGCTCTTCGACAGGCCGACGCGGCGGGCGAGCTCGGTCACCGGCAGGCGGCCGTCCGTTTCCAGTACAGCGATGATCCGCCGATCGTACCGGTCGATTTGGTCTTCGGAATGGGCTGACTCTTTCATTTCGCCCTCGAATGGAGAAATCTTCGGGAAATCTTCCCGGTTTTTTGTCAATCTGGGGAAAACCGCCTTTCTGGTCAATGCTATTCTACGCTGGTAGCGTTTCGTGCCGGAGGTCCTGATGCCAAACGACGCCCTTTTTTCTGCCCGTGAAGCCATGCGTTCCGCGCACCGCGCCGAGGAGGCCGGGATCGTCGAGCGCCTGATCGCCGATCACGCCCCCGATGAAACGAAACGCGACGCCATCGTCGCCCGCGCCGGCAGGCTGGTCGAGGCGATCCGTGCCGAAGACCGCCCGGGCTTGATGGAATCCTTTCTCGCCGAATACGGCCTGTCGACCGACGAGGGCATCGCGCTGATGTGTCTCGCGGAGGCGCTGCTGCGTGTGCCGGACGCCGAGACGATCGACGACCTGATCGAGGACAAGATCGCGCCGTCCAAATGGGGCCAGCATCTGGGCCATTCCAACTCGTCGCTGGTCAACGCCTCGACCTGGGCGTTGATGCTGACCGGGAAGGTGCTCGATACGGACCGGTCGCAGGGCATGGCGGGCCTTCTGCGCGGCGCGGTCAAGCGGCTGGGGGAGCCGGTTATCCGTACCGCCGTGCGTCAGGCAATGCGCGAGCTCGGCAGCCAGTTCGTTCTCGGCGAGACGATCAAGTCGGCGATGCAGCGCGGCGCGGCGATGGAGGCGAAGGGCTATTCTTATTCCTACGACATGCTGGGCGAGGCGGCGCTGACGGCAAAGGACGCGCGCGCCTATTTCGACGCCTATGCGAATGCGATCAAGGCGATAGCGACGAACTGCGCCCGTGACGACATCCGGCGCAATCCGGGCATTTCGGTCAAGCTCTCGGCGCTGCATCCGCGCTACGAGGTGGCCCAGGAAGCCCGCGTCATGGAAGAGCTCGTGCCGCGCGTTGCCGATCTCGCGGCGATGGCGGCAAAGGCCGGCATGGGCTTCAACATCGATGCCGAGGAGGCCGACCGGCTCGATCTGTCGCTCGACGTGATCGGCGCGGTGCTGGCCGACCAACGGCTGGCCGGCTGGGACGGGTTCGGCGTGGTCGTTCAGGCCTATGGCAAGCGCGCCGAGCCGGCGCTCGACTGGCTTTACGCGCTCGCGGAGAAGCTCGACCGACGCATCATGGTGCGCCTCGTCAAGGGCGCCTATTGGGACACAGAGATCAAGCGCGCGCAAATCGACGGGCTGGAGGGCTTCCCGGTTTTCACCCGCAAACAGGCGAGCGACATCTCCTATATCTGCTGCGCGAAGAAGCTGCTCGGCATGACCGACCGCATCTATCCGCAATTCGCCACCCACAATGCCCACAGCGTCGCCGCCATCCTGGAGATGGCCGGGGACAAGGAGGTCTTCGAGTTCCAGCGGCTGCACGGCATGGGCGAGGCGTTGCACCGCATTGTCCTCAAGAGCGAGAAGACCAAGTGCCGCATCTATGCGCCGGTCGGCGCGCATCGCGACTTGCTCGCCTATCTGGTGCGGCGACTGCTCGAAAACGGCGCGAACTCCTCCTTCGTCAACCAGATCGTCAACGAGGCGGTGCCGGTCGCCGAGATCGTTGCCGATCCCTTCGCCGAATGGCTTGCCGACCCGACCGCCAATCCGCGCATTCGCAAGCCGGCCGAGGTGTTCCAGCCGGCGCGGGGCAATTCGAAGGGTTTCGATCTGAGGAACCGCACCGACCTCGCGGCGGTCGAGGCGGCGCGGGCGCCCTGGCGCGAAACGCGGTTCGAAGCCGCGCCGCTGCTGGCCGGCGGGCGCGGCAAGGGCGTGGCGCGCGAGGCTCTCAATCCGGCCGATCCGTCGGACGTTGTCGGCGCAGTCATCGAAGCCGAACTGAGTGACGTTCGCACCGCGCTCGACAGGGCGCGCAACTGGTCGGATTGCCCGGTGGCGGATCGCGCGAGCGTCCTGCGCCGCGCCGCCGATCTTTATGAAGAAAATTTCGGTCCGATCTTCGCTCTGTTGGCGCGGGAGGCCGGCAAGATCCAGCTCGACGCGGTCGGCGAATTGCGTGAGGCGGCGGATTTCCTGCGTTATTATGCGAACCAGGCCGAGACGATGGGCGAGGCGACCCCGCGCGGTCTCTTTGCCTGCATCTCGCCGTGGAATTTCCCGCTCGCCATCTTCACGGGCCAGATTGCCGCGGCGCTTGCCGCCGGCAACGGCGTGCTCGCCAAGCCGGCCGAGCAGACGCCGCTGATCGCCGCCCTTGCCGTCAAGCTGTTGCATGATGCCGGCGTGCCGCGCGACGTCCTGCAATTGCTTCCGGGTGACGGCGCGACGGTCGGCGCGTCGCTGACCTCCGACAACCGCATCGACGGCGTATGCTTTACGGGCTCCACCGAGACGGCGCAGGCGATCAACCGGTCGATGGCGCAGCACATGGCGCCCGACGCGCCGCTGATCGCCGAGACGGGCGGCCTCAACGCGATGATTGTCGACTCCACCGCGCTGCCCGAGCAGGCGGTGCGCGACATCGTCGCTTCGGCCTTCCAGTCCGCCGGGCAGCGCTGTTCGGCGCTGCGTGTGCTCTATTTGCAGGAGGATGTCGCGGAGGGAGTCTCCGAAATGCTGTTCGGCGCTATGGACGAATTGCGCGCCGGCGACCCGTGGAATCTCGCCACCGATACCGGCCCGGTGATCGACGAGGAAGCGTGTCAGGGCATTGTCGACCATATCGAAAAGGCGCGCCGCGAGAATCGCTTGCTGAAGGAACTTGACACGCCGGGCAAGGGGACTTTCGTCGCGCCGACGGTGTTGCGCGTCAACGGCATCAAGGATTTGGAGCGCGAGATCTTCGGCCCCGTCCTGCATGTCGCGACCTTCAAGGCGTCGCAAATCGGTCGCGTGATCGCCGACATCAACGCCACCGGCTACGGTTTGACTTTCGGCCTGCACAGCCGCATCGACGACCGCGTCGAGGATATCACGTCGAAGGTCAAGGCGGGCAACATCTATATCAACCGCAACCAGATCGGCGCGGTGGTCGCGTCCCAGCCTTTCGGAGGCGAGGGCCTGTCGGGCACGGGGCCGAAGGCCGGCGGGCCGCATTATCTCTCGCGTTTCGTCCGTCAGGAGACGCGCTCCGGCGTGGCGCAGAAAGTGGTCGGGGCGGACCCGATCGCCGTCCAGACCCGGCTCGACCAGTTGAAGCCGGCGCGCCGGACCGCGCTGTCGGCGACGGCCATGCCGGGCGTCACCGGTGAGTCCAACCGGCTGTCGACCTTCGCGCGCGGCGTCGTGCTCTGCCTTGGTCCGGACGCGGCCGATGCCGACCGGCAGGCGGAACTGGCGCGCGCGCATGGCTGTGTGCCGCTGATTGTCGCTGGCGAGGCAAGCGGCGCCGGGTCGATCCCGTTCGTCCTCGACCGGGAGGATCTGGAGACGCTGAAGGGCTTCGATGCGGTGATGCTGTGGAGTGACGCGGCTGACCTGCGCGCGGCGCGCATCGCGCTGGCGAAACGCTCGGGCCCGCTCATCCCGCTGATCTCCGAAGCCGACCCGTCGGAAAGGCTGCTGCTGGAACGCCATGTCTGCATCGACACCACGGCGGCCGGCGGCAATGCGGCCCTGCTGGCGGCGAATGCCTGAACTCGTCCGCTCAGCCTGAGTAGCGGCTGGGCGGCACGCCGTAGCGACGCGCGAAGGCGCGGCTGAAATAGGCCGCGTCATTGAAGCCGAGCGCAATGGCGAGCCGCGTGATCTTCTTGCGATACTGGCCGGGTCTTGCCTGCAGCAGGGAGGCAGCCCGGGTCAGCCGCTGTTCCAGTATCACGCCCTGCATGGTCTCGCCGGATTTTCGGAAGGCACGCTGGAACTCCCTCTGGCTCCCCCCGAGCGCGGCCGCCACGCCTGCCGGAGTCAGGTCGGGATCGTCGAGATTTTGCGCGATATGGAGCAGGGCGCGCCGCCGCAGTGACAGCGCGCCGGTCTCCCGCGACGCGGCCGTCTCCTCGCGAAGCAGCCCGAGTCCGTCCAGGACGGTGTCCGCAAGGACGGACCGGCGGGCGGTGTCCGTGTCGGCGCGCAGCAGCATCAGCGCCGACTGGATGATCGACGATATGCAGGCCACTTCGGGCCGCTCGCCGGAATAGGGCCGGTTCACATAGGCAGCAGGGTCACCGAACCGCGCCGCGAATTCCACGAACGGAATGCGCAGCGTGATCAGTCCGGTGCGGTCCTCGGCGGTCATTTCCCAGGGCTGCGACAGATCGCGAAGATAAAGGTCGCCCTTGCCGAGGCGTGTCGACTGGCTTTCGTTCGTATAGGTGCAGATGCCGTATTGAGGCATGCTCAGGACGATCGCATCGTCGAAGCCGCGGGTCTCTTCGGAGACAGGATTTTCAGCATGCGACGGCGTGAACTGAAACTCGGACACCGTCAGGGGGCCGAAACTCGTCCATGCGGCCTCTCCGAAGAAGCCGCGAGGATCGCTCGGCCGGACCCGCATATTGCCGAAGAGGCGTTCTCCCCAGCGTGTCCAGCGGGAGAGCCGGTCGCGCGGGGTGAAGCCCGCGGTCGTGAAATGTTCCCACAGTCCGTTCTGCAAGCGGCCTCCTTGGCGCGGTCTTCCGGTCTGGCCGTTGCGCCTCAGTCCAGGCGATTGTCGTCTCCGTCCAAGATCGGCGCGCGCCTTCATAATAGCTTTCCGGACCGTCGGAGGAAACAGGGAGGTTATCCGCCATGACATCGCTTCAGGAAAAGATCGATCAATTCGCGTCGCCGCTGGCGATGCTCCGCGCGTCGCAGATGGGACCTTACGCGTTCCCGATCGCCGCCGAGTTTTCCAACTGGCGCGAGGAGCAGCGCGCCTGGCGCGAGGGCGTCGCGCTGATGGACCAGTCCTTCCACATGACCGACCTTTACGTCGAAGGCCCCGACGTGGTGCCCTTCATCGCGAGCCTTGCGGTGAATGGCTTCAACGGGTTCGGTGACGGCAAGGCGAAACAGCTGATCTGCTGTGCGCCGAACGGCTATCTGATCGGCGACATGATCATTCTCGGGCTCGGCGACGGGCTTGTGAACGTCATCGGCCGCCCGACGGTCGCCAACTGGATCGAGTTCAACGCCTCGCTCGGACATTACGACGTGCGCTGCGACCGCGATGAACGCAAGCTCGACAATCCGAAGCCGAAGAAGACGTTCCGGTTTGAACTCCAGGGCCCGAAGGCCTGGCCGATGCTGGAAAAGCTGCATGGCGGCACGCTGGAACAGATCGGTTTCTTCAAGATGGGGCATATCCGCGTTGGCGGGCAGGAATACCGCACGCTCCGCCACGGCATGGGCGGCGCGCCGGGGCTCGAATTCTGGGGTCCGGTCGAGATGTATGACGAGGTCAAGGGGCTGCTGCTCGAGGCAGGCCGCGAATTCGGCCTGAAGCAGGTCGGCGCACGTGCCTACGGTTCGGCGACGGTCGAGTCCGGCTGGTGGGGCTGTCCGTTCCCGGCAATCTATTCGGACGAGGCGATGAGGCCCTTCCGCGAATGGCTGCCGTCGCTCAGCTATGACGGTCTTGCCTCGCTCGGCGGCAGTTTCGTCAGCGACCGGATCGAGGATTACTACCTGACCCCGTGGGACCTCGATTACGGACGGCTGATCCGCTTCGATCACGACTTCGTCGGACGCAGCGCGCTTGAAAGAATGGCCGAAGCCCCGCATCGCAAGAAGGTGTCGCTGGTCATCGATCCGGACGATGTGGCGGCGGTCTATCGCAGTCAGATGGGTGACGGTCCGAAGGGCAAGGCCATGGAGGAACCGTCGGCGCATTACGCGGCCTATCCATGCGACGCGATCTTCAACGGCGCCGGGGAACGCGTGGGCCTGTCCTGCTACCTCAATTTTATCGCGCCCGACCGGGCCTGGGTGGCGCTTGCCTGTGTCGACGAGGCCTTTGCCGAAGACGGCACGGACCTGACCCTGCTGTGGGGCGAACCCGATGGCGGATCAGGCCGCCCGACTGTCGAGCCGCACGTTCAGATGCAGCTGCGCGGCAAGGTCACGGGCTGGCCGTTCTCGCAGGCCGCGCGGTCGAGCTACCGAAAAAGCTGACGCATCGGGCCGCCGCCGCAGACGCATGGCGGCGGCTGAGTGTCATTCGGGTGACACTGGCCGGGAAAAAGACTGGCGGGCCAATATCCCGTTGACGAAATGCTAGCGAATCTCTTCTACGGTTACTTTGCGGTATGCTAAAATCTTGGCGTGCGCCCGGAGGGATTTTTCAATGCGGTTTTATCAATCGAGTTTTGCCATTGCCATGGTGGTCGCGTTGCAGGCGGCGGGCAGCGCCCATGCGGCTGACGACGTAGTGATGATGCCTGGCGCCGAGACGCCGTTCGGCGGCTTCTATGTCGGCGCCGAGATCGCCCACAGCCTCGCCAACAACAAGCTTGAAGTCAGCGAGGGCGGCGATACGCTGTCCTTTGACGGCTGGGGCGGCAACGGGTTTTCGGGCGGCGTCTTCGCCGGTTACGACCATGTCTTCAGCAATGGCTATCTGATCGGCGGACAGATCGGCGGGTCCATCTCCGACATCGGCAGCCACGGCAATTTCTCCTCGGGCGGCGGCGAATATTTCCGCGGCGAGCTGAAAACCGACTGGTTCGCGCAGGCATCGGTTCGCGCCGGCTACCTGACCAATCCGGAGACGCTGCTGTTCGGCTCGCTCGGCGTGACCGTCGCGCATGGCGTCGGAAGCTATGACTATTTCGACGGCGTGGACGGCGATTCGGATTCCGACCAGGAATTCTTCTACGGCGTGGCGCTGGGCACGGTCGGTATCGAAACCGTCCTGAGCGGCAATGTGCGTGGCCGCTTCGAATATGTCGCGAGCTACCTCAACAAGCAGAACTTCAACTTCGACGGTGTGGAACTCGGCGTGACGCCGATTATCGGTTCCGCCAAGGTCTCGCTGATCTATGGCTTCGGCGATCCGCGGCCGGTCGAGCATGTCTATGCCAACGCGCCTGAAAGCTGGACCGGCTTCTTCGGCGGCGTCAAGGCGGGCCATGAGATGGGCACGACCAAGCTGACCGTGGATGACGGCGGCGGCGGCATGTACGAATTCGACGGCTTCGGTTCGAACGGCCTCATGGCCGGCGGCTTCCTCGGCTACAACCATCAGATCAATTCGCGCTTCGTCGTCGGCGTGGAAGGACACGCCAGCGGCACGACGATCAACAATCGGATCGCACTCGAAGGTGAGGGCAGCATCGAGACCGGCACGGACTGGAGCCTGAGCGGCCGGCTGCGCGCGGGCGTCCTGGTCAATCCGGCGACGCTGCTCTACGCCTATGGCGGCTATGGCCGCAACTGGATGTACACCGAGATCAGCGACGGCTCGAATTCGCAACGCGAGCATTTCGAGGTCGATGCGGTCGAGTTCGGCGGCGGCGCGGAAACCTTCGTCACCGACCGGGTCAGCGTCCGCGGTGAATATGGCATCGTTCTCACCGAGAACATCCTCGACGACCTCGGCGCACCCGCCTCGCTCAAGAAGACCGGCGCGACCGGCAGCATCTCCGCGGTGTTGCACTTTTAGACTTGGAGCGATCCTATTCCTGAAAGGGCGGCTTCGGCCGCCCTTCTTGTTTCAGGCTTTCAGCGCCGCGTTGACGGCCCGGGCGATCACCCGTTCCTCGTCCGTCTTCACCACCATGACGCGCGTCGCGCCAGTGGCGAGATCGAGCGCATTTTCGGCGTTCTTTTCCTCGTCGATCGCGATGCCGAGCCATTCCATGCCCTTGCAGACCTCGCGGCGAATATGGGCGGAATGTTCGCCGATGCCGCCGGTGAAGACGAGCGCATCGAGGCCGCCGAGAACGGCGGCGAGCGCGCCCAGTTCGCGGCGGATGCGAAAGACGAAATACTCGATTGCCTCGGCGGCTTCCGGACTGTCGGAGGCTTCCAGTTCGCGCATGTCGTTGGTCATGCCGGACAGCCCCTTCAACCCGCTCTTCTTGTAGAGCAGGTCGGTGATCTCGGCGGGGCTCATCTTCTCGTGGTCCATCATGTAGAGGAGCACGCCGGGATCGAGCTGGCCGCAGCGCGTGCCCATCGGCAGCCCGTCCAGCGCGGTGAAGCCCATGGTCGAGGCGACGCTCTTGCCGTCGCGCACCGCGCACATCGACGCGCCGTTGCCGAGATGGGCGATGACGACGCGGCCGTGACGCAGTTCCGGCGCGAGCCGGGCGATCTCGCCGGAAACATACTCATAGGACAGGCCGTGAAAGCCGTAGCGGCGGACGCCGCGCTCATACCACTCGCGGGGCAGGGCGAAGGTGTCGTTCACCCAGGGATGGGCCCGGTGGAACGCGGTGTCGAAACAGGCGATCTGGATGGCGTTCGGGAAGGCTTCGTGCGCGGCGCGCACGGCGGCGAGATTATGGGGCTGGTGTAACGGCGCCAGCGGCTCCAGCGCTTCCAGGCGGTCAATTGTTTCCTCGTCGAGGCGAACCGGGGCGGCGAAGTCGATGCCGCCATGGACGACCCGATGCCCGACGCCGGCGACGGGCGCGCCGCCGAGACCGTCGCCGGCATGGCGCAATATCGCGCCGAGCGCGGCGGTGTGGTCGGCCTTGCCAATCCCGGTGTCGGTTCCCTTGCCGGGACCGGATTCGATGATCAGCCTGGCGTCCTCGTCGCCGATATCCTCCACTTCGCCGCGCAGTTGCTCCGCCGGCTCGTCGCCGGGAGCGTAGATGGAGAACTTGATCGAGGATGATCCGGCATTGATGGTCAGGATCGCGCCGCCGCTCACCGCCTCTTTCTCCATTCGTCGAAAAGCGCGGCAACCGCGCAGGAGGCGAGGCGGGCCTTGTCGTCGTCGGCGCGGCTGTTGAGGATGATCGGGCAGCGCGCGCCCATCACCAGCCCCGCCGCCTCGGCATGGGCGATGAAACTCAGTTCCTTGGCCAGCATGTTGCCGGCCTCCATGTTGGGCGCGAGCAGGATGTCTGCATGGCCGGCGACGAGCGACTTGATGCCCTTGGTCTTGGCCGCCTCGACATCGACCGCATTGTCCATGGCGAGCGGTCCGTCGACGATGCCGCCGCGGATCTGGCCGCGATCGGCCATCTTCGACAGGACCGCGGCGTCGATGGTCGACGGGATCTTCGGATTGACCGTTTCGACCGCCGACAGCACGCCGACCTTCGGTTCCTCGATGCCGATCGCGATCGCAAGGTCGATGGCGTTCTGGGCGATATCGACCTTTTCCTCCAGCGTCGGGGCGATGTTGATGGCGGCGTCCGTCACCATCAGCAGGTGATCGAGGCCGGGAACGTCCATGACGAAGACGTGGCTGATGCGGCTCGACGTGCGAAGGCCGCCATCGCTCTTGACAATATGCTGCAGCAACTGGCCGGTGTGGAGATGCCCCTTCATGATCGCCTGGGCGCGGCCCTCATGGAAGAGTTCGACGGCGCGGCCGGCGGCCATGTTGTGGCCGTGCAGGTCGATGATCTCGATGCCGTTGAGATCGGCGCCGATCGAGTCGGCGACCTCTTCGATCTTGTCGCGCTCGCCGATCAGGATCGGACGGATCAGCGTGTGTTTCGCCGCCAGCAGGGCGCCAGAGAGTGCGTGTTCCTCTTCCGGCACGACGACGGCGGTTGCGATGGGATCCAGCGGCTCGGCCAGCTCCAGAAGCCGGTCGAAATGCACGTGGCGGCGGATTGTCAGGCCCGGCAGGTCCTCGTCGTCGAAGGTGACGATCTTCTCGGGCGCGATGACCTCGGCTTCGCCCTCGACGATGCGGCGGCCGTTCGGCGCTTCCACCCAGGTGTCGAAGCAGGCGACGCGGTCGGGTTTCAAGGCGGTCAGCCGCACCTTGACGGTCAGTTCCTCGCCGGCATGCACGCGGTTCATGAAACGCAGCGTCTGGCTCTGATAGAGCGTGCCCGGTCCCGGCAGCAGATTGCCGAGCACGGCGGAAAACAGCGACGCGACCCACATGGACGGGGCGACCGGCTCGTCGGGCACGTTGTCGCCATTATGGTCCTCATGCGGGAGATGGGCCGGGTTGTGATTGCCCGACGCGTTGGCGAAAACGTAGAAATCTTCCGCCCGGCACAGGCGCTTGATCTCCGCCTCCATGCCGACAGTGAGCTTGTCGTAAGGCGTGCTGGTGTAGATCGTCATTCGGTCCTGTCTTTGCAAACCGTCGGTACCTCCCGGAGCGAACTTCGCCCGCCACGCCGATTCAGGCAAGTGCGCCTGCGCGATTCATAACCCGGCGTGGTAAACTCCTGTCCGGGGAGATAATTTCATGGCGTCATGACAGCCGTTTTTCAGTGCATCGAACCGTCCGGATTAAAATTTGACCTTTTGATAAAATTCGGTCATCCTGCCCTTACATAGGGTGGCCCGGTCGGGTCGCCGGGCCAAGCGATGTGGAGGGAGTGCCGCATGAATGCTCACCAGCGCAGCCGGGACGTAAGGGCCGGGCGGCTCGATGCAGACGCATACAAGGATCTGTTTTCGGATCTTCACCCGCCGCTCGACGATCACGAGGCGCATGTCGAGGCTGACCGCTGCTATTTCTGCTACGACGCGCCCTGCATGACGGCGTGTCCGACCTCCATCGACATCCCGATGTTCATCCGCGAGATTTCGACCGGCAATCCGCTCGGCGCGGCCAAGACCATCTTCGACCAGAACATCTTCGGCGGCATGTGCGCCCGCGTCTGCCCGACAGAAACGCTGTGCGAGGAAGTCTGCGTGCGCGAGACGGCGGAAGGCAAGCCGGTCAAGATCGGCCAGCTGCAGCGTTACGCGACCGATACGGCCATGGCCGAGGACAAGCAGTTCTATGTCCGCGCAGCCTCCACCGGCAAGAAGGTTGCCGTGATCGGGGCAGGGCCGGCGGGCCTCGCCTGCGCGCATCGCCTCGCCATGAAGGGCCATGACGTCGATGTCTACGAGGCGCGTCCGAAGGCAGGCGGCCTCAACGAATATGGCATCGCCTCCTACAAGACGCCGGGCGGCTTCGCACAGAAGGAAGTCGACTACATCACCGCCATCGGCGGCATCGACATGCATTACGGCAAGGCGCTCGGCGCGGACATCGCGCTGTCGAAGCTCGCCGAAGACTACGACGCGGTGTTCCTCGGCATGGGGCTCGCCGGCGTCAATGCGCTTGGCGACGCCGATGCCGAAGCGGAGGGCAGCCTCGATGCGGTCGAGTGGATCGGCGATCTGCGCCAGGCCTCGGATATCTCGACCATCCCGGTCGGGGCCCGTGTGGTCGTTATCGGCGGCGGCATGACGGCGGTCGACGCCGCCGTACAGGCCAAGGGGCTCGGCGCCGACGAGGTGACGATCGCCTATCGCGGCCCGAAGGAGCGCATGAAGGCGTCCGAATACGAGCAGGAGATCGCCAAGGTCGCCGGCGTGTCGATCCGCTACCACATGAACCCGAAGCGGATGATCGTCGCCGACGGCGCCGTGACGGGCATGGAGTTCGAACGCGACGGCTCGCCGGTCATCATCGAATGCGATCAGGTGATGAAGGCGATCGGCCAGTCCTTTGCGACGGACAGCGCCGGGAACATCGCGCTCGAAGGCGGCCGTATCGCGGTCGATGAAGAGGGCAAGACCTCGATGGCCAAGGTCTGGGCCGGCGGCGATTGCGTCAATGCCGGCGACGACCTGACCGTCACCGCCGTTTCACAGGGCCGCGACGCGGCCGAAAGCATTCACCGCGCCTTGAGCGCGTGACGAACCTGCCGGATACTGTTCCGCAAAGGAGGACGCGCCATGGCTGATCTTTCCACCAATTTCGTCGGCATCAAGTCGCCCAATCCGTTCTGGCTGGCGTCCGCGCCGCCGACCGACAAGCAGTACAATGTCGAGCGCGCCTTCGAGGCGGGCTGGGGCGGCGTCGTCTGGAAGACGCTGGGCGAGGCGGGTCCGCCCGTCGTCAATGTCAACGGTCCGCGCTACGGCGCGATCTGGGGCGCCGACCGGCGGCTGCTCGGCCTCAACAATATCGAGCTGATCACCGACCGCGACCTCGAGATCAATCTCGAGGAAATCAAGGCGACCAAGAAGAACTGGCCGGACCGCGCCGTGGTTGTCTCGCTGATGGTGCCCTGCGAGGAAGAGCCGTGGAAGAAAATCCTCGGCCGCGTTGCCGAGACTGGCGCCGACGGCGTCGAACTGAATTTCGGCTGTCCGCACGGCATGAGCGAGCGCGGCATGGGCTCGGCCGTCGGCCAGGTGCCGGAATATATCCAGATGGTCGCGGAATGGTGCAAGCAACACACCGACATGCCGGTGATCGTCAAGCTGACGCCGAACATCACCGATATCCGCCGCCCGGCGGAAGCGGCGACGCGCGGCGGCGCCGACGCGGTCAGCCTGATCAACACGATCAACTCGATAACCTCGGTCGATCTCGACAATTTCGCGCCCGAGCCCACCATCGACGGCAAGGGCTCGCATGGCGGCTATTGCGGGCCGGCGGTCAAGCCGATCGCGCTGTCCATGGTCTCCGAGATCGCCCGCAACCCGGAAACCGCCAACATTCCTATCTCGGGCATCGGCGGCGTGACCACCTGGCGCGACGCGGCGGAGTTCATTGCGCTTGGCTGCGGCACCGTCCAGGTCTGCACCGCGGCGATGACGTATGGATTCAAGGTCGTGCAGGAAATGATTGCCGGGCTTGAGAATTACATGGACGAGAAGGGCTACGAAACCATCGAGGATTTCCGCGGCCGCGCCGTTCCGAACGTCACCGACTGGCAGTATCTGAACCTGAACTACGTCACCAAGGCGAAGATCGATCAGGACAAGTGCATCAAGTGCGGCCGCTGCCACATCGCCTGCGAGGACACCTCGCACCAGGCGATTACCAACATGGTCGACGGCGTGCGCCACTTCGAGGTGATCGAGGAGGAATGCGTCGGCTGCAACCTCTGCGTCAATGTCTGCCCGGTCGAGGAGTGCATCACCATGGAGCAGATCGCCGGTGTCGATCCGCGCACCAAGAAGCCGATCGATCCGGACTACGCCAACTGGACGACGCATCCGAACAATCCGGCCGTCTGGGCGAAGGAAGCCGCCGAATAGCGACGCCACGGTGAGCACAGGCTTTCCGGCCCGGTCTTGACGGGCCGGCCGGAACCGTCCCAATTTCGGCGCATGGCTTACAAACTTTACTACTGGCCCGGACTGCCGGGGCGAGGGGAGCTCGTCCGTCTCGCGCTCGAATTCGCCGGGGCCGATTATGAGGATCACGGCGGCTTCGCCGGCGATGCCGAGATCGCGACACCGTCCTTCGCACCGCCTTATTTACGCGACGGCGACCTCGTCATCGGCCAGACGGCGCTGATCCTGCATCATCTCGGGCCGAAACTGGGGCTCGCTCCCGATGACGAAGCCGGGCGTCTCTGGCTGCACCAGATCCAGCTCACCATGATGGATTTCGTCAACGAGGCGCATGACACGCATCACCCGGTTGGCACCGGCCTCTATTACGAGGACCAGAAGCCGGAGGCTGTGCGGCGGGCGGAGCAATTCCGCACCGAGCGCATGTCCAAATTCCTCGGCTGGTTCGAAGACGTCGTGGCGCGCAATCCGCACGGTCAGGATCACATGGTCGGCAAGGCCGTCACCTATGCGGACCTGTCCCTGTTCCATATCCTCGCCGGGCTCGACTACGCGTTCCCCAAAGCGACGGCGCGGCTGATCGGCGACTATCCTGCCATCGCGGCCATTGCGGAGGCCGTCGGGAGAATGCCCGAACTGTCCGATTACCTGGCAAGCGACCGGCGGCAGGCCTTCAACGAGACGGGCATTTACCGGCGCTATCCGGAGCTGGACGATCCGGCGCGATAGTGGGGCCGGGTTGAACCGGCGTTCCCGACGCAGGCTCAACCGAGAATAATGAGATGTTCGGGCTTTGCGCCTCTGACGCTCTCAATTGTCATCCGCTTGTCGAACGTGACCAGACGGCCGCCATTCCTGACCGCGAGAGCCAGAAGGTAGGCATCGGTGATCTGACGATGTCCATGAAGCTTGGTATGGTCGAATAGTTCGGCATCGGTGATGCTTATACTGTCCGACCAGAACGCGTGATGCCCTGCCTCGATTGCATTATCGAGCATGGATACTGCGTCGCGGATTGGGCGAAACTGCGGAAACGACGGTTGAGAAGTCACGCGGACGAACCCGTTCTCGGTCAACGGACATGTCGCCCAGCCAAATTCCTCGTGTTGCTGCAGCCACTGATGCGTCTGGTCTGCGCGCGAATGATCGGGTGTAAACAAGGCGATCAGCGCATTGACGTCGAACAGCGCCTTCATTTCTTCGGCAGCGCTTCCCTGATGATTTCGCGGTCTTCGTCTTCCAGCATATCCTCGATCATCTCGACGGAAATCGTTTGACCAGTTCGTGGAAATTGCGGGAAGCCGTTCCGGACTTCATGGATTTCGCCGTTCGGTGTCTCCAGCCCCTTGCGAACAAGTTCCGAGATCATCTTGCCGGTCGAAACCCTGCGTATTTCGGCCATCTTCCTGGCCGTTTCAAGAATGTCGGTATCGATATCAAGGGTTGTGCGCATGGCTATAATATAGCACCACGGCATCATGATGCAATGATGCGCTCGGGCCGAACGATTGGGCGTCGTTCCGTCGATTCCGCTTGGCAGGCAGCCTTCTTCCGACGGCGCGGACCGGTCAGCGCGGCCTGATGCCGTTCAGGATGATCGACAGCACCGCCTGGGCGGCCTGTTCGTAGAAGCCCGGCTTGCCGGCCTGCGAGCCGACCACGGCGCGGATCTGGACGTCGAAATCCGCGTAATGCTGCGTCGTCGCCCAGATCGTGAAGATCAGGTGATAGGGATCGATCGGCGCGAGCTTGCCTTCGCTGACCCATTGGCGGATGACGCCGGCCTTCTCATGGACCAATTGCCGCAGGTTGGTTTCGAGGAAGCCGTGGATGACGGGCGCGCCGTGCAGGATCTCGTTGGCGAACAGCTTCGAGGCCTCCGGCCGCTTTTCCGACATCAGCAGCTTGGCGGTGATGTAGCGGCGCAGTTCCTCGACGGGATCGGCGTTCGGGTCGATCGCCGCAAAGGGCGCGAGCCAGTCTTCCAGCGTCTGCTCCAGCACCTGCTGGTAGATGTCGCGCTTGCTCTTGAAATAATAGAGCAGGTTCGGCTTCGACATGCCGCAGCGCGTCGCGATCTCGTCGATGGTCGCGCCGCGGAAGCCGGACGTCGCGAAGACTTCCAGCGCGGCGTCGAGGATCGCCTTGCGGTTGACTTCCTGGATTCTCGAAAGTGGCTTGGCCTGTTTCGCCGGCCTTGTTTTTGTGCTCGCCAAGGGTTCCTGCTTTTCCTTCCTTGGAGGGGGCGTTTCGTGCGATGGTAAAGCCACTTGACCGGCTCGGAAAGCTCTTTTAGCGTTCATTTTGACCAAATGGTCAAGCAGCGCAAAAGCCTTCCATTCCGCTCAGGTTTTCGCGCAGCCGTATACGCGCCGCGGAAGAAAAGCAAGAAACCGAAATCCAGGGTTAAGGTGGTGCAGTGATGTCCGATCGAACAGTCGCGCCGAACAATCTCGAAGCATTCTGGATGCCGTTTACGGCGAACCGGCAGTTCAAATCCAACCCGCGCATGTTCGTCGCGGCGCAGGATATGCATTACACCACGTCTGACGGGCGGCAGGTGCTCGACGGCACGGCAGGGTTGTGGTGCTGCAATGCGGGCCATGGCCGGCCGAAAATCGTCGAGGCGATCCAGAAACAGGCCGGCGAAATGGATTATGCGCCCGCCTTCCAGATGGGCCATCCGAAGGCCTTCGAACTGGCCGCGCGCCTCACGGCCAAGTTGCCGAAGCCGCTCGACCATGTCTTCTTCACCAATTCCGGTTCCGAAAGCGTCGATACCGCCCTGAAGATCGCGCTCGCCTATCAGCGCCAGATCGGGCAGGGCACGCGCACCCGCCTGATCGGCCGCGAGCGCGGCTATCACGGCGTCGGCTTCGGCGGCATCTCGGTCGGCGGCATCGTCGCCAACCGCCGCACCTTCGGCACCATGCTGACCGGCACCGACCATATCCGCCACACCCATGACATCAAGCGCAACGCGTTTACCCGCGGCGAGCCGGAACATGGTGCGGAATTCGCCGAGGACCTGATCTCCGTCATCAACCTGCATGACCCGTCGACCATCGCAGCCGTCATCGTCGAGCCGGTCGCCGGCTCCACCGGCGTGCTGATCCCGCCGAAGGGCTATCTGAAGCGGCTGCGCGAGATCTGCGACCAGCACGGCATCCTCTTGATCTTCGACGAGGTCATTACCGGCTTCGGCCGTCTCGGCACGCCGTTCGCGACCGACTATTTCGATGTCGTTCCCGACATGATCACCACGGCCAAGGGCATCACCAGCGGCGTGGTACCAATGGGGGCGGTGTTCTGCTCGTCGGACATCTACAACGCCTTCATGACCGGGCCGGAGAACATGATCGAACTGTTCCACGGCTACACCTATTCGGCCCATCCGCTGGCTTGCGCGGCGGCGCTCGGGACACTCGACACCTACGAGGAAGAGGGCCTGCTGACCCGGGCCGCCGATCTCGGCTCCTACTGGGAGGACGCGGTCCATTCGCTGAAGGATTGCCCGAATGTCATCGACATCCGCAATCTCGGCCTGATCGGCGCCATCGAACTCGAGCCGATCGCCGGCGCACCGACCAAGCGCGCCTTCTCGGCCTTCCTCGAAGCCTATGAAAAGGGCCTGTTGATCCGCACCACGGGCGACATCATCGCGCTGTCGCCGCCGCTGATCATTTCAAAGGCGCAGATCGACGAGCTGTTCGGCACGCTGCGCGATGTCCTGAACACAATTCAATAACAGACAAGAAGAAACGCCGGAGAACGGGATGGAAACGATTCAGAATGCTATCAACGGGGCGCTGGTCACTTCGTCCTCCGCGCGCTCGCAGCCGGTGTTCAACCCGGCGACCGGCGAGGAAAGCGCCGTCCTGCCTCTGTCGACCGCCTCCGAACTGAACGACGCGGTCGCGGCCGCTAAAGCCGCGCTGCCGGGCTGGAGCAACATGCCGCCGCTAAAGCGCGCGCGCTACATGTTCAAGTTCAAGGAACTGCTCGACGCGCACGCCGCCGACATCGCCCGCGCCATCTCGAAGGAGCACGGCAAGACGCATGACGATGCGATGGGCGAGGTCGCCCGCGGCATCGAGGTGGTCGAATTCGCCTGCGGTATACCGCATCTGCTGAAGGGCGAGTTCTCGCGCAATGTGGGCCCCGCGATCGATTCCTACGCCGACCGCCAGCCGCTCGGCGTCGTCGCCGGCATCACGCCGTTCAACTTCCCGGCCATGGTGCCGCTGTGGATGTATCCGGTGGCGATCGCCTGCGGAAACACCTTCATCCTGAAGCCGTCGGAACGCGACCCGTCCGCACCGATGCTGGTCTATGACCTCTTCAAGAAGGCCGGTTTCCCGGACGGCGTGCTCAATGTCGTGCATGGCGACAAGGAAGTCGTCGACGCGATCCTCGACCATCCGGACATCAAGGCCGTCTCCTTCGTCGGCTCGACGCCGATCGCGCACTATGTCTATTCGCGCGGCACGGCCGCCGGAAAGCGTGTGCAGGCGCTGGGCGGCGCGAAGAACCACATGGTCGTCATGCCCGACGCCGACATGGACAAGGCCGCCGACGCGCTGATGGGTGCCGGCTACGGTTCGGCCGGCGAACGCTGCATGGCGATCTCGGTCGCGGTCCCGGTCGGCGAGGAAACCGCCGACAGGCTGGTGTCCGCGCTGAAGCCCAAGGTCGAGGCGCTGAAAATCGGCCCGGCGACCGACTCGGAGGCCGAGATGGGGCCGCTGGTCACCAAGCAGGCCCAGGAGCGGGTGCTCGGCTATATCGACAAGGGCGTCGAGGAAGGCGCGGAGCTCGTCGTCGACGGTCGCGGCTTCTCGCTGCAGGGCTACGAGAACGGCTATTTCGTCGGCGGCACGCTGTTCGACCGCGTGACGACCGACATGACGATCTACAAGGAAGAGATCTTCGGGCCGGTCCTGTCCGTCGTGCGCACCAATTCCTACGAGGAAGCGGTCGATATGATCGACAAGCACGAATATGGCAACGGCACCGCGATCTTCACCCGAAACGGCGACGCGGCGCGCGACTTCGCCGACCGCATCGAGGTCGGCATGGTCGGCGTCAATGTTCCGATCCCGGTGCCGGTGGCGTACCATTCCTTCGGCGGCTGGAAGCGGTCGCTCTTCGGCGACCATTCGATCTACGGGCCCGAGGGCATTCGCTTCTACACAAGGCTGAAAACGGTCACGACGCGCTGGCCCGACGACATCCACGAGGGGGCGGTATTTACGTTCCCGAGCATGAAATGAGTTCGGTGCTTACAGGGAGTGAGAAGTGAGCTCCCTGCAATGGGGGATAATTCTGATTGGAATATGTCTCTGGGCGCTTGGAATTTGGAACAACGAATCTTGGCGGGGAAACGAAAAATTTGGGTCAGTGTTGATGTTTGCAGGCGTGCTTTCCTTTGTTGCACTGATTGCAAGTCTGGCTATCGATCCGCCTGGCTCAAGCGCCAAGTTTGACGGCGAGTGTTACACTGATTGGGACGGACGTTCCAATCCCACGGTATGCGATTGATGGAGTGAATGACATGGCGGCACCGGGCGAAAATCTCAGAATCAACGGGGACCGGCTGTGGGACTCGCTGATGGAAATGGCGAAGATCGGCCCCGGCGTCGCCGGCGGCAACAATCGCCAGACGGTCACCGACGAGGACGGCGAGGGCCGCAAGCTTTTCCAGAAATGGTGCGAGGACGCCGGTTGCTCGATGGGCGTCGACACGATGGGCAACATGTTCATGACGCGCGAAGGCGCGGACCCCGACGCGCTGCCCGTCTATGTCGGCTCGCACCTCGACACCCAGCCGACCGGCGGCAAATATGATGGCGTACTCGGCGTTCTCGCCGGTCTCGAGATCGTCCGCACGCTGAACGATCTCGGCATCAAGACGAAACACCCGATCGTCGTCACCAACTGGACCAACGAGGAAGGCACGCGCTTCGCGCCGGCCATGCTCGCCTCCGGCGTCTTCGCCGGCATCCACGAGCAGGACTGGGCCTATGACCGCGAGGACGCCAAGGGCAAGAAGTTCGGCGACGAACTGGCCCGCATCGGCTGGAAGGGCGACGAGGAAGTCGGCGCCCGCAAGGACAAGATGAAGGCCTTCTTCGAACTGCATATCGAGCAGGGCCCGATCCTGGAGGCCGAGGAGAAGGATATCGGCGTCGTCACGCACGGGCAGGGCCTCTCCTGGACGCAGGTGACCATCACGGGCAAGGACGCCCATACCGGCTCCACGCCGATGCCGATGCGCAAGAATGCCGGCCTTGGCATGGCCAAGGTGCTGGAACTGGTCGACGAGATCGCCTGGAGCCACGCTCCGCATGCCGTCGGCGCGGCCGGCCATATCGACGTCTACCCGAATTCGCGCAACGTGATCCCCGGCA
The DNA here is from genome assembly GCA_002698425.1 of Ahrensia sp. Next base: position 22,186 of record NZXU01000102.1, on the reverse strand, counting down.
AGGTCGTCTTCACTGTCGACTTCCGCTCGCCGGACCTCGCCGTCATCACCGACATGGAAGAGCGGCTGAAAATCGGCGCGAAGGAAATCTGCGACGAGATGGGGCTCGGCATCGAATTCGAGAAGGTCGGCGGCTTCGATCCGGTCGAGTTCGACCATGATTGCGTCAAGGCGATCCGCGACGCGGCCGACCGGCTCGGCTACTCGCATCGCGACATCATCTCCGGCGCCGGCCACGACGCCTGCTGGATCAACCGCGTCGCCCCGACGGCCATGGTCATGTGCCCCTGCGTCGACGGCCTGAGCCATAACGAGGCCGAGGAAATCTCCCTCGAATGGGCGCGGGCAGGGGCCGACGTGCTGTTCCATGCGGTGGTGGAGACCGCGGGTATCGTGGAGTGAATTGTTGACGGGAACCAACGTCGTATCGCTCAAGGAAACCGACGAGCAGCGATTGCGCGTCGACCTCGCGGCCGCCTTGCGGCTGGCGGCGCGCAACGACTGGCACGAGGGTGTTGCCAATCACTTTTCGGCGGCGGTTTCCTCCGACGGACGCAAATTTCTCGTCAATCCGCGCTGGAAGCACTTCTCGATGGCGAAGGCGTCGGAACTGCTGATGGTCGATGCCGACGATCCCGACACGATGAAACGGCCCGACGCTCCGGATCCGTCCGCATGGTCGATCCATTCGGCGATCCACCGCCGCCTGCCGCATGCGCGCGTCGCCCTGCATCTGCATCCGCCCTATGCGACGACACTCGCGACGCTGAAGGACCCGACGATCTACCCGATCGACCAGGTGACGGCGCGGTTCTTCCGGCGCATCGCCTATGACATGAATTTCGGCGGTATCGCGACGCAGGAAGCCGAGGGCGAGCGGATCGCCGCCTCGATCGGCAACCACTCCGTTGTCATGATGGCCAATCACGGCGTGACCACCGTGGCGCCGACCGTCGCCGAGGCCTTCGACGCCATGTATCATCTGGAACGCGCCGCGCGGCAGATGGTGCTCGCCTACCAGACCGGCCGGCCGCTCGCGATAATGAGCGATGATCTGGCCGAAGCGACCGCGCGCGAATGGGACGTCTACAAGGACGCCGAGCATGCCCATTTCGCCGAAATGAAGCGCATTCTGGATCGCGAGGGGGCCGATTATGCAGACTAGTGTGTTCGGCATGGTCCGCAGGGCGTTGCGGGGCAATTACGCAAATTCCTACAGCGTCTCGGAACACGCAAAACATAACATCCGTGGCTGCATGTGCAGACATGTTCATGACGGCTCTTTGCCCGTCCGACAGGTTATCCGCCATTACGACGGGTTTTGGGAGTTCAACTGCGGTGTCGAGGACCATCCTGACCTCGATGACTTTGTCGGGTTATGCGCGGACTGCAACCGGGATCGGTTGGCGGATTTCAAAATGCTGGTCGATCTGCAACCCGGCCAATGGGCTCAAAGAGCCAGCGAAAATGACAACAAGTGGGAACTCTTTCTGCTCCCACCGGAAGATGAAGGAGCTTAAGCCATGTCCACCATCATCAAGAACGGAACCGTCGTTACCGCCGACCTGACCTACAAGGCGGACGTCAAGATCGAGGACGGCGTGATCGTCGAGATCGGGCCGAACCTGTCGGGCGGCGAGGAACTGGACGCGACGGGCTGCTACGTTATGCCGGGCGGCATTGATCCGCATGTCCACCTCGAAATGCCCTTCATGGGCACCTATTCGGCCGACGATTTCGAGAGCGGCACGCGCGCGGGCCTTGCCGGCGGCACCACAATGGTCGTCGATTTCTGCCTGCCGGATCCGGGCCAGTCGCTGCTGGATGCGCTGAAGCGCTGGGACAACAAGTCGACGCGCGCCAATTGCGACTATTCCTTCCACATGGCTATCACCTGGTGGGGCGAGCAGGTCTTCAACGAGATGGAGACGGTGGTTCGCGAGAAGGGCATAAACACCTTCAAGCACTTCATGGCCTACAAGGGCGCGCTGATGGTCAATGACGACGAGATGTTCGCGTCGTTCTCGCGCTGCGCCGAACTGGGCGCGCTGCCGCTGGTGCATGCCGAGAACGGCGACGTCGTCGCCACCATGCAGCAGAAGCTTCTGGCCGAGGGCAATAACGGGCCGGAGGGCCACGCCTATTCGCGGCCGGCCGAAGTGGAAGGCGAGGCGACCAACCGCGCCATCATGATCGCCGACATGGCCGGCGTGCCGGTCTATATCGTCCACACATCCTGCGAGCAGGCGCATGAGGCGATCCGCAGGGCCCGCCAGAACGGCATTCGCGCCTATGGCGAACCGCTGATCCAGCACCTGACGCTCGACGAGAGCGAATATTTCAACAAGGACTGGGATCATTCCGCGCGCCGCGTCATGAGCCCGCCTTTCCGCAACAAGAAGCACCAGGATTCGCTGTGGGCGGGCCTGCAGGCCGGTTCGCTCAGCGTCGTCGCCACCGACCACTGCGCCTTCACCACGGACCAGAAGCGCTACGGCGTCGGCGATTTCACCAAGATCCCGAACGGCACGGGCGGCCTCGAAGACCGGCTGCCGATGCTGTGGACCTATGGCGTCNNNACCGGCCGNCTGACNCCGAACGAATTCGTCGCGGTNACNTCAACNAATATCGCCAAGATCNTGAATATGTACCCGAAAAAGGGTGCNATCCTCGTCGGGGCCGATGCCGATATCGTCGTGCTCGACCCGAACAAGGAGAAGACCATNTCNGCCAAGACCCAGCAGTCGGCGATCGACTACAACGTCTTCGAGGGCAAGCATGTGAAGGGCCTGCCGCGCTTCACGCTCTCGCGCGGCAAGGTCGTCGTCCATGACGGCGAGGTCCGCACCGAGGAAGGCCATGGCAAGTTCGTCGCGCGCGAACCGTTCCAGGCGGTCAACACCGCGCTGTCGACCTGGAAGGAACTGGTCGCCCCGCGTCCGGTGGAGCGTACGGGTATTCCGGCGAGCGGGGTGTAATGGGTTTCGGCGCTGCCCCTCACCGCCTCGCTGCGCTCGGCACCTCTCCCCGGCGGGGAGAGGACGCGTGAACGGTCATCCGGCGCGAACCGCACCGTCCGGCGCTGTTCGGCGGGCGAGACATTTGCGGCGAAGCGAGACCGACGCCGAGGGTCTGTTGTGGTGGGAACTGAAGAGCCGGCAATTGAACGGTTACAAATTTGCGCGGCAGGTGCCGCTCGGGCCTTACATCGCGGATTTCGTTTGCCGGGCGGCCAAGCTTGTCGTCGAGGTCGATGGAAGCCAGCATGCGGACAATCCGGCCGATCTGCGCCGAACGCGATGGATGAATAATAGGGGATACTCGGTTTTGCGGTTCTGGAATCACGAAGTGCTGAATTCACGGCAAATGGTACTCTCGATGATTGTCGAGGTGCTGGAAGGAAGGCTCTTCGAGGCTGATCCCGAGGCCGGATTCTGGCCCTCGGCGTCCTCTCCCCACGGGGGAGAGGTGCCGAGCGAAGCGAGGCGGTGAGGGGGCTTTCCGCGATGACCGTCATTTCCGCCGACAAACTCAACCTGACCTTCCAGACCAATGATGGTCCGGTGCATGCGCTTTCCAATATCGATCTTGCGATCGACAAGGGCGAGTTCGTCTCGCTGATCGGGCCGTCCGGCTGCGGCAAGACTACGCTTCTGCGCGTTATCGCCGATCTCGAACAGCCGACCGACGGAACGATCACGGTCAACGGGATGACGCCGGAGGAGGCGCGGCTGAAGCGGGCCTATGGCTATGTCTTCCAGGCGGCGGCGCTGTTTCCCTGGCGCACAATCGCCGACAACATCGCGCTGCCGCTGGAGGTGATGGGCGTCCACAAGGCCGAGCGCGACAAGCGGGTCACCGAAAACCTCGAACTGGTCGATCTCGCCGGCTTCGGCAACAAGTTCCCCTGGCAATTGTCGGGCGGCATGCAGCAGCGCGCCTCGATCGCCCGCGCGCTTGCCGTCCAGCCGGACATGCTGCTGATGGACGAACCCTTCGGCGCGCTCGACGAGATCGTCCGCGACCACCTCAACGAGCAACTCCTGAAACTCTGGGCGGCAACGAAGAAGACGGTCGTCTTCGTCACCCACTCGATCCCGGAAGCGGTTTTCCTGTCGACCAAGATCGTGGTAATGAGCCCGCGGCCGGGCCGCATCCATGACGTCATCGACTGCGACCTCGGCGAGGATCGCACGCTCGACATCCGCGAGACGCCGGAATTCCTGAAAATCGCCCACCGGGTACGCGACGGGCTGAGGGCAGGGCATGCCTATGAGGGGTAAAGCGAGCTTTCCCGGGCGGCTGCGCCGCCCCCCCTCTGTCGGCTTTGCCGACATCTCCCCCGCAAGGGGGGAGAATGTTGCCCTGCATCTCTCCTTCGGCAAAACGCCACAGGCGGCAATTTGGCGTCAGCCGTTGCGTCAACCTCCACTCTCCCCCCTTGCGGGGGAGATGTCGCAAAGCGACAGAGGGGGGGCTGCGCAGCCTTCGGAGGAAGGGTGCCTCCATTGATCCGCTCCCGCATCCTCCCCATCCTCACCGTCGTCGCGGTCATCGTTGCCGTCTGGTATGTCGCCGTGGTGTTCATGAACGCGCCGGTGCAGCGCGACATGGACAAGCGCGCCGGCGTCACCTCGACGACCTGGGAGCTGGTCGAGAAGACCATGAGCCAGGCCAAGCCCACGCTGCCCGCGCCGCACCAGATCGCCGTCAATTTCTACGAGAACACGTTTCTCCGGAAGATCACCTCGAAGCGCAGCCTCGTCTACCATTCCTGGGTGACGCTCGCCTCGACGCTGGCCGGTTTCGGCTTCGGCACGGTGCTCGGCATCGTCATCGCCGTCGGCATCGTGCATCTCAAATCGCTCGAACGCAGCCTGATGCCGTGGATCATCGCCTCGCAGACGATCCCGATCCTGGCGATCGCGCCGATGGTCATCGTCGTGCTCGGGGCCATCAACATCACCGGGCTGATCCCCAAGGCGCTGATCTCGACCTATCTGTCCTTCTTCCCGGTGACGGTCGGCATGGTGAAGGGGCTGCGCTCGCCGGAGGCCATGCATCTCGACCTGATGCGCACCTACAATGCCTCGCTCGGCCAGACATTCTGGAAGCTGCGCGTGCCGGCCTCGGTGCCCTATCTCTTCACCTCGATGAAGGTCGCCATCGCGGCGAGCCTCGTCGGCGCGATCGTCGGCGAATTGCCGACCGGCGCGGTCGCCGGCATCGGCGCAAAGCTTCTCGCCGGCTCCTATTACAGCCAGACCATCGACATGTGGGCGGCACTGTTCGCCGGCTCGATCCTTGCCGCGCTGCTGGTCGCCGCCGTGGGCCTCGCATGGCGGATCGTCAACCGCGCGATGGGCGGGAGACCGATATGACCGGCGTCTCTTCCGTATTTCCGGCTCCGCTCACGTGGTTTCAGAAGCTTCTGTTCGCAGTGACCGTGGTTCTGTTCTTCTTGACCTATCCACTTCTTGAGCCTCCCTACATGTCGGGGCCGCGGTGGTTCGGATTTCTGTTCCTGCCGATGATTCTGATTATGGCGGTTAATTTCTATCGCAGCATACGACGGCACCAGCGGTTGCCGCTTGAATGGCTTGCTGCCGCTTATCTCGTTGCGCAGGTGCCGACTTGTCTTACATCTCTCGATGGCTTTGGGGGCGAGGCACCGCCTCTGAACTACTGGACGACAGTGATTTCCTGCGTAACTGCGGTCTGGCTTTTGAATGAGCTATTGTCTTCGCCTCGATACGATAGCGGGATCGGTTCGCGAATTGCGGCGTTGGTCGTCCCGTTCCTTTTCGGTGCGACCATTCTTTTTCTCTGGGAAGTCATAACACGCGGCTTCGGCGTGCCCTTCATCCTGCTGCCGCCGCCGTCCGCCATCGGCGCGCGCATCGCCTCGTCGCTGCCGACGCTGGCCGCCGATGTGCGCCAGACGATCCTCAAGGCGGTGCTGTTCGGCTATGTGGTCGGCTGCGCGGCCGGCTTCGCGATCGCCATCCTTGCCGACCGCGTTGATTTCCTGCGCCGCGGTCTGCTGCCGATCGGCAATTTCGTCTCGGCGCTGCCGATCATCGGCATCGCGCCGATCATGGTCATCTGGTTCGGCTTCGACTGGCACTCCAAGGCCGCGGTCGTCATCGTGATGACCTTCTTCCCGATGCTGGTGAACACCGTCGCGGGCCTCGGCGCCGCCGGCCACATGGAGCGCGACCTGATGCGCACCTATGCGTCGAACTACTGGCAGACGCTGTTCAAGCTGCGCCTGCCGGCGGCGATGCCGTTCATCTTCAACGCGCTGAAGATCAACTCCACGCTGGCGCTGATCGGCGCGATCGTCGCCGAGTTCTTCGGCACGCCGATCGTCGGCATGGGCTTCCGCATCTCCACCGAGATCGGGCGGCTCAACCTCGACATGGTCTGGGCCGAGATCGCGGTTGCCGCGCTCGCCGGTTCGATATTCTATGGTGTCATCGCTCTCGCGGAGCGGGCGACGACATTCTGGCATCCGTCTATCCGGGGTGGGTAGGCGAAAACCGTGTGTCCGTCTCCGGGCGGGTGCGCCAACTTTGAGGGAAAGGCGAAAGGGAAAACGATGAAGAAACTGATGGTATCTCTGATGGCCGGCGCCATGTCGCTTGCCGCCATGCAGGCAATGGCTGCCGATGCGGTGACGCTGCAGCTGAAGTGGGTCGCCCAAGGCCAGTTCGGCGGTTATTTCGTCGCGCTCGACAAGGGCTTCTACGAAGAGGAAGGCCTCGACGTCACGATCAAGCCGGGCGGTCCCGACATCGCGCCGGAACAGGTGATCGCCGGCGGCGGCGCCGACGTCATCGTCGACTGGATGGGCGGCGCGCTGGTCGCACGCGAGAAGGGCGTTCCGCTGGTCAACATCGCCCAGCCCTTCGAGAAGGCCGGCATGGAAATGGTCTGCCCGAAGGACGGTCCGGTGCAGACGACCGACGACTTCCCGGGCCACACGCTTGGTGTCTGGTTCTACGGCAACGAATATCCGTTCTTCGCGTGGATGAACAAGCTCGGCTATTCGACCGAGGGCGGCGATGACGGCGTGACCGTGCTGAAGCAGTCCTTCGACGTGCAGCCGCTGATCCAGAAGCAGGCCGACTGCATCTCGGTGATGACCTATAACGAGTACTGGCAGCTGATCGACGCCGGCTACAAGGCCGAGGACCTGATCGTCTTCAACTACTCGGAAATGGGCAACGACCTGCTCGAGGACGGCCTCTACGCGCTCGAGACAGATCTTGCCGATCCGGCCTTCAAGGACAAGATGGTCCGTTTCGTCCGCGCTTCGATGAAGGGCTGGAAATATGCTCTCGAGAACCCGGACGAGGCAGCCGAGATCGTCATGGACAATGGCGGCCAGGACGAAAACCACCAGAAGCGCATGATGGGCGAAGTCGCCAAGCTGATCGGTTCGGGTGACGGCGTCCTGAAGGAAGACGTCTATGAACGCACCGCCCAGGCTCTTCTCGACCAGAAGATCATCGAAAAGACGCCGGAAGGCGCCTGGACCCACGAAATCACCGACGAAGCGCTGAAATAAGCGTTTCGACGGTCAAGCAATTTAGAAGGGCGGAGCCGCGCGGCTCCGCCCTTTTTCGTTTGCCTTGAATCGCTTGCACGACGATCCGGATAAACCGATTCAGGCGGCGATCGGTTCCGCCGGCGGTTCTTTCGCCCCCGTCATGAAGGCGACGGCGTCTGACATGGTGTAGTCCTTCGGATTGACGACGCAGAGACGCCGGCCGAGCCGGTGGACATGGATCCTGTCGGCAACCTCGAACACATGCGGCATGTTGTGCGAGATCAGGATGATCGGAATACCGCGCGATTTCACGTCGAGGATCAGTTCGAGGACGCGGCGCGATTCCTTCACGCCAAGGGCGGCGGTCGGCTCGTCGAGAATGATGACCTTGGAGCCGAAGGCCGCCGCGCGCGCGACCGCCACGCCCTGGCGCTGGCCGCCGGACAGGGTCTCGACGGCCTGGTTGATGTTCTGGATCGTCATCAGGCCCAGTTCGGTGAGCTTGTCGCGGGCGAACTTCTCCATGGCCGGCCGGTCGAGCTGGCGAAACCATTTGCCCATGACGCCCGGTTTCCGCAATTCGCGGCCCATGAACATGTTGTCGGTGATCGACAGGGCCGGCGACATGGCGAGCGTCTGGTAGACCGTCTCGATGCCGGCATCGCGCGCCTCGCTCGGCGAGGTGAAGCGCAGCTTCTCGCCATTCATCCAGATGTCGCCGTCATCCGGCGTCACGGCGCCGGAAATGGCCTTGATCAATGTCGACTTGCCGGCGCCGTTGTCGCCGATCACCGCCAGGATCTCGCCCGGCATCAGGTCGAAGTCGCAGCGGTCGAGGGCGGTGACGCGGCCGTAACGCTTGGTCAGGCCGCGGCCCTTGAGGATGGGGTCGCTCATGCCGATACCTTTCTGATCCACTGGTCGACGGCGACGGCGGCGATGATCAGCACGCCGATGAAGAAATAGGTCCATTGCGCGTCGGCGCCGAGCAGGCGCAGGCCGAGCGAGAAGACGCCGACGATCAGCGCGCCGAACAATGCGCCGAGGATCGAGCCCCGCCCGCCGAACAGCGAGATGCCGCCGATCACCACGGCGGTGATGGATTCGATATTGGCCTCGTAGGCCGAGGTCGGCGAGACCGAGCCGATGCGGCCGATCAGGGCCCAGCCGGCAAAGGCGCAGATCAGTCCGGCCAGCGCGTAGACCGACAGCAGCGTCGCCTTGACGTTGACGCCGGAGAGCTGCGCCGCCTCGGGATCGTCGCCGACCGCGTAGACATGCCGGCCCCATGCGGTGTGCCGGAGCACCCAGGCGAGAACCAGCATCAAGACGATCATGAAAATGACGCCGAGCGTGAAGACCGCGCCGCCGATCTGGAACTTCGTGCCCATCAGTTGCAGGAGAGGGGCCTCGGCCTCGATCTCCTGGGCGCGGATCGTCTCGTTGGCGGAATAGAGATAGTTGGAGGCGAGGATGATCTGCCAGGTGCCGAGCGTGACGATGAAGGGCGGCAGTTTCACGCGCGACACGAGGATGCCGTTCAGCGCGCCGCACAGCGTGCCGAAGATCAGGCCGCAGACCACCGCGACGGATGGCGGCAGCCCGTAGCGGAAGGCGAACTGGCCCATGATGACGGAGGAGAACACTGTTATCGCGCCGACCGACAGGTCGATGCCGGCGGTCAGGATGACGAGGCTCTGTGCGGCGGCGACGATGCCGACGATCTGCACCTGTTGCAGGACGAGGGTCAGCGCGAAGGGCGAAAAGAAGCGGTCGCCGATCAAGACGCCGAAGATCAGGATCGAGGCGATCAGCACGATCAGCGGCACCGCCGCCGGCGTTTGGTGCAGCCAATGCTGCACAGTGCCGATCAGTCCGCGATTGCCGACCTCGAATTCGGCGACCTTGTCCTCGCGGTTGCTGGCGGACTCGTAATTATCCGTCGTGACATGGTCCGACATGGGCGCAATCTCCTCCCTGATGCCGGCCCTCCCAGGCCCGACATGCGCCTGGTGGAAGGAGGGCCGGGGCCCGCGCTTCCAGTGTTGCATTGTGCCGCCAATGGCGGGTCGGGATCAAGGGCGGGCGATCAGCCCCAGCAAAGGTCCATGCCTTCCTTGACCGAGATGGAGTCCACGCCGTCCACCGGCTGGTCGGTCACCAGCGACACGCCGGTATCGAAGAACTCCTTGCCCTCGGTCGGCTGTGGCTTGGTGCCGTCCTTCGCCCAGGCGGCGATCGCCTCGATGCCCTTGGAGGCCATCAGCAGCGGATATTGCTGCGAGGTCGCGCCGATGACGCCGTCGGCGACGTTCTGGACGCCCGGGCAACCGCCGTCGACCGAGACGATCAGCACGTCGTTCTCGCGGCCGATCGACTTCAGCGCCTCATAGGCGCCGGCCGCGGCCGGTTCGTTGATCGTGTAGACGACGTTGATCATCGGGTCGGACGCCAGCAGGTTTTCCATCGCCGTGCGGCCGCCTTCCTCGTTGCCGGCGGTCACGTCGTGGCCGACGATGCGCTCGTCGCTCTCGTCGCCCCACTTGTTCGGGTCGGCGAGGTCGATGCCGAAGCCCTGCATGAAGCCCTGGTCGCGCAGAACGCCGACGGTCGGCTGGCTGACGGCGAGGTCGAGCATGCCGATCTTGGCGTTGGCCGCGTCGTCACCGAGCTTGGCGGCGGCCCATTGGCCGATCAGTTCGCCGGCCTTGAAGTTGTCGGTGGCAAACGTCATGTCGGCGGCGTCGATCGGGTCGAGCGGGGTGTCGAGCGCGATCACGAGGAGACCGGCGTCGCGCGCCTGTTTCACCGAGGAAACGATCGACGAGGTGTCGGATGCGGTCAGCAGGATGCCCTTGGCGCCATCGGCGATGCAGGTCTCGATGGCCGCGACCTGGGTTTCGTGGTCGCCGTCGATCTTGCCGGCGAAGCTTTTCAGGTCGATGCCGAGTTCCTCGGCCTTGGCGGTGGCGCCTTCCTTCATCTTCACGAAGAACGGGTTGGTGTCGGTCTTGGTGATCAGGCATGCGCCGATCTTGTCCTGCGCGCTTGCCGGCGAGGCGAATGCCGCGCCGAGTGCGAGGGTCGCGATCGCGGTCGTAATAAGGGTCTTCTTCACGTGTAAACCTCCCAGTTTGGTGTTTCCGCCAAGCATGGCGGAATTCGTTCCGGGGAGTTCCCATGCGGTCTCTCCGGCCCGGACGTTCCATAGGGAACTACAGCCGATTTCACCTGTCAATAAGTAATTCACTATGATTTAATTATTGACAGGCGCGGACGGCCGGCCCCATTCTGGACGGCGGAGGAGTAACCTTGTGACGCCGAATCCGTGTATGTCATGCCGTCAGAGTGCGAATGCGGGGCAGGGGCATGGTTCAGACTGAGGAGCGCGACGATCCGCTTGCCGGCGGCGCGGCCCCTATGCGCGGCACGAACCAGAGCGGTATGCGCGCCTATAACGAGAAGCTGATCCTGACGCTGATCCGGCGCGACGGCGCGCTGGCGAAATCCGACCTGACGCGGCTGACCGGCCTGTCCGCCCAGACCATCTCGGTGATCATGCGCCGCCTGGAGGCCGACGGGCTGGTGGTCCGCGGGGAGCCGCAGCGCGGCCGCATCGGCCAGCCCTCGGTCCCGCTGTCGCTCAATCCCGAAGGCGCCTATTCGATGGGGCTGAAGATCGGCCGGCGCAGCATGGAACTGGTGCTGATGAATTTCCTGGGCGAGGTCATTCACCGGGCCGCACGCACCCATCGCTACCCGAAACCCGATGAGGCCATTCGCTTCGCGCATGAGGCGATCGGCGAACTGGTCGGCGGTCTCGATGCCGAAAAGCGGTCGCGCATCGCGGGGCTCGGCATCGCCATGCCCTTCTATTTATGGAACTGGACGCGCGCGCTCGGCGTGCCCGACGAAGCCATGGCCGTGTGGCGCGACGCCGATATCCGCAGCGAAATTGCCTCGGTCTACGAGTTCCCGGTCTACCTCGAAAACGACGCCTCCTCCGCCTGCGCCGCCGAGGTGGCGTTCGGCGGGGCGAATGCGCCGGACGACTATCTCTATTTCTATGTCGGCTATTTCATCGGCGGCGGCGTCGTCCTTAACCGCGCGCTCTATACGGGACCCGGCGGAAATTCCGGCGCGCTCGGCCCGATGCCGGTGGTCGGGCGCGACGGCAAGGTCTGCCAACTGATAGAGGTCGCCAGCCTGTCGGAACTCGAAAAGCAGCTCGCCGAACACGGCCTGGAAACCGGATCGCTCTGGGAGGGCACGGATAACTGGCCGGTCGACGCCGGCATTCTGGACGACTGGATCGCGTCCGCGGCGGCGGGCCTGGCCTATGCGACCGCGTCCGCCTGCTCGCTGATCGATTTCTCGGCGATCGTCGTCGATGGCTGGCTCCCCGCCGACATCCGTCGCCGGCTTGTCGATGCGGTCGGCGACGAACTCGACAAGCTGAACATGACCGGCCTTGAAAAACCCGAGATACGCGGCGGCACGGTCGGCGCCGACGCGCGCGCGCTCGGTGCCGCGAGCCTGCCTCTCTTCGCGCGCTTCCTGCTCAACCAGAAGCTGACGAACCGGGACGCCGCCTAGGGTCTTGGCCCGGGCGAAGTTACGCTGATTGACAGCCCGCACGGGCATTGCTTTTGTGCCCGGCATCTGCCGACAAGAACAAAAGAAAGGGATGTCATGGGCGATGTCACCGCACCGGAACTCGGTTCGTTTTCCTGGGAGGATCCGTTCCGGCTGGAAAGCCAGCTGAGCGGGGAGGAGCGGCTGATCCGAGACACGGCCGCCGCCTATGCCCGGGAGAAGCTGCAACCGCGCGTGATCGAGGCCTATGCGCAAGAGAAGGTCGAGCCGGAAATCTTCGCCGAAATGGGCGAGATGGGCCTGCTCGGCGTCACCGTGCCCGAGCAATATGGCGGCGTAGGCGCGTCCTATGTCTCCTACGGCCTCGTCGCGCGCGAGGTCGAGCGTGTCGATTCGGGCTACCGCTCGATGATGAGCGTGCAGTCCTCGCTCGTCATGTATCCGATCCATGCCTATGGCTCCGAGGAGCAGCGGATGAAATATCTGCCGAAGCTCGCCTCGGGCGAATGGATCGGCTGTTTCGGCCTGACCGAGCCCGACGCCGGCTCCGATCCGGGCGGCATGAAGACGACCGCGAAGAAGAGTGACGGCGGCTATGTCCTCAACGGCTCGAAAATGTGGATTTCCAACGCGCCGGTCGCCGACGTCTTCGTCGTCTGGGCGAAGTCCGAGGCGCATGGCGGCAAGATCCGCGGCTTCGTGCTGGAAAAGGGCATGAAGGGCCTCTCCGCTCCCAAGATCGGCGGCAAGCTTTCGCTGCGCGCCTCGGTGACCGGCGAGATCGTGCTCGACAATGTCGAGGTCGGCGAGGACGCGCTGCTGCCCAATGTCGAGGGCCTCAAGGGTCCGTTCGGCTGTCTCAACCGGGCGCGCTACGGCATCGCCTGGGGCGCGATGGGCGCGGCGGAGTTCTGCTGGCAGGCGGCGCGCCAATACGGGCTCGACCGCAAGCAGTTCGGCAAGCCGCTGGCGCAGACACAGCTCTTCCAGAAGAAGCTCGCCGACATGCAGACCGAGATCGCGCTCGGCCTGCAGGCGGCCTTGCGCGTCGGGCGGCTGATGGACGAGGGCAATGCCGCGCCCGAGATGATCTCGCTGATCAAGCGCAACAATTGCGGCAAGGCGCTCGACATCGCGCGCGCCGCCCGCGACATGCATGGCGGCAACGGCATCTCGGAGGAATTCCAGGTTTTCCGCCACATGGCGAACCTCGAAACCGTCAATACATATGAGGGCACGCATGACGTCCATGCGCTGATCCTCGGCCGAGCGCAGACCGGGCTGCAGGCGTTCTTCTGAGATGAGCGCTGACAGGGCCGAACACGTCCACCAGCGGTTCCTGCACCGCGTCTCCGCCGGGGATTTTCCGGCGGTGAACCTGCCGCATGAGCTGCCGCTGACCGCCGAGCAGGCAATCGGCGTCTTCCGCTCGCAATGCACCTCGCGCCATCTCGACCGGATGGGCCGCAGGATGCAGAAGGCCGGCCAGGGCTATTACACGATCGGCTCGTCCGGCCATGAGGGCATGGCCGCGGTCGCCGCTGCGCTTCGTCCGACCGACATGGCCTTCCTGCATTACCGCGACGGCGCCTTCCAGGTTGAGCGCGCGAGCCAGGTCGACGGGCAGAACATCATCCGCGACATGCTGCTCTCCTTTGCCTGCTCCGCCGACGATCCGGTCTCCGGCGGGCGGCACAAGGTGCTCGGCTCGAAGGCGCTGACGATCCCGCCGCAGACCTCGACCATCGCCTCGCATCTGCCCAAGGCCGCCGGCGCGGCCTATTCGATCGGGCTGGCGAAACGGCTGCGACCGGAACATCAGGCGCTGGAACCCGATTCCATCGTCATGTGCTCCTTCGGCGACGCCTCCGCGAACCATTCGACCGCGCAGGGCGCCTTCAACACGGCCGCCTGGACCGCCTTCCAGTCGGTGCCGCTGCCGCTGATATTCGTCTGCGAGGACAACGGCATCGGCATCTCGGTGAAAACGCCGACCGGCTGGATCGAGGCGAATTTCGCCAACCGGCCGGGGCTTGCCTACTTCGCCTGCGACGGCCTCGACCTGTTCGACACCTACGCGACGGCTCTGGAAGCAGCCGATTTCGCGCGCAAGAAACGCCAGCCGGTGTTCCTGCATGTGAAGACGGTGCGCCTGTTTGGCCATGCCGGTTCCGACGTCGAGGGGGCGTACCGGCCGAAAGCCGAGATTGAAGATTCCGAGCAGAACGATCCGCTGGTGCATAGCGCTGGCCTGCTGGCCGCAGCCGGCTATCTCGACCCCGCCGAAGCGGTGGAGATCTATCAGGGCATCGAGAAGGCCTGCGAAGCGGAGATGGCGTTCGCCGTTGACCGGCCGCGCCTGAAATCCGCCGCCGACGTGATGGCGAGCCTGATCCCGCCGAAACGCACATGCGCGCCCACCAATGGTCCGTCGCCGGAGGAGCGCGAACGGGCCTTTGGCGGCGATTTCAAGCAACTCGACCAGCCGCAGCCCATGGCGAAGCTGATCAACTGGGCGCTGACCGATTTGATGCTGGAGCATCGCGAGATCGCCCTGATGGGCGAGGATGTCGGCGTCAAGGGCGGCGTCTACGGCGTCACCCAGAAGCTTCACGAACGCTTCGGCCGCCACCGCGTCATCGACACGCTGCTCGACGAACAGTCGATCCTCGGCCTTGCCATCGGCATGGCCCATAATGGCATCCTGCCGGTCCCCGAGATCCAGTTTCTCGCCTATCTGCACAATGCCGAGGACCAGCTGCGCGGCGAGGCGGCGACGCTGCCCTTCTTCTCCAGCGGCCAATACGCCAACCCGATGGTCGTGCGCATCGCCGGGCTCGGCTACCAGAAGGGCTTTGGCGGTCATTTCCACAACGACAATTCGCTCGCCGTCCTGCGCGACATTCCGGGCCTGATCGTCGCCTGTCCGTCGAACGGCGCGGATGCGGCGATGATGCTGCGCGAATGCGTGCGGCTGGCCCGCGAGGAGCAGCGCGTGGTGGTCTTCGTCGAACCGATCGCGCTCTATCCGATGCGCGACCTGCATGGCGAAAAGGACGGGCTGTGGATGCGCCATTACCCGGCGCCTGACCGGCGCATCTCGCTCGGCGAGGTCGCGGTAGAAGGCCATGGCGATCATCTCGCCATCCTCACCTACGGCAATGGTTGCTATCTCGCGCACCAGGCCGTCGAAACCCTGATCGAGGAGCACGGCATCGAATCCCGCATCGTCGACATGCGCTGGCTCGCACCGCTGCCCGAAAAGGCGATCCTCGAGGCTATTTCCGGCTGCCGGCACGTGCTGATCGTCGACGAATGCCGGCGCACCGGCTCGCAGTCGGAAGCGCTGATGGCGCTGCTGGCCGAGAGCGGCGCGAAATCCTTCGCGCGCGTTACGGCGGAAGACAGTTTTATCGCCACAGGCCCCGCCTATGCGGCGACGCTGCCGTCGGCGAAGGGCATCGTCGAGGCGGCCGTCAGGATCGTGAAGGATTAGCGCGGCTTTCGTCGTCGGTGCCTGACGTCGCCGCCGTCGAAGCCAACCGAGGGAACTTTTGCGCCGATGGCGCGTTGACACCCTGATTTCAATTAAAACCGGCGCCAGCCGGATTTCAGGCCTTTCTAATTGAGCCAAATTCGAACCTTTCTTTCCGAATCGACCAAGACCCTTCACCAAAAAGTCGACGCCGCATTCAGCCTGGAGCGTATCGCCAGCAGGCGCGGATACTCGGCCATGCTGTTGTCTCATGCGGCCGTGGTGCCGGTTGCGGAGAATTTCGTTTACGCGAGCGGCCATCTTGCCGACCTTCCGGATGCCGTCTTGCGCAGCCGCACGATCGCGCTCGATGACGATCTCGCTGTCCTCGGCCTCCAGCGACCGGGGCGCATCGATGCGTCTTTTTTAAATTCGCGCGGTGGTGTTGCCGGATTACTTTATGTCCTGGAAGGCTCGCGGCTCGGCGCTACCGTCATTCGACGGCGGCTGGCGCAATCGGGAGCGGCTTTCCCCACTTCGTTTCTGAGCCACGGGGAGGGCTCGGGCCTTTGGCCGAGCTTCCTGCACTGGCTCAACACCACGCAATGGTCCGATCGCGAGCTCGCCGACATGCGCGACAACGCGATCGAGCTGTTTGAACATTATCTCAAGACCGCAGAGGAGCTGTTTCCAGCCCATGGACCAGATCCCCGAACCCAAAGTTGACCTGACGAATTGCGACCGCGAGCCGATTCATATGCTGGGCAAGGTCCAGCAATTCGGCTTCCTGGTTGCGCTGACCTCCGACTGGATTGTCTCGCATGTCTCCGCCAATGCCGAAGACTTTCTCGGCTGTACGCCGGAAAGCCTGATCGGCGAGCCCGCTTCGAGCTTCCTGAGCCGCGAATCGATTCATTCGATCCGCAACAAGCTGCAGAACATGCGCTCCGGCGCGCTGCCCGAGATCGTTCACGGCCTTCATGCCGGCGTTGACGAGAAGAGGGCCTTCGACGCGACCGTTCACATCGCCAGCAACTATGTCGTCGTCGAGTTCGAGGAGCCGTCCGGGCAGGGCGACGCCGAACGCTATATCGGTGATGTGCAGCAGGCGATGAACCGTATCGGGCGCCTGTCGGATACGGCCGCGATCCTCAAATTCGCGGTGCGGTTCGCCGCGGCGCTCGCCGGGTTCGATCGTGTCATGGCCTATCGCTTTGCGCCGGACCAGAGCGGCGAGGTTGTCGCCGAGTGGCACGCGGCCGGCATGGAGCCATTCCTCGGCCTGCGCTATCCGTCCTCCGACATTCCCGCCCAGGCGCGGGCCCTCTACCTGAAGAACCCGATCCGCGTCATCGCCGATGCCAATGACGAGGGCGTGCCGATCCTGCCGCTCGACAGCCCCGCCGGCATGCTTGACCTGTCGCATTCGGTGCTGCGCTCGGTGTCGTCGATCCATCTCGAATATCTGCGCAACATGCCCGTGGCTGCGTCGATGTCGATCTCGCTGATCATCGAAGGCAAGCTCTGGGGTCTGATCGCGTGCCATCACCGCCGGCCCAAGGTGCTCGCGCAGAGCCAGCGCAACGCGATCCTGCTGTTCGGGCAAATGCTTTCCCTCCTGCTTGAAGGTCGTCTTTCCCGCGATGACAGCGCGGTCAGCGAACAGGCGAGCGATCTCGTCAACGCGCTTTCGAGGTCGGCCGCGGCGTCGGTCAATGTCAACGAGGTGTTCGCCGCGCATTACGAGCCGGCGCTGGCGCTGATGCAGGCGGACGGCATGGCGATCATCGCCAATGGCATCGTGTCGGGAACCGGCATGCGCCCCGATAGCGAAGATGTGCGCTCGATCGCCAAGCGCCTGAACACGCTGCCGGCCGGCGAGATCGTCGCGACCAGCGAAATCCGCAAACTCGTACCGGAGGCCGTTGGCTACAAGGAAATCGCCGCCGGCCTCGTCGCCATACCGATTTCCA
This sequence comes from Ahrensia sp., assembly GCA_002698425.1. Next base: position 4,588 of record NZXU01000102.1, on the reverse strand, counting down.
AGAGGCCGCGCGACTACATCATCTTCTTCAGGCCGGAATTGCGCCGGATCGTCACCTGGGCCGGCAATCCGCAGAAACCGGCCAATCTCGGTCCAAACGGTATCCGGCTCACCCCGCGCAAGAGCTTCGAGGCCTGGCAAGAGGAAGTCGACGGGCAAAGCGAGGAATGGAGCCGTGCGCAATTGCGGATCGCCGAACAGCTCCGCATCACGGTGCTCGAGGTGGTCTTGCGCATGGCGGACGATGCCGCCGAGGTGCGCCGCAGGGCCTCGGAAAAGCAGGAATTGCTGATCGCCGAACTGAATCACCGCGTCCGCAATATCCTGGGGCTGGTCCGAAGCCTGATATCGCAGACCTCGACCACGGACCTGACCACGGAGGAATTCGCAAAAGTTCTCGACAGCCGCATTCACGCGCTGGCGCGGGCTCACGACCAGATCACCAAGGACAACTGGTCGCCGGCGCCGCTCAAGCGGCTTATCCGCATGGAGGCGGCCGGATATCTGCTCGAAAAGTCGGATCGCGTGCAGGTCTCGGGCGACGACATCATGCTGACGCCGACGGCTTATTCGAATATCGCGCTGGTGGTCCATGAATTGATGACCAACTCGGCGAAATACGGTGCATTGGCCGATCGCAGCGGCGTCGTCGAGATCGGCCTTTCGCGACGCGACGACGGATCGCTCGACATTCGCTGGCAGGAACGCGGCGGTCCCGCGGTCAAGGAGCCGACGCGGCGCGGTTTCGGCACCACGATCATCGAACGGTCCGTTCCGTTCGAACTCCAGGGCCAGGCGCAGATCGACTATCCGGAAGATGGCGTGACCGCCAGTTTCTGGATTCCGTCGCCGCATGTTCGCGACGGAATGCCGGCTGACGAGGCCGAAGAGGACAAGTCCGCCACAACGATTGCCGTCGGCACGGGGCCGATGCCGTCTCATGTGCTTCTCGTGGAAGACAATCTGATCATCGCGATGGATGCCGAAGATATCCTCAGGGGGATGGGAATCGAGCGGATTTCGGTCTGCGGCAGTGTCAGCCGTGCCCAATCCTTACTCGACGACGGCGACGTCGATTTCGCGGTCCTCGATGTCAACCTGGGATCCGAACGGAGCATTCCGGTCGCGGAGCGTCTTCTCGAAGAGGGGATCCCGTTCATCTTCGCGTCCGGCTATGGCGAGAAATCGAACCTGCCCGAGCCGCTTCGTACGGTCCCGGTGTTGGCGAAACCCTATGATTCGGACGGCATGCGAAAGGCGATGTCGATCGCGTTGGCGCGGGGACCGCAATAGCATCCGCATACACGAAGAAACCGGCCCGTGGTTCGCATTACGAAGCACGGGCCGGATGATTGGGCGCGGAGCGGCTAAATTCGTTTGTCAGACGGAGACAGAGGCCGGCGACAGGCCGGAACCCAGCAGGTTCTTGGCGACCACGGCATAATCGACCGGCTTCGTGAATACGAGCGGCTTGATGCCCAGCTTCCTGGCGATCTCACCGACATCGCGACCGGTGACGAACGCAAAGGGCAATTGTTTCTCGTGCAGTTCGCTCGCCAGCGGCAGGCTCGTATGCCCGCCCAGATCGTAATCCAGCAGCGCCGCGTCGACCTGAACCTCGTTCAGCATTTCGAATGCCGAGTCGAGATCGTAGGCGACGTGACAGACGTGACCCCAGTCTTCGATCTCCATGGCTGCGTCCATGGCGATGATCGGATCGTCGTCCAAAAGGAGGATCGAGAATGTATCAACAGAAGTGCTCATTGCTGTAAAATACGGTAGAGCCCGTTTGGTTGCATTCACCGGAGGAAATTAGGCCGCAACTCGTAGCCGGCCTGTCTTTGTCCTCCAACGCTTTGCCTTCGGCGTCGCATTCTCCGGACAAAAACTGCATGCCTGCATAGGACCCGCCAATTCGCTGCGTGTCATCGTCAAGGCATGGGCATTCGTCCGTGCGTTTCCATCGAAAAGGATCGACGATGACACGCATTTTTCTCCTCATTGCTTCCGGGCTGCTGTTTCTCGGCTTCGCCGTCAATTCCGCCTCGGCGGCCAGCGCGGCGGTCGCGACCGCCGATGTCAACATGCGCGCCGGGCCGTCGACGGCCTATCCGGTCGTCACCGTCGTTCCGCAGGGCGCGGCGATCGTCACCTTTGGCTGCGTCGCCGATTACAGCTGGTGCGATGTCGGCTTCGCCGGCAAGCGCGGCTGGGTGTCCGCGCATTACATGCAGGTCGTCTGGCGCGGCGCGCCGGTCGTGGTGACGCCGGCCGTGGCGGCCCGGACAGGGCTGGTCGTCGTCGCCTATAACCGGGCCTATTGGGACACATACTATGTCGGCTATCCCTGGTATGGACGCTGGGCCGCCTATCCGCCCTATGTCGCGCCGCGCGTCACGTCGCACAGCCGCACGGTCGATTGCGCGGACGGGAGTTGCACCGCGACGCGGTCGACGACGGGCGTCTATGGCGGCGCGACGACGCAGACCCGCGATTGCACCGACGGCGCCTGCACCGCGACGCGCGACACCACCGGGCCCTATGGCGGCACCGCGAGCCGCACACGCAGCTGCAACGCCTACGATCCCGCCAATCCGGCCTGTACCGTGACGCGGACCGGCCCGAGAGGCGCGAGCGCAAGCCGCACCCGGGTCTGGCACCGCCAGTAGAAGACCGCGGGTTCGCGCCGGCCGCGTGTCCCCCGCGCGCCCGGCGGAACAGCCCGGCCCGGCAGCCCTCCGCCGGGCCGGATTTGCCCATGTGACGCCACCGGCCCTTTGGTGTTAGGCTTTCTGCTGGAAACCGGCGGCGGAGAGCGATGAGCGGCAAGACCGACAAGACGGGCGATCGACTCGGCGCGGATGCGGATGTCTTCTACGAGGCGCTGGCCGAGGCGCATGAGGGGCTGACGCTGGAGCAGTGCCTGCGTATGGATACGCGCCTGATCCTGATCCTCGCCAACCGCGTCGGCGATATCGATTTCCTTGCGGCGGCGCTCGCCGCGGCGCGCAAGGGGGCCAAATAGCCGGCATGGCGATTTGCATAATCGCCGCGAAAATCAGATGAATTTTTATGCATATATCTGTGATGCATATTATTTGACCTCTCTTTTAGGTCTGTTGCTGAAAAACGAGGCAGTGGAGCTGACGCTAGGATGGTTGCAACCTTGAGTCGGTTTAGCTCGGTAACATCCTGAAATATATAGGTAATATTGATCTCCTCATGCCGGTTCGAGGGACTGGCACGACGATTGCTCCTAACTTGTCGTTATCAATTGTCAGGAGCCACCCATGAATTTTACGCGTAGAAAACTGACTGCCGCTCTGGCCGGTGCTGCGATCGCCGTTTCGTCGTTCGCCTCCGTCGCCACGGCGCAGGAGGACACCATCAAGGTCGGTATTCTTCACTCGCTGTCCGGAACGATGGCGATTTCCGAGACGACCCTGAAGGATGTCATGGAAATGCTCGTCGACGAGCAGAACGCCAAGGGCGGCCTTCTCGGCAAGAAGCTCGAGGCCGTCGTTGTCGATCCGGCTTCCGACTGGCCGCTCTTCGCCGAAAAGGCGCGCGAACTGATCACCGGCGACGGCGTCGATGTCGTCTTCGGCTGCTGGACCTCCGTGTCGCGCAAATCCGTGCTGCCGGTCTTCGAGGAACTGAACTCGATCCTGTTCTACCCCGTCCAGTATGAGGGCGAGGAGTCGCAGCGCAACGTCTTCTACACCGGCGCCGCGCCGAACCAGCAGGCCATTCCCGCCGTCGACTACCTGATGGAAGAGGAAGAGGTCGAGCGCTGGGTTCTCGCCGGCACCGACTATGTCTATCCGCGCACGACCAACAAGATCCTCGAGGCCTATCTCAAGGACAAGGGCGTCGCCGAAGAAGACATCATGATCAACTACACGCCGTTCGGTCATTCGGACTGGCAGACGATCGTCGCCGACATCAAGGCCTTCGGCTCGGCCGGCAAGAAGACCGCGGTGGTCTCCACCATCAACGGCGACGCCAACGTGCCGTTCTACAAGGAACTCGCCAACCAGGGCATCGACGCCGCCGACATCCCGGTGGTTGCCTTCTCGGTGGGTGAGGAAGAGCTCGCCGGCATCGACACCGAGCCGCTCGTCGGCCACCTCGCCGCCTGGAACTACTTCCAGAGCGTGGACACCGACGCCAACGCCGAGTTCATCGACGCCTGGCACGCCTTCATCGGCGACGAGGACCGCGTGACCAACGATCCGATGGAAGCCCACTACATCGGCTTCAACATGTGGGTCGAGGCGGTCGAGAAGGCCGGCACCACCGATCCCGACGCCGTCATCGACGCGCTCATCGGCATCTCGGTTCCGAACCTCACCGGCGGCTACGCCACCATGATGCCGAACCACCACCTGACGAAGCCGGTCCTCATCGGCGAAATCCAGGACGACGGCCAGTTCGAGGTTGTCTGGGAGACCCCCGGCCTCGTGGTCGGCGACGAGTGGTCGGACTTCCTGCCGGACTCGAAGGACCTGATCGCCGATTGGCGGGCCCCGATGTCCTGCGGCAACTTCAACGTCGCCACCGGCAAGTGCGGCGGCAAGGGCGAAGGC
>NZXU01000101.1 GCA_002698425.1 Ahrensia sp. | reverse complement strand
GACCCCGTGGGGCAAGCCGACCAAGGGCAAGCGGACGCGTTCGAACAAGGCGACCGACAAGTTCATCATGCGCTCGCGTCATCAGCGCAAGAAGTAATCAGAGAGGAAAAGCCTAATGGTTCGTTCAGTTTGGAAAGGCCCGTTTGTTGACGGCTATCTTCTCAAAAAGGCCGACAAGGCCCGTGAGAGCGGTCGTCACGACGTGATTAAGATCTGGAGCCGCCGCTCCACCATCATGCCGCAGTTCGTCGGCCTGACCTTCGGTGTCTACAACGGCACCAAGCACATTCCGGTCGCCGTCAACGAAGACATGGTCGGCCATAAATTCGGTGAATTTGCTCCGACCCGGACCTATTACGGTCACGGTGCGGACAAGAAGGCAAAGAGGAAGTAACCATGGGCAAGCCAAAGGCACCGCGCCGGCTGGCCGACAACGAGGCCCGCGCCGTTACGCGCACCATCCGCGTCAGCCCGCAGAAGCTCAACCTGGTTGCGGCCATGATCCGCGGCAAAAAGGTCGAGTCTGCGCTCGCCGATCTGACCTTCTCGCGCAAGCGCATCGCCTCGACCGTCAAGAAGACGCTGGAGTCGGCGATCGCCAATGCGGAGAACAATCACGACCTCGATGTCGACGCGCTCGTCGTCGCCGAGGCCTTTGTCGGCAAGTCGATCGTCATGAAGCGCTTCCACGCCCGCGGTCGCGGCCGTGCAAGCCGTATCGAAAAACCGTTCTCTCACCTCACCATCGTCGTGCGTGAGCAAGAGGAAGCAGGGGAGGCCGCATAATGGGCCAGAAAATCAATCCGGTCGGCCTTCGCCTCGGCATCAACCGCACCTGGGATTCGCGCTGGTACGCGAACACCGGCGAATACGGTGAGCTGCTGCATGAGGATCTGAAGATCCGCGACTACCTGATGAAGGAACTCAAGCAGGCCGCCGTCTCGAAGATCGTGATCGAGCGCCCGCACAAGAAGTGCCGCGTGACGATCCACTCGGCGCGTCCGGGCATCATCATCGGCAAGAAGGGCGCCGACATCGAGAAGCTTCGCCGCAAGCTTTCCGAGTTCACCTCGGCCGAAACGCATCTCAACATCGTTGAAGTGCGCAAGCCCGAGATCGACGCCACGCTGGTCGCCCAGTCGATCGCTCAGCAGCTGGAACGCCGCGTTGCTTTCCGCCGCGCCATGAAGCGCGCCGTTCAGTCGGCGATGCGCCTCGGCGCCGAAGGCATCCGCATCAACTGCGCGGGCCGTCTCGGCGGTGCTGAAATCGCCCGCACCGAGTGGTACCGCGAAGGCCGCGTGCCGCTGCATACGCTGCGCGCCGATGTCGACTACGGAACCGCCGAAGCCGAAACGGCTTACGGCATTTGCGGGATCAAGGTCTGGGTCTTCAAGGGCGAAATCCTTGAGCACGATCCGATGGCGTCGGAACGCCGGGCGACCGAAACCGACAACCAGGGCTCTGGCCGCCGCCGCGAAAACGCGTAAGCGGACAGATTGGAGTAAGAACCGATGTTGCAACCGAAACGGACCAAGTACCGCAAGCAGTTCAAGGGCAAGATCCATGGCCTCGCCAAGGGTGGCACGGCCCTGAACTTCGGCGAATACGGCCTGAAGGCGCTGGAGCCGAACCGCGTCAACGCCCGCGAAATCGAAGCGGCCCGCCGCGCGATCACCCGTCACATGAAGCGCGCCGGCCGCGTGTGGATCCGCGTCTTCCCGGACGTGCCGGTCACCTCCAAGCCGACCGAAGTGCGTATGGGTAAGGGCAAGGGCTCTGTCGACTACTGGGCGGCCAAGGTGAAGCCCGGTCGCGTGATGTTTGAAATCGACGGCGTCCCCGAGGACATCGCCCGCGAGGCGCTGCGTCTCGGCGCCGCCAAGCTCTCGGTCAAGACGCGCTTCATCCAGCGCATCGCCGAGTAGGAGAGAAGGTCATGAAAGCCTCCGACGTGAAAGCAATGAGTGCCGACCAGCTCGCCGACGAGCTGGAAAAGCTCAAGAAGGAACAGTTCAACCTGCGCTTCCAGAAGGCGACGGGTCAGCTGGAGAAAACCTCGCGTGTGCGTGAAGTGCGCCGCGACATTGCCCGTATCAAGACGATTGCCGCCGAAAACGCGGCCAAAGGAAAGTAACGATGCCAAAACGCGTTCTGCAGGGCACTGTTGTAAGCGACAAGAACGACAAGACCGTCGTGGTCAAGGTCGAGCGCCGCTTCGCCCATCCGCTGTTCAAGAAGACCGTGCGCCGCTCCAAGAAGTACAAGGCGCATGACGAGAACAACCAGTTCAAGGTTGGCGACACCGTCCTGATCCAGGAAAGTGCGCCGATTTCGAAGGACAAATGCTGGGTGGTCGTCACCGACCAGCCTGCAGCCTAACCCAATCCGTAATTGCATGCGGCTTCAAGCGAAGCCAGCTGGACACATAACAAAGGCAGCCAGTCATGATTCAGATGCAAACAAACCTCGATGTCGCCGATAATTCCGGCGCCCGTCGTGTTCAGTGCATCAAGGTGCTGGGCGGTTCGAAGCGCAAATATGCTTCCGTGGGCGACATCATTGTCGTGTCCGTGAAGGAAGCCATTCCGCGCGGCCGCGTCAAGAAGGGCGACGTCATGAAAGCCGTCGTCGTCCGCACCGCGAGCGACATTCGCCGTCCCGACGGCAGCGTCATCCGCTTCGACAAGAACGCAGCGGTGATCGTCGACAACAAAAAAGAACCGGTCGGCACCCGTATCTTCGGGCCTGTGCCGCGCGAGCTTCGCGCCAAGGCACACATGAAGATCATCTCGCTGGCGCCGGAAGTTCTGTAAGGAGAGACACGATGCAGAAGATCCGCAAAGGCGACGAAGTCGTCGTGCTCACCGGCAAGGACAAGGGCCGCAAGGGCTCGGTCCTGCAGGTTCTGCCGAAGGACAATCGCGCCGTCGTTTCCGGTGTCAACGTCGTCAAGCGCCACCAGCGCCAGACGCCGAACGCCGAAGGCGGCATCATTTCCAAAGAGGCGCCGATCGACCTGTCGAACCTGGCCCTTTTGGACCCGAAAGACTCCAAGCCGACCCGCGTCGGCTTCCGCATGGAGGGCGACCGCAAGGTGCGTTTCTCCAAACGTTCCGGAGAAGTGATCGATGGCTGACGCACAGTATGAGCCGCGGCTCAAGAAGCAGTACAACGAGACCATTCGCAAGGCACTGCTCGAGCAGTTCGGCTACTCGAACGAGATGGAAATCCCCCGTGTGACGAAGATCGTCGTCAACATGGGCGTCGGCGAAGCCACGGCTGATTCCAAGAAGCCGACCTCGGCCGCCGAGGACCTCTCGCTGATCACCGGCCAGAAGGCCGTCATCACGCGCGCCCGCAATTCCATTGCCGGCTTCAAGGTGCGTGAAGGCATGCCGATCGGCACGAAAGTGACCCTGCGCGGTGCGCGCATGTTCGAGTTCATGGATCGCCTGGTCAACATCGCGCTGCCGCGCGTTCGCGACTTCCGCGGGCTGAACCCGAAAAGCTTCGACGGCCGTGGCAACTTCGCCATGGGCCTGAAGGAGCACATCGTGTTCCCCGAGATCAATTACGACAAGGTCGACCAGATCTGGGGAATGGACATCATCGTTTGTACGACGGCGAAATCGGACGACGAAGCCCGGGCTCTGCTCAAGGCTTTCAACTTCCCTTTCCGCCAGTAACGGCAAGCGTAAAAAGGAACATTACGCATGGCTAAAGTCAGCGCAGTCGAAAAGAACAACCGTCGCCGCAAACTGGCGAAGCAGTATGCCGGCAAGCGCGCCGAGCTGAAGGCGATCGTCATGGATCGTTCGAAGCCGATCGAAGAGCGCTTCCGGGCGACCATGAAGCTCGCGGAACTGCCGCGCAACTCCGCCAAGGTACGCGTGCGCAACCGCTGTGAGGTATCGGGCCGTCCGCGCGCCTACTACCGCAAGCTCAAGATGTCGCGTATCGCGCTTCGCGAACTCGGCTCGCTCGGCCGGATTCCCGGCGTCGTGAAGTCCAGCTGGTAAGGGGAATTAAAGATGTCCATGTCAGATCCTCTTGGCGATATGCTGACCCGCATCCGTAACGGGGTGCATCGTTCCAAGGACCGCATTTCCACGCCGGCTTCGAAGCTGCGCGGCAATGTGCTCGAAGTCCTGAAGAGCGAAGGTTACATTCGCGACTACTCTCAGGTCGAATATTCCACCGGCAAGGCGGAATACGAGATCGAGTTGAAATATTTCGACGGTGCTTCCGTCATCCGCGCGATCGAACGCGTTTCGAAGCCGGGCCGCCGGGTCTATGTCGGCGTGAAGTCGATCCCGCACGTGGCCAATGGCCTCGGCATCTCGATCCTGTCAACGCCGCAGGGCGTGATGGCGGATCATGAAGCACGCGAAAAGAATGTTGGCGGGGAGTTGCTCTGCCGCGTCTTCTGACGCGCAGGGCAGCCAGGAACCCAGTAAACGGACAGGTTGAACAATGTCGCGTATTGGTAAGAAGCCGGTATCCATCCCGGACGGTGTCACGGCCACCGTCGACGGTCAGATCGTGACCGCGAAAGGCCCGAAGGGCGAACTGAAATACGTCGTCAATGACGAAGTGCTCGTCGCCATGGAAGATGGCGCCGTCAACGTGCAGCCGCGCAACCAGTCCAAGGATGCGCGCTCCAAGTGGGGCATGTCGCGCACCATGATCTCCAACATCATGGAAGGCGTGAAGAACGGCTTCGAGCGCAAGCTCGAAATCAACGGCGTCGGCTATCGTGCGGCGATGCAGGGCAAGAACATCCAGCTCTCGCTCGGCTACAGCCACGAGGTCGTCTACAGCGTGCCGGAAGGCGTCAGCGCCGCATGCCCGAAGCCGACGGAAATCGTTCTGAACGGCATCGACAAGCAGCAGCTCGGCCAGGTGGCCGCGGAGATCCGTGAATTCCGTCCGCCGGAGCCCTACAAGGGCAAGGGCGTGAAATATGCGGAAGAGACGATCATCCGCAAAGAAGGCAAGAAGAAGTAAGGATAGCGGCCATGGCAAAGACCAAAGAATCGACCACGCGCCGCGCGCAGCGCGTTCGCCGCCAGCTCAAGAAGGTGGCAAACGGACGTCCGCGCCTTTCGGTGCACCGTTCGTCGAAGAATATCTATGCGCAGGTTATCGACGATGCCGCCGGCCGCACGCTGGCTGCGGCCTCGACGCTGGAAGGCGACCTGAAGGGCTCCCTGAAGACCGGCGCCGATACCGCTGCAGCCGCAGCCGTCGGCAAGCTGATCGCCGAACGCGCGGTCAAGGCCGGCGTCAAGGATGTCGTCTTCGATCGCGGCGCGTATATCTATCACGGCCGGGTCAAGGCGCTCGCCGATGCGGCGCGCGAAGGCGGCCTGAGCTTCTAATCTTCAACCCCCGTGCTACCGGAAAAGAAAAAGGAANCAGGATATGGCACAGCAAGANCGTGGAGGTCGCGGACGCGACCGGGGGCCACGCGAAGAGGTTGANAGCGAGTTTGTAGACAAGCTCGTTCACATCAACCGCGTGGCCAANGTGGTGAAGGGCGGCCGNCGTTTCGGNTTNGCCGCTCTCGTCGTNGTCGGCGACCAGAAGGGTCGCGTCGGCTTCGGTCATGGCAAGGCGCGCGAAGTGCCGGAAGCCATCCGCAAGGCGACCGAGAGCGCCAAGCGCGACATGATCTTCGTGCCGCTGCGTTCGGGCCGCACCCTGCATCATGACGTCGAAGGCCGTCACGGCGCCGGCAAGGTGCTGCTGCGTGCGGCTGCTCCTGGTACCGGTATCATCGCGGGCGGCCCGATGCGCGCCGTCTTCGAGACGCTGGGCGTCCAGGACGTCGTCGCCAAGTCGCTCGGCACGTCGAACCCGTACAACATGGTGCGCGCCACCTTCGATGCCCTGAAGAGCCAGATGCATCCGAAGGACATCGCCGCACAGCGCGGGATCAAGTATTCCACGCTGCAGGCTCGCCGTCGCGACCTGATCGGCGCCGAAGAATAGGTGATCGTGCTCCTCGCCCGAAGAGAAAGGGCAGGGGCCATTGGAAGGAAACTGACTGATGGCTGACAAGAAGAAGGCTACGATCACTGTCGAACAGATCGGCAGCCCGATCCGCCGGCCGGCCGACCAGGAAAAGACCCTGATCGGTCTCGGCCTGAACAAAATGCACCGTACCCGCACGCTGGAAGACACGCCGGCTGTGCGCGGTATGATCCGCAAGGTCCAGCACCTCGTCCGCGTTGTGGACGAGGCCTGAGAGCGGGAGAAAGATTATGAATCTGAACGATCTGCGTGACAACGAGGGCGCTCGCCCGTCCCGCAAGCGCGTCGGCCGCGGCATTGGCTCCGGCAAGGGCAAGACCGGCGGACGCGGCGTCAAGGGACAGAAGTCCCGTTCGGGCGTGGCGATCAAGGGCTACGAGGGCGGCCAGATGCCGATCTATCGTCGTCTGCCGAAGCGCGGCTTCTCGAACATCTTCGCCAAGGACTTCAACATCGTTTCGCTCGGCCGCGTCCAAGCCGCGATCGATGCCGGCAAGCTCGACGCGAAGAAGACCGTCGATGCAGCGGCGCTGGCGGAAGCCGGCGTGATCCGCCGCGTCAAGGACGGCGTTCGCGTGCTGGCCGACGGTGAACTGAAGGCCAAGGTAACCTTCGAGGTTGCCGGTGCGTCCAAGTCGGCCGTCGACAAGGTCGAAAAGGCTGGTGGCTCGGTCACCGTGCTGGCCGCGAAGGCCGCAGCGGAATAATTCGGGAAAGGCGGCGGCTCGTTTCGCCGCCTTTTCTTCACGTGTTTCTTTACTTGCGTCTCATCCGCATGACGCTTATCTCCGCACTAACATGCGTTGGCCCGGCCGGCCGTATCCCGGCACCCTGACGGCCTCGGCGAACCGGAGAAATCCTCAATGGCATCGGCAGCAGAACAGCTTGCAGCAAACCTGAATTTCGGCGCTTTCGCCAAGGCCGAAGAACTCAAGAAACGAATCTGGTTCACGCTCGGCGCGCTTCTCGTCTACCGCTTGGGCACCTATATCCCGCTTCCCGGTCTGAACATGGAAGCCTTTGGACAGGCCTTCGACAGCCAGTCGCGCGGTATCCTGGGCATGTTCAACATGTTCTCCGGCGGCGCCGTGCAGCGCATGGCGATTTTTGCGCTCGGCATCATGCCCTATATCTCGGCCTCGATCGCCATCCAGCTGATGACGTCGGTCATCCCGACGCTGGAACAGCTGAAGAAGGAAGGCGAACAGGGCCGCAAGGTCATCAACCAGTACACACGCTACGGCACCGTTCTGCTTGCCACGCTGCAGGCCTACGGCATCGCTGTCGGGCTGGAGAGCGGTAGCGGCATCGTCGCCGATCCGGGCTGGTTCTTCCGCATTTCGACCGTGATCACGCTGGTCGGCGGCACCATGTTCCTGATGTGGCTCGGCGAGCAGATCACCGCGCGCGGCATCGGCAACGGCATTTCGCTAATCATCTTCTCGGGCATCGTGGCGGGTCTTCCGACCGCGATAGCGGGCACTCTCGAACTCGGCCGCACCGGCGCGCTTGCGACCGGCGTGATCCTTGCGATCATCGTCGTCGCCATTGTCGTCATCGCCGCCATCGTGTTCATGGAGCGCGCGCAGCGCAGACTGTTGATCCAGTATCCCAAGCGACAGGTCGGCAACCGGATGTTCCAGGGCGACACGTCGCATCTGCCGCTGAAGCTGAACACGGCCGGCGTCATTCCGCCGATCTTCGCGTCGTCGCTGCTGCTGCTGCCCGCAACGCTTGCCGGCTTCTCCGACACGACGACGCTGCCGAACTGGGCGTCGGCGATTCTCGCCGCGCTCGGTCACGGACAGCCGCTCTATATGCTGTTCTACGCGTCGATGATCGTCTTCTTCGCCTTCTTCTACACGGCGCTCGTGTTCAATCCGGCGGACACGGCCGACAATCTGAAGAAGCAGTCGGGCTTCATTCCGGGTATCCGCCCGGGACAGCGCACGGCCGAATATATCGACTACGTGCTGACGCGCATCACGGTGGTCGGCTCCATCTACCTGGTGCTGGTCTGCCTGTTACCCGAATTTCTAATAGCGTCGACGGGTGTGCCGTTCTATCTCGGCGGAACGTCGCTGCTCATCGTCGTGAGCGTGACGCTTGATACTGTCGCGCAGATCCAGGGTCACCTGATCGCCCATCAGTATGAAGGACTGATCAAGAAATCCAAACTGCGCGGGGGGAAACGCGGACGATGAGACTTATACTTCTGGGACCGCCGGGCGCCGGCAAGGGAACGCAGGCGCAGCGGCTGGTCGAGAAATACTCGATTCCGCAATTGTCCACGGGCGACATGCTCCGCGCCGCCGTCAAGGCCGAGACTGAAATCGGCCTGAAGGCGAAGGCGGTGATGGACGCCGGAGAACTGGTGTCCGACGCGATCGTCAACGCCATCGTTTCCGAGCGAATCGACGCGCCGGATTGCGCCAACGGTTTCATCCTAGACGGCTATCCGCGGACCCTGCCGCAGGCTGACGCGGTCGCCGAGATGCTGGCCGGGAAGGGAATCGGCCTCGACGCGGTGATCGAACTCCTCGTTGACGACAAGGCGCTGGTCGGCCGAATCGTCAAGCGGGCGGAAGAGGCGAAAGCCGCCGGCCAGCCGGTCCGCAAGGACGATACGCCGGAAGTGTTCGACGAGCGGCTTCGCGAATATTACAAGAAAACGGCGCCGCTCACCGGCTACTATTACGCCAAGGGCATGCTGAAGAACGTCGACGGCATGGATACGATCGAGGGCGTGACTTCCCAGATCGAAAAAATCCTCGCCGAGATCTGATATTTCCGCGACCGGCTGACGCATTACTATTTTGAAGAAATGCCCGCCGGCCCGGTTGACAGGGTTTCAGGCGGGCATTATAGCGGCGCATCTTCCCTGAAAGATAGGACAGACGTGCCTCCTTGGCGCGATGCCGCTCGGACGGGAAACCCGCAAGGGCCGGCCTCCACCGGACGCGGGGAAACAAGAAAACGCCGGTTCGACCGGCTTACATGGAGAACAAAATGGCACGTATAGCCGGTGTTAACATACCGACTGGCAAGCGCGTTGTGATCGCGCTTCAGTACATCCACGGCATTGGTGCGAAATTCGCCCAGGAAATCGTCGAGAAGAACAACATCCCGCTCGAGCGCCGGGTGCATGAACTCACCGACGCCGAAGTGATGAGCATTCGCGAAACGATCGACCGCGACTACCAGGTCGAAGGCGATCTGCGCCGCGAAGTCTCGATGAACATCAAGCGCCTGATGGACCTCGGCTGCTACCGCGGCCTGCGTCATCGCCGCAACCTGCCGGTGCGCGGTCAGCGCACGCACACCAATGCCCGTACCCGCAAGGGTCCGGCAAAGGCGATCGCCGGCAAGAAGAAGTAATCGAACGAGAAAGGCCGCTTCGCGTAAGCGGCTTTCATTCGTTCCGGGTGTAGCCGCTGGAACTACGGCGGTGCTAAGATCGAAAGGACTACCATGGCTAAGGAAGCCGGACGCGTTCGCCGCCGCGAGCGCAAGAATATCTCTTCGGGCGTCGCCCACGTCAATTCGACGTTCAACAACACGATGATCACCATCACCGACGCGCAGGGCAACACGATTGCCTGGTCGTCGGCTGGCATGCAGGGCTTCAAGGGCTCGCGCAAATCGACTCCGTTCGCGGCCCAGGTCGCTGCCGAGGATTGCGCGAAGAAGGCCCAGGAACACGGCATGCGGTCGTTGGAAGTCGAAGTGTGCGGACCGGGTTCGGGCCGTGAGTCGGCGCTGCGCGCATTGCAGGCGGCGGGCTTCACGATCACCTCGATCCGCGACGTGACGCCGATCCCGCACAATGGTTGCCGCCCGCGCAAGAAGCGCCGCGTCTAACCGAGATTTCAGGGCGTCGCCGATCCTGCGAGGCCCGTTTTTCAGATCTGTTGCCACGAATGGATGGTGGCAAGGAAGCTGAGGGAAAGCCGTGATACACAAGAACTGGCAAGAACTGATCAAACCGAAGAAGGTCGAGTTCAAGAGCGGAGGCACCAACAAGGTGACCCTCGTCGCCGAACCGCTCGAGCGCGGCTTCGGTCTCACGCTCGGCAACGCGCTTCGCCGCGTGCTTCTGTCGTCGCTGCGCGGCGCGGCCGTGACCGCGGTGCAGATCGACGGCGTTCTGCATGAATTCTCCTCGATCGCCGGTGTGCGTGAGGACGTGACGGACATCGTCCTGAACATCAAGGAAATCGCCATCCGCATGGAAGGCGACGGACCGAAGCGCATGGTCGTGCGCAAGCAGGGCCCGGGCGTCGTCACCGCCGGCGACATCCAGACGGTTGGCGATGTCGAGATTCTGAACCCGGATCACGTCATCTGCACGCTCGACGAGGGCGCCGAAATCCGCATGGAATTCACCGTAGACAACGGCAAGGGCTATGTGCCGGCCGACCGCAACCGCGCCGAAGACGCGCCGATCGGCCTGATCCCGGTCGACAGCCTCTATTCGCCGGTGCGCAAGGTCTCCTACAAGGTTGAAAACACCCGCGAAGGCCAGGTGCTCGACTACGACAAGCTGTCGATGACGATCGAGACCAACGGCGCCGTGACCGGCGAGGATGCCGTGGCGTTTGCCGCACGCATCCTGCAGGACCAGCTCGGCGTGTTCGTGAATTTCGAAGAGCCGCAGAAGGAAGTCCAGGAAGAGCAGGTCCAGGAACTGGCCTTCAACCCGGCGCTTCTCAAGAAGGTCGACGAGCTGGAACTGTCTGTCCGTTCGGCGAACTGCCTTAAGAACGACAACATCGTCTATATCGGCGACCTGATCCAGAAGACCGAGGGCGAAATGCTGCGCACGCCGAATTTCGGCCGCAAGTCGCTCAACGAGATCAAGGAAGTTCTGGCGTCCATGGGCCTCCATCTGGGTATGGAAGTCCCGGCCTGGCCGCCGGAGAATATCGAGGACCTCGCAAAGCGTTACGAGGACCACTACTGATCGCCGGAGTGATCCGGCCAACTTTCAAGGAGAAGGCTCATGCGCCATGGAAATTCGGGCCGCAAGCTGAACCGCACTGCCAGCCACCGCAAGGCGATGTTTGCCAACATGGCAGCCTCGCTGATCGAGCATGAGCAGATTGTGACGACGCTGCCCAAAGCAAAAGAAATTCGTCCGATCGTCGAGAAGCTTGTCACGCTTGGCAAGCGCGGCGACCTGCATGCGCGCCGTCAGGCAATCGCCGCCATTCGCGACGAGGCCCAGGTGCGCAAGCTGTTCGACACGATCGCGACGCGTTACGCCGACCGCAATGGCGGCTATCTTCGCATCATGAAGGCGGGCTTCCGCCACGGTGACAGCGCCCCGATGGCTGTTATCGAATTCGTCGACCGCGATGTCGACGCCAAAGGCGCCGCCGACCGTGCGCGCGTCGAAGCCGAGGAGCAAGCTGCCGAAGAAGCAGCTTAAGTCAGGTCCGTACGGACGACCTGAAAAGGGGCCTTTTTAGGCCCCTTTTTTTCGTTGGCTGCGCTTCGCAAATTTGCTTGCGGCAATCTCTCGCCGACAACTTGAGAGCGGGTTAAGCGGCGCGAGAACCAGTAGCGTCCAGCGATGCTACCGGAGCGGTGACCGCCTCGAACCCGAGCGTGTTCCAGTCTTCGATCGTGGCCATCTGCAGCCCCAGGCGGTGGTAGTCCACGGCAAAATATCCGTTAGCCTGCTTCAATACGGCATCGGCGCGTTCCGGCTCGGCCAACAGGTCCTGCGCCATCACGCCGACATAGACGGTCTCTGACCACAGATACCGGAACGAGTACAGTTTCGTACCATCGGCGAGAACCGTCAGCGCATTGATGTCGCGCTTCAGGCGCCGGTCCGATGTCGGAACGGGCGGAGACGGCGGCGAGGGCGGGCCGAGCGGAGCGGAGTCCAGATCCGTGAGTTCGGGCATTGCTACGTTTGTTTCAGAAGTCGGGGAATTTCGCGTCATGTGTATCCTCAATGAATATTGAATGCGGCATTGACACTTGCGCCGTGTGAAACGGGCAACCCCGATGCAATCATATTGACATACAGCCGACAAGTTTCGCGATGTGGTTGTAGCCAGTAGTACACTTGAGAGTTTGCATAGCTGACCCGGTTGAATCGCATAGGTGAGCGACCGGCCGGAGAATGCGAGTTACTGAGGATTGTTTTCGTGGGGCGGCCCTCTGACATCGGCCTTTTAAGGCCCCGTTTTTTCGGTATGGTGGCGCGAATCTCGGGGTCACGGAGCTGTTTCATGTCGTCAAAGCGGGTAGCGCAATTCGTCCTGTTGGTCGGTCTGGTCCTTGGCGGGGCGCTTGCTCAGGTCCAAGCGCAGAACTTCGAAGACAAGGTCGGCGACATACTGGAAGACCTGTTCGGCGGTAGGGACGGCGGACGTCCAGAACAGCCGCCTCAAGGCAACCGGCAGCCGGGCGCGACCGACGATTCCCGCCGGCTTCCGTTCAGCAGGAACGAGATCCAGCTTTCCTTTGCGCCTCTGGTCAGACAGACCGCGCCCGCCGTCGTCAATGTCTATGCCGCCCGGATGGTCCAACAGCGGTCTTCGCCGTTCCAGGGCGATCCCTTCTTCGACTTCTTCTTCGGTCAGGGCAATCCGAACGCACCGACGCGCCCGCGCATGGAACAGTCGCTCGGCTCCGGCGTGATCGTCGACCCATCGGGACTGATCGTCACCAACAATCACGTCATCGGCGACGCCGACGAGATCAAGGTGGCGCTGGCCGATGGCGAGGAGTTCGAGAGCGAGGTTGTGCTGCGGGATGAGCGCTCCGATGTCGCCGTGCTGCGGATCGACGCCAAGCGCGCGCTTCCCTTTCTGGAAATCGCCGATTCGGACAGGGTCGAGGTCGGTGATCTTGTGCTCGCCATCGGCAACCCGTTCGGCGTCGGACAGACTGTGACGTCCGGCATCGTCTCGGCACTGGCGCGCACCAAGCTCGGCGTCTCCGATTTCGGCTTCTTCATCCAGACCGATGCCGCGATCAATCCCGGCAATTCCGGCGGCGCGCTGATCGGCATGTCCGGCCGGCTCATCGGCATCAACTCGGCGATCTATTCGCGCTCGGGCGGGTCGAACGGGATCGGCTTCGCGATTCCCTCCAACATGGTGCGCGCCGTGATCAGCCAGGCACAGGGCGGGGCGGACGCCTTCGAGCGTCCATATCTCGGGGCGCGCTTCGATCCTGTGACGCCGGCGATCGCCGAAAGCCTCGGGATGCGGCGGCCGGCCGGCGCGATCGTCACCGAGGTGCGAAGGGGCAGCCCTGCCGCAAGAGCCGGTCTCAATCCGGGCGATGTCATCATCAGTATCGATGGTCATACGATCGAACATCCCGATGCGCTGAACTACCGGCTTGAAACCGCGGGCCCCGGCAAGACCGTGACGCTAGCGATCCTGTCGCGCGGCAGGAGGATCGCGCTCGACATCAAGCTCGAACGTGCGCCGGAATCCGTGCCGGCCAACGAGACGCGTATTTCCGGCGAGAACCCGCTCAACGGCGCGAATGTCGCCAATATCTCGCCTCGGCTGCTGAACCGGATGAATGTCCGCTATCGCGGCGATGGCGGCGTGATTCTCACCGATATCGCCCGCGGTTCGACAGCGATGCGCATCGGTTTCCGGCGCGGCGACATTCTCGTGAAAATCAACGGCGTGGATATCCGGACGGTGGCGGATGTGACCGACACCATCGAGCAGGGCGGCCGGACCTGGAGCTTCGAGATCAACCGCAACGGGCGGCTCATCCGGCAGTTCTTCCGTGGATAGGAGCGTCGATGGCTGATCTTTTTGGCGAACCCGCGCCGAAAGAAACGGCGCAGAAGCTGCGACCTCTGGCCGATCGGTTACGGCCGGCGCGGCTGGAGGATGTCGTCGGCCAGGAGCACTTGACAGGGCCGGACGGCGCGCTGACGCGCATGATCGCCTCGGGCAGCCTCGGCAATATCATTTTCTGGGGGCCGCCCGGAACAGGCAAGACTACGATCGCCCGGCTTCTGGCGGGCGCGACGGGCCTGCACTTCGAGCAGATCTCGGCGATTTTCAGTGGCGTCGCCGATCTGAAGAAGGTGTTCGAAGCCGCACGCCTCAGATTGCAGAACGGCGGACAGACGCTGCTCTTCGTCGACGAGATCCATCGCTTCAACCGCGCCCAGCAGGACAGTTTCCTGCCGGTCGTCGAGGACGGCACCATCCTGCTCGTCGGTGCGACGACGGAAAACCCGTCCTTCGAGCTGAACGCGGCGCTTCTATCGCGGGCGCGGGTCCTGACCATGAAACGGCTTGAGTCGGAGCATCTGGAGCTGCTTCTACAACGCGCCGAGGCTGAAACGGGCAGGGCGCTTCCGCTGGAAGACGATGCGCGCGGCCTGCTCGCGGTCATGGCCGATGGCGACGGGCGGGCGGTGCTGACGCTCGCCGAAGAGGTATTCCGCTCGACCAAGCCCGGCGAAACGCTGGACGAAGACGGGCTGCGCCGCATCGTGCAACGGCGCGCGCCGGTGTACGACAAGAGCCAGGACGGGCACTACAATCTGATATCGGCTCTACACAAGGCGGTGCGTGGCTCCGATCCGGACGCGGCGCTCTATTATCTCGCGCGGATGTTCGATGCCGGAGAGGACCCGCTCTATCTCGGCCGGCGGATCGTGCGCATGGCCAGCGAGGATATCGGGCTTGCGGACCCGCAGGCTCTTGTCATCGCGCTGGCGGCCAAGGACGCCTATGACTATCTCGGCTCCCCGGAGGGCGAACTGGCGATCGCGCAGGCCTGCATCTACATGGCCACTGCGCCGAAATCCAACGCCGCCTATACAGCGTTCAAGGCGGCGATGCGGTCGGCCAAGGAAAACGGCTCGCTGCTTCCGCCGAAGGAAATCCTCAACGCGCCGACCAAGCTGATGTCGCAGGAAGGCTACGGCGCGGGATACCGCTACGACCATGACGAGCCGGACGCGTTTTCCGGTCAAAATTATTTCCCGGATGAGATGGGGCGGAAACGCTACTATGAACCGGTCGAGCGCGGATTCGAACGCGAATTGCGCAAACGGTTGGATTATTGGGACAAGCTTCGTCGCGAACGCCAGAAGGATGGCGGTTGACCGCCATCAAGGACGCGGCGATAGAGCGGTGGCAATGTGCCGCAAAAGGAGGATCGAATGCGCATTCTGCTCGTTTACGCCACGGTCGAAGGCCAGACCCGCAAGATCGCGACGCATGTCGCCGAGCGGCTGTCCGGAAGCGGACACGATATCACACTGATCGACGCAACGGATGTGAAGGTGGCGCCGGCTGCCGATTCCTTCGACGCCTCCATCCTGCTCGCGCCGGTGCATATCGGCACCTTTCCGGCGCCGCTGCGGCACTTCGCCAAGTCCAATGTCGAAACGCTGATGGCGCGGCCGGGCGCATTCATTTCCGTTTCGCTGGCCGCGGCCTCCGCGGACAAGAGCGAGGTCGCCGAGGTTGCGGACTATGTCGAGAAATTCAGCAAGGAAACCAGCTGGTGGCCTGTTGCCATCCATAATGCGGCCGGTGCGCTGAAATATACCGAGTACGATTTCTTCCGGCGCTGGATGCTCAAGCGCATCGCCGAGAAGGAAGGCGGACCGACGGACACCAGCCGCGACCATGAATTCACCGACTGGGACGCGCTCGACGCATTCGTCGATGGATTTGTGGCCCAGGCTCCCGCTGTCGCCGGGAAAATCTGAGCACGTCATTCGGGGCTTTCGCGAAGGCAGGGCATGGAGTAGGACGATTCCATGTCTCATGTCCTGCTCGTTGCCCTCGGAGGCGGCCTCGGCGCGTCCGCCCGCTACCTGACCAATCTTGCCGCATTGCGGGTCCTCGGCCCGAATTTTCCTTGGGGGACGGTCACGGTGAACATTCTCGGCTCGTTCCTGATGGGCGTGCTGATCGCGACGCTGGCGCGCATGTCGGGCACCAGCGCCGAAGTGCGCAGCTTCCTGGCGACGGGATTTCTCGGCGGCTTTACGACATTCTCGGCCTTTTCGCTCGATTTCGCTTCGATGTGGGAACG
Source organism: Ahrensia sp. (assembly GCA_002698425.1). Next base: position 244,876 of record NZXU01000101.1, on the reverse strand, counting down.
CGGAGACCAGGGGGCGGCCATGGCCTATCTTCTGGCCAGCGTGGTGATCTCGATCCTGGCGCTGTTCGCCGGGCTCTATCTCGTCCGATCCCTGGCCTGAGCCGGAGAAGCAAACAAAATGGCGAGTGTCGAACAGAAACAGGTAGACAGCGACGAGGCGGGGATGCGCCTCGACCGCTGGTTCAAGGTCCATTATCCGGGGCTTGCCTTCGGGGCGTTGCAGAAATTGCTGCGCACCGGCCAGGTGCGCGTCGATGGCGGGCGGGTGAAGGCGGATACGCGGCTGGAAGGCGGCCAGACGGTCCGCATCCCGCCGATGGCGGCCGATGGCGGCGCACCGAAAGGACCGCTGACCGCTAAAACGATGCGCAACCGGTCCGACGAGGACGCGCTGCGCGCCATGATCCTGTTCGAAGACAAGAAGGTCATGGTGCTGAACAAGCCGGCAGGGCTGGCCGTGCAGGGCGGGTCGGGCGTGGTGCGCCATATCGACGGCATGCTGGAGGCGTTTCGCAACCAGAAGGGTGAGAAACCCCGGCTGGTGCATCGCATCGACCGTGACACCTCAGGCATTCTCGTTGTCGCGAAGACCCGTGGCGCGGCGCAGAAGCTGACAGCCTCCTTCCGCGAACGCGATACGCAGAAGACCTACTGGGCGCTGGTGAAGGGGACGCCGAAGAAGCGGGAAGGGCGGATTTCGAACTGGCTCGTGAAGGAGCCGACCCCTGACGGCGACAAGGTGCGAATCGGCAAGCATGGCGAGCCGGGCGCGGACCACGCCATTTCCGAATACCGGCTGGTGGAATCGGCCGGGCGGGTCTCCTGGCTGGTGATGGAGCCGCATACGGGCCGCACCCACCAGTTGCGCGTTCACGCGGCGTCCATCGGCTGCCCGATCCTCGGCGATCCGAAATATTTCGAGGAGGATCCGAACTGGGAGTTTCCCGGCGGCATCCAGAAGAAGCTGCATCTCCATGCGCGCCGGATCGTCATCCCGCATCCCGACGGCGGCGTTATCAACGTCACCGCGCCATTGCCGCCGCATATGGTGCAGAGCTGGAACCTGCTCGGCCTCGACGAGGCCGACGCGGACAAGGAGGAATAAGCCGTGCCGATCCTGAACGGAAGCTGCCACTGCGGCGCGGTCGCATTCACTGTCGATACCGGGGATGACGGTTTCGAGAATCTGCGCCGCTGTAACTGTTCGCTCTGCCGCCGCAAGGGCGCGCTGATGGCCGGCGTGCCGGAGGACCGGTTCACCCTGGTGAAGGGCGAGGACGTCCTGACGCTCTATCAATGGAACCTGAAGATCGCGAAGCACTATTTCTGCTCGGTCTGCGGGATCTACACGTTCCACCGGCCACGCAGCGCGCCCGACACATATGGATTCAATCTCGGCTGCCTCGAGGGCGTCGACCCGTACTCCTTCGCCGATGTGCCGGTGCGCGACGGCGCGGCGCTGAGCCTGGCCGGCGAGGACTGATCAGAGCGCCTTCCTGAGCTGCGCGATGATGCGGCGGCGCTGGTCGTCGTCCTTCGCATCCGTCAGGCGCAGCGTCAGGGCCGCGATGAATGCGGCGTAATCATTGTTCCAGTCGGACAGAAGCTCCGTCTGCGGCACGCGCTGGGGAAGGCGGCCCTTGGAGCGCGCATCGTCGGCGATGAGTTCGAAGCTCTCGTCCATCTGCGGCAGCACGATCTTTTCCGGATCGAGGCCGCGATCGGCCAGCAGCCGGGCCAATTCCTCGCGCGCATCGTCGTCGCCGTGATTGAGGAAAAGCCGGCCGGCGACCGGCGTGCGCTCCATGACCCAGTCAAGCAGTTCGCCCTGGTCGGCATGGGCGGAATAATTGCCGAGCTGACGGATTTCCGCCTTCACCAGATATTCCTTGCCATGGATGCGCACCATCGGTTCGCCGCTGGTGATGTAGTAGCCGAGCGTGCCGGGCGCCTGGTAGCCGACGAACAGGATTGTGGCGTTGGAGCGCCAGATATTGTTCTTGATGTGGTGCTGGATCCGGCCGGCATCGGCCATACCGCTCGCCGAGATGATGATGGCGCCGCCGGTGATGAGGTTGATCCCCTTGCTTTCCTCGACATCCTGGACGAGGCGGAAGCGCGGATCGCGGAACAGCTGGCGCTCGTCGAGTTCCACATCGTCGAGGCTGCCCGCATATTTGATGAAGACCTCAGTCACCGCCTTGGCGAGCGGGGAATCGAGAAACACCGTCGTTTGCGGCAATTCGCCTTCGGCCAGCAAGACGCCGATATCGTGCAGCAATTCCTGGCTACGCTCGACGGCGAAGGCGGGGATGACGACATTGCCGCCGGCGGACAGGCCGCGGACGAGTTCCTTGCGCAGCATTTCGCGGCGCTTCACCAGCGTGTAGTCGTCGCGGTCGCGGTCGCCATAGGTGCTTTCGCACACGATATAGTCGAACCCGGTCTCGGCCGTCGGCTCCGGGTGGAATGCCTTCTCCTCCGGCCCGAGATCGCCTGAAAAGAGCAGTCGCATCGTGTTGCTCTTTTCGTCGTCGGCGAATTTCAGTTCGGCCGAGGCGGAGCCCAGCATGTGGCCGGCGTTCCAGTAGCGGACGCTGACGCCCGGATGCGGCTCGAACCAGCGGTCGTAGTCGTAGCCGCGTAGCAGGTCGAGCACCTTGCGGGCATGTTCTTCCGTGTAGATCGGCTCGACCGGATCCTCGCCCTTGCGGACGCGTTTGCGGTTCTGGCGCTCGGTGTTCGACTTCTGGATCTTGGCCGAATCCAGCAGCATGAAGGAGAGCAGGTCGGCTGTCGGCGGCGTGCAATAGATCGGGCCGGTGAAGCCATGCTTGACGAGTTTCGGCAGCAGGCCGGAATGGTCGATATGGGCGTGGGTGAGGATCAGGAAGTCGGCTGAGGCGGCGTCGAAGGGGAAATCCTTGGCGTTGAGCTCACGGATCGTCTTGTTGCCCTGGAACATGCCGCAATCGACCAGAAAGCGCGTGTCGCCGACCTGCAGCATGGAGCAGGAGCCTGTGACGGTGCCCGCCGCGCCGTAGAAGGAAAGGGTTGCCATGCCGATGTCTCCCGATTTGCACACCGGCAGGTGTGGCAAATCGGCGATGGCGGGGCAAGGGGCGCAGGCTGATAACCTGCGCCGCAATGTCGGGGTCTAGCTGACGGCGACGAGCTCGACGTCGAAGACGAGATCCTTGCCGGCGAGCGGATGGTTGGCATCCAGCGTCACGGTCTCGTCGTCGGCGGCGACAACCGTCAGCTGGATCACGTTGCCGTCCTGCGCGGTCGCCTGCAGCCGCGCGCCGGGCTGGGCGTCGACCTGCGGCGGCAGTGTGGCGCGTTCGACGACATGGACCCCTTCTGGGTGGTGCGGACCATAGGCTTCCTCGGAGGCGATGGTGACCGTCTTGGTATCGCCGACATTCATGCCGCGCATCGCCTTGTCGAGGCCGGGAATGACCTGGCCGGCGCCGAGTTCGAACTCCAGCGGCTCGCGGCCTTCGGAAGAATCGAAAACGGTCCCGTCCGTCAGCTTGCCGGTATAATGGATATGCACCTTATTGCCGTGCTGGGCTTCGGTCATGATATGCCTTTCGGGTGGAATGGTTCTGGACGCGGGCGTGTCGCCGTCGCTCCAATGGTTTTCCGGGGGCATGGCCCCTCAGGATGAACCCGATCAGCATAACTCCCGGCCTGCCGCTGTAAAGGGCGTAGAGCCTGTCATGGTTGGATTGAAGCAATTCTGTTTCGCGACCGGCGAGGCGAACCGCGAGGAGACGTGCGCAGCCCGTAGTGGTACTACGGGCAAGCGCGCCGACGCTGCGGGCGTCCGCCGGACGAAAACCCGAAGGGCCGGGCATGTTAGGCCCAATCCCCGCGGGCTTCGGCTTGGCCGTATCTTGATACGGCCTTCGCCAAATCCCTTGATCTTGGGCCAAACCTGCTCCGGCAGAATGGTTCAATCCAACCATGACAGGCTCTGGGCCTTTGCGCAAAAGAAAACCGGCGGCGCTTTCGCGCCGCCGGCCGGTAAACCCGTCCCCGGGGCCTGCAATCAGCAGGAGTAGTACATGTCGTATTCGACCGGGTTCGGCGTGTGCTCGTAGCGGATGTTTTCTTCTTCCTTGAGCTCGAGATAAGCCTCGATCTGGTCGTCGTCGAAAACGCCGCCGGCCTTGAGGAACTCGTTGTCGGCGCGGCAAGCCGCGATCGCCTCACGCAGCGAGCCGCAGACGGTCGGGATGTCGGCCAGCTCTTCTGCCGGAAGGTCGTAGAGATCCTTGTCCATCGGGTCGCCCGGATGGATCTTGTTCTTCACGCCGTCCAGGCCGGCCATCAGCATCGCGGCGAAGGCCAGATACGGGTTGGCGGTCGGATCCGGGAACCGGATTTCGACGCGCTTGCCCTTCGGCGAGCCGGAGTGCGGAATGCGGCAGGACGCGGAACGGTTGCGCGCCGAATAGGCGAGCAGGACCGGTGCCTCGAAGCCCGGGACGAGACGCTTGTAGGAGTTCGTCGACGGGTTGGTGAAGGCATTCAGCGCCTTGGCGTGCTTGATGATGCCGCCGATGTAGTAGAGGCAGGTCTCGGACAGGCCCGCATAGCCGTCACCGGCCATGAGCGGCTTGCCGTCGCCCCAGATCGACTGGTGGACGTGCATGCCGGTGCCGTTGTCGCCATAGACCGGCTTCGGCATGAAGGTGACCGACTTGCCGTAGGCATGGGCGACGTTGTGGCAGACATATTTGTAGAGCTGCACTTCGTCGGCCTTGAAGGTGAGCGTGTTGAACAGCATCGACAATTCGTGCTGAGCCGCCGCCACTTCGTGGTGGTGCTTTTCGATCTTCACGCCCATCTCGCCGAGGACGGTGAGCATTTCGGAGCGGATGTCCTGGGCCGAATCGATCGGGTTGACCGGGAAGTAGCCGCCCTTGACGCGCGGACGGTGACCGAGGTTGCCGGTCTCGTATTCCGTGTCACAGTTGTTCGGCAGTTCGACGGAGTCGACCTCGAAGCCGGTCTTGTACATGTCGGTCGAGAACTTGACGTCGTCGAACAGGAAGAATTCCGGCTCCGGGCCGAAATAGGCCGTGTCGCCAAAGCCGCCGGACTTCACATAGGCCTCGGCCTTCTTCGCCGTCATGCGCGGATCGCGGCTATAGCCTTCGCCCGTCATCGGATCGAGGATGTCGCAGAAGATCGCCATGGTGGACTGGGCGTAGAACGGGTCCATATGGGCGGTCTCGGTGTCAGGCATCAGGACCATGTCGGACTCGTTGATGGCTTTCCAGCCGGCGATCGAAGAACCGTCGAACATCACGCCGTCAGCGAACATGTCCTCATCGACAACGGAGGTCTCCATCGTGACGTGCTGCATCTTACCGCGCGGGTCGGTAAAGCGCAGGTCGACGAATTTGACTTCGTTGTCCTTGATGTTCTTCAGAATGTCATTTGCACTCATTTGTCTTCCCTTTTTCTGATCTGCAAATTGCTGGGAGAAACGGACGCACGCGAAAACGTACGATTAAATCGCATCTGCGCCGGTCTCGCCGGTCCTGATGCGGATCACTTCCTCGATATTCGAGACGAAGATCTTGCCATCGCCGATGCGGCCGGTCTGGGCGGCGTTGCGGATGGCTTCCATGGCGGCTTCGACCGTATCGTCGGCGACCACCACCTCGACTTTCACCTTGGGCAGAAAATCCACCACATATTCAGCGCCGCGATAGAGCTCGGTGTGACCCTTCTGCCGGCCGAAGCCCTTGGCCTCGGTCACGGTGATGCCCTGGAGTCCTACCTCCTGCAACGCTTCTTTCACTTCGTCGAGTTTGAACGGTTTAATGATCGCTTCGATCTTTTTCATGTACAGGCAAGCCTCCACGGTACAGTCTGGCGCTACACAAGCAGATGGCGTGCCAGATTTAAAGTGCGCTGTTTTGCCGTAGACATCTCCGCGAACACCGCACAATCTGCGGACGGCACCGGCGAGCCTCCGGTGGGTGCGGTCAATTTACGGGCCAAAACAGCCAACTATTTAGGCAGTATGCCTATATGATAGGCATTATGGAAGGATCGATGACGACAGCGTGGCGAAGGGGGGATTGGCCCAACGCATTGTTGGCATGTGAGCAAATGGCCCGCGCCGACAAGTGGACGATCGGCAATGCCTATGCTTCGGGCATCGCGCTCATGGATAATGCAGGCGCCGCCGTGGCGCGGCTCGTGCTGGATCGGTTTGGCGATGCGGCGCGGGTATCGGTGCTGTGCGGCCCGGGCAACAATGGCGGCGACGGCTATGTCGCGGCGCAAATTTTGCGCGAGGCGGGGATGGCGGTCACGCTCCATCCGTTCGGCGCGCCGAAACCGGGAACCGACGCGGCGATCGCGGCGGGGCGCTGCTCCGTTCTCGCCGAGGGCCCGGAAGCTTTCCATCCCGCCCCTGACGATGTGGTGATTGACGCCTTGTTCGGCTCGGGCCTGACCCGGGGCCTGCCCGACGACGCCGGCACTGCGCTCGCAAAGGCGCGTGACGCCGGAAGCCGCATTGTCGCCGTCGATCTGCCGAGCGGCGTCAATGGCGACAGCGGCGCCGATCTCGGAGGTGCGGTCGCAGCCGATGCGACCGTGACCTTTTTTCGCAAGAAGCCCGGACATCTGCTTTATCCGGGCCGGGCGCTGTGCGGCGAGACCGTCGTGGCGGATATCGGCGTCCGCGCGGAAGTCTTCGGCGACGATCCGCCGAGCGTTTTCGAGAACGGCCCAGCGCTTTGGGCCGATGCGCTGCCTCGCGCGAACACGGGCTGGCACAAATATGCGCGTGGCCATGCGGCGGTGTTTTCCGGCGGGCGGCATGCGACCGGCGCGGCGCGATTGTCGGCAATGGCCGCGCAGCGGGCCGGGGCGGGCGCGGTGACGATCCTCGGGCAACCGGATGCGCTGGACATCCATGCGGCGCAGGTGACCTCGATCATGCTGCGCCCATGCCAGCCGGACGATGCCTATGACCGGCTGAGGGGCTTGAAGGGCTGCCGGGCTTGTGTCCTCGGCCCGGGCTTTGGCGACCTGTCGACTGCGCGGCTGATCGCGCTTTCGTTGCTGGAAGAAAGACACGCAACCGGACTGCGGCTGGTGCTCGATGCGGATGGCATCACCGCTTTTGCCAGCGATCATGCCGCCCTGTTCGACGCGGCGAAGGGAAGCGCGGCGTCCGCCCTGGTCCTGACGCCGCATGAGGGCGAGTTCGCACGGCTTTTCCCCGATCTCGCCGAGGACGGGAGACTGTCGAAACTCGACAAGGCGCTCCAGGCGTCCAGCCGGGCGAATGCGATCGTGCTCTACAAGGGGCCGGACACGGTGATCGCCGCGCCGGACGGACGGGCCGCGATCAATTCCAACGCGACACCTGCCTTGGCGACGGCCGGGTCGGGCGACGTGCTGGCCGGCGTGGTTGCCGGCCTGCTGGCGCAGGATATGCCGTGTTTCGAAGCAGCCTGCGCCGCCGCCTGGTTGCATGGCGAGGCGGGCAGGGCGGCCGGGCCACTGGCCATCGCCGAAGACCTCGTATCGGGAATAGCGCCAGCGCTGGCGCCGATGCTGTCCTGACGACGGATCAGCCGGCCTCGCCGACGCGTTTCAGGAAATCCATCGCCGCGTGCGGGGCGCGGATTTTGCCTTCGTGGATGAAATAGACGAAGACGTCGCGCGGCGTCTGTTCCGGCTTGCGGTCGGGCGCTGCGAGCGGCAGGTCGTCCGGCACACCGCCTTCGGCCCAGGTCAGCGCCCGCCTGGCCCATGCATCCATGGTGTCCGGCGCATAGGCGGTCGGGATGGCGTCGTCGCCGGTCTGCAGGCGCGCATAGACGAAATCGGCGGTCACGTCGGCGATGGCCGGATAGGTGAAATGGTCCGCATAGACGATGGCCGCGTTGTATTGGGCGGCAAGCTCGGCGAATTGCGGGACGGCGAAACTCTCGTGGCGCACTTCCAGCGCGTGCCGGAAGCGGACACCGTTTTCCTCGGCCGGCAGGAGTTTCAGGAAAGCCTCGAAATCGTCCGGCTCGAATTTCTTGGTCGGCGCGAATTGCCAGAGGATCGGCCCGAGCTTGTCGCCAAGGACGGACAATTGCTGGGAAAAGAATTTCGTCAGTGACTCGGCCGCGCTGCCAAGCACCTTCTTGTTGGTGACGAAGCGGTTGCCCTTGATGGCGAAGACGAAGCCGTCGGGCGCTTCCTCGCCCCATTTCGCGATCGTCGCCGGCTTCTGGGAACCGTAATAGGTGGCGTTGACCTCGATGGTTGTGACCTCCCGGCTGGCATATTCGAGCTGGCGTTTCTTCGGCAGGTCGTCCGGATAGAAGACGCCTTGCCAGGGCTCGAAATTCCAGCCGCCCATGCCCGATCTAATGATGCCGCGATTTGCCATGGCGCATGCTTGGCGCAACTGGCGGGCGGCGGCAACCCGAAAGCGGAAAACCGGCCGGGATGACCGGCCGGTTCCTGACACATCCTGCAAATTCCAGGCGCTATTTATCGATGGCGATCTTGCGCGCGGCGGACACGGATTCCGCCTTTTTCGGCATAACGACCTTCAGCACGCCCTTGTCGAATTTGGCGCTGATCTTGTCGGCATCGACACGGTCCGGCACCGGCATGGTGCGCTGGAACGATCCGTAGGAGCGTTCGGTGACATGGACATTGTCCTTGTCCTCGTCGCGCTCATGCTTCTTCTCGCCCTTCAGCGTCAGGACGCCCTCGCGCACCGTCAGGTCGACATCCTCCTCTGCAAGACCCGGGAGCTCCGCGGTCAGCGTGATGGAGTCGTCGTTCTCGGTGACGTCGATGGCGGGATTGACCAGCCCGGCCGGCATGTTCCCCCATGCCTTGGACGGCGCGGGCCAGCCGCGCTGGCCGCCGAAGAAGCTGGAGATCGCATCGTCCATTTCCTTGCGGAAGTCGTCGAACATTCCGCCGGACCACATGGAAGGAACATTGCTCTTTCTGTTTTCAGCCATGAATACCTCCTTTGCGTGCCCCGTGCTCGCGGGGTGGCCGGAAGGTAGGAATTCGATTGTGGAAATTCCTTGACGGCTATCAATGGCGGCGATGTGGAAACGGCGCGGCCGCGTTACGCGTTATTCCGCCGCTTCAACCCGCTTCTGCGGACGCCGCTCCAGCAGCTCGCGCAGGAACTGGCCGGTATAGGAGCGCGGCTCCCCGATCACCTGTTCGGGCGTGCCGGTGGCGACGATCTCGCCGCCGCCGTCGCCGCCCTCGGGGCCGAGGTCGATGATCCAGTCGGCCGTCTTGATGACTTCGAGATTGTGCTCGATGACGACCACCGTGTTGCCGGTGTCGACCAGTTCGTGCAGCACTTCCAGGAGCTTGGCGACATCGTGGAAATGCAGGCCGGTGGTCGGCTCGTCGAGGATGTAGAGCGTCTTGCCGGTGGCCTTGCGCGACAGTTCCTTGGCGAGCTTGACGCGCTGCGCCTCGCCGCCCGACAGCGTCGTCGCCTGTTGGCCGACCTTGATGTAGCCGAGGCCGACGCGTTTCAGCGTATCCAGCTTGTCGCGCACGGCGGGAACGGCGGCGAAGAACTCGACGCCTTCCTCGACGGTCATTTCCAGCACGTCGGCGATCGACTTGCCCTTGAACTGAACCTCTAGCGTCTCACGGTTGTAGCGGTGGCCGTGGCAGACGTCGCAGGTGACATAAACGTCGGGCAGGAAGTGCATCTCGATCTTGATGACGCCGTCGCCTTGGCAGGCCTCGCAGCGGCCGCCCTTGACGTTGAAGGAGAAACGGCCCGGCTGGTAGCCGCGCGCCTTCGCCTCCGGCAGGCCGGCGAACCAGTCGCGGATCGGCGTGAAGGCGCCGGTATAGGTGGCCGGGTTCGAGCGCGGCGTGCGGCCGATGGGCGACTGGTCGATGTCGATGACCTTGTCGAGCTGCTCCAGCCCGTCGATACGGTCATACTCGGCCGGGTTCTCGCGCGCGCCGTTGATGCGCCGCGCTGCAGCCTTGTAGAGCGTCTCGATCAGGAAGGTCGACTTGCCGCCGCCCGAAACGCCGGTGACGGCGGTGAAGAGGCCGAGCGGGATTTCCGCCGTCACGCCCTTCAGATTGTTGCCGCGCGCGCCGGAGACCTTGATGGCGCGGCTCTTCTTAGGCTTGCGCCGGTCGGACGGCACCGCGATCGCCTTGTCGCCGGACAGATACTGTCCGGTGAGCGAGGCGGGATTGGCCATGACCTCGCCGGGCGTGCCGGACGCGATGACGCGGCCGCCATGGATGCCCGCGGCCGGGCCGATATCGACGACATAGTCGGCGGTCAGGATCGCGTCCTCGTCATGCTCGACGACAATGACCGTGTTGCCGAGATCGCGCAGGTGGCGAAGCGTATCGAGCAGGCGCGCATTGTCGCGCTGATGCAGGCCGATGGAGGGCTCGTCGAGGACATAAAGCACGCCGGTCAGGCCGGAGCCGATCTGCGAGGCGAGGCGGATGCGCTGGCTCTCGCCGCCCGAAAGCGTGCCGGAATTGCGCGACAGCGTCAGGTAGTCGAGCCCGACATCGTTGAGGAAGCGCAAACGCTCACGGATTTCCTTCAGGATCCGGTAGGCGATCTCGCGATGTTTCTCGGAGAAGGTATCTTCGACAGCGTCGAACCATTTCACCGCGTTGCGGATCGAGAATTCGGTGACCTCGGAAATGTGCTTGCCGCCGATCTTGACGGCGAGCGCCTCCGGCTTGAGGCGGTGGCCGTTGCAGGCGGCGCAGGGCGTCGCCGACATGTAGCGCTCGATCTCCTCGCGCGCCCAGGAGGAATCCGTTTCCTTCCAGCGCCGGTCGAGATTGGGGATCACGCCCTCGAAGGTCTTGGTCGTCTTGTAGGAGCGCAGGCCGTCGTCATAGACGAAGTCGATCTGCTTCGTGCCGGTGCCGTTGAGGATGGCGCTCTGCGCTTCTTCTTTCAGCGACGACCACTTGTCGGAAATCTTGAAGCCATAGGCTTTCCCGAGCGCGTCCAGCGTCTGCTTGTAATAGGGCGAGGAGGATTTCGCCCATGGCGCGATCGCCTCATGCATCTTGGCGTCGCGCTCGGGCACGACGAGATTGGGATCGATGGTCTGCTGCACGCCGAGACCGTCGCAGGACGGGCAGGCGCCGAAGGGGTTGTTGAAGGAGAACAGGCGCGGCTCGATTTCCGGAATCGTGAAGCCGGAGACCGGGCAGGCGAATTTCTCCGAAAACACCACGCGCTCATGGGTGTCGTTCTTCGACTTGTTGACCGCGTCCGCGCCGGTTTCCTCCGCCGGCAGCGGCTTGTCGGCGAATTCCGCGACGGCGAGACCCTCGGCGAGGCTGAGGCAGGTCTCGAGACTGTCGGCGAGGCGCGCGCCGATATCGTCGCGGACGACGACGCGGTCGACCACCACGTCGATGTCATGCTTGTATTTCTTGTCGAGGGCAGGGACGTCGGCGATCTCGTAATAGGCGCCGTCCACCTTCACGCGCTGGAAGCCCTTCTTCATCAGTTCGGCGAATTCCTTGCGGTACTCGCCTTTGCGGCCGCGCACGATCGGCGCGAGGATATAGAGGCGCGTGCCTTCGTCGAGCGCCATGATGCGGTCGACCATCTGGCTGACGGTCTGGCTCTCGATCGGCAGCCCCGTGGCCGGCGAGATCGGCACACCGACGCGCGCAAAAAGCAGGCGCATATAGTCGTAGATCTCGGTGACCGTGCCGACGGTGGAGCGCGGATTGCGCGAGGTCGTCTTCTGCTCGATAGAGATCGCGGGCGACAGCCCGTCGATCTGGTCGACATCCGGTTTCTGCATCATCTCGAGGAACTGGCGCGCATAGGCCGACAGGCTCTCGACATAACGGCGCTGGCCCTCGGCATAGATCGTGTCGAAGGCCAATGACGACTTGCCCGAACCGGACATGCCGGTCATCACGATCAGCCGGTCGCGCGGCAGGTCGAGGTCGACATTCTTCAGATTGTGTTCGCGGGCACCGCGAATGGAGATGAATTTCTGGTCGCTCATGGGAAGGATGACTGTTTGGTCTTCTCTCATTTAAGCACGCGAAGCCACATGTCGATAGAATCGCGCGATCTCTGCTGACTTTCGCCGACTCGCCTGTGCAAACTTGACAAGGTGATCGCGAAAAAGATAGAACAATACAAGAACAAAAAAGACCCTGTGGACCATCGCGCGTCGGAGTGGAGACGCATCGCGCGCTTGGATAGGGTGGATGTTCATATTCAATGGACAAATGGCGGGAGTGTTGGCGTCATGGCTGGCAGCGTGAACAAGGTAATTTTGGTCGGCAACCTGGGCGCCGACCCTGAAATCCGTCGGCTCAATTCGGGCGATGCGGTGGTCAATCTTTCGGTGGCGACCTCCGAGACCTGGCGCGACAAGAATTCCGGCGAACGGCGCGAGCGCACGGAATGGCACCGTGTCGTGATCTTCAACGAGAACCTGGTGAAGGTCGCCGAGAACTATCTGAAGAAGGGCGCCAAGGTCTATATCGAAGGCCAGCTGCAGACCCGCAAATGGCAGGACCAGAGCGGCCAGGACAAATACACGACCGAGATCGTGCTGCAGCGCTTCCGCGGCGACCTCCAGATGCTCGACAGCCGCGGCGAGGGCGAAGGCTCCTATGGCGGTGGCGGCGGATATGGCGGTGGCCAGCAGCGCGTCAGCGGCGGCGGTGGAGGCGGCTACGGCAATGACCGTGGCGGATCGGCTCCGTCGGGCGGCGACGATTTCGTCCGCGACATGGATGACGAGATTCCGTTCTGAGGGCTGAACCATGAATGCGCGGCGAGGAACGAGGTTTGACGCCACGGCGCTGTCAATCGCGCTCGTGACCATTGCCGCCATTCTGGTGTCGCTGACTCAGGTCTTTGCCGGCGAAGCCGATGTCGTCGGCGTCAAGGCGCAACGCGAGGCGGCCGTCACATGGCGTTTCGACGTGTCGGTGCGCCATGCCGACGAGGGTTGGGACCACTATGCCGATAAATGGGTGGTGGAAGGGCCGGACGGCGCCGTCTACGGAGAACGCGTGCTGCTGCACCCGCACGAGACGGAGCAGCCTTTTACCCGGTCGCAGACAGGCATCGAAATCCCCGATGATATCGCGACGGTCACCGTGCGCGCCCATGACAGCGTTCACGGCTTCGGCGGCGCCGGGATGGATGTCGATCTGGACGCGCTGCGCTGACCGTCAGGAGGCGGCAACGAGCGCCTTGACGCCGTCGGCGACGAATTGCACGGCCAGCGCCGACAGGATGACGCCGAGGAGGCGGGTCAGCACCGTGCGGCCCGTCGCGCCAAGCAGGCCCTCGACACGTTCCGCCAGCAGATAGACCCCGTAGGTCAGCGCAACGATCGCGAACAGAATGCCGATCAGCGCGGCGCGATCGAGCGCGCCCGAGAAATCTCCGGACAGAAGGATGGTCGCCGAGATCGCGCCGGGCCCCGCCATCAGCGGGATCGCCAGCGGGAAGACGGAAACGCCATGGATCTCGTCCTGCGTGATGGCGCGCTTGGCGGTATTCTCGTGGCGCTCCTGGCGGCGCTCGAACACCATCTCGAAGGCGATCCAGAAAAGCAGCAATCCGCCGGCCACCCGAAACGCCGGGAGCGTGATGCCGAAGAGCTGCAGGATCACCGTGCCGGCGAGCGCGAATACCACGAAGACGACGAAAGCGATGATGCTGGCGCGCAGCGCGACCTGGCTGCGTTCGGCCCGGTTCATGCCCGCGGTCACAGCCAGGAAAAGCGGCGCCAGACCGGGCGGGTCGATGGTGACGAAAAGCGTCACGACGGCGTTTATGAGCAGATCCGCGTTCATGATTTTGCCTATCAGCCGCGGGTGGTAACCGGCAAGAGGCGACATTACATGATGCGTTGGCGGGCGGGCTGGCGAAATGACGGGAAAAACGGGGCGAATGTTCGCTTTTTGCAGCCCGTTCGGCTAACTTCAAACCAATGATTCTGAACAACAAAGCATAACTTCATTGAGCGACGAAACACCGATTGACGGTTCGGGCGGCAGCGACGGCATCGAACCGATCTCCATTCTGGAGGAAATGCAGCGATCCTATCTCGATTACGCGATGAGCGTGATCGTGAGCCGGGCGCTTCCCGACGTGCGCGACGGGCTGAAGCCCGTGCATCGCCGTATCCTCTATGCCATGCACGAAGGCGGGTTCCACTGGAACCGCAAATACGTCAAGTCGTCCCGCATCGTCGGCGACGTGATGGGTAAATATCACCCGCATGGCGACGCCGCGATCTATGACGCCATGGTGCGCATGGCGCAGGACTGGTCTCTGCGGGTGCCGCTGGTCGACGGGCAGGGCAATTTCGGCTCGATCGACGGCGATCCGCCGGCGGCGATGCGATATACGGAATCGCGGCTGGAAAAGGTCGCGCATGAACTGCTTGAGGATATCGACAAGGAAACCGTCGATTTCCAGGACAATTACGACGGCTCCGAACACGAGCCGACCGTGTTGCCGGCGCGCTTCCCGAATCTCCTGGTCAACGGCTCCGGCGGCATCGCCGTCGGCATGGCGACCAACATCCCGCCGCACAATCTGTCGGAAGTCGTCGAAGGCTGCATGGCGCTGATCGACAATCCGGCGATCACGCTGCCGGAGATCATGGAGCATATTCCGGGACCCGACTTCCCGACCGGCGGCATCGTGCTCGGTCGCTCCGGCATCCGGTCGGCCTATGAGACCGGGCGCGGCTCCATCGTCATGCGCGGCAAGGTCGATATCGAGCAGCGCTCGGGGGATCGCGAATCGATTGTCATCACCGAGGTGCCCTATCAGGTCAACAAGGCGGGCATGATCGAGAAGATGGCCGAACTGGTGCGCGAAAAGCGCATCGAGGGCATTTCCGACATTCGCGACGAATCCGACCGGCAGGGCTACCGCGTCGTGGTCGAGCTGAAGCGCGACGCCGTCGCCGACGTGGTGCTCAACCAGCTTTACCGCTACACGCCGCTGCAGACGTCCTTCGGCGCCAACATGGTCGCGTTGAACGGCGGCAAGCCGGAGCAGATGAATCTGCTCGACATGCTGCGCGCCTTCGTGGCGTTCCGCGAACACGTCATCAGCCGGCGCACCAAGTACCTGCTGCGCAAGGCGCGCGAACGGGCGCATGTCCTGGTCGGTCTCGCCATCGCCGTCGCCAATATCGACGAGGTGATCCACCTGATCCGCAACGCGCCGGACCCGGCGACGGCGCGCGAACAGTTGATGACGCGGCGCTGGCCGGCAAAGGACGTCGCGCCGCTGATCGCGCTGATCGACGATCCGCGCCACGGCATCGATCCCGAAGACAACACCTACATGCTGTCCGAGGAACAGGCCCGCGCCATCCTCGATCTGCGCCTGCAGCGCCTGACCGCTCTCGGACGCGACGAGATCGCCGACGAGTTGAACAAGATCGGCGCGGAAATCCGCGACTATCTGGACATCCTGTCGTCGCGTGCGCGCATCCAGCAAATCGTCAAGGACGAACTGATCGCCGTGCGCGACGAATTCGGCACGCCGCGCCGTACCGAGCTCGCCGAGGGCGGCCCGGACATGGACGACGAGGACCTGATCGCCCGCGAGGACATGGTCGTCACCTTCAGCCACCAGGGCTACATCAAGCGCGTGCCGCTGCAGACCTACCGGGCGCAACGGCGCGGCGGCAAGGGGCGCTCCGGCATGGCCACGAAGGAGGAGGATTTCGTCACCCGCCTGTTCGTCGCCAACACGCACACGCCGATCCTGTTCTTCTCCTCGCGCGGCATCGTCTACAAGGAGAAGGTCTGGCGCTTGCCCATCGGCACGCCGCAGTCGCGCGGCAAGTTCCTGCGCAACATGCTGCCGCTGCAGGAAGACGAGCGCATCACCACGATCATGCCGCTGCCCGAGGACGAAGACAGCTGGGGCGAACTGGACGTGATGTTCGCGACGACGAACGGCACGGTCCGCCGCAACAAGCTGTCCGATTTCGTGCAGGTGAATCGCAACGGCAAGATCGCCATGAAACTCGAGGAAGACGGCGCGTCGATCCTCAATGTGGCGACATGCTCCGAGGATGACGACGTGTTGCTGACGACATCGCTCGGCCAGTGCATCCGCTTCCCCGTCACCGATATCCGCGTCTTTGCGGGCCGCAATTCGGTCGGCGTGCGCGGCATTTCGCTTGGCAAGGACGACAGCGTCATCTCGATGACGATCCTGCGTCACAGCGATGCCACGCCGGCCGAGCGCAACGCCTATCTGAAGCAGGCGTCCGCACTCCGCCGCGCCAGCGAGGAGGAAGAGGCCGAGGACGTCACGCTGACGAACGAGGAGACCGAAGCGCCGGACGAGAACGGTTTCGTCTTCACCGAGGAAATGTATGCCGAGATGGCGGCTGCCGAGGAATTCGTGCTGACCATCAGCGAATTCGGCTACGGCAAGCGCTCGTCCTCCTATGATTTCCGTGTCTCGGGGCGCGGCGGCAAGGGCATCCGCGCTACCGATACCTCGAAAACCGGGGAAATCGGCCCGCTGGTCGCGGCGTTCCCGGTCGATGACGGCGACCAGATCATGCTGGTGACGAATTCCGGCAAGGTCATCCGCGTGCCTGTCGAGGGCATTCGCTTCGCGTCGCGCGCCACCAAGGGCGTGACGATCTTCAAGACGGCGGAGGGCGAACGGGTGGTTTCCGTCGAGCGGATCCGCGAGCCCGAAGAAGAGGAAGGCGAAGAACTGGACGAGGCCGTCGAGACGGCGGACATGTCCGGCGAGGCCGACGATCAGGCGCCCGAAGGCGAGGCGTGACACGACCCTCCGGCTGTGGCTTAGTCGAGACGACAGCCGCAGCCGGAGACCCATTCCATGATCGACTTGAACGCCTGGTTGGCCTTTGCGATCGCCAGTTTTCTCATTGTCATCGTGCCCGGACCGACGGTAACGGTCATTATCGCTAATTCGCTGCGCGCGGGATCGAGGGCCGGATTGCTCAACGTGGCGGGCACGCAACTTGGCATCCTGACGATGATCGCCATTCTCGCGGTCGGGCTGAACAAGGTCGTCGCGGTCGTTGGCGAGGCGTTCGTCCTGCTGAAAGTGGCCGGCGCGCTTTATCTGATTTGGCTGGGGATGAAGCTGTGGCGGGCTGACGGATCGCTCGGCGAGGCCGATGGATCGGTCAAGGCCCGCTCGATGGCGGGCTATGTCTGGCAGGGCTTCGTGGTGATCTGGTCCAACCCGAAGGCGCTCTTCCTGTTCGGCGCCTTCATCCCGCAATTCGTGTCCACATCGGGAAACCCGGCGGCTCAGACGGTGATATTGGGAGCGACTTTCGTCATCGTTGCGACGGTCTGCGACAGTGTCTACGCCTTTGCGGCGGGGCGGACCGGCAGCTGGCTGAACCGGAAGAATATCAGGCCCGTGGAGCGCATTTCCGGAACATGCCTGATCGGCGGAGGCTTGTGGATGCTGGCAGCCAAGCGCTCCGTCTGATCGGTACTTAGTGCGCGCCCTTCTTCGGCAGAAGAGCCGGAACGGCGAAGGCGGCGGTGACGAACATCATGGACATTGCGAAGAAAGCGATCATTTGGATGTCTCCTTTGTTGAGACCCATCAAAACGGTTTTCGTGTCCGGCGGATGTGCAATCGCGCACATCGTGGCATAATCGCCGCGGGGGCCGAACAGGAGACCGCTATGACCGGTGCCCGATATTCCATAAACGCCGCTGCCGCCCTTTTGGTTGCAGCGATGCTGTCCGCCAGTCCCGCCGCCGCGTCCGGCGACATCATCTGCGACGCCACCGACGGGTCCGGCGCATCGATCTCGATCGGCATCGGGCATCTGCCGGTTCTAAGCGTGTTAAGCGCATCCGCGACCGACGGGATGACGACATGGTCGACCAATCCGACCGGCGACGAGCGGCCGATCGTGTTCGGGCAGGGATTCGCGGACGACCGCCAGGTGCTGGTCGATTTCACCGATCCCAATGTCGAGGGGATCGTCGTCTCGCTGCGGCTGTTCCAGGCATCTGGTGAAAAGAGCTATGCGGAGGCTGGCGTCTTGTCCTTCGAAGGCGTCTCGGCTTTTCCGGTCCAGTGCATCAACGGTTAGCGGCAAACAGCGCCGCGCATCTTCCCCGCGAAGCGATTCTGGGCTAGAGCCTGCGGCCATGACGAAGCATGTTGCAATCTATGGCGGGTCGTTCGACCCCATCACCAACGGCCATATGGACGTGCTGCGCGCGACGCTGGCGGTGTTCGACAAGGTCGTCGTCGCCATTGGCACTCATCCCGGCAAGAAGGGCCTTTTCGACTTCAAGGAGCGCGTGAGCTTGATCAATGAAGTCATTGAATCGGAAGGTATTCCATCCGAGTCAGTTGAGATCGCCAGCTTCGACGGACTGATCGTCGACGCCGCCCGGACGCATGGCGCGAAGGCGCTGGTGCGCGGCCTGCGCGACGGCACCGATCTCGATTACGAGATGCAGATGGCCGGCATGAACGAGATGATGGCGCCGGACCTGCAGACCGTGTTTTTTCCGGCGAGCCCGTCGGTGCGCACGATTACCGCCACATTGGTGCGCCAGATCGCTTCGATGGGCGGAGACACCAGCCCATTCGTACCCGCCGCCGTCGACAGGGCGCTGCGCGCGAAGTTCAACTGAACGTTTCACATCGAGGACAACTTCCCATGCATCTGACGAAACGCGTCTTCATGGCCGCATGCGCGGCGACCGTCGGTCTCGCACTGGCCGCGCCTGCGGCAATGGCGCAGGAACAGGCGACCGATCCCGAAAACACGATGATCATCACGCTGAAGGATGGCGACGTAGTCATCCGGCTGCGTCCCGATCTCGCGCCGAAACATGTCGCGCAGATCAAGACGCTGGTGCGCGAAGGCGAATATGACAATGTCGCCTTTCACCGCGTGATTCCGGACTTCATGGCGCAGACGGGCGACGTTCAGTTCGGCGACATGAACGAGGACTTCAACCCGGGCCGCGCCGGCACCGGCGGTTCGAACCTGCCCGATATTCCCGCGGAGTTTACCGAAGAATCCTTCGAGCGCGGCACCGTCGGCATGGCACGCGCCCAGAACCCGAACTCCGCCAACTCGCAATTCTTCATCATGTTCGACCAGGGCCATTTCCTGAACGGCCAGTACACGGTGTTCGGCGAAGTCGTCAGCGGCATGGAATTCGTCGACAACATCAAGAAGGGCGCCAAGGCCAATAATGGCTCGGTGAGCGACCCGGACCGCATGATCAAGGTTGTCATCGCGGCGGACGCGCAATAAGTCACAGCACCATCAAGAACAAAAGGAAAGCCGCGACATGGCCTACAAGGATCCCGAAAACACGCTGCTCTTGGAAACGACCGTCGGACCCGTCGTCATCGAGATGCGCCCCGACCTCGCGCCCGGTCACGTCGCGCGCATCAAGGAACTGGCGCGCGCCGGCGAATATGACGGTGTCGTCTTCCACCGTGTGATTGACGGATTCATGGCCCAGACGGGCGACGTGCGCTTCGGCAACAAGAACTCCAAGAGCTTCGACCCGTCGCGCGCCGGCATGGGCGGTTCTTCAAAGCCGGACCTGGCGGCCGAATTCAACGAAGCCAATCACGGACGCGGCGTCTGCTCCATGGCGCGCGCCCAGAACCCGAACTCGGCGAATTCGCAGTTCTTCATCGTTTTCGACGATGCGTCCTTCCTGAACCGCCAATACACGGTCTGGGGCCAGGTGATCGAGGGCATGGAGAATGTCGACAAGATCAAGCGCGGCGAACCCGTGAGCGATCCCGACTCCATCGTCTCGATGAAAGTCGCGGCCGACGTCTGACCGCTTTCGGCGGGCGAAAGCCATGCGTGTCGACGCCTTCGATTTCGACCTGCCCGAGGCATGCATTGCCGTCCGTCCGGCGTCGCCGCGCGACGCCGCGCGGATGCTCGTCGTGCGGCCGGGCGAACCCCTGGCCGATGCGGGCGTGCGCGACCTGACGCGGTTCCTGAAGGCAGGCGATGTGCTCGTCTTCAACGATACCAAGGTGATTCCGGCGCAGCTTGAGGGCGACCGCACTCGCGCAGATGGCGCGAAGGCGCATATCGGCGCGACCCTGCACATGCGGGTTGCGCCGGACTGCTGGAAAGCGTTCATCCGCGGCGCCAAGAAACTGAAGGTCGGCGACACGGTCGATTTCTCGGCGAACGGGCACCAATTGACCGCCGAAGTGCTGGCGCGGGGCGTCGACGGCGAGGCGGACTTGCGGTTCGACCGGTCCGGCGGCGATCTCGACGCCGCGCTGGCGCTGGTCGGCCATGTGCCGCTGCCGCCCTATATCGCCTCGAAACGGGCCGAGGACGCGCGCGACCGGCTGGACTACCAAACGATCTATGCCCGTGAGGAAGGCGCCGTCGCCGCGCCGACAGCGGGCCTCCATTTCACCGACGAACTGTTCGCCGCGCTGGACGAGGCCGGCATCCACCGAGCTTTCGTGACGCTGCATGTCGGGGCAGGGACGTTCCTGCCGGTAAAAGCCGACGATACAGACGCCCACAAGATGCATGCCGAAATCGGCCATGTCGATGAAAAGACGGCGCAATTCCTGAACCAAGCGCGCGCCAGGGGTGGACGGATCGTTTCCGTTGGAACGACCTCTCTCCGGCTGCTGGAAAGCGCGACCTCGGAAGAAGGCACGATCGAGCCATGGTCTGGCGCGACCGAGATCTTCATCACGCCGGGCTACCGCTTCAAGGCCATCGACGTGCTGATGACCAATTTCCATCTGCCGCGTTCGACGCTGTTCATGCTGGTTTCGGCCTTTAGCGGGCTGGAGACGATGCAGGCGGCGTACCGCCACGCCATCGACACCGGCTATCGTTTCTATTCATACGGGGATTCCTGCCTGCTGTTCCCGCAAGAGACCGCCCGATGACGACACCTTTTTCCTTCGAATTGCTGGCCACCGACGGCGCGGCGCGGCGCGGCGTGATACACACGGCGCGCGGCGATATCCGCACCCCGGCCTTCATGCCGGTCGGCACGGCGGGCACCGTCAAGGCGATGTATCTCGACCAGGTACGCGATTGCGGCGCCGACATCATTCTCGGCAACACCTATCACCTGATGCTGCGGCCGGGCGCGGAGCGCGTGGCGCGGCTGGGCGGACTGCACAAGATGATCGGCTGGAAATATCCGATCCTGACGGATTCTGGCGGCTTCCAGGTGATGTCGCTGGCGGCGCTGCGCAAGATGAGCGAGGACGGCGTGACCTTCCAGTCGCATATCGACGGGAAACGCTACGAGATGAGCCCCGAACGTTCCATCGAGATCCAGGGCCAGCTCGGCTCCGACATCCAGATGCAGCTCGACGAGTGCACGAAGCTGCCCGCGGAGCCCGACGCGATCCGCAAGGCGATGGAATTGTCGCTGCGCTGGGCCGAACGCTGCAAGACGGCCTTCGGCGACCATCCTGAACGGGCGATGTTCGGCATCGTCCAGGGCGGTGACAACGAGATCATGCGCGCGGAATCGGCCACGGCGCTCGCGGCGATGGACCTTAAAGGCTACGCGGTCGGCGGACTGGCCGTCGGCGAACCGCAGGACGTCATGCTTGCGATGCTGGACGTGACCTGTCCGCGGCTGCCCGCCGATCGTCCACGCTACCTGATGGGGGTCGGCACGCCGCAGGACCTGTTGCGGTCGGTGGCGCACGGCATCGACATGTTCGACTGCGTGATGCCGACACGGGCGGGTCGGCACGGACTGGCTTTCACGCGGCACGGCAAGGTCAATCTGAAAAATGCACGGCATGCCGACGACCATAGGCCGCTGGACGAGGAATCCACCTGCCCGGCGGCCCGCGACTATTCGCGCGCCTATCTGCATCACCTAATCCGCTCGGGAGAAATGCTGGGTGCGATGCTGCTGACATGGAACAACATCCATTATTACCAGCAGCTCATGCAGGGCATCCGCGACGCCATCGAGGCGAAGCGCTACACCGAATTCAGCGCCGAGACCGAAGCGGCTTGGGAGCGTGGCGACATCCCGCCGCTTTAGTCCTCAGGTCATGCCCGGCGCGCCATGGCGCAACATCACGGCGTCGACTTTCCACGAGCCGTCTTCCTGCTGCTCCATGTAATAGGTCGCCGTATAACCCTTGCCGTCCGGCCCGTCGATCAGCACTTCCCACTCGAAGCGGCCGTCGGAAAGTTGTTCCGACCTGCCGAAGGCGTAATTGCCGGGGCGCAGGACCGGGAGATAGCCGGACTGAACCATGGACATGAAGCGGTCCATCGTCGGGTACAAGCGCTTGATATCGGGGGATGCGTAGGAATAGGCCTGCGGAAAGTCACCGGCGAGAAACGCTTCCAGTTGACGCGAAATGATGTCCTGCGACGCGCCTTCGCCGCTATCCTGGGCCAAGGCGGGGACCGCGAGCGCCGCCACCGCCGCCATCGAAATGAGCCATCGGGATCGTCTGGTCATGTCGGCACCTCCAGTCATTGTTACGCTGGGAAATGGAGTTGGATCACCGGGCGGCAATGAGCGCTTGAACGGACCCGGCAAATGGTGCACATCCTGCCGCCATGTCGAAAGAGATCAAACAGCCGCGCGAGGCCCGCGCGATCGACCATGCGGTCCTTCCGGTCGAGAGCCTGGAGGAAGCGCGCGAACGGCTTTCCGCGCTCGGCTTCACCGTCGCGCCGGACGGCATTCATCCCTTCGGGACCGAGAATGCCTGCGTCTATTTTGCCGACGGCACGTTCCTCGAACCGCTGGCGATTGCGCAGCGCGAGGATTGCGAGGCGACGGCGCAGAAGGGCAATGTCTTCACCGCCCGTGACCAGGCCTTTAGGTTCCGCTGCGGCGAGAACGGGTTTTCGGCCTTGGCCTTCGCGACCGATGACGCAAAAGGCGACCAGAAGGCCTTCAAGAAAGCCGGTTTCTCCGCGGGCAAGAAGCTGAAGTTCGAGCGAAAATTTGCCGATGCGAACGGCAAGGCCGGTACGGCCGCGTTCAAGCTTGCCTTCGCGGCGGATTTGCGCGCACCCGATGCGTTCTTCTTCACATGCGAACGCGTCGCGCAGCCGAAGGTCGACCGCTCTTCGCTCGAGAGCCATGCAAACGGCGTAACCGGCATTCGCGAGATCGTCCTGTCCGAGCCCAATCCGACCGATTTCCAGTATGTTCTGCAGGAGGCGGTCAACAATCGTGGCGACGAGGTGCATTCCTTCGGCCTCGAAATCGCGGCGGCGAACGGGCTGTTGAACGTGATGACGCCGGAAGGGCTCGCCGTCTGGTTCGGCGTGAACCGGTCGGGAGAAGGGCGCGGCCTGCGTTTCGAGGGAATGATCCTGACGGTGCGGATGCTGTCGACCATCCGGCGCGTGCTGGACGAGCACGGCATCACGCATCGCGAAATGCACAACCGCGTCATTGTCGATCCCGCGCCTGGGCAGGGCTTCTTCCTTGCCTTCCAGGAAGAGACCGCGGCATGAACCCGAATTCGACGGTCGCGGCCGGAAACGTCCGTTTCGCCAATGACGCGCCGCTTTCGCTGATCGCCGGACCCTGCCAGATGGAAAGCCGCGACCATGCCTTCGACATGGCAGGTGCGCTCAAGGAAATGTGCGGCAAGGCCGGGATCGGCCTCGTCTATAAATCCTCCTTCGACAAGGCCAACCGGACGTCGCTGTCCGGCAAGCGCGGGCTCGGGCTCGACAAGTCGCTGCCGGTCTTTGCCGACATCAAGGCCGAGTTGGGCCTGCCGGTGCTGACCGACATCCACACCGAGGAGCAATGCGCCGAGGTTGCCGAGGTCATCGACGTGCTGCAGATCCCGGCATTCCTGTGCCGGCAGACAGACCTGCTTCTCGCCGCGGCGAAAACGGGCCGCGTGATCAATGTCAAGAAGGGGCAGTTCCTGGCGCCCTGGGACATGAAGAACGTGCTGGCCAAGGTCGTCGGCGGCGGCAATGCGAATGTGCTGCTGACGGAGCGCGGCGTTTCCTTTGGCTACAACACGCTGGTCTCGGACATGCGGTCGCTGCCGATCATGGCGGAAACCGGTGCCCCGGTTATTTTCGACGCGACCCACTCGGTGCAGCAACCGGGCGGGCAGGGCGGCTCGACCGGCGGCGAGCGACGCTTCGTCGAGACGCTGGCGCGGGCGGCGGTGGCCGTCGGTGTCGCCGGCGTCTTTGTCGAGACCCACCAGGATCCCGACAATGCGCCATCGGACGGGCCGAACATGGTCAGGCTCGCGGACATGCCGCGTCTCATCGAAACCCTGATGGCGTTCGACGGGATCGCCAAGTCCCGCTGATCATTCCTCCGCAAGGACGACGATGTTTGTCCTGGCGTCCGGCGCGGGCGTTTGCGGGCTGAAGACCGTCGAGAGACCGAGCGCGATCATCGTGAAGGTGAGAATTCCGGCGAGTTGCGTCATGGGACGACCTCCCTTGCTGGCCGACGCTCCCATTCCCCGATTCGCAGGGTGGACCCGAAATCGGGCAAAGCGACGTTCGCTGAAATGAATTTCTCGGGCAGGAGGTTTCACTTTGTGATCGCCTCGGCTAAGCCAACGCCAGTAGACTTCATCTTCCAGCAGGGATCTTCGACATGAGCGCTATTGTTGACATCATCGGCCGCCAAATCTTCGACAGCCGCGGCAACCCGACCGTCGAGGTCGATGTCGTGCTCGAGGACGGAACGATGGGCCGGGCCGCAGTGCCGTCCGGCGCTTCGACCGGCGCGCATGAGGCCGTCGAACTGCGCGATGGCGGCGACCGCTACAAGGGCAAGGGCGTCGGCAAGGCCGTGGCCGCCGTCAACGGTCCGATCTTCGACGCGATCGGCGGCATGGACGCCACGCTGCAGGCCAAGATCGACGCAACGATGATCGAGCTCGACGGCACCGCCAACAAGGGCAAGCTCGGCGCAAACGCGATCCTCGGCGTATCGCTGGCGGTCGCCAAGGCCGCTGCGGCCTATTCCGGCATGCCGCTCTACCGCTATGTCGGCGGCACCAACGCGCATATCCTTCCGGTCCCGATGATGAACATCATCAATGGCGGCGCGCATGCCGACAATCCGATCGACATCCAGGAATTCATGATCATGCCGGTTGGCGCGGAGAGCATCGCGGACGCCGTACGCATGGGGTCGGAAATCTTCCACACGCTGAAATCGGCGCTCCACGAGGCAGGTCACTCGACCAGCGTCGGCGACGAGGGCGGTTTCGCGCCCGCGCTGCGCTCGACGACCGAAGCGCTCGACTTCATCATGTCGGCGATCTCCTCGGCCGGTTACGCGCCCGGCGAGAACGTCTATCTCGCACTCGATTGCGCGGCGTCCGAATATTACAAGGACGGCAAATACGAGCTGGCCGGCGAGGGCAAGTCGCTCACCTCGGAACAGAATGCCGACTATATCGACAATCTGGTTTCCAACTATCCGATCATCTCCGTCGAGGACGGAATGCACGAGGATGACTGGGACGGCTGGAAAATCATGACGGAGAAAATGGGCGGCAAGTGCCAGCTGGTCGGCGACGATCTCTTCGTCACCAACACGACGCGCCTGCGCGACGGCATCAAGATGGGCGTCGCCAATTCGATCCTGGTCAAGGTCAACCAGATCGGCTCTCTGACCGAGACGCTGGACGCCGTCGAGACGGCGCACAAGGCGGGCTACACAGCAGTCATGTCGCACCGCTCGGGCGAAACCGAGGACGCGACCATCGCGGACCTCGCGGTCGCGACCAATTGCGGACAGATCAAGACCGGTTCGCTGGCGCGTTCCGACCGGCTCGCCAAATACAACCAGCTCATCCGCATCGAGGAAGAACTCGGCGCGCAGGCGGTCTATGCCGGGACGTCGATCCTCCGGGCATGAGCCGGCAAAATCCAGCATATCGGCGCCGTCGGCTCATGCCGGCGGCGTTTTCGTTTATCCCGGCTTAACCAAACCCGCATAGGATGAAAGTTCCGATCCAGGGGCTTTGTATCATGTGGACCCGCTATCGCCGCCGCTCTCCTCTTCGCCATCTGATCCTGCCGGTGCTCGCCAGCGGCGTGCTGGCCTATTTCGGCCATCACGCGACCAGCGGCTCGCTGGGCCTCGCTTCGAAGCAGCAATATGAGCAGCAGATCGCCTCGCTGGAGGCTGAACTGCACGCGCTTGAAGCCCGGCGCGAAGCGCTGGAAAAGAAGACGGCGATGCTTCGCGACGGCTCCCTCGAGCGGGACATGATCGACGAACAGGCGCGGCGCCTCCTCGGCGTGACTCGGCCCAACGAGATCGTCATTCTGCAATAAAAGCAGATTAACCGGAATCAAGTTAATACCGGTTTTTCGAAGCGATTTGAGTTGCTTATGGAATGCCAGCCATGCGGTTTTAGGCATTGCCAACTTGCAAGGTTACGCTACTCTATCTGGCAGATAAAAGCTAGGGAGTGAGCGAATGGCAACCCGTGCCAAAAAAGCCCCCGCCGCATCGGCGAAGGGGAAGACCTCTACATCCGTGAAAGCGCCGCCGCCGGCAGAGTTCTCCAAAGAAGAAGAACATCACGCCTATCGCGAGATGCTGCTGATCCGCCGTTTCGAGGAAAAGGCCGGCCAGCTTTACGGCATGGGCTTCATCGGCGGTTTCTGTCACCTTTATATCGGCCAGGAAGCGGTCGTGGTCGGCATGCAGATGGCCGCCAAGGAAGGCGACCAGATCATCACCGGTTACCGCGACCATGGCCACATGCTGGCGACCGACATGGACCCGAAGGGCGTGATGGCCGAATTGACCGGACGCCGCGGCGGCTATTCCAAGGGCAAGGGCGGCTCCATGCACATGTTCTCCAAGGAGAAGAACTTCTACGGAGGCCATGGCATCGTCGGCGCGCAGGTGTCGCTCGGCACCGGACTGGCGTTCGCCAACCGCTACCGCGAGAACGGCGCGGTCTCGATGACCTATTTCGGCGACGGCGCGGCCAACCAGGGCCAGGTCTATGAAAGCTTCAACATGGCGGCGCTGTGGAAGCTGCCGGTGGTCTATGTCATCGAGAACAACCGCTACGCCATGGGCACGTCGGTCTCCCGCGCCTCGGCCCAGACAGACTTCTCCCAGCGCGGCGCGTCCTTCACGATCCCTGGCATCCAAGTGAACGGCATGGACGTCCGGGCGGTCAAGGCGGCCGGCGAATATGCGCTGGAACACGCCCGCTCCGGCAAGGGGCCGATCATCATGGAAATGCAGACCTACCGCTATCGTGGCCACTCCATGTCCGACCCGGCCAAATATCGCTCCAAGGACGAAGTGCAGAAGATGCGCTCCGAACAGGATCCGATCGAGCAGATCAAGGCCCGCATGATCGAAGAGGGCTATGCCGACGAAGCGGAATTGAAGGCGATCGACAAGGAAGTCCGCGATATCGTTTCGGGCGCCGCCGAGTTCTCGCAGGCCGACCCCGAGCCCGATCCGTCCGAACTCTATACAGATATCCTGCTTTGACCGGCGCGCGTCGATGCAGGCTTGGCCCGACATCAAGTTGTACCTGCTGGCGGCGGGCGTCATCGCCCTGTTCGGCTGGTTCTTCTGGTACGTGGTCAGCACCTATATCGGCGTCGGCAAACGGGTCGTGCAATATCTGGACAGCGGTTCCGAGCGTCGCCGTGCGGCGCTGGAGCGCGAGATCCGGTTCGGCAAGGATCCATTTTGGTTGCGCGCGCTTCGCGTCGCGTTCGTCATTGCGGCAATCGGCCTGATGGCGTTGCTTTTTTGGAATAAACTCCGGGTCCGGTAGGACCTGAAAAAGATACAGGTGAGGAAACCATGCCCGTAGAAATCCTGATGCCTGCGCTTTCTCCGACTATGGAGGAGGGCAATCTGGCCAAGTGGCTGAAGAAGGAAGGCGATGAAGTCGCTTCCGGCGACGTGATCGCCGAGATCGAAACCGACAAGGCGACGATGGAAGTCGAAGCCGTCGACGAAGGCGTCATCGGCAAGATCCTGATCGAGGAGGGCACCGAGGGCGTCAAGGTTAACACGCCGATCGCGGTGTTGCTGCAGGAAGGCGAGAGCGCCGACGATATCGGCAAGGGCGCAAGCGACAGCGGATCGGAAGAAACGAGCCGCGATCCGCATGGCGGACGCGGATCCGACGGCGCGGCGGGCGCGGGCTCAGCCTCCGACGGCAACGCGGTCGAGGACATGGACGCCCGCAGGGTTCCCGCCGAAGGCAAGGTCCATCCCGAGCCCAAGGCCCCGGATGTTGGTTCCGATCCTGACATTCCCGAGGGCACGGAGATGGTGCCGACCACGGTGCGCGAAGCTTTGCGCGATGCGATGGCCGAGGAAATGCGCGCCGACGAAAGCGTCTATGTAATGGGCGAAGAGGTCGCCGAATACCAGGGCGCCTACAAGGTAACCCAGGGCCTGCTCGACGAGTTCGGCGCCAAGCGCGTCGTCGACACGCCGATCACCGAACACGGTTTTGCCGGCATCGGCGTTGGCGCGGCGATGGCCGGACTGAAGCCGATCGTCGAGTTCATGACCTTCAACTTCGCCATGCAGGCGATCGATCAGATCATCAACTCCGCCGCCAAGACGCTCTACATGTCGGGCGGCCAGATGGGCGCGCCGATGGTGTTCCGCGGCCCGAACGGCGCGGCCGCGCGCGTTGCCGCGCAGCACAGCCAGGATTATGCGGCGTGGTACAGCCACGTCCCGGGCCTGAAGGTCATCCAGCCCTATACGGCGGCCGATGCGAAGGGCCTTCTGAAGGCGGCGATCCGCGATCCGAACCCGGTCATCTTCCTGGAAAACGAAATCCTTTACGGACAGAGTTTCGACGTGCCGAAAATGGACGATTTCGTCCTGCCGATCGGCAAGGCGCGCATCCACAAACCGGGCAGCGACGTCACCATCGTCTCCTTCGGCATCGGCATGACCTATGCGGTCAAGGCCGCCGAGGAACTCTCCGGAATGGGCATCGACGCGGAGGTCATCGACCTGCGCACGATCCGTCCGATGGACCTGCCGACGGTTATCGAGAGCGTCAAGAAGACCGGCCGCCTTGTGACCGTCGAGGAAGGCTTCCCGCAAAGCTCGGTCGGCGACTTCATCGCCAACCGGGTCCAGCGCGAGGCGTTCGATTATCTCGATGCGCCGGTCATCACCATTGCCGGCAAGGACGTGCCGATGCCTTACGCGGCCAATCTTGAAAAACTGGCCCTGCCGAATGTCGGCGAGGTCGTCGACGCGGTCAAAGCCGTGACCTATGCGGGCTGAGGGAGAGAGGAACCATGCCTATCAACATCACAATGCCCGCGCTCTCTCCGACGATGGAGGAGGGCAATCTCGCAAAATGGCTCGTCAAGGAAGGCGATACCGTTTCCTCCGGTGACGTGATCGCCGAGATCGAGACTGACAAGGCGACGATGGAAGTCGAGGCCGTCGATGAGGGAACGGTCGCGAAGATCCTCGTTCCCGAAGGCACCGAAGGCGTCAAGGTCAATGCCGTGATTGCGGTCCTGGCCGGAGAAGGCGAGGATGTGAGCGAAGCGGCGGCCTCCGGTGGCGGCGCATCACCCGCGCCCGCCAAGGACGAGCCGAAAGCCGAGGCCGCGGCTGCGAAGGAAGAGCCCAAGACTGCGCCCGCACCCGGCCCGGCCAAGGCGGCCCTGACGCCGAGCATTCCCGACGACGTCAAGGCCGGTCCTGTTCCCACAAAGGACGGCGAAAAGGTGTTCGCGTCGCCGCTGGCGCGGCGGATCGCCAAGGCCGAAGGCGTCGACATCACGGCCATTTCCGGCAGCGGGCCGCATGGCCGCATCGTCAAGCGGGACGTAGAAAAGGCCGTCGCCGGCGGCGCGAAGGCTGCGCCATCCGCTGACAAGTCTCCGGTCACGCCGGCGCCGCAGGCCGCCATGGCCACCGGTCCGTCGACCGACGCTGTGCTCAAGCTGTTCGAGGAAGGCTCCTATGAGCTGGTCAAGCATGACGGCATGCGCAAGACGATCGCCAAGCGGCTCATGGAAGCCAAGCAGACGATCCCGCATTTCTATGTCTCGATCGACTGCGAACTGGATGCGCTCCTGAAACTGCGCGGCGAACTGAACAAATCCGCGCCGGTCAAGGACGACAAGCCGTCCTACAAGCTGTCGGTCAACGACATGGTGATCAAGGCGCTGGCGCTTGCGCTCCGTGATGTGCCGGACGCGAATGTCTCCTGGACCGACGAGGCAATGGTCAAACACAAGCATGCCGATGTCGGCGTCGCCGTGTCGATCCCGGGCGGGCTGATCACGCCGATCGTGCGCCAGGCCGAGATGAAGCCGCTTTCGGTCATCTCCAACGAGATGAAGGATCTCGGCAAGCGCGCCAAGGACCGCAAGTTGCAGCCGCAGGAGTATCAGGGCGGCACCACGGCAGTCTCGAACATGGGCATGATGGGCGTCAAGACCTTCTCCGCCGTGATCAACCCTCCGCATGCGACGATCCTCGCGGTCGGAGCGGGCGAACAGCGTCCGGTGGTCAAGGACGGTGCGCTCGCCATCGCGCAAGTGATGACGGTGACGCTATCGACCGACCATCGCTGCGTCGATGGCGCGCTCGGCGCGGAACTGCTCGCGGCCTTCAAGGGCTATATCGAGAACCCGATGTCGATGCTGGTCTAGGCCGGTCCGGTCATGAAAACCGTCCTTGCCTTCGGCGATTCCCTGACCTGGGGCTACGACCCGGCTACGCTGTCGCGCCATGCGCGCGACAACCGCTGGCCGGTCGTACTCGCCGAGGCGCTTGGCGGACGTGTCGAGGTGATTGCCGAGGGCTTGAACGGACGCACGACCGCTTATGACGATGATCTGGCCGATTGCGACCGCAACGGCGCGCGGGTTCTGCCGACGCTGCTGGAGACACACAAGCCGCTCGATCTGGTCATCCTGATGCTGGGGACGAACGACCTCAAGCCGGCGGTGCATGGCCAGGCGATCTCGGCGAAGAACGGCATCAAGAAGCTCGTCAGCCTTGTGCGCCATCATGACTGGTCGCTGGACGTGGACGGGCCTGGCGTCCTGATCGTCGCGCCGCCGCCCTTCTGCGAGGCAGCCAACCCCGACTTCGCCGCCATGTTCGGGCGCAGCATCGAGGAATCGCACATGCTGGGATCGCTCTACGCCGATCTCGCCGACGAAATGGAATGCGGTTTCTTCGATGCGTCGACGGTTGCGAAAACCTCGCCGCTGGACGGAATTCACCTTGACGCGGCGAACACGAAAGCCGTCGGCAAGGCGCTGGCCCCGGTCGTTTCGCTGATGCTCGGGCTTTGAGTTGATAAGGATCAAGGAGGGACTAGTCACAGGACGTAGGGTTGGATACACGACGAAGAAACCAGGAGGTATCCCATGTCCCACGTCCCCCACGAACTGGCCGAAGAATTCCCGGAACTGGTCGCCGAAATTCACCATTTGCGTGAAACGGATGGTCATTTTCACCGGATCACGAACGAGTATCACGAGGTCAACCGGGCCATTCACCGTGCCGAGACCGATGTGGAGCCCTGCGACGATTTCCGCATGGAAGAAATGCGGAAGCAGCGTCTGGCTCTCAAAGACGAAATCTACGGGATGCTGGTCAAGCCGGAACCCGTCGCAGAAGACCCCGCATAAGGGCGGCGACAACGGCTCCACTCCCGAAACCGGTCGAAGCCGCATAGGCAACCGGTCCAAACAAGAGGAGTGGAGCGCCCATGTCGAACGCTTATGACGTCATCATCATCGGATCGGGTCCCGGCGGCTATGTCGCCGCGATCCGGTCCGCGCAGCTCGGGCTCAAGACGGCGATCGTCGAGCGCGAACATCTCGGCGGCATCTGCCTGAACTGGGGCTGCATCCCGACCAAGGCGCTGCTGCGTTCCGCCGAGGTCATGGACTTCGCCAGCCACGCCAAGAATTACGGCCTGAAACTCGAGGGCACGGTCAGCGCCGACACCAAGGCGGTGGTCGAACGCTCGCGCGGTGTCTCGGCACGGCTGAACGGCGGCGTCGGCATGCTGATGAAGAAGAACAAGATCGACGTCATCTGGGGCGAGGCGAAGCTCGCCGGCAAGGGCAAGATCACCGTCGGCAAGCCGTCGAAAAAGCCGATGGAACCGCAGCATCCCGCGCCCAAGAATATCCTGGGCGAGGGCGACTATACCGCCAAACATATCATCGTCGCGACAGGCGCGCGGCCGCGCGCACTTCCCGGCATCGAGCCGGACGGCAAGCTGATCTGGACCTATTTCGAGGCCATGGTGCCGCAGGAAATGCCCAAGAAGCTCGTCGTCATGGGCTCCGGCGCGATCGGCATCGAGTTCGCAAGCTTCTACAATTCCATGGGCGTCGACGTCACCGTCGTCGAGCTGCTGCCGCAAATCATGCCGGTCGAGGACGCCGAGATCTCCAAGCTCGCCCGCAAGCAGCTCGAAAAGCACGGGCTGAAGATCATCACCGAAGCCAAGGTCACCAAGGTCGACAAGAAGGCCAATTCGGTCGTCGCCCATGTCGAGACGAAGGACGGCAAGACGCAGGCGATCGAGGCCGACCGGCTGATCTCCGCAGTCGGCGTACAAGGCAATATAGAGAATATCGGCCTGGAAGCGCTCGGCGTGAAGACCGACCGAGGCTGCGTCGTGATCGACGGTTACGGCAAGACCAATGTCGAGGGCATCTACGCTATCGGCGATGTCGCCGGTCCGCCGATGCTGGCCCACAAGGCCGAGCATGAGGGCGTGATCTGCGTCGAGAAGATCGCCGGCGTGCCGGGTGTCCATCCGATGGACCGCTCGATGATCCCGGGCTGCACCTATTGCCATCCTCAGGTCGCTTCCGTCGGCCTGACCGAAGCCAAGGCCAAGGAAGCCGGCCACGACATTCGCGTCGGCCGCTTTCCCTTCGCCGCCAACGGCAAGGCGATCGCGCTCGGCGAGGATCAGGGCCTGATCAAGACGATCTTCGACAAGAAGACCGGGCAGCTGCTCGGCGCCCACATGGTCGGCGCGGAAGTGACCGAACTGATCCAAGGGTTCGTCGTGGCAATGAACCTGGAAACGACCGAGGAAGAGCTGATGCACACGATCTTCCCGCATCCGACGCTTTCGGAGATGATGAAGGAAAGCGTGCTGGATGCTTATGGGCGTGTGCTGAACGCCTGACGGGCATAGCCGGAAACCCGAATAGAGGGAGACAGGACGATGAACGGAGTAGGTTGGCTGGGAGCCATCATTATCGGCGGACTCGCCGGGTGGCTTGCCCAGAAAGTCATGAAAAGCGGTACGGGCCTGTTGATGAATATCGTGCTCGGCATCGTCGGCTCGATCGTCTTCAACGCGATCCTGCGGGCCTTCGGCTTTTTCGGGTCCGGATGGATCGCCTATCTGGTTACCGGCTTCGTCGGCGCGTGCCTGCTGATCTACCTGGCGCGGCTTCTGCGTAGATAAGGGTGCAAGGCAGCCATGTCCGGCGGATGGTCGTATTTCCTTCCGCCGGTTGCTATCTAGATGACAGACTAAGAAAAAAGCCGCGAAGGCGGCGCAAGGGACCGAGGAACGCATGGTTACGGTGCTCGACACGACGACCCCGGAAAAGCGGGTTCGCCATCCGGAAAAGGCCCATCGGCCCGATCAGCCGGTTCAGGCGCGCAAGCCGGAATGGATCCGCGTCAAGGCGCCGACCTCGCGCGGCTATTCGGAAACCCGCCAAATCGTGAAATCGCATAACCTCGTCACGGTGTGCGAGGAGGCAGGCTGCCCGAATATCGGCGAGTGCTGGGACAAGAAGCACGCCACCTTCATGATCATGGGCGAGATCTGCACGCGCGCCTGCGCCTTCTGCAACGTGGCGACCGGCAAGCCCGCGCCGCTGGATATGAAGGAGCCGCAAAACGTCGCCGACGCGGTGAAGATGATGGGGCTGAACCATGTCGTCATCACCTCCGTCGACCGTGACGATCTGGACGATGGCGGCGCGCAGCATTTCGTCGAGGTGATCCAGGCCATCCGCGAAGAGGCGCCGGGCACGACCGTCGAAATCCTGACGCCGGACTTCCTGCGCAAGGAAAAGGCTCTGGAGAAGGTCGTCGCCGCGAGGCCGGACGTCTTCAACCACAATCTGGAGACCGTCCCGTCGAACTATCTGACCGTTCGTCCGGGCGCGCGCTACTTCCATTCGATCCGGCTGCTGCAGCAGGTGAAAGAGATCGATCCGACCGTCTTCACCAAGTCCGGCATCATGGTCGGCCTCGGCGAGGAGCGTAACGAGGTGCTGCAACTGATGGACGATCTGCGCTCGGCGGATGTCGATTTCCTGACCATCGGCCAGTATCTGCAGCCGACCAAGAAGCACCATGCGGTCATCCGATTCGTGCCGCCGGAGGAGTTCAAGTCCTACGAGACGAGTGCCTATTCGAAAGGCTTCCTGATGGTTTCCGCGAGCCCGCTGACGCGCTCGTCGCACCATGCGGGCGACGATTTCGCGCGCCTCCGGGAAAACCGCGCCAAGAAGCTGGCAGCGGCCGAATAGCGCATTGGCCGGCCGCCCACTTGCCAATTTCCCCCGCGATCCCTAGCTGTCCGCCATGCCCAAGTTCCAGGATACGACGCCCGTTCCGCACAGCGCCGGACAGATGTTTGATCTGGTCGCCGATGTCGAACGCTATCCCGAATTCCTGCCGATGTGCGAAGCCTTGCGCGTCAAGGAACGGCGCGAGCGCGACGGCATGACCATGCTGATCGCGGACATGACGGTCGGCTACAAGATGATCCGCGAGACCTTCACCTCGCGTGTGCTGCTAAAGCCGGAGGAAAACGTCATCGACGTATCCTATCTCGAAGGCCCGTTCCGCTATCTGAACAACCGCTGGACCTTCGAGCCGCGCGCCGACGGCGGCTGCGATATCGTTTTCTTCATCGACTACGAATTCAAGAGCCGGGCGCTCGGCATGGTAATGGGCGCCATGTTCGACAAGGCGTTCCACATGTTCTCGCAGGCTTTCCAGAAGCGCGCGGACGTCATCTACGGACAGGACAGCGCCCGGACGGCCTGAGCTGACGATCAGGCGTTGCCGTGCGGCTCGTCGAACTGCGTTCCGGGTCGGCTTTCGAGCATTTCCAGAACGATCTGCAGCGCGAACATCGCCGTGTGGTAGCGGATGAAATCGCGGCCATTATCGTCGAACTGGTTGCTGAGCACGAGAGTCGGCCCCCAGGTCATGGCGCAGGCGAACCAGACCAGGCCGACCGGTTTGTCGGCCGAGCCGCCGCCCGGCCCGGCAATGCCGGTCACCGCGATCGTCAGATCTGCGTCGGAGCGTGCAAGCCCGCCTTCCGCCATGGCGGCCGCGACTTCGGACGAGACCGCGCCGTGTTTCTCGATCAGTTCCTCCGGAACGCCGACCATCTGTTCCTTGGCCGTGTTCGAATAGGTGACATAGCCCCGGTCCAGCACGTTGGACGATCCGGCGATGTCGGTCAGCGCCGCGGCAATCATGCCGCCGGTGCAACTCTCGACCGTCGCGATCCTGACTTCCTGTTCCGAGAAGATCTCGATGACCCGTTCGGCGGCCTCATGGAGCGGATCGATATACTGGTCGTCCGGCATTACTGCCCTCCCATCACTACGGTTGCGGTTGCGAGCGCGACGATGCCTTCCTCGCGGCCGACAAAGCCTATTCGTTCATTGGTCGTTGCCTTGACCGAGACGCGGGACACGTCGATGCCGACGGTCTCGGCGATCGCCTGGCGCATGGTCTCGCGATGCGGGCCGATCTTCGGCGCTTCGCAGACCAGCGTCACGTCGCAATGGGTGATGCGCCCGCCGGCATCGCGCACAAGTCCCGCGGCATGCGACAGGAAGCGGTGGGAAGCGGCGCCCTTCCATTGCGGGTCGCTCGGCGGAAAATGGCTGCCGATATCGCCCGCCCCGATGGTCGCCAGCAAGGCGTCGGTCAGCGCATGGAAGCCGACATCCGCATCGGAATGGCCGGACAGCTTGCGGTCATGCGGGATTTCGACACCGCACAGGATGATGCTGTCCCCGGCGACCAGCTGGTGCGTGTCGTAGCCGTGGCCGACCCGCACATCGGGCAAGGCGGGTTCCCGGTCGGTTTGCAGCATGCGTTCGGCGTCCTCGAAATCCTGCGGCCAAGTGAGCTTGATGTTGCGGTTATCGCCCGCGACGAGGCGAACGGGAAGCCCGGCCCATTCATAAAGGGCGGCATCGTCGGTAAATTCCATGTCGCATTCGGCGGCAGCGCGGCGATGGACATCGAGGATGCCATCGAGCGGGAAAGCCTGCGGCGTTTGTGCCCGGTAGAGACCGGCACGCGGCACGGTCGCTTCGACCTGGCCGTCCGTGCCAGCCGATTTGAGCGTCTCGGCAACGGGTAG
Organism: Ahrensia sp.; assembly: GCA_002698425.1. The sequence goes on along the minus strand of NZXU01000101.1, from coordinate 208,413 downwards.
CGCCGGCAACACGCCGCCCTCGGGGTCCCGGTCCAGCGTCACTGAAATCGCGTCCAGCATCGCGACCGGCACAAAAGGCCGCGCCGCGTCGTGGATGAGCGCGAAACGGGGTGCGTCGTCCAATGCGGCAAGCGCCTCCAGGCCACACAGAACGGAAGCCTGGCGCGTCGCGCCGCCGGTGACCACGGAAACGTTCTCCTCCCGGCCCGAAATCGCAGTCTTCAGAAGGTCCTCGTCATCGGCATGACGCACGATGACGATCGGGCAATTCGGATTCCAGACACGAAACGCATCGATCGTCCGGGCGATCAGCGGAATGCCGCCAAGCAGGCGATATTGCTTCGGGCCTTTTCCCGGGCCGGCGGCCCTTTCGCCGCGACCGGCGGCCACGATCACGATGCCGTGGCGTTGCTCAGGGTGCATATTCGACTATACTTTGTGCAGGTCTTGCCGTACGGAACGGCCTCTTCCAAAAAAAATCGTATCTCGATCCTGCTTTAACACACGGCAGCGATTGCACAACCGATGCAGAGTGTCTACTAATTAGGCAGAAAGCATCCATGCTCAACAAACAGTCAGCCTAGTGCATGAGTGACATCGCCAAACCGCTGAAGATCGGATCTGTCGAGCTGCGTAACCGCGTCTTCCTTGCTCCGATGTCCGGTGTGAGCGATCTTCCGTTCCGGCAACGGGCGTGGCGGCACGGCGCGGGCCTTGTCGTGTCCGAGATGATCGCCAGCCAGGAGTTATGCCGCGATCATCGCGAAAGCCGGTCACGGGCGAGCACCGACGGCCTGCCGGTGCGCATGCCGCAACTGGCCGGTCGCGAGCCGAAATGGATGGGCGAAGCGGCGCGGATCGCGGAAGGCGAGGGCGCCGATATCATCGACATCAATATGGGCTGCCCGGCCAAGAAGGTCACCGGCGGCTATTCCGGTTCCGCGCTGATGCGCGATCTCGACCATGCCATGACACTGATCGAGGCGACGGTGAATGCGGTCGGCGTCCCGGTCACGCTGAAGATGCGGCTCGGCTGGGATGCCAATTCGATCAACGCGCCGGAACTGGCGAAACGCGCCGAGAATGCCGGTATTCGGATGGTGACGGTGCATGGGCGCACCCGCGAGCAACTCTACAATGGCCGCGCCGACTGGACCCGTATCCGCGAGGTGCGCGAGGCCGTTTCCATTCCGCTGGTCGTCAATGGCGACATCGCCACGCTGGACGATGCGAAGACCGCGCTCGACGCCTCCGGCGCGGACGCGGTGATGGTGGGCCGCGCCAGCTATGGGCAGCCCTGGTTGCCGGGTACGATCGCGCGAGAAGCCGGTTTCAAGGCGAGTGGGGACGCTGCGCCGGACGATCCCGCCAGCTATGCCACCGACCATTATGAAGCCATGCTGACCCATTATGGGCGAGACGCCGGGCTTCGGCATGCACGCAAACATCTCGGCTGGTATTTCGACAGGCACGCGGTCCGCGAGGCCGACGGTCTTCGCCGCCGCATTCTGACAAGCACTCAACCCGACGAAGTCATTCGTCTCTTATCCGACGCCCTGGCTCCCACAGGGCAGGAAGCGAAGGCTGCCTGATGGCATTTATGGTACGAAAGAAACTATCCGCGCCCGACCCGGCCCGCGCCCTGAAGGTGCTGGACACGTTGCGCGATCCGGTCGTCCTGCTCGACCCGGAGGACTACATCGCCTTCTCCAACCTCGAGGCGGAGTATTTCTTCTCCTCCTCGCAGGGCCAGTTGGCAAAATCCAAGATTCAGGATTTCGTTCCGTTTTCCAGTCCCTTGCTGACGCTTATTCAACAAGTGCGCGAGCATGAATCGCCGGTCAACGAATATCGCGTCGATCTCTCGTCGCCGCGTCTCGGCGCCGACCGGATCGTAGACGTCCACGTGACGCCGGTGGCCGATGAGCCGGGCGCGATGGTAATCGTTTTCCGTGAACGGTCCATGGCGGAGAAATTCGACCGCCAAATGACCCATCGCGGCGCGGCGCGTTCTGTCACCGGGCTCGCCTCGATGCTGGGCCACGAGATCAAGAACCCGCTGTCGGGCATTCGCGGCGCGGCGCAATTGCTGGAGGCGGCCGTCAGCGACGAGGATCGCGCGCTCACCGCTCTGATCCGCGAGGAGAGCGATCGGATCGTCTCTCTGGTCGACCGAATGGAAGTGTTTTCCGACGAGCGTCCGATCGAGCGCGAGCCGGTCAATATCCATGTCGTGCTCGACCGCGTTCACCAAATCGCCGCTTCGGGCTTCGCGCGCGACATCGAATTCGTCAAGCAGTACGATCCGTCGCTTCCGATGGTGCTTGGAAACAAGGACCAGCTGATCCAGGTCTTCCTCAACCTCGTCAAGAACGCCTCGGAAGCCTGCGAACACCGCGATCATGCGCAGATACGGCTAAAAACCGCATTCCGCCCCGGCGTGCGCCTGTCGATTCCCGGCGCGAATGAGCGTGTCGCCCTCCCGCTGGAATTCTGCGTCGAGGACAACGGGTCCGGCGTACCCGAAGACATCCAGATGCACATGTTCGATCCGTTCATAACCACGAAGCCCAACGGGTCCGGGCTAGGCCTCGCCCTGGTCGCCAAGATCGTCGGCGACCATGGCGGCGTGATCGAATGCGATTCCCAATCCTCGAAGACGGTGTTCCGCATCCTCATGCCGGCCGCCCCGGCCATGCCCACCGAACTCGTCCAGCCGCTTACCGGAGAGAAACAACAATGAAGGGTACCGTTCTCGTTGCCGATGATGACGCGGCTATCCGGACGGTGGTCAGCCAGGCGCTGTCGCGCGCCGGCTATGACGTCCGACTGACTTCGAACGCCTCGACGCTGTGGCGCTGGGTGACGGCCGGTGAGGGCGATGTCGTGGTCAGTGACGTGGTCATGCCGGACGATAATCTGTTCGACCTCCTGCCGCGCATGCGCAAGGTGCGCCCGGAGCTCCCGGTTATCGTCATGAGCGCTCAGAACACCTTCATGACGGCGATCCGCGCCTCGGAAAAGGGGGCCTATGAATATCTGCCGAAGCCCTTCGACCTCGTCGAACTGACCGGGATCGTCGGCCGCGCGCTCGCCGAATCGCGGCGCAAGAACGGCTCCGACGACAGCGCCGCCGCTGCGCCGAAGGAGCATGAGGGCATGCCGCTGGTCGGCCGCTCGGCCGCCATGCAGGACATCTACCGCGTGCTTGCCCGGATGATGCAGTCCGACCTCACGGTGCTGATCAACGGCGAGTCCGGCACCGGCAAGGAACTGGTCGCCCGCGCGCTTCACGAGTATGGCAAGCGCAAGAACGGCCCCTTCGTCGCCATCAACATGGCCGCCATCCCGCGCGACCTGATCGAATCGGAATTGTTCGGCCACGAGAAGGGCGCCTTCACCGGCGCACAGGCGCGCTCCACGGGCCGGTTCGAGCAGGCCGAGAACGGCACGCTGTTCCTCGACGAGATCGGCGACATGCCCATGGACGCCCAGACACGGCTGCTGCGTGTGCTGCAACAAGGCGAGTACATGACGGTCGGCGGGCGGACGCCGATCAAGACCAATGTCCGTATCGTCGCCGCGACCAACAAGGATCTGCGCTCCCTGATCAATCAGGGGCTGTTCCGCGAGGACCTCTATTATCGCCTCAATGTCGTGCCGCTGCGCATGCCGCCGCTGCGCGAGCGGCTCGAGGATATCGGCGATCTGGTCACTCACTTCCTCGCCAAGGTGCAGAGCGAAGGGCTCGAAGCCAAGCGCATCCTGCCCGATGCCCTGCAGCTGATGACCCGCTATCACTGGCCCGGCAACGTCCGCGAACTGGAAAACCTGATCCGGCGGCTGAGCGCGCTCTATCCGCAGGAAGAGATCACGCCGGAAATCGTCGCAGCCGAGCTCGATGCCGGAGAGGGCGGCGAGCAGTCGCCGGCGAGCCTGCTGACGGGCGATGTCACGATCTCGCAGGCGGTCGAACTCAACATGCAGGACTATTTCCGGTCCTTCGGCGAGGGCCTTCCGCCGCCCGGCCTTTACCAGCGCGTCCTGGCCGAACTGGAGCAGCCTTTGATCCTCGCCACACTGGCCGCGACGCGGGGCAACCAGATCCGCGCCGCCGAGGTGCTTGGGCTGAACCGGAACACGCTCAGAAAGAAGATCAAGGAGCACGGTATCAGCGTTTTCAAAGGCGGCGCATAAACTGCCACCACTGCGGTGGTTTGTTGCAATGCTGCCACATTCTGTTGCATGTTGGTCACTCCGATTTGTCGGACATCAGCAGATTTGACCATGTCACTGATACAGAGCGCTAAGGGCGCCCTCGATTTCGGCGTGAACGACCAATCGGGGGCCCGCAGGATGCAGATCCGCGGCATTGCCGTGATCATCGGGGCGCTCGTGACGGCAGGCGTGTCCTTTGCCGTCCTGATCGGCCTGACGCCGATCCAGCCCGATGCCCGCGTGACCCTCTCGGCGATCGTCATCAACGGCTTTTTCGTTTTCGCGATGCTGTGGCTGATCGGGGTGGAGCTTCGCCGAATATTCCTGGCGCGCAGGGCCGGAAAGGCCGCGTCGCGCCTGCATGTTCGCATTGTCGGCCTTTTCTCGCTGATCGCGGCTATTCCCGCCATCGCCATCGCCGTCGTCGCGAGCGTGACGCTCGATCTTGGGCTCGACCGCTGGTTCGAAATCCGCACCAAGACGATCGTGGAATCATCGCTGCAAGTCGCCGAATCCTACATCAACGAGAATGCGATCAATCTGCGGGACGCGACGATCAACATGGCCTATGCGGTGGACAGCCAGCGCCGCCTCTACAGCCTCGACCAGGTCGGCTTCCGACATTTCCTCACGCAGCAGGCAAAGGGCCGGGGGATGCTCGGCGCCTTCGTCATCCGGCCTGACGGGACCATCGTTCAAAGCGCGGAGATCGATGTCGACAACCAGTTGCCGTCCCCGCCCGCCGACGCGCTCGAGGCGGCCAAGGACGGTCTCCCGGTGGTCATTCCGCCGGGCGTGACCAATCTCGTCGGCTCCATCATCAAGCTGCGGGAAATTCCGAACGCCTATATCTACACGGTTCGCACGGTGGACGCCAAAGTCCTCGATGCCGTTCAACTTATGCAGCAGAACCGAGCCGAATATACCGGGCTCGAGGCGAACCGGACATCCTTCCAGCTTGCCTTCGCGATCCTCTATTTCGGGCTGACGCTGATCATGATCCTGTCCGCGATCTGGACGGGTATCGCGGTCGCAAACCGGCTCGTGCGCCCGATCCGCCAACTGATCGGCGCCGCCGAAGAGGTATCGGAAGGCAATCTGGATATCCGCGTTCCGGTGCGTGCGTCGGACGGCGATGTCGGCTATCTCGGCCAGACCTTCAACGGGATGCTCGGCCAGCTGAAGGAACAGCGGGACAAGCTGCTGCACGCAAACGAGCTGATCGACCAGCGCCGGCGCTTTTCCGAGGCTGTTCTCTCCGGCGTGTCGGCGGGGGTCATGGGCGTGGACGATGACGGCGTCGTCACCGTCGCCAACCGCTCGGCCGCCGCGATCCTCGGCACAGGCGAAACGATCGAGCCGGGAACGAAGATCGACAGCCTTTCGCCGCATATCGCTTCGGTTCTCGACGAGGTTCGCAAGAGCGACCGCGACGATGTGCGCAAGCAGGTCACCTATCTCGACAGGAGCGGACGCGAGCGCGTGCTGAATGTCCAGGTCACCGTCGACCGCGAGGTCGGCGCGGGCCAGCGTGTGATCGAGGCCGAGTTCGGGCAGGACGAAGCGCCGGCCAGCCACACGCATGTGATCACGATCGACGACATTTCCGATCTCGTGGAAGCCCAGCGCTCGACCGCCTGGGCGGATGTGGCGCGCCGCATCGCGCACGAGATCAAGAACCCCCTGACGCCGATCCAACTTTCCGCAGAGCGGCTGAAGCGGCGCTACGGCAAGGTGGTCGGGGAAGACAGCGCGGTCTTCGACCAGTGCACGGACACGATCATTCGGCAGGTGGGCGATATCGGACGCATGGTGGACGAATTCTCGTCCTTTGCGCGGATGCCGAAACCCGTGATGGAGCGCAAGGATCTGCGCGACACGCTGCGCGAGGCGACCTTTCTCGTGGAGGTCAGCCGCAGCGACATCAGTTTCGAGCGCGATTTCGACGACGAGGAACTTGCCTGCGATTTCGACGATCGGCTTGTCGGACAGGCGTTCGGCAACATCATCAAGAATGCGTCCGAGGCGGTCGAGGCGCGGCAGGCGAGCGACGAAAATCGCGAAGACGGCCATATTCTCGTTCGCGCCCATCGGAACGGCAGCCGCGAGATTACGGTCGACGTGATCGACAATGGCAAGGGGCTCCCGCGCCAGAACAGGGCGAAGCTCCTGGAGCCCTATATGACGACACGCGAGAAGGGCACCGGCCTCGGTCTCGCAATCGTCAAGAAGATCATGGAAGACCACGGCGGGCGGCTCGAGTTGCACGATGCGCCGGCCGATTACCATGGTGGACGCGGGGCAATGGTGCGGCTGGTGTTTCCGGCCGCCGCGCAAACGAATTCGTCGGGCAATGACGCAGAACAGGAAATCGGGGAAACCGGGGCGCAAGCTGAGAGGACAGCATGAAAGCGGACATTCTGATCGTCGACGATGAGCAGGACATTCGGGAGATCGTCGCGGGGATCCTGGAAGACGAGGGCCATGAGACGCGGACGGCCCATGACAGCGACAGCGCGCTGGCGGCGATTTCCGACCGCGCGCCGCGCCTGGTCTTCCTCGACATCTGGCTGCAGGGCTCGAAGCTCGACGGGCTGGCGCTGCTGGACGAAATCCAGACGATGCACCCGGGCATGCCGGTCGTGATGATTTCGGGACACGGCAATATCGAGACCGCCGTTAGCGCCATCAAGCGCGGCGCCTATGACTATATCGAAAAGCCGTTCAAGGCCGACCGTCTTGTCCTGATCGCCGAACGGGCGCTGGAGACTTCTGCGTTGAAGATGGAAGTGAAGGACCTGAAGCGTCGTTCCAGCGAAACGCGCGAACTGATCGGCAGTTCGGCGGCGATCAACGCGCTGCGCCAGACGATCAACCGGGTCTCGCCGACCAACAGCCGCATCCTGATTACCGGCCCTTCGGGATCCGGCAAGGAACTGGTGGCGCGCACCATCCACGCGAATTCGTCGCGGGCAAAGGGACCCTTCGTCGTGATCAATGCGGCAGCGATTACGCCGAGCCGCATGGAGACCGAGCTCTTCGGCACGGAGCCGAATGGCGGCGAGCGAAAGGTCGGCGCGCTGGAACAGGCGCATGGCGGCATTCTCTATATCGACGAGATCGCCGACATGCCGCTGGAGACGCAGACCAAGATACTGCGCGTTCTGGTCGACCAGGAGTTCGAGCGCGTCGGCGGTGTGCGGCGTGTGAAGGTCGATGTCCGGATCATCTCCTCGACCGCTTTCAACCTGGAAGAACTGATCGAGGCGAAGCGGTTCCGCCGCGACCTGATGAACCGCCTGGCCGTCGTGCCGATCGAGGTGCCGCCGCTGGCGGACCGGCGCGAGGATATCCCGATGCTCGTGCAGACCTTCATGAAGCAGATCAGCGAACATACGGGCATTCGCCCGAAATTCGTCGGCGACGACGCCATGGCCGTCCTGCAGGCGCATGACTGGCCGGGCAATATCCGCCAGTTGCGCAACAATATCGAACGCCTGATGATCCTGACCCGCGACGAGCCGGACGACATGGTGATCGGCGTCGACAAGCTTCCCTCCGAAATCGGCGAGAACCTGCCGCGCGCGCCCACGTCCGACGACGCCCATATCATGGCGCTGCCGCTGCGCGAGGCACGCGAGCGGTTCGAACGGGACTATCTGCTGGCGCAGATTTCGCGTTTTGGCGGAAACATCTCGCGTACGGCCGAATTCGTTGGTATGGAGCGGTCCGCATTGCACCGAAAGCTGAAATCGCTCGGTGTCTAAAAGCTACCTAACCGCACGGGGAATTTCATGCGGGTAATCATCTGCGGCGCCGGCCAGGTCGGATACGGCATCGCCGAACGGCTGGCCGCCGAGGCCAACGACGTTTCCGTCATCGACATGTCGGCAAACCTCGTCCAGCGCATTCGCGACACGCTGGACGTGCGCGGTTTCGTGGGACATGGCAGCCATCCCGACGTGCTGGCCGCCGCCGGCGCGGACCAGGCCGACATGATCATCGCCGTGACGCTCTACGACGAAGTGAACATGACGGCGTGCCAGGTCGCGCATTCGCTGTTCGACGTGCCGACGAAAATCGCGCGCATCAGGTCGCAGAGCTATCTGCATGCCCATTACAACAATCTGTTTTCGCGCGACCATCTGCCGATCGACGTGATCATTTCGCCGGAGCGCGAAGTGGGCGACGTGGTGCTGCGCCGGATCGCGGCGCCGGGGGCGACCGATATCGTGCAGTTTGCCGAGGGCAAGGTCACGATGATGGCGATCGAATGCCGGGACGATTGCCCCGTCATCAATACGCCGCTCAGCCAGTTGACGGAACTCTTCCCCGATCTTTCCGCGACGGTGGTCGGCGTCTGGCGCAACGACCGGCTGTTCGTGCCGCATTCGGCCGACCAGCTTCTTGCCCATGACCTCGTCTATGTGATCGCCAATCGCCAGCAGGTGAAGCGCACGCTCAGCCTGTTCGGCCATGACGAGGCGGAGGCACGCCGTATCATCATCGCCGGCGGCGGCAATGTGGGCCTCTATGTCGCCAGCCAGATGGAGCAGAAGCAGAGCCGGGCGAAGGTCAAGATCATCGAGGCGCATCACGACCGGGCGGTGATGGTCGCCGACCAGTTGCGCCGGACCGTCGTGCTGCATGGCAGCGCGCTCGACCAGCAGGTTCTCGTCGAGGCCGATATCGAGGACAGCGAGCTGATGGTTTCGCTGACCAATGACGACCAGGTCAACATCCTGTCCGCGGTGATGGCCAAGCGGCTCGGCTGCCAGTCGACTCTGGCCCTGATCAACGACCCCGCCTATCAGGGTTTCACCGAAACGCTGGACATCGATGCGCATATCAATCCGCGCGCAGTGACGATCTCACGCGTTTTGCAGCATGTGCGCCGTGGCCGCATCCGCCAGGTGCACAGCGTGCAGAAGGGGTCCGCCGAGGTGATCGAGGCCGAGGCGCTGGAAACCTCGCCTCTCGTCGGAGCGCCGCTGAAGGATCTCGACCTGCCGGAAAATATTCGTATCGGCGCGATCTTCCGCGACGGCGAGGTGATCAAGCCGGACGGCGCCACCCGGATCAAGGCGAAGGACCGGGTCGTCATCTTCGCCCTTTCGGAAGCGGTTCGCCGGGTCGAGCAGATGTTCCGCGTCAGCCTCGAATTCTTCTGATGCCGACACCGGACGTAATCCGGCGGTAACGGGAAGCGCCATGCGTACCGTCATCTTCCTTCTGGGCTTTGCCTGCGCGTTGTTCTTCTTCTCGCTTGCCGCGCCGATCCTGGTCGGCTTCGCGCATGGCGAGGACGAGCATGCGCTGCGGCTCGCGGTGATGGCCTCGACAGGGGCGTTCATCGCCGTCCTGTCGATGGCCGCCTCTCTCGGCTACCGCCATGTCGTCACGCCGACCCGGCTGATCGTGTCGATGGTGTTCGTTTGGCTCGGGCTCGGGCTGATCGGCACCATCCCGTTCCTGCTGGTCCTCGATCTCTCCTTTGAAAAAGCGCTGTTCGAGAGCATATCCGGCCTGACGACCACGGGCGCGACGACCTTCTCGACGCGCGAGGCGCTGCCGCAATCGATCCTGTTCTGGCGCCTGCAACTGGAATGGACCGGCGGGTTCCTGACGCTGGCCTCGCTGTTCCTGGTCCTGTCGCCGCTTGCGATCGGCGGATTGCCGCGCCGGGCCATGGCGTCGGAATGGAGCATGGACGCCAAGGCGGAGCGCGATGCCGGTTTCCAGCATCTGAAGCGCTACGTGCCGATGCTCGGCTATTACGTCGCCGCCTCGGTGATCGTGTTCTTCCTGTTCGTCGCCAGCGGGACCAACAGTCTCGGCGCGGCACACCTGACGATGACAAGCATCGCGACCGGCGGATTCAATCCTTATGACGATGATCTCGCGTCGCGATTCGGGCTCTCTTCCATCGCGATCATGGCCGCGGTGCTGATGATTTCGGCGACCAGTCTTTTCTGGCAGCGCTACGATCTGTTCAGCCCGTTCCGGGTTATCCGGCAGAACCGCGAGGCCTGGTGGGTGGTGCTGATGGTCGCCGCGTTGACCGGGCTCTACCTGCTGGCGTTTCGGGGACTCAATGCCTTTTCCGGGGAAGGCCGCACCGCGGTCGTTCTGGTCGACAGCTTTTTCGCGGCTGCATCCGTTATCGCGACGTCGGGCCACGAACCGAGGCCGGGCATCATCGCGCTGCTGCCGGAGATCCTGATCTTTCCGGTGGCCTTTGTCGGGGCCGCGGTTTTCTCGACCGCGTCGGGGCTGAAGATGCACAGGCTCGGCGCGATGCTGGTGCAGGCGTTCCGCGAATTGAACCTGCTGATCTATCCAAGCTCGGTGATCCCGACGCGAATCGCAAATGTCGAATACAGCGAGCGGACCATCGTCGAATCGTGGCCGGTGGTGCTTTTGACGCTGGCTGTGCTGGCGCTTTCCGTGTTCGCGCTGGCCGGCGGTCCCGGCAATTTCGAGGCGGCGCTTCTTGCCGGGATGGCGCTGCTGCTCAATGCCGGGCCGCTTTACGAAGCCTATATCCCGGTTGCGGCGTCGGCGGATCTATGGCCTGAATTCCGCGACTTCAATTCCGTCGAGAGGCTGATTGCCTGCATCGTCATGCTGCTCGGGCGATTGGAATTCGTCGCGGTGTTTGCAATTCTCAATCTTCGTTACTGGCTGAGTCGCTGAGCGCGGGAGACGCATTTGTCACGCATTGCCTATGTGAATGGACGCTACCGCCCGCATGCGGAGGCGACGGTGCATATCGAGGACCGCGGCTACCAGTTCGCCGACGGCGTCTACGAGGTCTGCGAGGTGGCGCGCGACCATATTATCGACATGACGCGGCATCTCGACCGGCTTGGGCGTTCGCTGAGCGAATTGCAGATCGCCTGGCCGGTGGAACGCGCCGCGCTGACCGCGATCATGCGCGAGGTGGTGCGGCGCAACCGGGTTCGCGACGGGTTGGTTTATATCCAGGTCAGTCGCGGAGTGGCGCGGCGCGACCATGTGTTCCCGGTTTCCACCGTGAAGCCGTCCCTCGTGGTGACGTCGCGGTCAAGCGACCCGGAAGCGGCACGGGCGAAGGCGGGCGAGGGCATCTCCGTCATCACCGTGCCGGAGAATCGCTGGGAGCGGGTAGACATCAAGTCGGTCGGATTGCTTCCCAATGTTCTCGCCAAGCAGAAGGCCAAGGAAGGCGGCGCTGGGGAGGCCTGGTTCGTCGATCATGAAGGCATCGTCAAGGAAGGCGCGGCGACCAATGCGTGGATCGTGACGAAGGACGGCGTGCTGGTGACGCGCCCGGCCGATTTCGGGATCCTGCGCGGAATCACCCGGACCACCGTGATGGACATTGCGAAGGCGAAGGGCCTTTCGGTGGAGGAGCGCGGTTTTTCCGTCGAGGAGGCGAAGCAGGCGCGCGAAGCCTTCATTACCGCGGCGACGACATTGGTCATGCCGGTTGTACACATCGACGACGCGACCGTCGCCAATGGCCATCCGGGCGGCGTCGCGCTGGCGTTGCGGGACGCATTTTTCGACGCCGCGGAGAAAACGCCGGTTTAGGAGAGTCACACCAGACTGTCGTAGGGGAAATAGAAAAAAACGGGCGGATTTTTTTGCCCATTGAAAAAATCACTAAGATTTTTACCATTGTCACGTTGCAGCGAAACCATAACGCGATTAATTCATTGACTGCATGCCCAACGGATAACACATGGCCGAACGTTCCCAAAATCTGCAAGATCAGTTTCTCAATGCAGTCCGCAAGCAGAAGATACCGTTGACGATTTTCCTCGTTAACGGAGTAAAACTGACCGGTGTAGTCACCTCTTTCGATAATTTTTGCGTATTGCTGCGGCGAGACGGCCATGCACAGCTTGTGTACAAGCATGCCATTTCGACGATCATGCCCGGCCAGCCGGTCAGTTTATATGACGGCGACGATGCCTCAGCGAAATCCGATTGACGCAACACTCCGATAGCCATCGCGAAGACTCGCGTCCGCGCCAGAAGAAGGGCGAGGACAGACAATATTCGCCGACCGTGGCGATCGTGCTCGAGCCAGACCTGCGCGGACCCGCGGCCGAAGGCCAGCGGCGCAGCGCCGTCGACCGGTTGCTCGAAGCCGAGGGCTTGGCGCGCGCGATCGATCTCAAGATAGTCCACAGCGCCATCGTGCCGGTGGCAAAGCCGCAGCCGGCAACGCTGTTCGGCGCGGGCAAGGTCGAGGAGATTGCCGGGATCGTCACGGCCAGCGAGGCCGGTCTCGTCGTGGTCGATCACGCGCTGACGCCGGTGCAGCAACGCAATCTCGAAAAGGAATGGAACGCCAAGGTTCTCGACCGGACCGGGCTGATCCTCGAAATCTTCGGCGAGCGGGCGCAGACCAGGGAAGGTTCGCTGCAGGTCGAACTGGCGCATCTCAATTACCAGAAGGGCCGGCTGGTGCGGTCGTGGACCCACCTTGAACGCCAGCGCGGCGGCGCCGGCTTCCTCGGCGGCCCCGGCGAAACCCAGATCGAGGCGGACCGGCGCATCCTCCAGGACAAGATCAAGAAACTGGAGCGCGAACTGGAAAGCGTGCGCCGGACCCGCACGCTGCACCGTTCGAAGCGCAAGAAGGTGCCGCTGCCGATCGTCTCGCTGGTCGGTTACACCAACGCCGGCAAGTCGACCCTGTTCAACCGGCTGACCGGCGCGGAGGTAATGGCCGAGAACATGTTGTTCGCGACGCTCGACCCTACGCTGCGCCGGGTGCGTCTGCCGGGCGGGACGTGGATCATCCTGTCGGACACGGTGGGCTTCATCTCGGACCTGCCGACTCACCTGGTCGCCGCCTTCCGCGCGACGCTGGAGGAGGTGCAGGAAGCCGATGTCGTGCTGCATGTCCGCGACATGTCGAGTACGGCCACGAAGGAAGAGGCCGCCGACGTGGCGGAGATCCTGCGCGATCTCGATATCGATCCCGACGACGAGGATCACGTCATCGAGGTCTGGAACAAGATCGACGCGCTTGCGCCGGAAGAGCGGGCGGAACTGATCACGCGGGCCGAAAGGGCGGCATCCGGACCGTCCATTGCCGCGGTGTCGGCGATCACCGGCGAGGGCGTCGACCGGCTTCTCGCCGAAATCGAAACGCGGATCGCCGGCAAGCTGGTCGCGCGGCGGTTCTCGATTCCGCCGGAACGCGGAGCCGATCTCGCCTGGCTCTACGATCACGGACAGGTACGTCACCGCGAAACCGCCGATGACGGCACGGTGACGGTCGACATCGAGATGACGAGCGACAACGCCGCCGCGTTCGAGCGGCGCTGAATCTTCCGAAAAGCACCGATAGCGGCGCCGGTGGCGTCAGGCCTTTTTCAGGAACTCGGTGCGCAGGACGAGGCCCTTGATCTTTTCGACGCGGCATTCGACTTCGTCCGGATTGCCGGTGAGGCGGATGCCCTTGACCAGCGTGCCGAGCTTGATAGTCGAGGACGTGCCCTTGACCTTCAGATCCTTGATGACCGTGACGTTGTCGCCATCGGCCAGGATCGCGCCGTTGGTGTCGCGGGTTTCGTCGCTCATGGAATCCGCCTTTCCTGGATGTGTGACACGGCAGTAGCGGCCAGCCGGCGAAATGGAAAGGGCCGCTACCGCGGTTTCTCGTCACGTGGCGGCTTCGCCGTCTTCGCTTCCTGCCAGAGCGCTTCCATCTCGTCGAGCGTGGCGTCTGCGGGGTTGCGGTCCTGTTCGCCGAGGCGGCGCTCGATGTGGCGGAAGCGGGTGAAGAATTTGTGGTTGGCGGCCTCCAGCGCGGCTTCAGGCTCGACGTCGAGATGGCGGCCGAGATTGACCAGTGCGAACAGCAGGTCGCCATATTCCTCGCGGACCTTCGCCTCTTCGCCCGACGCCATGACCTCGCGCAATTCGCCGATTTCCTCCTCGATCTTGTCAAGGATCGGCGGCGCCGTGTCCCAATCGAAGCCGACCCGGGCGGCCTTGCGCTGCAGCTTGATGGCGCGGATCAACGCGGGCAGGGCGCGCGGCACGTCGTCGAGCAGCGACAGGTGCTCGACCTGTTCCAAGCCGGCTTCCTTCTGCGCCTCGGCGTGCTTCGCCGCCTTCTCGGCCTTTTCCTCCGCCTTGATCTTCTCCCACATGCCCTTGGCGAGCTTCTTGCCGCGCACCGAATCGTCGCCGAAGACATGCGGGTGGCGGCGGATCATTTTCCGCGTGATCGCCTCGACCACTTCGCCGAAATCGAACTGGCCGGCTTCTTCGGCCATGCGCGAATGGAAGACGACCTGGAGGAGGAGATCACCCAACTCGTCGGGCAGATCGACCATGTCCTTCCGCTCGATCGCATCGGCGACCTCATAGGCCTCCTCGATCGTGTAAGGCACGATGGTCTCGAAGGTCTGCGCCACATCCCAGGGACAACCGGTCTCGGGATCGCGCAGCGCGGCCATGATTTCGAGCAAACGGGATATGTCGCGGGAAGGGGTCATCAGGAGGCGTTCCGCGTGGAGGACATGCCCAGCTATGCCGCAAGGCGCCGCGTGGCGCCAGACAGGAGCGCGACCGGCGGCCCGGTTTCCCCACGAGAATCCCTTGGGCGACGCATAACCGGACCGCGTACATAATGGCGTCGCTCTATTGCCGTCGCGGCCCATTTCCTTTTTCCGGCACTCGTGGTTCGAATCGCCATGGGCGCTTTCAGCAGAACACGCATTTTTCTCGGTCTGAAACCGGACCCGAACGCCATTCCCAAGCACGCGACGATCGGCCGGGGCACATATGGCGTGTCGGGCAAATCCTTCTACAATTGCTCCGAAGAGTCCCCGGTGTTCATCGGCGCGTTTTGCTCTATCGCGCCCGGCGTGCTGTTCATGTGCCAGGGCAACCACCCGATTGAAACGGCCTCGACTTTCCATTTCCAGCACAGGCGTTTCAAAACGAAGACGCTCTACGAATATCTGCAAACGCGCGGACCGATCCGGATCGGCAACGACGTATGGATCGCGATGCGCTCGATGGTAAATTCCGGCGTAACGATCGGCGACGGCGCGGTGGTGGCCGCCGGCAGCGTCGTGACCCGGGATGTCGAGCCCTATACGGTCGTCGGCGGCGCGCCGGCCAAGTTCATCAAGCGCCGTTTCGAACCGGACTTGGCCGAGGCCATGCAGCGAATCGCCTGGTGGGACTGGCCCGATGAGCGGCTGGATCGCGAGAAAGACGCGTTCGACCTTCCGGCGGAGGAATTCGTGGCGCGGTTCGGCAAGCAGAGTTCGGGCATGTGATACCGCGCGCTTCGATCAAATCGCAGTGGCCGATGATCAGGGCGGGCCGGAGGGGGATTATCTCCGGGAGAATGATTGGAGGCTGGAAATCCAGCGTCGATAAACACCTCGCCCCGCCGAGTTACAGTACGCCTTCCGCTACGGCATGCTCATGAAAGTTGCCGAACCTTGTGTGTTCGCGTGCTGATTGGTGGTGATTTCAAGCCGAGATTATAGCGTGCCGGGCGCGGTCGAAGGCACCCAACCCTGCCGAGGCCGCGGCGACAGCCGCTTGGACCAGGCGGCTGTCGTCTGGCCGCCCTGACACCTTTGCGGCCACAGGCCAATTTTTCAACGATGCACTGGCGTTGATGAAAAGGTGGATTTGCCTCGACCCGCACCAATTCCCGCTACGAGAGCGAGGAGGATATGGTGAGCGCGCAGGGGCTCGAACCCTGGACCTACTGATTAAAAGTCAGTTGCTCTACCAGCTGAGCTACGCGCTCCCGAGCAGCGGCCGAGCCGCCGTCAAGACGGACCGTTCATAGGGACGGCGTCCCGTACGGTCAACCGCATTCTGGCCCGCAATGGTTGAAAAAACGTGGCAATTCGACGCCCGCGCGGATTGGTGATTTCACTGTGAGGCGCAGATGTCCTAAGACGGCCGCAATCGCCGCCGATGTGCGGGCGAAACGGATAATGCGACCGGAGAATTCATGGCTGTCGACGTTTCCTATGTCAGCGCGCTTGGCGCGGGCGCGATTTCCTTCCTGTCGCCCTGCGTCCTGCCTCTGGTGCCGCCCTATCTCTGCTACATGGCCGGGGTGTCCGTCGACCAGTTCCGCGGCCAGCCGGGCGAGAGCGGTGGAGCAGCGGTCGCGGCCGCGCCGGTGCGCCTGCCGCTGCTGATCGCGGCGTTTGCCTTCGTCGCCGGCTTTTCCACGGTCTTCGTCGCGCTTGGAGCTGGCGCGAGCACGATCGGCGGGTTGTTGCGCGCCTATCAGCAGGAACTGGCGATTGTCGCCGGGATCGTCATTATCCTGATGGGGCTGAACTTCCTCGGCGTGTTCCGGATCGCGCTGTTTTCGCGCGAGGCGCGGTTCCAGACGCGCGGCGCGCCGGCCAACCCGTTCGCGGCCTATCTGATGGGGCTTGCCTTCGCCTTTGGCTGGACACCCTGTATCGGGCCGGTGCTGGGACCGATCCTCACGCTGGCCGGCGCGCGCGACAGCGTCGGCGAGGGCGCGGCGCTGCTGGCGGTCTATTCCGCCGGGCTCGGCATACCGTTCTTGCTGGCGGCGCTCTTCTCGGGCGCTTTCATGCGTTTCATGCAATCGTTCAGGACGCATCTCGGCACGGTCGAGAAGGTGATCGGCGGGCTGCTCGTGCTGGCCGGCGTTTTGTTCCTGACCGGCGGCATGCAGTCCATGTCGTTCTGGCTGCTGGAGCGCTTTCCGGTGCTCGGGACGCTTGGCTAGGCGGGTTTCGCCTTCAATCGACCCAGAAGCTTTGCCGGGAAAGTCGCGGTGATGACGCCCGCCATGACCAGCGCAATGCCCGCCGCGTGGTAGGTGTGGAACTCCTCGCCGAGCAGGAGGATGGCAAGGCCGACGCCGTAGGGCGGCAGCAGATACATGAAAACGCCCGCGATCGATGCGCCGAGCGCGCGCACGCCGAACTGGAACGTCGAAAAGGCGAGCAGCGAGGAAATCAGCACGATACCCGCGATCGCTGCCCAGCTATGCGCCTCCGTCGGCAACGCGTCGCCCTCAGCCAGTTCCCACAGCGCCACCGGCAGGTTCGACAGGGCGCCGAAGATCGCGACGAGGGCAAAGAGCGGCAGGTTGCCGACATGGCGAACAGGTTCCGAGCGGTAGAGGATCGAATAGCCAGCCCAGCTGACCGCGCCTGCGAAGACCAGCAGGTCGCCGATATTGAAGGACAGAGACAGCGCGGTCTCGAACGACCCGCGCAGGACGATGACCGCGACGCCGGCAAAGGCGATCAGTGTGCCGGCCATCTCGCGGAAATGGCTGCGCCGGCCGAGGAAGAGCCGTTCCAGCAGGATAATCAGGACGGGCGAGGTCGTGTAGATCAGCGTGCCGTTCGTGGCGGTGGTGTATTTGAGCGCCAGATAGATGCCGCCGCCGCAAATGCCCATTCCGAGAAAACCGAGCACGGCCAGCCGCTTCCATTGGGTGCGCAGCAGCGGCACGACGGTGTCGCGGTGCAGATAGAGGAGCGGCGACAGGATCGCCGCCACCGCCGCCCAGCGGATCGTTGCGAGCAGGAAGGGCGTCACTTCCCCGGTCACGTATCGGCCGAAGACGAGATTGGTGGAGAAGAACAGCGGCGCCGCCAGCATCACCAGATAGGGAAGCGGCGAGGGCGAGGAGGGCGTGGATGACATGCATCCGCATTAGTAGGCGTTCCGGCCGGCCGCAAGCGGCCCGCGCGCGAAATCGGACGGGTGATATGGAAACCGGACAGGAATCCCGCTATTGCCCTGACCGGTCCCAATTTCGATCGCCCCGGAGGCACATTTCATGGCGCGCAGCTGTCTGACGATCATCCTGGCCGCAGGCCAGGGCACACGGATGAAATCGGCCCTGCCGAAGGTTCTGCATCCGGTCGCCGGCCTTCCGATGGCGGCACATGTGGCGGCGACGGCGCGGGCAGCCGGCAGCGATGCCGTCGCGGTCGTCTACGGCCATGGCGGCGAGGCGGTGCGCGATGCGCTGTCCGGCATGCTCGACGGGGCGACATGGCACGAGCAGGACAAGCAACTCGGCACCGCGCATGCGGTGCTGGCGGCGCGCGACGCGATATCAAAGGGTTACGACGACATCCTTGTCATGTTCGGCGACACGCCGCTGGTCCGGCCCGGACCGATGCAGGAAGCGCGGTCGAAACTGGCGGATGGCGCGGCGGTCGTCGTCGTCGGGTTCCGGCCGGACAATCCGTTCGGCTACGGCCGCCTGATCGAGCAGGGCGGAGACCTTGTAGCGATCCGTGAAGAACGTGATGCAACAGATGAGGAACGCTCAATAAGATATTGTAATGGCGGCATAATGGCTTTCAACGGCAATATGACGCTGCAGCTTCTCGACGCGATCGGCAATAACAACTCCAAGGGCGAATTCTACATGACGGACGCGGTCGAGATCGCCCGCGACCGGGGCCTGAAAGTGGTCGCCATCGAGGCTCCGGTGGAGGACGTCGTCGGGGTCAATACGCGCGCCGATCTCGCGGCCGTCGAGGCGATCTGGCAGGGCAGGAAGCGGCAAGGGATGCTCGCCGAGGGCGTGACCATGACAGCGCCGGATACGGTGTTCTTCAACCATGACACGGCGGTGGAGGCGGATGCCTCGATCGAGCCTAACGTGGTCTTCGGGCCGGGCGTGACTGTGAAGGCCGGGGCGCGCATCCGGTCGTTTTCGCATCTCGAAGGGGCGACCGTCGGCGAGGGCGCGGAGGTCGGTCCGTTCGCGCGGCTGCGGCCGGGCGCGGACCTCGCGGAGAATGCCAAGGTCGGCAATTTCTGCGAGGTGAAGAAGGCGGAGATCGGCGAAGGCGCAAAGGTCAATCACCTGACCTATATCGGCGACGCGGTGATCGGCGCGGGCGCCAATATCGGCGCGGGGACGATTACCTGCAATTATGACGGCTACGACAAGCACCTGACGGAGATCGGCGCGGGGGCGTTCATCGGTTCGAACTCCGCCTTGGTCGCGCCGGTGAAGATCGGCGACAACGCCTATGTGTCGTCGGGCTCGGTGGTGACTGAGGCTGTCCCGGACGACGCGGTCGCCTTCGCCCGCGCGCGGCAGGTCAATAAAGACGGGCTGGCGCCGCGTTTGCGGGCGCGCTTCAAGGCGGCGAAGGAAGCCAAAAAGGCGAAGAGGGATTAAGGCCGGGTTCGTAGGGACGTCATTCCGGGCCGCGTAGCGAACCCGGAATGACGTCGGTTGGGATTACCCGGCGCGCAGCAGCCGGATCGCCTCGTCGCGCTCGAACAGATAGAGCAGGATGCGGAGCGCCTTGCCGCGCTCGGTTTCGAGGTCGGTGTCGGTCTCGATGATCAGCCGCGCGTCGTCGCGGGCGATTTCCAGAATATCGGCATGGTCGGCGAGCGAGGCGAGGCGGTAACTCGCGGAGCCGGACTGCCGGGTGCCGAGCACTTCGCCTTCGCCGCGCAGTTTCAGATCCTCCTCGGCAATGCGGAAGCCGTCCTCCGTCTCGCGCATAATGGCGAGCCTTGCATGCGCCACTTCGCCGAGCGGTTCCTTGTAGAGGAGCAGGCAGGTGGACTGGCCGCTGCCACGCCCGACGCGGCCACGCAGCTGGTGCAGTTGGGCGAGGCCGAAGCGTTCCGCATGCTCGATCACCATGATCGTCGCGTCCGGCACGTCGACGCCGACCTCGATGACCGTGGTGGCGACCAGAAGGCGCGTCTCGCCCTCCTTGAACGCCTGCATGACCGCGTCCTTTTCCTCGCCCTTCATGCGCCCATGGACGAGTCCGATCGGCGCGTCGATCGCCTTCTTCAAGGCGGCGAAGCGTTCCTCGGCTGAGGCGAGTTTCAGCTCCTCGTTTTCCTCGACCAAAGGGCAGATCCAGTAGATCTTGCGGCCCTCGGCGATGGCCTTGCGCAGATACTCGACGACCTCGTCATAGCGCCCGAGCGGCATCGCGACGGTCGTCACCGGCTGGCGGCCCGGCGGCTTCTCGTCGAGCTTCGAGATATCCATGTCGCCATAGGCGGTCAGGACGAGCGTGCGCGGGATCGGCGTCGCCGTCATCACCAGCATGTCGGAATGCTGGCCCTTGGAGGAAAGGAGCAGGCGCTGGTGGACGCCGAAACGATGCTGCTCGTCGACCACGGCAAGCCCGAGGTCGCGGAACTGCACCGCCTCCTGGAACAGCGCATGGGTGCCGACGAGGATATCGATGTCGCCAGCCTTCAGCGCGGCCAGCGTGTCCTCGCGCTGCTTGCCCTTTTCGCGCCCGGTCAGGATTCGGATCGTCAATCCGGCGGCTTCGGCCAGAGGGGCGATGGAGGCGAAATGCTGACGGGCGAGGATCTCGGTCGGCGCCATCATGGCTGCCTGCGCGCCCGATTCGATGACATTGGCCATGGCGAGCAGCGCAACGACGGTCTTTCCGGAGCCGACATCGCCCTGCAGCAGCCGCAGCATGCGTTCCGGCTTTTCCTGGTCGATGTGAATTTCATCGAGCGAGCGTTCCTGCGCGCCGGTCAGCGGATGGCCGAAGGCGGCGCGGATCTTCTGCGCCAGCTCGCCGGTGCCCTTGAAGGTGCGGCCGGCGGATTTCTTCATCTTGCGCCGGACGAGGCCGAGCGCCAGCTGTCCGGCCAGCAATTCGTCATAGGCGAGCCTGCGCCGCGCCGGGTTCTGCAAATCGACATCGGCCGCGTCGCGCGGGGCGTGCAGGCGCTGCAGGCTTTCGCGAAACGTCGCAAAGCCGTGCTTCTTCACGACATGCGGATCGATCCATTCCGGCAGGTCCGGTACGCGCTCCAGCGCCGACAGGATCGCCTTGCGCAATGGCTTCGGCGTCACGCCGGCCGTCAGCGGGTAGACCGGCTCGACCAGCGGCAGATCGGCTGCGTTTTCCTCCGAGACCACATGGTCCGGATGCACCATGGTCGGGCGGCCGTTGAACCATTCGACCCGGCCAGAGACCAGCATCGTCTCGCCTTCGGGAAGGAGCTTTTCGAGCCATGCCGCCTTGGCGTGGAAATAGACCAGGCCAATCTCGCCGGTCTCGTCATGGGCGAAGACCCGGTAAGGCACGTTGCCACGCCCGCGCGGCGGCGGCTGGTGGCGGTCGACCCGAACCTTCAGCGTGACGATCGCGCCTTCCGGCGCATGGGCGATACCCGGCTGCTGGCGGCGGTCGACGATGGAATGGGGCAAATGGAAGACGAGACCCAGCACGCGCGGCTCGTCCATCGCCTCGGGAACCGGCAGCAGATTGCCGAGCAGCTTGGCGATGCGCGGCCCGATGCCGTCAATGACGGCGACGGGCGCAAACAGGGGATCGAGGACGGGCGGACGCATGGGCGCATCTTTCATGGGCAGGCAGGTGCGATCAAGGCTGACAAGCGGGCCTGCCGGCGTTATACCGCCTCCGTTTTCCTGACACGCGAAGTAGACGCCATGGCCACGTCCCCGCAGGACGCCGAATTCGATATTGACGCCCGCCGACGCCGCGCGAAGTTTCGCGCCTGGCATCGCGGCATGAAGGAGATGGACCTGCTGCTCGGCCAATATGCCGATGCGCAGGTGGCAACGATGACGGCGGACGATCTCGATACGTTCGAGGCGTTGCTGGAAGTCCTCGACCGCGACCTGTTTAAATGGTTCACAGGCGAGGGGCCGGTGCCTTCCGATCAGGACACGCCGCTGTTTCGTGCAATCTGCGCCCATCACGGGATCGAATTGCAATGAGCGCGAAATCGAAGAAGCTCTGGATCGATGTTCCCAACGTGCCGGCCGATGCCGGCCGTGTCGTCTTTTCGGGCGTCGCGGCGGGAGCTGAGCCTTTCGTCGTCAACGCGCTGTGTTCGAAGGCGGCCGCGAACAACGGACCGGTGATCTATGTGGCGCGCGACGGTTCGGCGCTGGCCGACTGGGCGCAGGTGTTTTCATTCGTCGCGCCGGATGTCGAGATCATCGATTTCCCGGCCTGGGACTGCCTGCCTTACGACCGGGTGTCGCCCGGATCCGACGTGTCGGCGCGGCGGCTGGCCGCAATGACGCGGATTGCCGAGCTGCGCGGAAAGCCGGCGCAGGCCGTGATCCTGACGACGGCGAACGCCATCCTGCAGCGCATGCCGAAGCCGGACGAGATCGCCGGACAGACGATCGTCGCCAAGCCCGGCCAGACCGTGCGCATGGACGACATCACCGCGACGCTCGCCTCGGCGGGCTTCGAACGCGTGCCGACGGTGCGCGAGGTCGGCGAATATGCGGTGCGCGGCGGCATCCTAGACATCTTCGCGCCGGGAACGCCCGAGGCGGTGCGGCTCGATTTCTTCGGCGATACGCTGGAAAGCGTGCGCGCCTTCGATCCGGCGACGCAGCGCACAACCGGCCAGAAGATGGAATTCACGCTGCAGCCGGCCAGCGAGATCTCGCTGACGCCGGAAACCGTGGCGCGGTTCCGGCAGGGCTATCTGTCGACCTTCGGCGCGCCGTCGCGCGACGACGCGCTCTATGCCTCGATCACCAGCCAGCAGCGTTTCGCCGGCATGGAGCACTGGCTGCCGCTGTTCCACGAGGAACTGACGACGCTGTTCGAATGCCTGCCGGATGCGCCCGTGGTGCTGGAACATCTGAGCCGCGAGGCGCTGACCGAGCGCCGGACGATGATCGAGGATCATTACGAGGCGCGGCAGGCGCAATCGGAAGGCAAGCTGGGCGGCGACGGCGTGCCCTACAAGCCGCTGCCGCCGGACGCGCTCTACCTGACGCCGGAAGAGGCCGTTTCTCTTGCCGCCACGCGGCTGACCGTGACGCTTTCGCCCTTCGGCGTGCCTGACACGCCCGATGTCACGGTATTTGACCTCGCCATCGCCTCGGGGCGCAATTTTTCGCTGGAGCGGGCCGACAAGCAGGCCAATGTCTTCGAGATGGCGGCGAAGCACGTCGCGGCGCTGCGTGCCGACGGCAAGCGCGCCTTCCTCGCCGGCTGGAGCGAAGGCTCGCTGACGCGGCTGATCCAGATTCTCGAGGAGCATTCGCTTGGCGGCATCGAGACGGTGACCGGCATCGGCGTCGCCACGGCTCTGAACCGTACGGTCATTCCGGCGGCGGTCCTTTCCATCGAACACGGTTTCGAGACGAAGAATTTCGCGCTCGTCGCCGAACAGGACATCCTCGGCGACCGGCTGGTGCGCCATCGCCGCCGCAAGAAGGCATCGGATTTCATTTCCGAGGCATCGGCGCTGGCGGCGGGCGATATCGTCGTTCATGTCGATCACGGCATCGGCCAGTTCGTCGGGCTTCGCACGATCGAGGCCGTCGGCGCGCCGCATGACTGCCTGGAGATCGTCTATGCCGGCGACGGGCGGCTGTTCCTGCCGGTCGAGAATATCGAACTCCTGTCGCGTTACGGCTCCGATGCCAGCACGGCGCAGCTCGACCGGCTCGGCGGCGGGGCGTGGCAGGCGCGCAAGGCGAAGCTGAAGAAGCGCCTGCTCGACATGGCCGACCAGCTGATCCGCATCGCGGCTGCCCGCGAATCGCGTTCCGCGCCGGTGCTGCGGCCGCCGGAAGGGCTCTATGACGAATTCGCGGCGCGCTTCCCCTATGACGAGACCGAGGACCAGTTGGGCGCCATCGACGCGGTGATCGGCGATCTGGTCGCCGGCAAGCCGATGGACAGGCTGGTTTGCGGCGATGTCGGCTTCGGCAAGACAGAAGTGGCGATACGCGCCGCCTTCGTGGCGGCGCTGAACGGCCAGCAGGTGGCCGTCGTCGTGCCGACAACCTTGCTGGCGCGCCAGCATTTTCGCTCCTTCTCCGAACGGTTCCGGGGATTGCCGGTCAATATCGCCCATGCCTCGCGGCTGGCCGGGCCGAAGGCACTGAACGAAGCCAAGAAGGGCGTCGCCGACGGAAGCGTCGATATCGTTGTCGGCACGCATGCGCTGCTGGGGCAGGGCATCACCTTCAAGAATCTCGGCCTGCTGATCGTCGACGAGGAGCAGCATTTCGGCGTCAAGCACAAGGAGCGGCTGAAGGAGCTGAAGTCGGACGTACATGTGCTGACGCTGACCGCGACGCCGATCCCGCGCACGCTGCAACTAGCCCTGACGGGCGTTCGTGAATTGTCGCTGATCTCGACGCCGCCGGTCGACCGGCTTGCGGTGCGCACCTTCGTCTCGCCCTTCGACCCGCTGGTGATCCGCGAGACGCTGCTGCGCGAACGGTACCGGGGCGGGCAGAGCTTCTATGTCTGCCCGCGCATTTCCGACCTCGCCGAGGTGAAGGCGTTTCTCGACGAGCATGTCTCGGAACTGAAGGTCGCGGTGGCCCATGGCCAGATGGCGCCGGGCGAGCTCGATGACGTGATGAACGCCTTCTATGACGGCAGCTACGACGTGCTGCTGTCGACCACGATCGTCGAATCGGGCCTCGACATCCCGACGGCCAACACGATGGTCGTGCACCGCGCCGACATGTTCGGCCTGGCGCAGCTCTACCAGATCCGCGGTCGCGTCGGCCGGTCGAAGCTGCGCGCCTATGCGCTGCTGACGCTGCCGGCGAAGAAAATGCTGACAAAGACGGCGGAACGGCGGCTGAAGGTGCTGCAATCGCTCGATTCGCTCGGCGCGGGGTTCCAGCTGGCGAGCCACGACCTCGACATTCGCGGCGGCGGAAACCTGCTCGGAGAGGAACAGTCCGGCCACATCAAAGAGGTCGGGTTCGAGCTCTACCAGCAGATGCTGGAGGAGGCCGTGCTCGAGATGAAGGGCGAGGCCGTCGACGATCACGGCCAGTGGTCGCCCCAGATCGCGGTCGGCACCTCGGTGATGATCCCGGAAGGCTATGTCGGCGACCTGCAACTGCGCCTGTCGCTCTACCGCCGGCTCGGCGAGCTGGAGGAAATCCGCGACATCGACGGCTTCGGCGCGGAGCTGACCGACCGGTTCGGACCGCTGCCGGAGGAAGTCGAGCACCTGCTGAAGGTCGTCTACATCAAGGCGCTGTGCCGCAAGGCCAATATCGAGAAGCTCGACGCCGGCCCGAAGGGCGCGGTCATCCAGTTCCGCAACAAGGAATTCGCCGATCCTGCGGGGCTGATCGGCTATATCGGCGAGCAGGGCTCGATGGCGAAGATCCGGCCTGACCAGTCGATCCTGTTCACACGCGACTGGCCGACCCCCGCGAAACGGCTGGCCGGCAGCGCGATCCTCGCGACCAAGCTTGCCGGTCTTGCGGAGAAGGCTGCCGAAAAGGCCGCCTGAACGAAAACGGGGCCACGCGGGCCCCGTTCGAAATCAATACTCTAGCCTGGTCGATCAGTTGGCCTGCTTGGCCTTGTCCTGCTCTTCCTGCAGACGCTTCTGGAAGTCGGCCTTGCGCTTCTCGATGGCGTCCTGCAGCTGCTGCTGGCGGCTTTCGACTTCCGACTGCTGCAGCGGATCGCCGTCGAAGGCGGCGGTGAAACCGTTCAGCGAAATCTTGATCGGGTTCGGCTGGTTGCGGAAGTTGATCGAGGTCAGCGTCAGTTCGCCGCCCTTTTTCAGCTGGCTGACCAGTTCCGGGGTCATCGGCGCTTCGGCGATGCAGCGGTCCGGCAGGCACATCGCATAGTTGATCTTCTGCGCCTGCCCGCCATCGACCTGCAGGCCGATGCCGGCCGGGATCACGCGGCCGGTCGGCACGGCGATCTGGAAGATGGCGCGGTTCACCTTGCCGGTGATCTGGATCAGGTTCACGGCGGTCAGAAGCTGGCCGGTATTGGCGGTGCGGATGTTCTGCACGTTGCAGATGTCATTGTCTTCCTGCTTGGAGCAGACCTTGAACCACCCTTCCGGCAGTTGCTGCTGGTTCTGTGCGCTGGCGGTCTGCGCGAAGCCGGAAACACCTGCACAAGCGACCCCCAACCCCAACACTACGGCAAATGTCTTCCTCATAATCGCGAGCATCAAGCTGCATCCTTTTCTTCGTTACCCAGAACGGTCGTGCGAACCGGTGATAGTCAAATGCGGCTACACCATGACGAGCCTAATCCGGCGGTGTGATACACATGCAAGCCGGGCAATTCCAGCCCCGCCCGGCATTTCCGATGAAATTCGGGCGATATGCTAAATTCGCCGATTTCCCATGCTAGGCTTTGATTCCATGACGGCCAGCGAGGATGGAGGAGTGATCATGCGAAATCGTGTCGGGCATTGGAGAGCCGCGCTTGCAGCAGCCGCCATCGCTCTTGCGAGCGGCGCGTTCGCCGAACCGATGCACGGAATCGCGATGCATGGCGGTCCGGCGCTGCCCGCCGATTACACGCATTTTCCCTATGCCAACCCCGATGCGCCGAAAGGCGGCGCGATCACCTATGGGGTGCGCGGCACGTTCGACAGCCTCAATCCCCTGGTCCTCGCCAGCATGCGCACCACGGCGCGCGGCATTATCGACCGGGAATTCGGCAATCTGGTCTACGAACCACTGATGCAGCGCTCGCATGACGAGCCTTTCACCATGTACGGACTGATCGCCGAAAAGATCGAAACGGACCCTGACCGCAGCTGGGCGGAATTCACGATCAATCCGAAGGCGAAATGGTCGGACGGCGAGCCGATCACGCCCGAAGACGTGATCTTCACCTACGAGATCCTGACCGAGAAAGGCCGGCCACCCTACAACCGGCGGATGGACCGGATCGAAAAAATCGAGAAGACCGGCGCCAACAAGGTGAAGTTCACCTTCAACGAAAAGGCGGATCGGGAATTCCCGCTGATCGTCGCGCTGACGCCGGTGCTGCCGAAACACGCGGTCGACGTCGCGACCTTCGACCAGTCGACGCTGACGCCGCCGGTCGGCAGCGGGCCCTATCTGGTCGACGCGATCGAGCCGGGCACCCGCATCACCTACAAGCGCGATCCCGATTATTGGGGCAGGGACATTCCGTCGAAGCGCGGCTTCGACAATTACGACACGATCACGGTGGAATATTTCCGCGACCAGACGGCCCTGTTCGAAGCGTTCAAGAAAGGCATTTTCGACATCTACGAGGAGGGCGATCCGACCAGGTGGCAGACGGCCTATGATTTTCCGGCTGTCCAGGAAGGCAAGATCAAGAAGGTCGAGTTCGATACCCACGAACCGCAATCGATGTTCGGTTTCTTCTTCAACACCCGCCGCGAAAAATTCGCGGATCGCAAGGTGCGCGAGGCATTGTCGATGCTGTTCGATTTCGAATGGGTGAACCGCAACCTGTTCAACGGCAGCTACGCGCGCACCGCCTCCTACTGGCAGAATTCCGACGAGTTGTCCGCGGTCGGCAGGCCGGCGAATGAGCGCGAAAAGGCCTTGCTGGCGCCTTATCCCGACGCGGTGCAGCCCGATGTCATGGACGGCACGTGGCGGCCGACGACAACCGACGGATCCGGGCGCGACCGCTCGGTGCTGCGCGGCGCGCTGAAGAAGCTCGCAGAGGCCGGCTATTCGATCGCGGACGGCAAGCTGGTCAAGGACGGACGGCAACTGGCCTTCGAGATCATGACGTCCAACAATGGCGAGGAGAAAATGGCGCTCGCCTACAAGCGGGCGGCTGAAGCCTTGGGCATCGCGGTCACGGTGCGCACCGTGGACGACGCGCAGTTCCAGAAACGACGCCAGACCTGGGACTACGACATGACCGCCGGTGCGCTGTCGGCCTCGCTTTCGCCCGGCGCCGAACAGATATGGCGCTGGGGCTCGCGGTCGCGCGACGTGGAGGGAACGTTCAACTATGCCGGCGCGCAGGATCCGGCGATCGACGCGATGATCGAGGCGCTGCTCAATGCCCGCGGCCGCGAGGATTTCGCCGCCGCCGTGCGGGCGCTCGACCGGATCCTGATCTCTGGTCATTACGCGATCCCGCTCTATCATATTCCCAAGGACTGGGTGGCGCTGTGGGCGCGGGTGAAATATCCCGACGACACGCCACTCTATGGCTACCAGTTTCCCGTATGGTGGATTGAGGAATGAGCGAGACCGTTCACATAGACATCGTATCCGACGTGATGTGCCCCTGGTGCTTCATCGGCAAGAAACGGTTCGAAAAGGCTCTCGGCGCAATCGGCGAGGATGTCGCCGTCGAGGTGAACTGGCGTCCCTTCCAGCTCGACCCGACGCTGCCGCGCGAGGGCAAGGACCGCGACCAGTATCTCGCTGAGAAATTCGGCAGCATCGAGCGCGCGCGGGAACTCTATCGCAATGTCGAGAATGCCGGCGCGGGCGAGGGCATCCCGTTCCGCTTCGAGTCCATCGCCGTCTCGCCGAACACGCTGGATGCGCACCGGCTGATCCGCTGGGCGCAGAGTGCCGGCGACGGCGTGCAGACCCGCGTCGTCGAGGCGCTATTCGAACTCTATTTCCTGAAAGGGCAGAATATCGCCGATCACGCGGTGCTGATCGAGGTGGCGCGCGAAGCCGGCATGGATACGGCGGTCGTCGAGAGCCTGTTGGCGAGCGATGCCGACCGGGAAGCGATCACGCAGGAAATCGCGCTCGCCCAGCAGATGGGCGTCACCGGCGTGCCGTGCTTTATCCTGGAAAACAAATATGCGGTGATGGGGGCTCAGGACCCCGAGACGATCGCGGATGCGATCAGGCAGGTCGCCGCGGAGAAATCCGCGGCGGCCGTCTGACGAAAGTCAGTGTTCGAGACCCGGACGGATGGAGTAGCGCTTCGAATCCGAAACCCACTCGAACACGTCCGGCACCTGCGGATGGCGGACCGGCTCGCCGCTGTCGTCGGGAACGAGGGTCTGTTCCGACACATAGGCGACGTATTCTGTTTCCGCATTTTCCGCGAACAGGTGATAGAAGGGCTGGTCCCGGCGCGGGCGCATCTCTTCCGGGATCGCCTCGTACCATTCCTCAGAATTGGCGAATTCGGGATCGACGTCGAAGATCACGCCCCGGAACGGGTAGATCCGGTGACGGACGAGGTCGCCGATCGCGTAACGCGCCATGGCGGTTTTCACGTGGTTCTTTTCCATGTGTAACAAATGTGGCGAGCGGCATTGAAATTCAAGGTCTTTCCAATTCGGCCCGTCCGGCTTGACCGCGGATGACGCTGCCAATAGGTGCTTGGAACCAAGCGGGTCGGGATAGGAATCATGGCGAACGTCATCGGGCTGGTGCTGCCCTTTTTCGGACTGATCCTTCTCGGCTTCGTCACAGCGAAGATCGTTCGCCAGCCGCTCGACGCTCTCGGCTGGATGAACACCTTCATCCTCTATCTCGCGCTGCCGGCGCTTTTCTTCAACCTTTTGTCGCGCACCCCGGTCGAGCAACTGGCGCAATGGCGCTTCGTCCTCGGGGCGACATTCGGCACATATACGGTGTTCGCCCTGATGTTCGTCATCGCGGTGGTCCGTTCCGGCGGGGATATTGCCGAGAGCACGATCAAGGGGCTCGCCGCCGCCTATGGCAATATCGGCTATATGGGGCCGGGCCTCGCGCTGCTGGCCTTCGGCGAGCAGGCGGTAGTGCCTGTGGCGCTGGTCTTCTGTTTCGACAACACGCTGCACTTCGTCATGGCGCCGCTGATGATGGCGCTGTCCGGGCGGGACGGGAGCCACCAGACGCCCGTCCAACTGGCGGCGGGCGTGCTGAAGCGCGTCTTCACCCACCCCTTCATCCTGGCGACGATCATCGGCGTCGGCGCGGCGATCCTGTCGTTTCAGCCGCCGGCGCCGGTGCAGACGATGCTGAACTATCTCGCAAACGCCGCCGCGCCCTGCGCGTTGTTCGCCATGGGCGTGACGCTGGCGCTCAGGCCCTTGCGGCGCGTGCCGTCCGACATGGCGTTCATCGTCGCGATCAAGCTGATCATCCACCCGGTCATCGTCTACGTGTTCCTGAGCCTGATCGGCAATTTCCCGCCGATCTGGGTTTATTCGGGCGTGCTGCTGGCCGCGCTGCCGACCGCGACCAATGTCTTCGTCATCGCCCAGCAATACGATGTCTGGGTCGAACGGGCCTCGGCCTCGGTGCTGATCACCACGACGGCTTCGGTCGTCACCGTGACGGCGCTGCTGTTTGCTATGACGAATGGCTGGCTTCCGGCCGATCTCTTTCCCTGAACGGCCGAGAAAACAGGCTTCTGAGGCCGGCGCCGGGCGCCATGCCCTCGCGCATGGCGATATTGCGCAGCGGCGGGATCGCCGCGAGCATGCCGAGACCGACGGCCCGCGCGATCTGGACCGGCAGGAAACCGGTCAGCAGTGAGCGGTTGAGCATGTCCACCGTTCCCGTCCGCGTCGTCACGTCGGCGCGGCGCATGCGGTCATAGCGGGCGGTCACGGCGGGCGCGCCCGGATCGCCGCCGGCGCGTTCGAGGCACTTGCCGAGATCGGCGATGTCGCGCATCGACAGATTGAGCCCCTGCGCGCCGATCGGCGGGAAGATATGCGCGGTCTGGCCGATCAGGACGAGCCGCTCGGCGGCGAAGCGGTGCGCGATCATGCCCGAGAGCGGCCAGCATTGCGGTTTGGAGACCTTGCTCACCTTTCCGAGCATGGACTGCATGCGCTCCTCGATCATCCGGGCGAGCGTATCGCCGTCGAGCGCCGCGATCCGTTCGGCCTCGGCGGGCGTTTCCACCCAGACGAGGCTCGAGCGCTTGCCCTTCATCGGCACCTGGGCGAAGGGGCCGCGCTCGGTGTGGAACTCGGTCGAGACGAAGCCGTGGTCGCGCGAATGTTGGAAGGTCAGCACGATGGCGGTCTGCGGATAGCCCCAGCGGCGCGTGCCGATGGAAGCGCTCTCGCGCAGCAGCGAATTCACACCGTCGGAGGCGACAACGAGTTTCGCCTGCAGCGTTTCCCCATTGGTGAGGATGACCGTGGCATGGTCCGGCCCCCAGGAGGCGGAGCTTGCCATGGAGTCGACGACACGGATCGCCGGCTGCGCTTCGACGGCCTGGAGGAGGCCGGCATTGAGCGCCTTGTTGACGATATTGTAGCCGAAGGCCGGCTGGTCGATCTCATGCGCCTCGAACGTCACGGTCGGGGCGCGCACCAGCCGCTTCGTGCCGTCGATCAGCCGCATGGTGGTCATCGGCGTGGCGTCGGCCTCGATAAGTTCCCACGCCCCAAGATCGGCGAGAAGGTCGGTGCCCGGCATCATCAATGCCGTCGTGCGGTAGTCGCTATCCAGGAAAGTGCCTGAGGGCGCGACGAGAGTAACCGAGTAACCGGATCTGGCGGCCTGCAGCGCCGCGGCCATGCCGGCCGGTCCGCCGCCGACAACAACGATATCGCTTTCGGTCATCGTATTTTTCCCAGTCGTTGTGCTGACACGACAAGTGGAGGAGGCGGTGGCGTCTGTCCAGTCCCGTCATGCAATTCGGCGCGGGACCATTTGAAGCATCCGGCTTGCATTCCGGAAATATTTGACGGTTTCGGCTGAAAAACCATGAGAAACGGCCTTTTGGCGTTTGCGCCGCCCGATGGAATGCGCTTAGCTTCGACCTGCGAGATTTTATCAAAGGGTAAAACTGCATTGAGCGACGCCGGGGCCACGTCATCAGCGCCAACCCTCCTGAAGGTGGAGGGCATTACAAAGACGTTCGGCGCACTCAAGGCCAATGACAGCGTCGATCTCGATATCGTTCCGGGAGAAATCCACGCACTGCTCGGCGAGAACGGCGCGGGCAAATCGACCCTCGTGAAAATGCTATTCGGATCGTTGCAGCCCGATGGCGGCACGATCTTCTGGAAAGACCAGCCGGTCACCGTCACCAATCCGATGCAGGCGCGGGGTCTCGGCATCGGCATGGTTTTCCAGCATTTTTCGCTGTTCGACGCGCTGACTACGGCCGAGAATATCGCGCTCTCTCTCGACGAGAAGATCGCCATCTCGACCATCGCCGAACGCGCCCGGGCGTTGGGCGAGGCCTACGGGCTGCCGCTAGATCCCAATTCGGTGGTCGGCGATCTCTCAGTCGGCGAGCGCCAGCGCATCGAGATCGTGCGCTGTCTTTTGCAGAAGCCGGAACTGATCATTCTCGACGAGCCGACATCGGTGCTGACGCCGCAGGAGGCGGAGAAGCTGTTCGAGACGCTTTTCCAGCTGAAGAGCGAGGGCAAGTCGATCCTCTACATCTCGCACCGTCTGGAAGAAGTGCAGCGCATCTGCGACCGCGCGACGGTCCTGCGGCACGGCAAGGTCGTGGCCCATTGCAGGCCGTCCGAGGAAACGCCGTCGTCGCTTGCGAGCATGATGGTGGGCGCCGATGTCGGGGCGGTGGAGCGCGCGCCGAAGCAAGGGCCCGATGGCGATGCGCTGTTGGAAATTCGCGACCTCAGCCGCGCCGCCGCCAGCCCATTCGCCGTTCCGCTGACCGGCATTACGCTGACGGTGAAGGCGGGTGAGGTGATCGGCATCGCCGGTGTGGCCGGCAACGGACAGGGCGAGCTGTTCGAGGCCATTTCCGGCGAAGTCCTGCAGAAGGCGGCCGGAGAGGTGCGCCTCAGGGGAAGCGATGTCGGGCGGCTGGGGATAACGCAGCGCCGCCGCTCGGGCGCGGCCTTCGTGCCGGAGGAGCGGCTCGGCCATGGCGCAGCGCCGACGATGAAGCTCTCGGAAAACCTGCTCCTGTCGCGTTACCGGACGGACGCCAAGGCGTTTCTCGGATCGCTCGGCGTGATCAGGACCGGCGCGATCGCCACGGCGACAAAACGGATCGTCGAGGACATGGATGTGCGCAAGAGCGCCGAGGATCCGGAAGCGGCGGCCTTGTCGGGCGGCAACCTGCAGAAATTCATCATCGGCCGCGAACTCGACCGCAAACCGGCGGTGCTGGTCGTCAACCAGCCGACATGGGGGGTCGATGCGGGCGCGGCCGCGCATATCCGCCAGGCGCTGATCGAACTGGCGCGGTCGGGCTCGGCGGTGCTGGTCATCAGCCAGGATCTCGACGAGCTCTTCGAGGTCTCCGACGCCATCGCCGTCATGCATAACGGAAAGCTATCGGTTCCGTTGCCGATCGCCGAGGCGACCTATGAAAAGATCGGCCTGCTGATGGGCGGGGCGGAACCGGGCCACGCGGCGCACGGCATGGAACTGGGGGCGTCATGATACAGATCGAACTGATCAGGCGGCCGCAGCAATCGGCGCTCTTTTCGGCGCTGTCGCCTTTCATCGCCTTCGCACTGACGCTGATCGCCGGCGCGATCCTGTTCTGGCTGATCGGCAAGCCGCCGCTGCCGGCGCTCTATTCCTATTTCGTCGAGCCGCTGACCGAGATGTGGTCGGTCCATGAACTGATCATCAAGGCGACGCCGCTGATCCTGATCGCGGTCGGCCTGTCGGTCTGCTACATCTCCAACAACTGGAACATCGGCGCGGAAGGCCAGTTCATCTTCGGCGGCATCGTCGGATCGCTGCTGCCGATCCTGGTGCCGGGCTTCGGCGGGCCGCTGCTGCTGCCGATGATGATGATCATGGGGATGATTGGCGGCGCAGCCTATGCGGCGATCCCGGCCTTCCTGAAGACGCGGTTCAACACCAACGAGATCCTGACGAGCCTGATGCTCGTCTATGTCGCGCAGCTGTTCCTCGACTGGCTGGCGCGCGGCGTCTTCCGCGATCCGAACGGATCCGGTTTCCCGGGCTCCATCCGCTTTCCGGCCGCCGCGCAGCTGCCCGAGATCGCACCGTCGCAGGGCGGCGCGCATCTGGGCATCGTCTTCGCGGTGGTCGCGGCGCTCGTCGTATGGTTCATGCTGCGCTCGACGCTGAAGGGCTTCGAGGTGCGGCTGATCGGCACCAGCCCGCGGGCAGGGCGCTTCGCCGGGTTCAGCGCCTCGAAGATGGTCTTCTTCGCCTTCCTGACATCCGGCGCACTCGCCGGCCTTGCCGGCATCAGCGAGGTGTCCGGCGCGATTGGCCAGCTGCGCGAAACGATATCGCCCGGCTACGGCTTCACCGCGATCATCGTCGCCTTCCTGGGCCGATTGAACCCGATCGGAATCGTTGCCGCCGGCTTGGTTCTGGCGCTGACCTATCTTGGCGGCGAGGCGGCGCAGATCTCGCTCGGCGTGTCCGACAAGGTCGCCCGCGTGTTCCAGGGCATGCTGCTCTTCTTCGTGCTCGGCTGCGACACGCTCATCCACTACCGCATCCGGCTCGCCCGGCGCGCAATCGCCTCGGCGCTGGAGAAATCGTGATGGAGATCGCCCAGAACATCCTGCTGACCATCGCGACCGCGGCGACGCCGCTCTTGATCGCGGCGATCGGCGAACTGATCGTCGAGCGCTCAGGCGTGCTCAATCTCGGCGTCGAGGGCATGATGGTGATCGGCGCGGTCTGCGGCTTCGCGGCGGCCATCCTGACGGGAAATGCCTGGATCGGCGTGATCGCCGGGATCGCCGGCGGCGCGCTGCTATCGCTGCTGTTCGGCTTCCTGACTTTGAGCCTCGCCACCAACCAGGTCGCGACCGGCCTGTCGCTGACGCTGCTTGGCATCGGGCTGTCCGGCCTGATCGGCGAAGGTTTCGTCGGCCAGGCGGGCGTGCGCCTGCCGACGCTTGATATCCCGGTGCTGACGGACATTCCGCTCGTCGGCCGGCTGATCTTCGGTCAGGACCCGATCTTCTACATGTCGATCGCGCTGACCGCAGGCGTCATGTGGTTCCTGTTCCGCACGAGAGCCGGGCTGACGCTGCGCTCCATCGGCGACAACCACAAATCGGCGCATGCGCTCGGCATTCCGGTGATCCGCTACCGCTATCTGGCGGTGATGTTCGGCGGCGCCTGCGCCGGGCTTGCCGGGGCCCATCTGTCGATCGTCTACACGCCGCAATGGGTGGAGAACATGACCGCCGGCCGCGGCTGGATCGCGCTGGCGCTGGTGGTGTTCGGCTCGTGGCGGCCGTGGCGGGTGCTGGCGGGCGCCTATCTCTTCGGCGCTGTCACGATCGGCCAGTTGCACGCCCAGGCGCTCGGCTTCGGCATTCCCTCGCAGCTATTGTCGTCGCTGCCTTATCTGGCGACGATCGTGGTGCTCGTACTCATCTCCCGCGACAGGCGTCTGACGACGATCAACACGCCCGCGTCGCTGGGACAACCCTTCGTGCCGGATCGTTAGATAATGACGGGATCACCGGCATGGAATCCCGCGGAGGGAAGTCTTCCGCGTCAAACTAATGGAGGTAAGTCTATGAAAAAGCTCGTATTGGGTCTCGCGTCCGCGCTGGCGATCATGGTCGCCACGAGC
The DNA here is from genome assembly GCA_002698425.1 of Ahrensia sp. The sequence continues at coordinate 172,954 of NZXU01000101.1, read as the reverse complement.
GCGTCCGCCCAGGATAAATACAAGGCCTGCTTCATCTATCTCGGTCCGAAGACCGATGGTGGCTGGACACAGGCGCATGATATCGGCCGTCAATATGTCGAGGAGAAGCTCGGCGACAAGGTGGAGACGGCCTATTTGGAAAACGTGCCGGAAGGCCCGGATTCCCAGCGCGCCATCGAGCGTTTCGCGCGCTCGGGCTGCGGCATCATCTTCACCACGTCCTTCGGCTATATGGACCCGACGCTGGCCGTCGCGGAGAAATTCCCGGACGTGAAGTTCGAGCATGCGACTGGCTACAAGACAGCGCCGAACGTCACCACCTACAATTCGCGCTTCTACCAGGGCCGCTACATCATCGGCCAGATCGCCGGCAAGGTGTCGAAGACCAGCGTCGCCGGCTACATCGCGTCCTTCCCGATCCCGGAAGTCGTGATGGGCATCAACGGTTTCCTGCTCGGGGCGCGCTCGGTCAACCCGGACTTCAAGCTGAAGGTGGTCTGGGTCAACACCTGGCATGACGCCGGCAAGGAAGCCGACGCCGCCAAGGCGCTGATCGACCAGGGCGTCGACATCATCACGCAGCACACCGACTCCGCCGCGCCGATGCAGATCGCCGAGGAACGCGGCATCCATGCATTCGGTCAGGCGTTCGACCAGATCGAGGCTGGCCCGAACGCGCAGCTGACCGCGATCCTGGACACCTGGGGTCCCTATTACGTCAAGAAGATCGAAGCGGCTATGGACGGCACCTGGAAGGGCGGCGAGCAAAGCTGGGACGGCATCGCCGAAGGCATCCTGGCGATGGCGCCCTATACCAACATGCCGGACGACGTGAAGGCGATGGCCGAGGATACCGAAGCCAAGATCACGTCGGGCGAACTGCATCCGTTCACCGGGCCGGTCAACAAGCAGGACGGCACTGTCTGGCTGAAAGACGGTGAAGTGTCCGACGACGGCACGCTTCTCGGCATGAACTTCTATGTCGAAGGCGTCGACGACAAGCTGCCCCAGTAAGATCGGGAATTATGCTGACGGGAAAGGCGCCTTTCGGGGCGCCTTTTTCATTCCGCGGCGATCAGGGCGTTGTCGGCATGACGCCGGTTTTGATCCAGGGCGGATTTCAGCGCCTGCAGGAAGGGCAGGGCCACAATGAACGGCGCGACCGGCACGTTGACCGCCATCAGGCCGAGGATCAGGAACGGCGCGCAGTAGAGAAAGGCGAGCGTCGCCTTCTCGTATGCGCGGAACCCCGTCGTGACGCCCCGCGCGCCGATGAAGGCGAGCGCCGGGGCGAGGAGAAACAGGTCGTAGCTGAGCACGAAAGGGGTCGCCAGAAGCGCTCCGGTCAACAGCAGGACGGCGCGAATGTCGAATGCGACCGCGTCCTTGCGGAACCATGCCCAAGCGACCGCCGCCGCGACCAAAACCGACACGACAGACTGGACGGCAACAGCAGCGCCGTGACCCGCGCCGACCAAGCGAAGCATCGCATAGACGGACATCATCTTGTTTCGGTCGACGACGCCATCGCGCAACGTCGCCATGGCGTCGCTACCCTGCTGCAGGAAAAGCGCCCAGACGTCCGTTCCGAACAAGACGCCGGAGAAGGCGGCGATCAGCACGGTCGTTGCGGCGGCCGACAGGATGGTGCGCCAGTTTCCACCGGCGATCAGCGCCAGCGGAATCAGCAGACCGAGCTGCGGCTTGAAGGTCATCAGGCCGAACAGGATGCCGGCAAGGACGGGCCTCGTTCGCAACAATGCGAGGCCGCCGCCGAAGAGCGCGGCCGACAGGAAGGCGTTCTGACCGTGCGCGATGGTCAGGAAGGTCGCGGGAAAGGCGAGCGCAAGGATCAGGACTTCGATCCGGCGACCGGCAATCCGGGTGAGCGCCCACAGCGCCGCCGCAAAGCTTATCGCCATCCACGCGGCGAGCGCGGGGTAATAAGGCAGCGCGCCGAATGGTAGCAAGTAGGCAAGGAAATGCGGCGGATAGTAGAAGGCATAGACATTGCCGTCGCCGAAGATGGAGTCTTGCGCCGCCGCAAACCGCTCGACGAGATAGGGCGTCTCCGGATGACCGGCCAGCGCCTCCCGCGCCGCCACCCAGAAGCTGACGAAGTCGGATCCGAAAGGCGAGCCGTTCGGAAGGACGCCGCCATGGCTGAACAGCACATAGGCGATGGAGACCACGGTGGTTGCCATGATGACGAGCGGATAGACGAGCATCCGGTCTTTTTCCAACCAGTCGCCCGTCCGTATCGTGTTCAGAATCCGCGCCATGTCCGCTCCGTTCGACGGAGCGGCATGTTACGCGGACGGTTTTTAAGCGAGGTTAACCGGCTCAGGCCGCCGACAGGACGTCGCCTTTGCCGGGGCCATGATCGCCCGCGGCCTCGAACAGGCGATGCTGCTCCTTCGCCCAGGCCTTGATGTCGTAATGGCGGAGCGTGGTGCGCAACGCGCGCATGCGGCCCTTGCGGTCCTCGGGTTCCATGTCGAGCGCGAGGTCGATCGTCGTGTCCATCGACTTGTGCGAGAACGGGTTGGTGATGACCGCCGCCGACATCTCGATGGCTGCACCGGCGAATTCCGACAGGACGAGAACGCCGTCCTCGTCGCTGCGCGCGGCCACGAATTCCTTGGCGACGATGTTCATGCCGTCGGCGAGCGGCGTGATCCAGCAGACATCGGCCGCGCGGTAATAGGAAACCAGTTCACGGAACGGCACAGCCGTCGAGATCAACGCAATCGGCTGCCATTCCAGCGAACCGAACCGTCCGTTGATGCGGCCGACGATCTGCTCGACTTCGCCCTGGATCTGTTCGTAGACGGCCATGTTTCGGTTGGCGCTGACGGAGACATGCATCAGGCGCACCTTGCCGCGCAGGTCCTTGCGGCGCTCCAGCAGGCGCTCGTAGGTGAGCAGCTGTTCGATCCCGCCCTTGGTGTAGTCGGTGCGCGAAACGGACAGGATCAGCTTCGTGTCGCCGAGTTCCTGCTTGATGGCCACGGTCTTGTCGAGCGTCTCGGTCGTCTCGGCGCGCTCGGTGATGAAATCGACATCGACGCCGACAGGGCAAGCGGAGACGAGGATCTCGCGGCCCTCATAGCTGATAGCCGTCGGGACGGAGCGTTCGACCAGCGCGGTGCCGTCATTGATCAACTCGTCGGGCACCTTTTCACGCTTCGCCACCTCGACATCGTAGAGCGACCGCGCGACCTGAACGAAATTCGAGGAATAGCGCGGGATATGGAAGCCGACGACATCGCAGGCGAGCAGGCTGCCGACGATTTCCTTGCGCCAGGGCAGGACGTTGAAGATGTCCGGCGCCGGGAACGGCGTGTGGTGGAAGAAGGAGATGCGCACATCGGGGCGGAGCTGGCGCAGATAGCCGGGCACGAGCCACAGATTGTAGTCGTGGATCCAGACAACCGCGCCCTCCGCAGCTTCGGCGGCGGCAGCCTCGGCAAAGGCCCAATTGACCTCCCTGAAGGTCGGCCAGTCGACCGGGTCGTAATTGTACTTCTCCTTGAAGGAGTGGAGGATCGGCCAGAAGGCTTCCTTCGAGGTGACGTGGTAGAAGCTGGAGACCTGCTGCGCGGTCAGCGGCAGGCGCGACACCGTGTAGTCGCCATACTGGTCGCTGATCTCGATCGTCCGCTCGAAAGTCGGATTGCTCGGATCCTCGGCCTCTTTCCAGGCGATCCAGGCGCCCTTGTCGACATGGCCGAAGAAGCTTTTCAGGGTCGGCACGATACCGTTCGGGCTCTTGTTCTCGCGAAAGACGGTCTTTCCGTTTTCCACCACCTCCTCATAGGGCTGACGGTGATAAACGATAACCAGTTCGGAGGGCATGTCTTATCCTTTCGGTGTCGGGTGCAGGTCGAGCGCGGCAATGGCTTCGAGGATGCCGGCGGCGCCGATTTCGGTTGCGGTGAAGACGTGCTCGAGATGCGAGACGCGCTCGAGCAGGGCGGCTTCCGCGCCGCCGACGGCAACGGCCTGGATGCCGCATTCCAGCATCGACAGGTCGTTCAGCGTGTCGCCCGCCGCGAGCACGCGCGGTTCCTCGATGCCGAGATGGGCAACGAGGCGTTTCAGTGACGGCCCCTTGCTGACGCCCTTCGGCAACACATCGAAGAAGCGGTTGTCGGAGACGAGGTGATCGAGGCCGAGCGTCGCCACCTTGTCTTCCGCGCCCGGATGGTATTCGTCGGCGGCAAGGTCGTAGCTGACGCGGTAGCGGAACGGGGTCGGCTGCAGCGTCAGGCCGGGATGGCCGTGCAGCGCCTCGCGCACCGCATCCCCCTTGCCGCCCCAGCGCTGGGAGATATCCTCCTCGAGAGCGCCGATGGGCGCGATTGTACCGCCGTCACGGACCTCCGCGATGGTCGTGCCGACATCGCCGATCACATAGTCCGGCCACGGCACGTTGGTCCCGTCGCAGATATCCGCGATGAATTCGGGATCGCGGCCCGTGACGAAGATCAGTCCGATCGTCGCGCGGTTGTCCTCGATCCAGTCATACAGCGCGGCGCGGTCTTCGTCGCTGCCGCCGAGAAATGTGCCGTCGAGGTCGGTCGCGAGCACGAAATCGCGCTCATGAAGCGGGGGATGGCCGATGGAGGTCATCTCGTTCATGCGAAAACTCCCGCGAAATCCTCGATGGCGGTGCGGCCGGACGGGTGATCGATGACGATATCGAGCGCCTTGGGCTCGCCCATGATCGGCTGCGACCAGAGATGCGCGAAAGTGGCGCGGAGGTCGGCGCCGCCATGCAGCACTTGCCAGACCGCCTCGCAGATCGGCATTGCGACATCCATGCGGCGCGCAAGGTCCGTCACCGAAACCGAGTTGACCTCGCCCTCAACCACGACCGGGCGGCCCTCGAAGCAATTCTCCCGGGCCATGCCCTGGCCAAGCTGGATGCCAAGCGACATGTTGCGCGACGTCCGGCTGGAGCAGGTCAGCGTCAGATCGCCGGCGCCCGAAAGCCCGGTGATCGTCTCGCGCCGTCCGCCGAGCGCCTCGGCAAGCGCCTTCATCTCGTCCATGCCCCGGGCGATCAGCGCCGCGCGGGTGTTCTCGGCAAAACCGGCGCCCGTCATCATGCCGCAGGCGATCGCGATGACGTTCTTGACCGCACCGCCGATCTCGACGCCGGTCAGGTCGTCGGAGATATAGGGGCGGAATGTTTCGGAGCTCAGCGACAGGGCGAAACGCGCCGCCGCGCTCTCGGACGGGCTCAGCCGGTCCTCGTGAGTAAAGTCGAATGCGACCGTAACGGCGGTCGGATAGGCCTTCGCCGTCTCGTGGGCGAAGGTCGGGCCGGAAATCGCTCCGACCGGATGGCCGGGCATTTCCGCGCCGGCGACATTGGCGAGCAGGCGGCCCGTGCCGGCCTCGATGCCCTTGGCGCAGAGCGCGATAGCGGTCTTTTCTTCAAGGTGCTCGGCGACGGCGCGGCTGATGTCGCGCACTGTTTTCGACGGCGTGACAAGCATGACCGCTTCGGCACCGTGAAGCGCTTCGCCCAGATCGGTGGTCGCCTTCATGCCGGCGGGAAGGTCGATCTCCGGCAGGTACCTGTTGTTGCGGTTTTCCTCGTTGAGGGAACGAACGACGTCCGGGTCGCGTCCCCAGATCGTAACGTCGCGACCGGCGCGGCGGGCGACGGCAGCGAGCGCGGTTCCCCATGCACCGGCGCCGATCACGGCGATGCGGGAATACGGGCGTGTCTTTGCAATGACAGATTGTCTGTCGACGAGGGGTGCGGTCATTTTTCTTCCGGTCGTGTTGAAACGATGACCGGACAACAAAATACGTTGTCCGGGACGAGAATTCGAAGTCGGTTATCCTGGGGGACGGGAGGCTGGAACGCTTCCCGAAAGACGCGGCCCGCGAGGGCGCTGAAAGTAACCCGATGAAATTGTGCAATGCACATTCATGACCTTAAGGATAGGTAGCTCCCTCGCAAAATCAACCGCTTAGCCGGAGAAATCCCTCTCGCAGCGCAGCAAATTCCGCAGAACCCCTTGAATTCGCTAGCCCGTTTCGATTGACGGAAATCATGGCGGCGGTCACCGGAAAGACGTTTGAAAGGCGGATTGGTTCCAAAAAAGTTCGCTCATGATTCGATTTGTTCTGTGCGCCGTCATCGTCCTGCTCCCGAACACCGCCGCGCTCGCCGGCGAGGCGGCGGCAGCACGTGGTGAGGCCGTGGTGGACGAGTGGTGCCGGCTTTGCCATATGCGGGCCGATGATCCGCCGGATCCCGTGATGGCGCCGCGCTTTGAGGACATCGTCCGGCGCGAGGGGCGCGACGAAGCCTATTTCACGCGTTTCCTGAAAGAGGACCATTTTCCGATGACCACCTTCCGGCTGTACGACGGCGAGAAAGCCGATGTCGTCGCCTGGCTGATGGCCCTGCAGAAAAAGCAGACGAAAAAGTAAGACGCCGTCGCGTTTCGCACCGCCTCGGATGCGCGTCTTGATGTCAGTCAATGCGGCGTTTCTCGTCGGATGGTTGTGTCATCCCACCTTTTTGAAGAATTGGAGGGACCCCATCGATGACCGATTCCGAGACTGTAATCTGGCTTGAAGATGCGAGCCGGAAGGACGTGCCGCGGGTTGGCGGCAAGAACGCCTCGCTTGGCGAAATGCTCAATGAACTCGGATCGAAAGGCATTGCCGTTCCGACCGGTTTCGCGACGACGTCGCAAGCCTATTGGGACTTCCTCGAGGCCAACGACCTCAAATCCGGCATCGCCGACGCCATGCGGGATTACGAGGAAGGCCACGTCACCCTCGCGGAAACGGGCGCCGCCGTCCGCAAGATGATCCTGCGCGGCAAATGGCCGGACGCTCTTGCAGCTGAAATCGGCGAATTCTACCGGAACATGTCGAAAAAGGTCGGCAAGGAGGATGTCGATGTCGCCGTCCGTTCGTCCGCGACCGCCGAGGACTTGCCGGACGCCAGCTTCGCCGGCCAGCAGGAAACCTATCTGAACGTCAAGGGAGAGCGCGAACTGCTTGAATCCTGCAAGCGGTGTTTCGCTTCACTGTTCACCGACCGCGCGATCAGCTACCGGCAGGTCAAGGGCTTCGACCATCTGCAGGTGGCGCTGTCGATCGGCGTGCAGCAGATGGTGCGATCCGACAAGGGCGGCTCGGGCGTGATGTTCTCCATCGACACCGAGACCGGCTTCGACAAGGTGGTGGTCATCAACGCGGCCTGGGGCCTCGGCGAGAATGTCGTGCAGGGCGCGGTCGACCCGGACGAGTTCGTCATCTTCAAGCCGCTGCTCGAAGGCGGGAATTTCAAACCAATCGTCGAAAAGAAGGTAGGCGCCAAGGGCATCAAGATGATCTATGCCTCGGGCGCGGAGAAGACCAAGAACGTACCGACCTCCAAGGCCGAGCGCGCCGCCTATGTCCTCGATGACGAGGAGATCCTGACGCTGGCGCGCTGGGCCACGATCATCGAAAGCCATTATGGCTGCCCGATGGACATGGAATGGGCCAAGGACGGCGAGACGGGCGATCTCTTCATCGTCCAGGCGCGGCCGGAAACGGTGCAGGCGCGCCGCGACCAGACCTCGTTCAAGTCCTATACGATCAAGTCGAAAGGCAAGCTCCTGACCAAGGGGCTGTCGATCGGCGGTTCGGTCATCACCGGCCGGCTCTGCCTGATCGAGGATGTGAAGGATATCGACAAGTTCGTCGATGGTTCGATCCTCGTGACCGGCACGACAGACCCGGACTGGGTGCCGATCATGAAGCGCGCGGCCGGCATCATCACCGATCATGGCGGCCGCACCTCGCATGCCGCCATCGTCAGCCGCGAACTCGGCGTTCCGGCAGTGGTCGGCACCGGCGAGGCGACGCATGTCCTGCACAGCGAGCAGGACGTGACGCTCTCCTGCGCCGAGGGCGACGAGGGTTTCGTCTACGAGGGCTTCGCCGAGTATGAGGAAAAGACGGAATCGCTGTCCGACATCCCCGCGACGGAAACCCGGGTCATGCTCAACCTCGCAAATCCGGGCTCGGCCTTCCGCTGGTGGCAGATCCCGTCCGACGGCGTCGGCCTGGCGCGGATGGAATTCGTCATCAACAACCAGATCCAGGTCCATCCGATGGCGCTGATCCATTTCGACCAGGTACATGACGAGGAGGTGCGCGCCGAGATCGAGGAACTGACGCGCGACTATGACGACAAGTCGGAATATTTCGTCGACAGGCTGGCGCGCGGTTTGGCGCGGATCGCCGCGACGGTCTATCCGAAGCCCGTCATCGTGCGCATGAGCGACTTCAAGACCAACGAATATGCGGGCCTGCTTGGTGGCTCCGGCTTCGAGCCGGACGAGGAAAATCCGATGATCGGCTTCCGCGGCGCGTCGCGCTACTATTCCGATGCCTACAAGCCAGGCTTCGCGCTGGAATGCCAGGCGATGGCGCGGCTGCGCAACGAGATGGGCTTCGACAACGTCATCATGATGATCCCGTTCTGCCGGTCCGTCGGCGAGGCCGACAAGGTGCTTGCTGTGATGGCCGAGAACGGTCTGACACGCGGCGAAAACGGGCTGCATGTCTATGTGATGTGCGAGATCCCGTCGAACGTCATCCTGGCCAAGGAATTCGCCACGCGCTTCGACGGTTTCTCGATCGGCTCCAACGACCTGACGCAGCTGACGCTGGGCGTCGACCGCGACTCCGACCGTTTGTCCGGCCTGTTCGACGAACAGGACGAGGCGGTCAAATGGATGATCTCCAGCGTTATCCGCGAGGCGCATGCGGCCGGCGCAAAGGTCGGCCTGTGCGGCCAGGCGCCAAGCGATCATCCGGAATTCGCGCAATTCCTGGTCGATTGCGGCATCGACACGATCTCGGTGACGCCGGACAGCTTTATCGCGGTCAAGAAGCAGGTCGCCGAAGCCGAAGCGACCCGCAAGAAGGGCGCCGCCTGACAATCCGGCGGGTGACGGCGGCCCTGTCCGTCTGATACACATTTCCAGATCGGGCCGGTTCGCCGGCCCGTTTCATGTCAAGCACCGACACGGCAGAGACCATGGAACGCATCCTGACGATTGCCCTCAATCCCGCCATCGATGTCAGCTGCGACGCGGAACATGTGCGTCCGACGCTGAAAACGCGGACCGTCAACCAGAAGCATTTCGCCGGCGGCGGCGGCGCCAATGTCGCGCGGGTCATCGCGGAACTCGGCGGTCGCGCCGAGCTCGTCTATCTCTCCGGCGGCACGACAGGCGAGCTCTATGACGGCTTGCTGGCGCAATACGATATCGGGCGGCATCGCGTCCCGATCGAGGGCGACAACCGCATCGCCCTGATGGTGCATGAACTGAGCACCAATTTCGAATACCGCTTCGTGCCGGAAGGGCCGACCGTCGATCCCAGGGAGATCGAGCCGGTGCACGATTTCATCGAGACCTTCGAGGGCGACTACATCATCGCCAGCGGCAGTCTTCCGCATGGCGCGCCCGCCGACACCTATCGGCGCATGGCCGCGGTGGCGCAGAAAAAGGGCATCCGTTTCGTGCTCGACACATCGGGCGAGGCGCTGCGCCAGACCGTCGACCACGCAAAGATCTTCCTGCTCAAGCCGTCGATCAGCGAGATGGAGAAGCTCGTCGGCGAGCGGCTCGACGAAAAGAGCGCCAGCGCCGCGGCCCTTGAACTGGTCCAGCGCGGCGCGGCGGAGAACATCGCGGTATCGATGGGCAAGGGCGGCGCATTCCTCGCCAATGCGGAGGGCGTTGTGCGGATGCGGTCGATCCATGTCCGCGAGGCGTCCGCTGTCGGTGCGGGCGACAGTTTCGTCGCGGGCATGGTCTGGTGGCTGACCCAGGGCCACACCATCCACGAGGCATTCCGCTTCGGCATCGCCGCCGGGTCCGCCGCCGTGATGACGCCGGGCACCGAACTGTGCCGCAAGCACGATGTCCTCGCGCTCTACGACAACGGCGTCACCCGCGTTCACGGCTGAGCCGGCGAGGGATCCCTACATCGGGAAGGCGTCGGATGTCGCGATCGCCGCGCCGCGCAGGCCGGCGTCATTGGCAAGGATGGCGTAGACCGGAATCGAGGCGAGATGCCCGCTCATCGCCCCCTTGCTCCGCCAGGCTTCGCGAAAACGATCATTATCAAGCATATTCAATATCTTCGGCGTGATACCTCGCCCAAGATATACACCGCCTCTGGCATCATGCTGGAGCGCCATGTCGCCGGTTGTGCGGCCCAGGATCGAAACGAAACAGTCCAGCGTATCGCATGCAAGCTGATCCTTGTCCCGGATCGCCAGGTCGATGATATCGCGTGCGCCAAGCTCCGGCTCCGGCATGCCCTCGATATCCGCGAGCGCCGCATGGAGCGCTTCGATGCCGCGACCCGACAGGACCGACTGGATCGGCGCATAGCCGAAATTGCCGGCGACTTTCTTCAGGATCGCCAGTTCGCGATCATTCGTCGCCGCGAAGGCCGCGTGGCCTGCATTGCCGGCAATGGAAATGCGTTTGCCCGACGCCTCGACCAGCATCGCCGAACCGAATTCGCCGCCCGTTCCGAGCACGATCTTCGGCGCGCCGTCGACGGGCTCTCCCGGATTGACCTGGCAGCGGTCATGCGCGTTGAGATAGGGCAGGCAGAGCGCCAGCGCCTCGAAATTGTTGACGAAATGGATCCTTTCGACACCGCAGGCCGCTTTCACCTCGTCGGCGGTAAAGGACCATGACGAGTTCTCGACACCCATGCGATCGCCCGTGACGGGATCGGCGATCGCAAATCCGGCGATATCGGGATTGTCGGGAATGGATTCCAGATAGTTCGCGACCGCATTGGGCAGGGACGGGAACATGGCGGTCTGGAAAACGGCGAAATGCGAGACCGACAATTCATCGATGTCGCAGATCGCGAAACGGGCATGCGTGCCGCCGATGTCGCCGATGATCGCAGTGCGCTTGCTTGCTTGCATCAGATCCGGTTCCTTCGTTTCAATCGGTGTCGGCGGGTATCCCGCAGGCGTAGCGGTCCGGGAAACCGTAATCAACCATATGCGGTTGCATCGTCGACGCCATGAAGCGGTTCGCGGCAGTTTCGCGATATCAGGGCCGCATGCCTTGACCCTCGTCAATGCGGCCGGGCTGTCAGAACTTGAAATGACAATGGAGGAGGAACGGGAGATGCGCTTTCGCGATCGTTCGGATGCAGGCCACCGGCTGGCCGAGAGGCTGAGTACGGTCGAAACCGATAACGCCGTGGTCATCGCCCTGCCGCGCGGGGGCGTTCCGGTGGGGGCGGTGGTCGCGAAGGAACTTGGCTTGCCCCTCGACGTGATCCTTGTCCGCAAGGTCGGCGCGCCGCTTCAGCCCGAACTGGCGGTCGGCGCCGTGACAGACGGCGATGAAATGCAGCTGACGATCAACCGGGATATCCAGCGCGAACTCGGCCTGAGCGACGAGGAGATCGAGCAACTGGCCAGACGCCAGCTTCCCGAAATCGAACGGCGGCGCGAAACCTATTACTCGGGCCGTTCGCCGACACCGCTGTCGGGAAAGACCGTGATTGTCGTCGATGACGGCGTGGCGACCGGGGCGACGGTCAATTCGGCGTTACGCCTGATCTGGGCGCAAAAGCCGGCGCGCCTGATCCTCGCCTTGCCGGTTGCGCCGGCCGACACGATCGCCAATTTGGAAGAACATGCCGACGAGGTGATTTGCCTGCAAACGCCGTCGCCGTTCTACGCGGTCGGGGCGCATTACGCGGATTTTTCCCAGGTCAGCGACGAGGAGGTGATCTCGCTCCTCGACCGGGCGCATGCGCGGGAGCGGGGTACCTGAAGGTGGTGTCCGGCAAGGTTTCGGCCGGGTGCGCGGCCATGCGATGGTCCGCACTGGCTTTCCTTCTCGCGGGCGTGATGCTGCTGTCCGCCACCGCATTTGCGGACGCCGCCCGCCTGACGATCTCCATCGACATATCGGCGCAACGCATGACCGTGAAAGCCGATGGGCGTGTCCTCTATCACTGGCCGGTGTCCACGGCGCGCCCCGGCTACCGGACTCCTGTCGGCACATTTGCTCCGTACCGGATGGAGCGCGAATGGTATTCCACCATTTACGACTACGCGCCGATGCCCTGGTCGATCTTCTTCCTGCGCGGTTATGCCATCCACGGGACCACCGACATCGCCCATCTGGGCCAACCGGTATCGCATGGCTGCGTGCGGCTGGATCCAGACAATGCGAGAACGCTTTTCCGCAAAGTGCAGAGCGTCGGCATGGGCCAAAGCAGGATTGTTATCCGGCCATGAGCCGGTTGAGATCCGAACGCATCAGCAGCGCATGGGTGAAGCCGCCAAACAGACGTTCGCGTAACCGGCTGTGGCCATAGGCGCCGGTGATGACCAGATCGGACTTCTCGGCATCCACGGCCTCGAGGAAGGTCCTTGGCGTGTCGTCGTCCTCGATGATCCGCGCATCGGCGTCGATCCCGTGGCGCAGCAGGAAACGGACGACCTCTTTCGGGCCGGAATTGTCGGCGCCGTGGCGATGGTCGCCGACCGCCAGCACGAGAACCGATTTCGCCAGTGTCAGGAAGGGCAGGGCGAATGTGATGGCGCGCCGCGCCTGCGGCGTGTCCTTCCAGCCGATCACCGCGCGGGCAGGGTGCCGGAACACGGCGTTTTCCCCGGCGAAGAGAACCGGGCGGCCGGCATTGCAGACAAGTTCTCCCGGATCGACGGAGCGATAGCTGTCTCCCGGCGCCGCGCCATGCGGCGTGCCCGAAACGATGAGATCGGCGGCGCGCGCATGCAGGAGCAGCGCCTTGGTCGGCAAATCCTGCGATTGACGCCAGGCGGAGTTCTGGCCGTCGCCGGCAATATGGAGGAAATAGCGCCTCAGTTCCTCGAAACGCCGGACAGTCTCCGCACCCGCTTCACTTCGGAACAGTTCGTCGGTGGCGATACCCATCTCGCTGACATGCATGGGCCGCAGCGCCGTTGCCGCGAAACCGACCAGATAGGCATCGAGTTCACCGGCGAGATCGGTCGCATAGTGCAGTCTGCCATCCGAATTCCCGTCGAATTCGATATGCGCCAGAATGCTCTTGTAAGACATCATGGCCTCCAGGACGCGCTTGATTTTTTGTCGGAAATTGTCGCCTACCACGCCCGGCGGGCATTGATGCCGGTCAATCGTCCGGTCCGGTGCGACCGATTTGATCCCAACTTCATGCGTTTGACATTCCAATCGCAGAATGGTGTCGTTCGGCAGATCACTAGTTTGGGCGGCTTGCGATGAACGATGCAGTCTTCTCACCCGGAAGTTGCTGGAAATGCGATCAGTGCGCCATCAACCATCGTTCGATATGCCGCGGCGCTTCCGAGGAGATGCTGCACGAACTCGGACGACTGTCGCATCTCAGGCATTTCGAAAAAGGTCAGGTCATCATCGCCCAGGGCGACGAGGCGAACCTGGTCGGCAATGTCGTCAAAGGCATCGTCAAGCTCACGAACATGTCGATGGGCGGCCAGCAGAACATCGTCGGGCTCCTTTTTCCCTCGGATTTCTTCGGCCGCGCCTATGCGGAAACAGCGCGCTTCTCCTACGAGGCCGCGACCGATGTAACCCTGTGCTGCATGAACCGCCACGCATTCGAGGGTTTCTTGGGCCGACATTCGGAGATGGAGCATGAAATGCTGCTGTCGACGCTCGACGAACTCGATGCGACGCGCGAATGGGCCGCGATGACATCGAGCCACACGACCATGCAGCGCGTCGCCACGTTTTTCTTCATTCTCTCCCGGCGGTCGGACCACAATTTCTGCGACGCGCAGACGCGCCAGAAGATGGCGTATCCGGTTATCTCGCTGCCGATCGGCCGTCGTGACATCGCCGCCTATCTCGGCACCACGCCGGAAACGCTGAGCCGCAATATCCAGACCCTCGTGCGCAAGCATATCATTCGCCCGATCGATACGAATCACTTCGAACTGACCAATTCTTCAGGCCTGGTCGAGCACACCGGCGAAAGCCGCGAAGACCTCGATTCCATGTCGGGTGTGGACGGGACGAACGAAACCGTCGCGGACCAGGCCTGATGCCGCAGACGCCTCTGGCGCTGACCATCATCCTGTTTCTGGTGGGAGCCGCCGGCGTCTGGCTGAGCGGCAGCCGCCTTGTCGCCTATGCGGATGAAATCGCTGACCGGATGCGGATCGGACGGGCGATGATGGGGTTCGTCTTCCTCGCGGTCACGACTTCGCTTCCGGAGATCGTCACGACCGGCGTAGCGGCCGGAACCGGGGAGGCGTCTCTGGCGCTGGGGAACCTACTTGGCGGCGTGACGCTGCAATTCGCCATGCTCGCTTTGGCCGACGGCGTCGCGCGCGGCGCCGCGATCACGTCCTATCCGCGCAAGTCGACCGCCGCGCTGGAGGGCGTCGCGCTCGCCTTCCTCCTCGCCATGCTGTTTGCGACGCTGATCCTCGGCGAAACGATCGGGATCGCAGGCATCGGCCTCGGCGCGACGCTGCTCGGCGTCTTCTACGTCGGCGCGCTCGTGATCCTGCGACGCCACGATGCCGCGGATCCCTGGATACCCGTGCAGGTACCGGAAGCGGCCGAGGCTGAGACGGAGGGTATCTTCGTCAGCAGTTTTCCCGAACTGGGCACGGTCGCGCTCAATCTCAGATTCGCGTTTCTCAGCATCGCCATCCTGGCGTCAGGCGCGCTGACGGTGACGATGGCCGAGCGTCTCGTCGACCAGACGGGGCTGGGAGCCGGTTTCGTCGGCGTGACCCTTCTCGCCGCCGTGACCTCGCTGCCGGAACTGAGCACGACGGTCGCCGCCGTTCGCATCGGCGCCTACACGATGGCGATCTCCAATATTTTCGGCAGCAACCTGCTGATGCTCGGCATGATCTGGCCGGCGGACATCATCTATCGGGACGGGCCGATCCTCTCGCGGTTCGAGCCGGTGCTCGAACTGTCGCTGATCTCCGGATTGCTGGCCACGATCGTCTATATTGCCGGCCTGCTGCTGCGAAGCCGCCGCTCAATCGGCGGCTTCGGCATCGACTCGCTGATCGTGCTGGCGATCTTTGCCGTCACGCTGGTCTTCTACTGGTTCCGGCAGTGACTACGGCGTGCGCCGCAGCCGCATGACGATCGCCGAGATTTCGCGCAACACGACCGGCACGACGCTGAGGCCAAGCGTCGCCAGCCAGGCTTCGAGGGGCAGGGGCGCGAGGCTCAGCACCTGCGCCAGCGTCGGCTGAAGCGCCGCGACCGCGAGAATGCCGATGCACAGGACGATCGCGCCCCAGACATAGGCGTTGCGCGTCACCTGGCTGGACAACAACCTGTCGCGCCAGTTGCGCATGTTGAAAACGTGCCAGAGCTGCGCCAGCGCCAGCGTGTAGAAACACATCGACGTCACCGCGTCGCCCTCGAGATCCAACTCGTAGATGGCCGCAAACAGCGCCAGCAGCGTCACCGAGGCGATGACGCCGCCATGCGCGACGATCGCGATCCACTGGCCGCGCGCCAGGATCGGCTCGGACGGCGGACGCGGCGGACGGGACAAAACGTTGCGGTCGGCCTCGACCGTTCCGAGCGCGAAAGCGGGGAAGACATCGGTGACGAGGTTCAGGAACAGGATTTGCAGCGGCAGGAGCGGCAGCGGCAAGCCGCTCATGACGGCGATTCCGACGATCAGGATCTCGCTCAGATTGCAGGACAGGAGATAGGTCGAGAAGCGCCGGATATTGGTGTAAATCAACCGCCCTTCGCGGACAGCGTGGATGATGGTCGAAAAGGCGTCGTCGCGCAGCACCAGGTCCGCCGCCTCGCGGGCGACCTGCGTGCCGCGCAGGCCCATTGCGATTCCGATATCGGCCTTGCGCAGGGCAGGGGCGTCGTTGACGCCGTCGCCCGTCATGGCGACGACTTCGCCGGCTTCCTGGTGCAGGCGGATTAAAGCGAGTTTCTGTTCCGGGTCGACACGGGCGAAGACACGGGTCTTGCGGGCCCGCTCCCGGTCCTCATCGGTCATCTCGTCATAGGGCTTCAGTTCGCGGCCTTCGACGGCGTCCTGGCCATCTTCGGAGAGCCCCACCGCGTTGGAGATGTGCTGCGCCGTGGCGGCATGGTCGCCCGTCACCATGACGACCGATATTCCGGCCCGCCGCGCATCGGCGATCGCCGCGGAAATGTCGGATCGCGGCGGATCCTGGAAACCCATCACGCCATAGAGCGTCAGGCCGTCATAGACGGGAGTATCCAGCTCGTCGACTTCCTTGCCGGCGATTGCCAGAAGCCGCAGGCCCTGCAGCGCCATCACCTCGCAGACCGTCGCCCAGTGGCGACGTTGCTCGCGGTCGAAGGGGCGCGCCCCGGCTCCGTTGGCGACGTCGACGATCTTGTCGAGAACAGCTTCCGGCGCGCCCTTGACGGCGACGAGGAACTTCGTCCCGTCCTCATGAACGGTCGCCATCATGCGCGTATGGGTGTCGAAAGCGTGTTCGGCGACTTCCGGGTGGTTGCCGAGCAGCGCGTCGCGTCGCAGTCCGCCCGCCGCCGCGACTTCCAGAAGCGCGACCTCCATCGGATCTCCGGCCGCCGGCGCGCCATTGCCGCCGAGCGAGGCATTGTTGCAGAGCGCCGCGTTGCGAAGGACGAGGCCGGTGTCGTCGTCGAGGCTCGGCCGGATCGGCCTCCCATCGAGAATGAAGCTCTTGGCGTTGCGGTCGAAGGTCATTTCGCCGGACGCGGTGACGACACGGTCGACCGACATGCGGTTTTCCGTCAGCGTCCCGGTCTTGTCCGTCAGGATGACCGTCGTGGCGCCGAGCGTCTCGACGGCCGACAATTGCTCGATCAGGGCGTTGTGGCGGGCCATGCGCAGCATGCCGCGAGCCAGCGCCAATGTCGCGACGATAGGCAGTCCTTCGGGGATGGCGGCGACGGCCAGCGCCACGGCGGACTCGATCATCAAGGTCAGGTCTTCGCCGGCAATGACGCCGGTGGTCGCGACGATGGCCGTGATCCCCAGCGTCAGCCAGATCAGGTGACGGCTGAGGCTGGAGAGCTGCCGTTCCAGCGGCGAGCGTTCGGGCTCGGCTTCCTCGACCAGCCGGGTGATCCGGCCGAGCTCCGTATTCATGCCGGTGCCGGTGATGACCGCTTCCCCGGTGCCGCCGGTGACGGCGCATCCCTTGAACAGCATCGATGTCCGGTCAGCGAGGATCGTGTCCTCCGGCACCGCCGCGATCGTCTTTTCGACCGGAAGGGATTCCCCGGTCAGCGCGGATTCGTCGACCGACAGATTGGCCGACGCGATCACCCGCATGTCTGCGGCGATCACGTCGCCTGCATCGATGACGGCGATATCGCCTGGCACGAGTTTCTCGGCCGGCACGGTGTGGATCGTTCCGTCGCGGCGCACCAGGGCCGAGCGTCCCGTCAATTCGCGCAACGCCTCCATCGAGCGGACCGCCTGCAGTTCCGTCGTGAACCCGATCGCGGCGTTGATGATCAGAACCGCGACAATCGCGAAAAACTCGATCGTCTCCCCGAAGAAGATTGCCAGGATGGCGGCGGCGACCAGAAGATAGACGATCGGGCTGCGGAACTGGTCAATCAGCAGGAGCAGCACACTCGCGCGTTGCCTCTGGCGCAGTGCGTTTGGGCCGTGAAGGGCGAGGCGACGGGCGGCTTCCTCGTGAGTGAGGCCCAGCGCCGTATCGGCGCCGATCGCCGACAGAACAGCGTCCGGCGCCATCGCATAAGGCTTTTCCGGTATCCCGATATGCTCGGTGACGGGGGCGATGTCGGAATCCATCGGCGAATCGCGGCTGTCTCGTTTGTGTCGCTTGCAATCATGACATCTTCCGCGCCGCTTTTGTGACAGGCGGCGGGAAGAACAAACAGGTGTAGCGGTTCAGGCCGTCATGCGGTCAATGCGCCATCAGGATAGGAAAGCCCTCATTGGCCAAAAGATCGCGGGTCGCGCCGCCGAACAGGAATTCCCGCAGCCGGGAATGACCATAGGCGCCCGCGACGATGACATCGGCATCGATATCGGCCGCGTGCTGCAGGAGCGCGTCCGCGGCGCTGCGTCCGCCGGATGCGAGCACGTCGACCGTGACCTTGACGCCCTGGCGGGCCAGATAGGCGGCGATGTCGCTGCCGGGTTCCTCGCCCTGATCGAATTCGCCGGCCACCGGATCGACAATGGCGACATGCACGGTTTCGGCCCCGCCCAGCATATCCATCGCGTCATGGACCGCGCTGGCGGCCTCGCGGGTCGAGTTCCAGCCGACAAGCACACGTTTCGGTTTCAGCGTGGCGGTCGCTTGGCCCGGAACGAAGAGGAACGGTCGCGCGCTTTGATAGACGAAGCCCTCGAGGGTCTTGTTCGTCAGCCGCGTATCCTGATCGGGCGAGGGGAGAACCAGCCCGAGATCCGTGTAGCGCGCGCGCATGCCGACAATGTCGGCGATCTGCCCCTCGTCGCAATAATAGGTCGCGACATCGCCGGAAATCTCCGCCTCCTTCATCATGGCCCCGATTTCCGTCGCCTTCTGCGTTGCCGCGACGCGCCCCTTCTCGCGCTCCTCCGACCACGTCTCGGCGGGGACCGCGCCATAGGCGGTTGCGCTGGCCGGAAGCGCGATGCCAATCACCAGCACGGCGAGATGGCAGGCGTTTTCCCTGCTCAAGTCGATGGCGCGCGCGACCGCGTCGGTCGGTTGTTCGCTGCCGGTCACTGTAAAGAGCGTCTTGGGAAGCATGAGGATCTGCCTTTCCTTGATGGACACGTGAGGTGCGTCTGTTTCTTCGGCACCCGTCGCATGAAATCATCGCGCTTGTCGACGGCCGGCGCCTTGACGCCAATCAATCGGCGGCCGTTGCCGCGAGGCCATCTATAGGCATCCGCATGACGCCGTCCGCGCCCTTGGATGCAATCCGCCGGGTATTGAAGAGACCTCATGACGGCACCATCTACAACGCAAGGGCAATCGCCCGATTTGGAAGCCGCCGGCAGCTCGTCCCCACCCCCAACCCTCTGCCGGCGGTTTTCCCTGCCCCGAACCTCCGGCGCACCGGAACTCCGGCCCCGAAATAACGCACTGTCCAACACCGGCATCATGTTATAAATGCTCCCCGGCCACCCCTGTGGTACCGTAGAGCAAGAACAATCGCTTTTCAGACTGATACGCATGCCAAAACCGATATCGGAAGTCCGCAAACCGGAGATCGTCGAGGCCGCGTATAACGCCATCCTGAAGAATGGCTTGCCGCTGATCTCCTACGACCTCATCGCGCAGGAAGCCGACATGTCGCGGCAATTGATCCGGCATTATTTCCCCGATCCCGTCGAACTCCTGGTCGCGGTCTGCGACCGGCTCGCGGCCGCCTATCGCGATTGCCTGATGAAGGGCATCCTGAATGCGCAATCGCCGACCCGGCTGAAGACCTTCCTCGATTTCTATTTCGACTTCCTGTCGGACCGGGACCTGGAAAAGCCGCGCGACGACGCGGCCTATGACGCCATGATGGCGCTCGCCTCGACGCATCCGTCGATCAGGAAGAATCTCCACGACCAGTACAACCTGCTGCAATACACGATCGCCCACGAGGTGCAGGTCAGCCATCCGCAGCTCAACCAGAAAGCCTGCCTCGAGATCGGCTACCTGTTCGTCTCGCTGATGTACGGGCACTGGAAAATGGTCGCCACGCTCGGCTTCTCTCCCTCCCACAATGCGGTGACCCGTGCCGCCGTCGACCGCCTGATCGACTCCTATGTCGAACGGTGGGAGGACCCGGACCTGGAGCCCGTCGACGGCGTGGAAGAAGGCGCGGGCGAATAGGCTGCGCGCGGGCGTTTTACGCCATCCGGCCAAGGCCGCGGCGCGCATCTTCTGTCCTGAGTATCTGATGGTTATGGCGGAGAGGGTGGGATTCGAACCCACGGTACGGTCGCCCGCACGCCGGTTTTCAAGACCGGTGCCTTAAACCGCTCGGCCACCTCTCCAGCCGGGGCGTCATCGCATGAAACGGCAAATCGGCGCAACTGCGAAAACGCCGTCCTTTTGTCCGGCATCCGCATGATCCGCCGGCCCTTCTCCTGCGTAGGCAACAAGGGAAACAAGGAGAGGACGATGAAAAACGGATCGACCATCGCGCGCCTCGCAGGCGCCATGTTCCTGACGCTGACCGCCGCAACAGGGGCGCAAGCCGAATGGCTGCAGAGCGAAGGCGAAATCAAATCGCTCGTGTCGGGAAAACGGGTTTACCTCAAGGTTCCGCTTGGCGGTGAATTTCCGCTCTATTACGCCGCATCGGGCCGGGTGACCGGTGACGGATCGGCGCTCGGCCTCGGAAAGTACTTCGCCCCGCGCGAAACCGGGCGCTGGTGGGTCAGCGGCGGTCAGCTCTGCCAGCAGTTTCCGAGCTGGTACGACGGCGAAACCAAATGCTTCCGTCTCGCTCCGACCGACGAGACGCGCCTGCGCTGGCGCCGCGACGACGGATATAGCGGCCGGGCACGCATCGCGAACTAGGGATCGGGGAGGGGCAGTGGCGATACGATTGCGGCGAAATCTGGCGGCGCAATCCCCCGCTTCTCGCAGCGCAGCATTAACGGTTTGAAAAATCCTGTCGGCTAACGTGAGGCGATCGAAGCCATAAAGTGTTGGCCCGATGAAGGATTTTGTGTATCCCCTTTCCGCCATGTTTCTGCCGATCCCTCACAAGCGCCTCAACGCCGCTGCCGCCATCGCCCTGACGGGCCTTCTTCTCGCGGGCTGCTCGTCGACGGACTCGAAACTTGGCATGCAGGGCGTCTACGCCGCAAATGGCAAGACATCGGGCCGCGAATATTTCTCGGCGGCGTCCCAGGGCGTGGCGGCAAGCCCGCGCGTCGCGACCAGCGCCTACATGCCGCGCGGCGGCGGGAGCGACAAGGTCGGCAAGCCCTACACGGTGGCCGGCAAAACCTACTACCCGACCGAGACGCCGAAACAGACCGAGATCGGGCACGCTTCCTGGTACGGCGCCGCCTTTCACGGTCGCAAGACCGCCAATGGCGAGGTCTATGACATGACCCACCTGACGGCGGCTCACAAGACGTTTCCCCTGCCGAGCTACGCCCGCGTGACGAATCTCGAAAACGGCCGTTCTTTGATTGTCCGGGTCAACGACCGCGGCCCCTTCGCCCATGATCGCGTCATCGACCTGTCGAAGCGCGCCGCCGACCTGCTCGACTATACGGGCAGCGGCGTGGCCGAAGTGAAGGTCGAATATGCGGGGCGCGCTCCGCTCGACGGACAGGACGACGCCTTTCTCCTGGCTTCGGTCCAGGGCGTGCCGGGCTACGATCCGAACCGCCCCTGGCAGGCGGATAACGGAGTGATGGTGGCGATGAACCAACCCGCGCGCGACACCGGCCCGGAACCGGTGCGCGGCCTGGTCGGCGCGGTCAGTTCCGGTGCATCTCTCATCGGTTCCGCCTTCGGACTGACGTCCTACAATCCGCGCCCGCGCGCCGACTTGCCGGCTTCCGATACGGTTTCGGCCTATGCGTCCGATCGCGTCTCGCGCGCCTTCGCAAACGATCCGTTCGAGCGTTTCTCCGCCGCCGGCTGGAAATCGGAATAGGACAATCCGTCCTTGGCGTTGCCTTGGCGGCGACTGATTTGCTATTCGAAGGGGAGTCCCCGTTTCACCGGATAGCGCCATGCAGCCCAGCACCCTTCAGACTGTCCTGATCCGCCTGCTGGTCGTGCTGGCGGTCACGGCCGGAATTGCCGCGCCGGCCTCGGCCCAGCTGTTTTCGACCCGCGCCGAACAGGCGGTCCTGCTCGATGCCAATACCGGGACGGTGCTCTTTGCCAAGAACGCCGACGATCAGGTGCCACCGGCCTCGCTCGCCAAGCTGATGACCATGGAAGTGGTCTTCCACGCGCTGAAAGTCGGGCGTCTTTCCATGGATGACGAATTCCAGGTGAGCGAGAATGCCTGGCGCACGGGCGGGGCGGTTTCCGGCGGCTCGACCATGTTCGCCGAATTGGGCTCGTCGATCCGGGTGGAAGACCTGATCCAGGGCGTGATCGTCCAGTCCGCCAATGACGGCTGCATCATCATCGCGGAAGGCATGGCGGGCTCCGAAGGCCTGTTCGCACGGCTGATGAACGCCCGCGCCCGCGAGATCGGCCTCAACAATTCGATCTTCATGAATTCGACCGGACTGCCGGATCCGCTGCAGAAGGTCACCATGCGGGATCTCGCCAAGCTCGCCGACCACATACGGCGCGAATACCCCGAATATTACAAATACTATTCGCAGCCCCAATTCACCTGGAACAAGATCCTCCAGCGCAATCGCAACCCGCTCCTGACGATGGATATCGGCGCTGACGGGATGAAGACCGGCTATACAGAGGAATCCGGCTACGCCATCGTCGGCTCCATTAACAAGGACGGCCGCCGGCTGATCGCCGCCATGAGCGGGCTGCCGGACCAGCGCGCCCGCGGCGAGGAAGCGCGCAAACTGCTCGAATGGGGCCTTCGCGCATTCGAGCCTTATCAGATATTCGAGAAGGACGAGGAGATCGGCAATGTCCGTCTCTATGGCGGCGAACAGCTGACCGTGCCCGTCACGGTGAAGGAGGATCTGTCGATCCTGCTGCCAATCACCGACCGCGACAACATGAAGGCGCGCATCATCTATACCGGGCCCATCATGGCGCCGGTGGAGGAGGGGCAGGAAATCGCCACGCTGAAGGTCTGGATCGGCGACAATCTCTCGCAGGAAACGCCGCTCTACGCCGCCTATTCGGTCGGACTGGGCCCGATCCATCGCCGCGCGCTCGACGCCTTGACGGAGCTCGCTTTTGGCTGGATCTGACGGCGGCGGCGCAAGCGGCGACCGCGGGCTTTTCATCACATTCGAAGGCGGCGACGGGGCTGGCAAGTCGACGCAGATCAGGCGTCTGGCGGGCGCGCTTCGCCGCGACGGCTATCCCGTGACCGTGTCGCGCGAGCCGGGCGGCACGCCGGGTGCGGAGGCCGTGCGCCATGTCGTGCTCGACACAAGCGCCGCCGAGCCCTTCGGCCCATATCTGGAGGCCATGCTGTTCGCCGCCGCCCGCAACGACCATGTCGAACAGACGATCCGGCCGGCGCTCAAGCGCGGCGAGATCGTGCTCGTCGACCGGTTCATGGACTCCACCCGCGTCTATCAGGGCGCGAGCGAGAACCTCGACAACAATTTCGTCCGCGCGCTCGAACGCGTCGCGATCGCCGGCGTGGTGCCGGACCTGACGATCATTCTCGATCTCGCGCCCGAGGAGGGGCTGCGCCGGGCGCATGCCAGGCGCGATCCGAACGCGCTTGTCGACCGCTTCGAGAAAGAGGATATCGCCGCGCACGAAATCCGCCGGCAGGCCTTCCTCGATATCGCGGAAAGAGAACCGGGGCGGTGCCGCGTCGTCGATGCCTCGCGCGAACCGGAGGACGTGGCCGAGGACATCGCGAAAATCGTCGCCGAGGTGATCGAGAAGAAGGGTATCGACAGCCGCAGGACCGCCGCGATGCCGGAAAGCCTGCTCGGTATCGGGGATGACGGGCCGTGATCGAGGTTCCCGAGGTTCATGACACGCTCGAAGGCGTTTCGCCGCCGCAGCTGACGGTCAGGCTGCACGGTCACGCCAACGAGATCGCCTTCCTGTCCGACGCGGTCAATGCCCGCAAGCTGCACCATGCGCTGATCTTCGAGGGGGAGAGGGGGATCGGCAAGGCGACGGCCGCTTTCCAGCTCGCCAATCGGCTGCTCGACCCGCCGCGCGACCTCACCGGCGCACCGATCGGCGCGGTCGATCCCGAGACGTCCGCCTTTCGCCAGATCGCCCAGGGGTCTCATCCGGGACTGCTCTATCTGACACGGCCCAGAAACGACGCCGGTACCGGGTTCAAGCAGGCGATTACCGTCGATGAGATCCGCCGTCTGCAGCGCTTCTTCTCGATGACCGCGGCGGGGCCGGACAGCTACCGCGTCGTCATGATCGACCCGGTCAATGATCTGAACCGCAACGCTGCCAACGCGCTTTTGAAACTGCTGGAAGAACCGCCGGCGCGCTCGGTCTTCATCCTGATCGCCCATGGCACGGGCGGGCTGTTGCCGACGATCCGCTCGCGTTGCCAGATCCTGAAATTCTCGCCGCTGACGGATGACGAGATCGCCCGCGTGTTGACGGCACAGATCGGCGGCGAGGACGAGGCGACCGCGCGCGCCGCGGCGCTTGGCGGAGGAAGCGCGCGCCGCGCGCTGCTCTTCGCGCAATTCGGCGGGCTGGAGCTGGAAGAGGCGCTCGACGCCTTTCTCGGAGCGGCGCGGCCGGACACGAGGGGCGCGCACAAACTCGCGGAGATCGCCGGCAACCGCAAGAGCGACGTGCATCGCGACATATTGCGCGAACTCGTTCTTGACCGGATGCGCGAAGAGGCGACCACGGCGGCACGAACGGGGCGCATGCGCGCCGCAGAGCGCATCGCGGCCGCCGACATGGCCATGCAGGAGCGAATGCGCATGGCCGATGCGTTCAATCTCGACCGCAAGCAGGATTTCCTGACGCTTCTGGCCGACGTCCACGACCTGCTCTCCGCCGCGCGAAGCGGCTGATTTTTCGAAGTCTTCGCCTTTTCTTTTCGCTTCGAAATCGGATAGAGCAGGGCACCTTTCCTTTCTCGCTGCAAATGGGCCCACATGTCCGCCAAAGAACGTTTCTATATCACGACGCCGATCTTCTATCCGAACGGGGTTCCGCATATCGGTCACGCCTATACCGCGATCGCCACCGATGTGCTTGCCCGCTTCGCCCGTCACGACGGCAAGGATGTCTTCTTCCTGACCGGCACGGACGAGCATGGCCAGAAGATGCAGCAAACCGCCGAGAAGGAAGGCATCGCGCCGATCGAACTGGCCGACAGGAATTCGGCCGTGTTCCGCCGCATGGTCGAGACGCTCGGTTGCTCGAATGACGATTTCATCCGCACGACCGAGGACCGCCACAAGAAATCCGTACAGGAACTCTGGAAACGGATGGAAGCCAATGGCGACATCTATCTCGGCAAGTATGGCGGCTGGTACTCGGTGCGCCAGGAAGCCTATTTCGACGAAAGCGAAACGACGCTCGGCGAAGACGGCGTGCGCCGCGAACCGCTCGGCTCGGAGGTCGAATGGGTCGAGGAGGAAAGCTACTATTTCCGCCTGTCGGCCTATGGCGACATGCTGCTGAAGCTCTACGCGGACAATCCGGACTTCGTGCTGCCGGCCGAGCGCCGCAACGAGGTGGCGAGCTTCGTCAAGGGCGGCCTGAAGGATCTGTCGATCTCGCGCACCACTTTCGATTGGGGCGTCCCGGTTCCCGGCAATGACAGTCACGTCATGTATGTCTGGGTCGATGCGCTGACCAACTACATCACCGCCGCGGGTTTCCCCGACGAGAACGCCGAGCGCTGGGGCTACTGGCCGGCGATGCACATCATCGGCAAGGACATCGTGCGCTTTCACGCGGTCTACTGGCCGGCCTTCCTGATGAGCGCCGGCGTCGAACTGCCGAAACGCGTTTATGCCCACGGCTTCCTGTTCAACAAGGGCGAGAAGATGTCGAAGTCGGTCGGCAACGTCGTCGACCCCTTCGCGCTGATCGACGCCTATGGCCTCGACCAGGTCCGCTATTTCTTCATGCGCGAAGTGCCCTTCGGCAATGACGGCTCATACAGCCACGAGGCGATCGTCAATCGCATCAATGCCGACCTCGCCAACGGGCTCGGCAATCTGGCCCAGCGCTCTCTGTCGATGATCGCCAAGCATTGCGAGGGCAAGGTGCCGGAGCATGGCGCCTTCACGCCCGAGGACGAGGCGTTGCTGGCCGAGGGCGCGAAAGCGCTCGCGGCGGCGCGCGAAGCCATGGACCGGCAGGCGATCCACAAGGCCGTCGAGGCCACGTTCGACGTGGTGGCCGCCGGCGACCGCTATATCGATGCGCAGGCGCCGTGGGCGCTGCGCAAGACAGACCCTGAGCGCATGAAAACCGTGCTTTACGTCGTTGCGGAAACGGTGCGGCGTATCGCCATTCTGGCGCAACCCTACATGCCGGCAGCGACGGCCAAGCTGCTCGACCTCGTCGCCGCGCCTGCCGATGCACGCGACTTTGACAGCCTCGAGACGATCCTCGTCCCGGGGACGGAACTCCCCGCGCCGTCAGGCGTTTTCCCGCGTTACGTGGAAAAGGAAGACTGATCCCGGGCTCATGACCGTTCTCGTCGACAGCCACTGCCATCTCGATTTTCCGGATCTCGCCGAGGAGCGCGATGCGGTCGTCGCGCGTGCCCGCGAGGCCGGCATCGTGCGCATGGTGACGATCTCGACCAAGGTGAAGCAATTCGACACAATCCGCGCGATCGCCCACGCCTATGACGACATCTTCTGTTCGGTGGGCACGCATCCGCATCACGCCGACACGGAACTCGACATCACCGCCGACGATCTGGTCCGTCTCGCCGAGGACGACAAGGTCGTGGCGATCGGCGAGGCCGGGCTCGACTACTACTACGACAACGCCCCGCGCGAGGCGCAGGCGGAAGGCTTCCGCCGCCATATCGAAGCGGCGCGCCGCACCGGCCTGCCGCTGGTCATCCACGCCCGCGACGCCGACGCGGACATGGCCGCGATCCTGACCGAGGAAACAGGGAAGGGGGCCTTCCCCTTCGTCCTGCACTGCTTCTCGTCGGGCCGCGCCCTTGCCGAAACCGGCATCGAACTCGGCGGCTATGTCTCCCTTTCCGGCATCCTGACCTTCAAGAACTCGCAAGCGATCCGCGATATCGCGAAAGACATGCCGGCCGATCGTATCCTGGTCGAGACCGACGCGCCGTATCTTGCGCCGCCACCGCATCGTGGCAAGCGCAACGAGCCGGCCTATGTGATCAACACGGCTCAGGTGCTCGCCGATACGCGCGCTGTCACGCTGGACGAGATCGGCGAGACGACGACCGAGAATTTCTATCGCCTGTTTTCAAAGGTGCCGCGTCACGATGGCTGACAGCGGCGGTTCGAGGATGCGATACACCGTGCTCGGCTGCGGCTCGTCGCCTGGTACACCGAGGCTCAATGGTGACTGGGGCAATTGCGATCCGCACAATCCCAGGAACCGGCGGCTGCGCGCTTCGCTGCTCGCTGAGCGTATCGGACCGGACGGTGAGAAAACCTGCGTCGTGATCGATACCGGGCCGGATTTCCGCCAGCAGATGCTCAGCGTGCAGATCACCCAGCTCGACGGCGTCGTCTACACGCACCCGCATGCGGACCACATCCACGGTATCGACGATCTGCGCACTTTCGTCTTGTGGCAGCGCCGTCTCATGGATGTTTGGGCGGACGAGGCGACTT
Organism: Ahrensia sp.; assembly: GCA_002698425.1. Next base: position 145,480 of record NZXU01000101.1, on the reverse strand, counting down.
ATGAACGGCTTCACGAAGCCTTCGGCTATTGTTTCGAGACACCGCCTGGCTCGGGCTATCCGCCGATCCTGAAGCGCCATGGCATCGATCACGAGACGCCGTTTACGGTGTCGGGGCCGGGCGGCGATATCGTCTTCACGCCGCTTTTCCAGCGCCACGGCGCGATCCACTCGCTCGGTTTTCGAATTGGCGATTTTGCCTACTGCCCGGATGTCAGCTTCTATCCCGACGAGACGCTCGCCAAAATGCAAGGTCTCGACGTGCTGATCATCGACGCGTTGCAATATCGCGAGCATCCCAGCCATTTCTCACTTGAACAGGCATTAGCCGTGATTATGGAACTCAAGCCGACACGCGCTTACCTGACCCATATGCATATTCCGCTCGACTACGAGACGGTGAAGAACGAGACGCCTGACCATGTGGTGCCGGCGCATGACGGCCTGGTCATCGAACTGGAGAGCTGATCACGTGAGCGAAGCGATCGTACCGAAACCCGGCTCCTCGATGGAGCGCGTCGCGCTCGACGCCGAGCGGCTCGGTCTCAAAATCGAGCTGAAGGTCATGGATCAATCGACGCGCACCGCCGAGGAAGCGGCTGCGGCGTGCGGCTGCGAAGTCGGCCAGATCGTCAAGTCACTCGTCTTCGAGAACGCCGAAACCGGCGAGCTCGTATTGCTGCTCGTGTCGGGCGACAGGAACGCTGATCTCGATTATTTGTCAGCACGTTACATGCTGAAGCTCAAGCGATGTGACGGGCGGCGCGTGCGCGATGAAACCGGTTTCGCCATTGGCGGCGTCGCACCGATCGGCCACACAGCGCCGATCGCGACGTATCTCGACGAAAGCCTGCTGCGCCATGACGCCGTCTGGGCTGCGGCGGGCCGTCCGGACAGCGTCTTCAGCGTCGATCCCAAGGCGCTGGCGGACGCCATCGACCCCATTATAGTTGCGGTCATGGACTGATTTCAGTTCCATAATCCATCTTATGCGACAAATATATTTCGCGTAGGAACTTCTGCTCCAACGACCAAACCGGATCGAGACATTCTAAAGTGCCGGCAAGCACTGAGCGACGGCGTCGTGAACACCCCTATCTGCGCTGCACGAACTAAAGAGACACTTCTTCCACACCGCCATCATCACAGACATTGGCAAAGTCGAGCACATCTTCGAAAAGTTCATCCGGATGAGATGTCGTGCAAAGAAACCGCTCCGGGTCGCTGCCGTCGCCAATAACTAGCCAATCCACCTGATCTTCAAGCTCGGCGGCTCCAGGTCCGACAATCGCCAGCAGAGAAACCTGTTCGACCAGACACCGTTCGACGAAGTCTGCCAGATCGGCATCATCCGAGATCGGACTGTGAAGGACTATCTTTCGAGCAAGGACCACGGCGAAAAGCTAGAGCGGAACGGAAGCGGCCGCAATTCATAAAGCCGCGCGGATTTCTCATCCGCCCATCCCTGCTCTCACCGGACTTCACTGTTCCGCGAGGTACCGATCCCGCGCCTTGTGTTCGTGGACGGCCATGATAGATATCTGCGGACTTCACAAACGGCAAAGCGAGATGACCGAGACCGACATGGCAATCGACGAGATCGAGGCCGACAACGTTTCCGGCAAGATGCTGGAAAACGCGACGCTGACCACGCAGTTCCTGAAATCGCTGGCGCATCCCGCGCGTCTCGTCATCCTGTGCAGGCTGGCCGAGGGCGGCATCAATGTGAGCGAACTGGAATCCATGCTGGAACTGCCCCAGGCCGCCGTATCCAAACAGCTGGCGCGGCTGCGCGAGGACGGCCTCGTCGACTGCCGCCGCGAAGGCCGCTCCATCGTCTATTCGCTTGCCGATGAAAGAACGCGCAGGATCATCCGCGCGCTCTATGAGGAATTCTGCAAGGAGTAGGTCTGCAGACCCCTGTCAGGCCGTGTGCTTGATGAGGAAAACGTAGGTTCCGCCGTCCTGGCGCGATTCCATCAATTCATTGCCGGTGGACCGGCAGAACGCCTCGAAATCCTTCACAGCACCCGGATCGGTTGCTTGGATTTCCAGCGTGCCGCCGGTCGGCAGGCCTTTCAATGCCTTCTTCGCGCGCAGAATGGGCAGCGGGCAGTTCAGCCCCTTTGCGTCGAGTACCTCGTCGGCCATCTTTCCTCCTTTGTCGGGCAATTGCCCGTTTTGCCTTTGGTTGGTCTTGAAACTCAATATGTTCGGGTCAATCCGAAGCCGAACAGGATCTGATGCATGTTGAGGGTGATCGCCCCGCCCGTCGGAACGCCGCCATACAACTCCGGCCCGGAGATCTTTGTCTCGGGAACATACATGCCGAACACGTCCAGCGTATTCTTCTCGGACATCTTGTAGCTCGCGCCGGCGGTGATGTGATGCTGGGTGACGCCGGGCGCCAGGATGTTCAACATCACATCGCCGGACTGAACGGGATTGTCGCTATAGGCGTAACCCGCGCGAAGGGTCAGTTGCTCGCTGGCCGTCCACTCTGCGCCGATCTTGAAGACGTCGACATCGTGCCATCCGAAACCCGGGCCGTTATCGGCGCCGAACGGCGCGACCGGGACAGAGGAATTGGCGATCGACGGGACGGTGCTGTAGAAGATCCGCTGGTAATCGAATGCAAGCGTCAGAGTCGGTGTCGCGTCGAAAGCTACGCCGGCCGTGATTTGACCGGGGATGTCGAAGCCGCCCTGCTCCGCGAAAAGCCCGGCATATTTATCCAGTTTCGTCATGTACATCTTGGTCTGACCCGCAACAGCGAAGCGCAAGCCGGGCATCGCTTCCCATTCGATGCCGCCGCGCAAGCCGCCGCCGAACGAGTAGTCATAGCTATCCTCGGTGATGCCGAAGGCGCTCAGACCCTGCGCCTTGAACCGCTGGACCGCGAATGTCGGCGCGATACCCACTTTCACCGCGCCGAGGTCGCGCGCATAGTCGACCGAGACGAACGCCTGCATCAGGTCGACACCCGCCTGCCCGCCGCAAAACACGCCCGGCATATTCGGTCCGCCTGTGCAACCGGGCGTCGAATTCGGGATCGCCGAATAGGTCGTGTTCATGCCGCCATTGCCGTAAACGGAGATGCCCCAAGCCGACTCGGCGTCGATCTGGCGGACATAGCCGAAATTCGGCATCACGAAGACTTCGGCCATGCTGTCGACAGTACCACCCGCCACGAAGCCCGTCCCGCTCGCCTCGTAGCCGCGAAACGGCATGAAAGCGGCTGCGCCGACCTGCCACTGGTCGCCGATACCGACGATGCCCGCCGGATTGAGCGTCTGCGCCATCGCGTCGGTCGAATCCGCGGCCCCTGCTCCGCCCATGCCGCTCTGCCGCATGCCGAAACCGACCTGGAAATAGCCGTCCGTTGCGTTTGCCGCTCCGCCGGTTCCTCCCAAAACCAGCACGGCGCCGAACAGCAGACCGGACAGACCGGTCCCAAGATGCCTTTTCATTGTCTCCACCCCGCTTGGCCGGTCCCCAAAACCGACCGATAAGACGGCCTCTCCTCCCACCGGCGGCGCGGCCCCAAACCGCCGGGCAATCCTCAGATATACAGGTTGATGTCGCTCTTCGACGCGACCTCGATATAGGTCGCGGCTCCGCCGAGCGACGGCCCGTCGATCATGTCTTCCTTCTTGTATTCGAACAGGTCCATGGTCATCTGGCAGGCGATCATCTGCACGTCCGCTTCGACCGCCAGTTCGCGCAGATCCTCGATCGATGCGACACCTTTCTTCTTGATCAGGCTCTTCATCATCCCCGTTGCCATGCCGTCTACGCCCGGCAGGGCGGATACGATGTTCGGCATCGCCATGTGCATGCCCATCATCGGCATTTCCATCGCCGGATTGCCAAGCGTCGAGATCTTCAGGTTGAGATCCTTCTTGAGCAGGCCGAGGCCGTAAAAGGTAAAGAACATCGTCACTTCGAGGCCCATCGCGGCAGCCGTAGTCGCGAGGATGAAGGGCGGATAGGCCCAGTCGAGCGTGCCCTTGGTCACGATCAGCGACATGGACTTCGCGTTGGTTTCACTGCTCATTGTCGTTTCTCCCTGGCAGGACCGCCAAACATGTTCAGGCTGCCGCACAGCCCTCGAATTCGTCGGCGGCCATTTTGGCCTCGTAGGGGCCGGCGACCTCGGAACCCGGCGTCAGCATCGACACCGCACCGGCATCGGTCGGCTTCACCTTGACCATCCAGCCGGCGCCGTAGGTGTCGGAATTGGCGAGCGACGGAGTCCCGGCCAAGTCCTCGTTGGTTTCGATGATTTCGGCCTCAAAACCGATCTTGGCAGGGCCCACCCACTTGCCGGACTCCACGGTGGCGACCGACTTGCCTTCCTTGATGGTCTTTCCCGCCTTCTTGGCGGTGAAGGCGACAAGCTGGCCCGCCATGCCGATTGCGATCATCGTCATGCCGACGGTGTAGGTGCCGTCGGTGTTGTCGCGGTACCAGAGGTTGTTGTCGACGTCGTAGTAGAGATCGTCGGGTAGTTCACAGCCACGGACTACAGGCATGTCATGCCTCCTTTGCGGTTACGCCGTTTCGGCGATTGGTTTGAGCGTTTCGGCCTGGCGGACCGGGCGCGACGAACAGCAGAATTCGCCGAGGCCCGCCTCCTCCAGCTTGCCGCCGATGAACAGTGCGAGGTGCCGCACGACCATCGCGCCGAGGCGAAGCGTCCGCGCGGTGTCGGGCGACGCCGGATCATGCAGGACCAGGTTGCGGTGATAGACGATCTCCCGCGCCGTCTCGCGACAGGCGTTGAAGCTCGGATCGCCCTTCGCGCCCTGGCGATGGAGCGCAAGCAGCCGGAAACCTTCGACCTCGGCACTGGTCGGCTCGGCTCCTTTCGAGGTCAGCCAGGCGACAAGCACCGCCTCCCCCATCGAGAGAAATTCGTCGGCAATCGCGACAGCATCGCGCGCCAGCGTCTCGTCATCGGCAGAGACGATCGCGTCGACGCGGTTGCGGACATCCTCGACGGACATGACGGGCCGATCGATCATGCCAGCCCCTTTTCCTTGATGAGCGGCATGGCGTCCGAGAAGTTCTCGTTGACGCCGACCGTCTTCGGTTTCAGGCCGAGCGCCATGCCGAGAAGCTGCGTGAAATAGAGGATCTTCACGCTCGTCTTGCGGCCGAGCACCTTTTCCGCGCGCACCTGGTGCATTTCGAGACCGGTGTGGCAGGTCGGGCATTCCGTGGCGATCACGTCCGCGCCACAGGCTTCCGCCGTTTCCAGCAGGTTGAGCACCAGTTTCGTCGAGGTGTCGCTGTCGGAGAGCGCATGCGCGCCGCCGCAGCAGGCGGTCTTCAGCGGATAGTCGACATTCTCGGCGCCGGCCGCGGCCAGGATCTCGTCCATGAAATGCGGCTTGGAGGTCGATTCCGTGCCTGGACCCTTGTCCTTTTCCGGGAAGATATGGCGCGGACGAGTATACATGCAGCCGTAGTAATTGGCGACCTTGAGGCCCGAGAGCGAGTTCTTGACCCGCTCCCGGATGCCGTCGTCGCCCACCGAATGCTTGATCCAGTCGAGCGCGTGGATCGTCTCCACCTTGCCGCTCTCATAGGTCTTGTGGCCGGCCTTCTCGCTGAGGCGCGTGTTGACCTCCTTCGACGGCTCGTCATTGGCGAGGTCGTATTCGGCCTTCTTGAGATTGTGGTAGCAGCCGTTGCACGGCGCCATCACCGTGTCGAAGCCCATGTCCTCGGCGATCGAGAGATTGCGCGCCGACAGATAGGTCTGCAGCTTCGGGTCGATATTCTTGACCTCCATCGCGCCGCAGCAGTTCCAGTTCTTCAGTTCGACGAGGTCGAGGCCGAGCGATTTGCCGACCGCCTTGGTCGAGCGGTTATAGGCATGACCCGAGCCTTCGAGCGCGCAGCCCGGATAATAGGCGACCTTCTTGTATTTGCCGGACATCATTCCGCTCCCTTCGCGCCAAGGCCCAAGGCCTTGCGGTTGGATTCCTCGACTTCCCCGACATAGGCGTTGATCGCGTCACGCGCCCTGCCCCAGCCGCTTGTCCGCGGCCGGATCACCGTCGCGAGGCCAAGCTTGATCAGATAGAAGACAGGGAATTTGCGGACGAGGCCCATCACCAGCTCGACCAGCCAGGGCTGGGTCAATGGCTGGTTGGTCTGCTTGAGGAAGTCCCGAAGGACGAGCCCGTCCTCGATCTTGCCGGTTTCGAAGACCTGGTGCGAAAAGGCCTCGTCGAAAATCATCGACGGCTTCTTCTCGGTGTGACCCTTGAGTTCCAGCCAGTGCGCCGTCGCCTTCATGACGCCTTCCGGATTGACGTCGCGCGGGCAGGCATAGGTGCATTTGTTGCAGGAGACGCACTGCCAGATGATGTCCTTGTCGCGCAGCAGTTCGGATTCCATGCCCATGCGGATCAGATAGATCCAGTAGCGCGGATTGAAGTCCGGATTGATGGCGTTGACCGTGCAGGCGTTGGTGCAGGAGCCGCACTGCCAGCAGCGATGAATATTCTCGCCGCCGCCAAGCGCCGCGATCTCCTCCTGCATGTCCTCATTGTAGTCGCTGACGGCGCGGGTCTCGATGAAGGTCGACCAGTGGCCGGAGACATCGACGCCGTCGATGACCATCTCTTCATGTTCGACGAGGTTTTCGGGGCGGATCAGCGATTTCTCGTGAATCGGCATCAGCGTGCCTCCGTTTGCGCGATCAGCGGCTGCTCGCCGAGCACATGCGCCGTTCCGTCGATGAGTTTCAGGCGGGTGCGCCCGGATTCGGTATCGACCGCGTCGAGGCCGAGCATGCGCCGCGTATGCGCCATCGGATCGCCGGTGGTTGAGAAGTCCGAGCGAAGATACTGGCCGCCGCGATCGTTGATATAGGCGGCATAAACATGCGCCATGAGGAGATCGGCGTAGAATGTCAGATCGCGGAAAACGCCATTGTCCTTCAGGAATCCCTCGATTTCCTCACCCAGCCTGACGAAGGTCGCGAAATCGTCCGCCGCCTCGATCTTCGCCGTGTCGACGTCGTCGGCGAACCAGATCTCCCGCAGGACGCCGGTTGCGACACGCGAGTCCCACACCCAGCGCGTCATCAGCGGATAGCGGTCGGGCGCGGTGAAATGCAGGACTTCAGCGCCAAGATCGCGCGCCCAGCGATGCTCACGATCGGCCGGAAACGAGGTGATGAATTCACGCAGCCGCTCGTCGGCGGTGGACGTGTCCGACCAGCCTTCCAGCAGCGAAACCAGACGCCGATGCATGCGCGGGAAGCCGTTTTCGCCGAGCCACGGACCGACCCGGCGGCGCACCGGCGTGATAAAGGCGGCGAGATCGAGGAATTCGGACTCCGACATTTCATGGACACGGCCCTTGCCGAGGATCTCCTCGAACAGGGAGGCCTTCAACGCCAGCGCGCCGACATAGCGCTCGACGCCGCCGGTCGATTCCGCCGACTCGATCAGATGCTCCAGCGCCCGGCGCAGCCTCGGACCCGACAGGTCGAGCACCGGACCTTTCGGCGCCGGCGGCGCTTCCACATTCCTGCGTGCGAAACCGAACATTATTCGGCCGCCTCCATCACCGGGTTGCGCAGCGAATTCATCGCCGCCATCGCGGCGGCATGCCCTTGCGCGATGGAATCGTCGATCGTCTCGGGCCCGGTGGCGGAACCGGCGACGAAGACGCCCGGGCGGCTCGTTTCGGCCAGATGCGCATAGGTCGTCGCCTTGTCGATATAGCCGTATTTATTGAGCTTGACGTCGAAGATGGCCGACAGGGTCATGTTGTCGACATTCGGGTCCATGCCGATGGCGTGCACGACCATGTCGAAGGGAATCGAGATCGGCCGCTTGACCAGCGTGTCCTCGCCCTTGACCAGCAGGCGCTTGCCGTCGGAGGTCACTTCGGCGATGCGGGCCTTGATGTACTTGACCTTGTACTCTTCCTGGCTGCCCCAATAGTACTCGCCTTCGAGCAGGCCGAAGGTGCGGATGTCCATGTAGTAGATGTAGACATTGGTGTCGGGCAGTTCCTCGCGGATCTCCATCGCGAGATTGGCGGAGACGGTGCAGCAAATCTTCGAGCACCATTCGCGGCCAATCTGGCGGTCGCGCGAACCGACGCAGAGCAGGATCGCCACGCGGTCCGGCTTGCGCCCGTCGGAGGGGCAGCGCACCCCCTTCCCTGACGAGATCATCTGTTCGACCTGCGTCGTGGTGACAACGTCCGGATAGGTGCCGAAGCCCCATTCCGGCTTGTTGACGCTGTCGAAATGGGTGAAGCCCGTCGTCAGGATCGCAGCGCCCGCCTCGATTGTCGTGCCGTCCTTGAGCGTCGCCACGAAGTCGCCGGGACCGCCCTCGAATTTATCGACAGTCGCCCCGGTACGGATATCGACGCCGTCATCCTGCTCGACGCGGGTGACCATGCCGCCGATGGCGTCCTTCGCCCATTCATGGCTCGGCACCAGCTTGGCATAGCCCGACAGGATGGGCGCGCCGCCAAGACGGTCTTCCTTCTCGACGAGGATCGCCTTCTGGCCGGAGGCGGCCACCGCATGGGCGGCCGACAGGCCGGCGGGTCCGCCGCCGACGATGAGAACGGGTTTGGTCATTATGCGTCACCTGCAAGAGCTTTGGGTTTGACGTAGCCCGGGCCTGATGTGATGGCGCGTTTCGGATCGTAGAGCGTCTCGATCCTGCCGGCCTTCACGTCATCCAGATAGCTCTCGAACTCGGCCTTCGACTTCTCCCAGTCGATGCCCATCTTCTCCAGCAGCGTCTCGAAGGGCGATGCGTGCCAGTGAAGCTGCGCGAGCTTGTAGGGATGCGCGCCGCAGGCGATCGCCGCGAACTGGCAGTCGGCCATGATCGGCAGCGCGTAGACCTTGTCGACCGCCTTGCCGATCCACTGGTTCTTGTCGAGCGTCGTGATGCAGCCCGTGTCGTGGCCGATCATCACATCCGCCCTCGCCTCTTCCACCGCAACGCGTATCTTGCGGTCGATGGCAAAGGAGCGGGTGAACTCGCGCTCGCCGATAATGTGGCGGAAGCCGAAGCCGCAGCAATCGTACCAGGTTGAATAATCGATGACGTCGGCGCCGATCGTCTCGAGCAGGCCGGTTGTCACGGCGACACGGTTCCCGTCGAGCACCGTGTCGTCATAGATCACGTCCTCCGGCACCATCTTGTAGACATGGCATGCCGGATGCACCGTGGCGCGGATGTTGGAGACATCGACGGTTTGATGCTCCCTGATCCGGTGGCGCATCACATGCAGCCATTCGGAGTAATGGACGATCTCCTCCGGGATCAGCAGCTTGCCGTCGATGAGCCGGCCAAGCTTGCCGAGAATCTTGCGCACTTCTTCACGCAATTCCGCAGAATGCAGAAGGAACCCTCTGATTTCCTTGTAGTTTCCGAATGACGTGCCGCAGTGAACCAGTGGGTAATAAGTCCCCACCGGCAGGCCCTGCGACTTCGAGGAAACATAGGCCTGATGGAAATTGCGCAGGAACACGGCCGCCAAAGACACGACATTGCCGATGCCCGAACCGTGATAGTTCCACGCGGTGCATGACGTCTGGTCGGTCTCGTCGAGATAGGCGATGTCCATCTTGTTCATCAGCCACAGCACCGAGGACGGATAGCCCGGAATGTTGCCGCACTGGCCGCAGGACTTGTGGTGCCAGAGATTGTTGGTCGGGATCTTCTTGTCCCAGCCATAGAGCGTCTTCGCGATGACAGGGTCGTTGTGGTCGCCGACGCGGTGGACGAGGATTTCGCCGTCCTTTTCCAGCTGCCACATGATGTCGCGCACGTCTTCCTTGCGCTCTTTCGATGTCAGCAGGGCCCGTTTGTCGATCTTCGCCTCGACCCAATCGGTGGCGCGGCGCGCCTCGTCCGGCGTCAGGTTGCTCGCCTGCCAATCGGCGCCAAAGCCGTCAAAGGCGCCCTTCCCGATGTCTTTTTCATTCGTCATGCCTTCACTCCTCCGGCACTATGATTGCGAGGCGGTCACCGTGCCTCAGTCGTCGTCATCCTCGTCTTCGTCTTCATTGTCCTCGAGCCACTCCTCCCACTCCTCGCGCTTCTCATCCATCACGTCGGACACGACGTCGAAGAGGTTCTCGTCGACGGTTTCCAACTGGTCGAGAACGCCTGTGGCCTCCCAGATCGTGTAGAGTTCGACCGAGGTCTTCAGATTGACCTCCCACGCCGTATCCAGCGTGTGCATCGTCGGCATGGGGATCGCCTTGCGCAGGATATTCAGCGGCGCATCCACCTTGGCCACATTCGGCCCCCAGTCCGGAAACGCTTCCTTGGTGATCATGTTCGGCGCGAGCTGGTTGCCCGTCGAAATCACCTTCAACAAGACGCGGCTGAACGGCCGCAGCACTTCCTTGGCGGAGTCCATGTCATGCTTGATCGCAATCTCGCGCATGATCATGACGAGGCCGCCCGGCGAATTCTCGAAAGGACAGCGCGCGGCGCAGGTGTAGCACTGGGCGCAGGCCCAGATCTTTTCCTGCATGGCGTCGTAAATGCCTTCGAGATTCTCCGTCCACAGAAGCTGGACGATCTCGCGCGGCGAGTAGTCGTAATAATGGGCCGAAGGACATGTCGCGGTGCAGATGCCGCAATTCAGGCAGCCATGGATTTCATGGTCGTAGACCGCGTGGCTGCGGATGTCGTCGAATATCTCTTCCAGCTTCTCCCGCGGAACGGCGGGGGCCGCCGAAACCGGATCGCTGATCTGGGCGTGGGCGTTCAAATTCTCCTCCAGATATCCGATTGCCAGTGCTGCTATCTCCTGCCTGTCAGTAGGTCAGCACCTTGGCGTCGTCATTTTCCATGATCTCCTCGATCACCTTCGCGCCGCCGACGATCCCCTCGCATTCGGGGATCAGGTCATCCTCGGTCATGTCGAACAGGTCGAGATTGGGCGAGCAGCAAAAGAATTTCGCGCCGGCCTCGTGGGCATCCTTGATGAAATCGTAGACGGTCTTGGGCGAGCCCGGCTTGACCACCAGCTTCTCCGCGACGCCCTTTTTCATCAATTGTCCCGCGGTCGCGGTGCAGATCACTTCGACTTCGTAGTCCATGGCCGCCGCGACGGTGGCCTGGAAAAACGGCGCCCCCAACTCCTCTCCGTTGCGCGGATCGGTGTTGACCATGACGATAATAAGCTTATCGGCCAAATCTCTCTCCCTCGGGGTCACTCCTGCCCCGTATTTCGATGCGAACCTTTTACGGCCTCCCTCGCATTCAAAAAATGATACATGTCAAAAATGGAATATGCAAACGGCTTTTCTCGACAGGCCGGCGGCCGGTGGATTACCGTGATTGCGCCGATCACATCAGGCCGGTCTGCGTGCTGATGCCGACCATGAGATCGGTCAGCGCGGCGGCGATATCGCCCTGCGCGATACCCAGCGCCTCGAGCGATTCCACCGTGTTTTCGGGCGTTTCGGCGAATTCCATGATCAAATCCTCCGCCATGCCGCGTTTCATGCCGGGGTGGCCGAGAAATCCGAGGCAGTTGCCCCGCAGCGAAAAGACCAGCGGATCGCCGTTGCCGCCGGTCGCCAGAACATCCGCGCCGTCGGGCAGCACCGGACGGTCGCGAAGATAGCATGCGAGCGGAAAGGATTCGGGCATGTGGCCGCCGAGCAGGCCGGGTCTCGTGGCCGTCGCCGTCTCGACATCGAAGCGCAAAGGCGCCTCCTCGGCGCCGCCGCCCGCCGCCACCGCGAGGATCAGCGCGCCGAGGCCGAAACCGAGCACAGGCAGGCCGGCGTCGAGAAACGCCCTGGTGAGGCGCAGTTCCGGCCCCATCGAGGGAAGCAGGTGCCCGCTTACCAGGCCGTAGGGACCGCCGCCCAGCAGGATGAGGCCGTCGAAACCCTCCGCGTCCGACGGGATCGTCCCGCCCGCGGTGAAGGGCCGCTTGTAGAGAAAGCGGATATTGCGGCCCTCGAAATGGTCTTCCATCAGGCCGAGATATTCGGCCTCGGCGTGCTGCAGGACGCAGACCGTCTTCATGGCGCAGCCGGATGGGCGGCGGCCATGATTGCGGTCGCGATATCCTGTCCGGCGATCCCCGGCATCTCGATCTCCAGCCGCTTCATCGCGTCGTCGGCGGCGGCCGCCAGCTTCTGCTGATCGAGTTCGGCGCCGCGTAACTCCGCGGCAAGACGGTCGACGCCGTCGGGCGGCAGGCAGGTGAAGTCTCCGGAGATCATCAGATCGCCGACCGCACCGTCCCGGCCGAGCAGGTGGACGCGGATCATGCCGCCGGGCGCCTTGTGGGCGCTTTCGGTCAGATGCGTGCCCTCGGAAATCTTCACGCCCATCTCGACCAGTTTGCGCCCCTGCATATAGGTCCATTGCGGGTCCGTCAGCGCGGCCTCGGCCTTGTCGATGGCCGCGAGTTCCGCATCGGTCGGGGCGGAGTCGACCGGCTCGACCTTCAGCACATCCGCGCAATTGGCGAGGAAAAGCTGCTTGAGCTTGTCGCGCGCGGGCGGTTCGGGCAGTTCCTTCGCCATGGTCGTCATGTAGTCGTCGAGCGTCTGGCGGAGCTTGTCGCGGAACTTCTCGCTCGGCACCTTGAGGCAACGCGCCATGGTCGCGGTGTCGAAATCGAACATGAAGCTGCCGACCATCAGGGTCGCCTCGCCGATCGACGCCGCGCCGGTGCCGCCGATCTTGCGGCCGTCGACCTGGATGTCGTTGATCGGCCGGTAGGCGGCATCGACGCCCAGCTGCTTGTAGGTGCGGACCACCGGTTCGATGAACATCGGATAGAGATTGGCGGCGAATTCGGGCGCCTTGCGGCGCGGATAGACGAAATGCGTGAAGAGCTGGTTGCGGTCGAGATAGACCGCGCCGCCGCCGACATGGCGGCGATAGATCGGCAGACCGGCGGATTTGCAATAATCCTCGTCGACCTCGCGCGAAATCTCCTGATGCATGCCGACGCAGACATAGGGCGTGTCCGGCGAGACAAGGCACAGGACCGGATCGCTATCCTCCGTGATCGTCTCGGCAACACCGTGATAGACCGCCTGGCTGCGCAAGGCGGATACAAGCCCGAAATCCAGAACCCGTAGCTTCATCTTTTCCTCCCTGATGGCGTGCGCGCGTGGACGCGGCACCCGGACGCGAGTTTCCCCAGACGCGCGCCAATGTCAAATACACATTCCGAAAATAGAATGAATCGCCGTTCCACCTGCCCGGAGTAACGGAAAATCCTGGCTCAGAAGCCGAAGGATTGAGCGAAGCTCATGAACGACCGGACGACCGTATTGGTCATTTCGCCGTTGTTCTGCGCGAAATCCCACACGATCACGATGGTCAAGGCTAAGACAGCCAGCAGCGGTTTCATGCCGCGAGAATACCACTCCCGCGTGCACAAGGAAATTACCGAAGGGAATGTTCACGCTTTATCGTGAATCCGACGGATCGCCCGCGGCCCGGACCTTAAAAGACCCGATGCCAGGGATGCTGCTCGGGCGCCGCCTCGGGATGGGCTCTGAGGAAGTGATGCAGGACATGCAGCAAGGTCCGGACATGTTCGGCGTCGTTGCGGTGCTGGGCCTCCCGGATGTCATCGGCGATCATCCGGCCGATCGCCTCCGTGCCCTGGTCCTCATGCGCGAGATATTGGGCGTAGGCGATCGCCGCCATTTCCGGCAAGTGTTCATGCTCGGCGATGGCAAGCACCTCCTCTTCGGTGAGGTCACAGAAGCCAAGGCAATCTTCAAGCGTAATCATTGAGGAAGTAAACCATGGAACGCGCCGATTGGACAGGCGATTCCCCGCCCCCTCTGGCACCAGCGGGCGCTCCGTCCTACGGTGACGCCGCTCCCGAGAGGCCGTAAGACAACGGACAATGCGTATCGCGACTTTCAACGTACAGAACATGCGCTTGCGGCATTCGAAAGCGGGCGTTCTGCTGTCCGGCGCGCGGGACAGGGATGCACCAGCGCGGGAAAGCGCCGCCGCCAAGGCGTCCGACGTGATCGACCGGCAGCTGACCGCCGATGTGTTGCGCGAAGCCGACGCCGATGTGGTCGCCATGCAGGAAGTGTTCGACCGGGAGACGCTCGACTATTTCCACGACCGCATCCTGCTGCCCTCCGGCTGCGCGCCCTACCCTTTCCGCGTCTGCCTTCCCGGCAATGACGGGCGCGGCTACGACGTCGCCTTGATGAGCCGGATCCGTCTCGACGACGTCAAAAGCCACGCCAGGCTGACAGCGAAAGATCTCGGTCTCGAAGGGGAAGCGGGAGGCGATACGGACGAGCCGGTCTTCCGGCGGGACTGCCTCAGTGCCCGGGCGGGCGACCTGACGCTCTTCGTCTGCCATTTCAAGGCGCCGTGGCCGGATGCGGACATCGCCTGGACGACACGGCGGCTGGAAGCACTCGCGGTTCGCCGGCTTATAGAACGATTGTTCCCGGATCCGGGATTGGCGCAGTGGATGATCCTCGGCGATCTCAACGAGCCGCAAGACGAGCCTCGCGGCGAGCGGGCATCGGCGCCGTTGCTCGACGATTTCGCGGTCGATCTCGTCACGCGTCTTCCGGAAGACCGGCGCTGGTCCTACCACTTGCAGGAGAGCAGCATCTATTCGCGCCCGGATGCACTGCTGGCGTCTCCCGCCCTTGCCGAACGGTTCCCGAACGCCAAACCACTCTATCTGCGCCAGGGGCTTGGACATGAGGCGGCGGAGTTCCCGGGGGACCGCCTGCCCGGCGTCGGCTATCATCGGCCGCATGCCAGCGACCACGCTGCCATCGCGATCGATTTCGACGGGCTATGAGGCGGTGCGCTCAGCCGCGCCGCGATATTTGACCGTAAGTTCCTCATCGACCTCGGACCCGTCATAAAGACCGAGCAGGATGCCCTTTCGGCGCGAACCGCCCCTGCCCGCCTTGATCTGGTCGTCCGAGATTGCGGTGCGCTGCGCCATGCGCCGCGCCCAGACGGCTAGCCGCCGGTACATCATATCGATGATCCCGGCGTGATCTGCGCTGGAGCCCAGATCAACATACTCGTCGGGATCGTTTTCCATATCGAACAGCATCGGGCGCATGCCGCCTTCGGCATGCATGAATTTCCAGCGCTTGTCGGCAATCATGAACAGGCGGGCGTCCTTCGGCTCGACACCGAGTTTCACCGCCATGGGCGTCGCCGAATAGTCATATTCGCTGACGCAGAACTCCCGCCATTCCTCCGGCGTCTCGCCCCGCAGGAAAGGCCCAAGCGACCTGCCCTCGACGATGTGGCCGGGAACCTTGCCGCCGGCCGATTCAATGAATGTGGCGGCGAGATCGATCTGCTCGACCAGTTCGTCGCAGACCGTACCGCGCGTGGCGTCGGCTTCCGGCGACGGATCGACGACGATCAGCGGAACCTTGACCGAGGGCTCGTGAAACAGGTCCTTTTCGCCCAGCCAATGGTCGCCCAGATAATCGCCATGGTCGGAGGTGAGCACGATCAGCGTATCGTCCAGGCGACCGGTGTCCTCCAGGTATTTCATAAGGCGGCCGAGTTCGTCGTCGCATTGCTTGATGAGCCCCATATAGGCGGGGATGACCTTCTCGCGCACTTCGTCACGCGAGAAGGCCTGGCCGATCGCATTCGACATGAAGGCTTCATAAACCGGGTGCGGATCTGCCCGTTCGTCCGGATGGCGGACCGCCGGCACGACCTGATTGCGGCCATACATGTCGTGATAAGGCGCCGGCACGATATAGGGCCAATGCGGCTTGATATAGGACAGATGGCAGAGCCAGGGCGCCGCATCGTCCTTCCGGGACTTGAGGAATTCGATCATCCTGTCGGTGAGCCATGGCGTCTCGGAATCGCTATTCTCGATATTGGCCGGTTTGTCCGCATGTTTCATGAACCAGCCGGACGCCATGTCGCCGTCCTCTCCGACGCCGGCATTGGCGAAATCGTGCCACGGATTCGTCCCGGCATAGCCCTTCGACTTCAGATATTCATTGTAGGGCGAGCGCTTGGAATCGTAGAACCCGTCCGGCCCTTCGCCCCACAGACCGTCGTCACGCACGAAGACATCGAAACCGCATTCCGAAACACGTGCGCCGATGATGCCGTCGCGGGCGATGCCGAGGCGGTCCATGCCTTCCTCGTCAACCTTCATATGGGTCTTGCCGATCAGCCAGGACTGCATGCCGATCTTGCGCAGATGGTCGCCGAGTGTCTGTTCGCCGACCTTAAGCGGAAAATTGTTCCAGGCCGCACCATGGCTGCTGACATAGCGTCCGGTATAGGTGCTCATCCGCGACGAGCCGCAGACCGGAGACTGAACGTAGCAGCGGCTGAACCGCACGCCCCGCGCCGCCAGCGCATCCATATTCGGCGTTTGCAGCCACGGGTGGCCGGCACAGCTCAGATAGTCGAAGCGGAGCTGGTCATACATGATGAAGAGGATGTTGCGGGCTTTACGGGACATGGGGGACTGGCTTCAATCTTCGTTCGCGTGGACCGGGGCCGGCGGAACCGGCCCCGCGATATCAGGTCACTGCATTTCGTCAGGAATCTCGAGGCCGATTTCCTTGTAGTATCTGATCGCACCCGGATGGAGCGGCATCGCGCTCGACTTCTTCAGCCCGTCAAGCGTGACCTTGCGCATGAAGGGGGTCGTTTTCTGCACGTCCGGCAGGTTTTCCCAGAAGACCTTGGTGATCTCGTAGACAGTGTCCTCCGCCATATCCATGCGCACGCCGACGCCGACCGTGGATCCGACCTCGTAGACGTCTTCGCTGTTGACGACGCCATCGCCGTAAATGCCGGCCGGGATCACGTCGAGCGTCCGGCCCGGACCGCGTGACGGGGCGAGCATATCATCGGTCGCCGCATCGACCTCGGCCTTTGTCGGGCCGAGAATGCGCAGTTTCGACGTCAGCGCGAGCTGCTCGACCTGCGGATAAGGCGGAATGCCGCCATTGATGTAGACATCGATCTGCCGGTCCTGAAAAGCCTGCAGCGCCGCGCCCCAGGAGGCCTTGACGTTCTCGTAGTCTTCGCCGGCCTTGTAGCCGGTCATCGACTCGATCCAGGCATTGGCGGTATTCCATGCGCCACCGCCCGGAGGTCCGAGGAAGACCTTTTTGCCCTTGATGTCCTTGAGCGACATCATGCCGGAATCGGCATAGGTCAGGACGTGATAGGCCCCATAGGGAAACCAGTAGATCAGGCCGAGATTCTTCGACAGTTCCGGCGCCTTTTCCAGCTTGGAATACATCGCCTTGCCGTTCTTCATGAACTGATAGACGGTCGGCGAAACCATGCAGAGATCGATCTTGCCGGATGCGACCTCGACCATGTGTTTGGTCGCTGCGCCGGTGGCGTCGACGGTGATCTCGTAGTCGCTCTGCTTGTCATTGACGATATTGGCCATGGTGGTCATTACCAGATAGGCCGAGGAGCCCGGATCGATGGTAGCCATCTTGAGCTTCTCGGCGGCAAACGCACCGGTCGACAACGCGACCGTCGCCAGGCCGGCCAATGCGGCACGGGTTAGATGTTTCATGCTTTCCTCCCTTGGGTTGTGGTTTCCGGCAGCGCCTCCACGCTCCGGGATCTGATGTAGTGCAGGACCACCAGCAGCACCGCGACCGCGCCGCCGCCGAGGCTCGACAGAATGTCCGGCGTCAGGATGGCGATCGCCGCAACAAGACGAACCGCGCTTTCCCATAGCGGAAGCCGCGACCTGTCGAACCCCGCCAGCGCGGTGCCGATCATCCAGGTCGCCAGCAGGAAACAGGCAAGCGACCAGACGAGACCGGTGACTGTGAAGCCGTCAATGATCAGGATGTCCGGATGATAGACGAAGATGAACGGGATAATGAAGCCGGCAATAGCCAGGCGAACCGCCTCGACGCCCGTCTCCATCGGCTTGGCCCCGGCAATCGGCGCGGCGGCGAAAGCGGCAAGGGCAACCGGCGGCGTGATGACCGAGAGCACCCCGAAATAGAGCATAAACATATGCGCGGCGATCTTGGAGATGCCCAGGCCTTCCAGCGCCGGCCCCATAACGAGCGCGAGGATCAGATAGGCGGTGACCGAGGGCACGCCCATTCCCATGACGATGCAGCCTGCCATGACGAGGAACAAGGCGACCAGCAGGCTGCCGCCGGATGCGGCGCGGATCGCATCGGCGAATTCGAGGCCGATCCCGCTCATGTTGACGATGCCGATCACGACGCCGACCGAGGTGACGATGATCATCAGATTGGCAGCGGTCTTGCCCGCGCTGACGAGCGCCTGCCACCATGCGGACGGATGCCGGAACCGCGGAAACAGGATCAGGCAAAGCACCGATGCGACGCAGAGCGCGTAGAAACCCGCATTCTGCGGCGTGCGACCGGTCAGCAGTACCGCGATGATGACACCCAGCGGGATCCAGAATGCGAGGCTCGCGATCCAGTCCTGGCGTGTCAGCGTCTCGCGCTTTTCAGGCGGCGTCGCGCCGATCCCCTGTTTTCGCGATTCGATGAGAACGACGATGAACAGGCTCGCATAATAGAGGATCGCGGGAATGAGCGCCGCAACGACGATCTTCAGATAGGGGATCCCCGTGACGTCGGCCATGATGAAGGCCACCACGCCCATGACAGGCGGCATGATCTGCCCGCCCGTCGACGCTGCGGCTTCGACCGCGCCGGCGAATTTCGCCTTGAATCCCGCGCGCTTGATGATCGGGATTGTGAAGATGCCGGTCGAGACCACGTTGGCGATCGCCGCGCCCGACATCGTGCCGAACATCGCGGAGCCGACAATCGCCGCATGCGCCGGACCGCCCGCGAAACGGCCGGTGGCGGCGAAGGCGATCTTGAGGAGCACGTCGCCCGCGCCGGACGCCTGCAGCACGGCTCCATAGACGATGAAGATCAGAACCGTGGTCGCGACGACCTGAAGCGGCCGGCCAAAGACGCCGTCGGTGGTGAACCACTGCCGGTCGGCGATACTCGACCAGTCGAGATCGGCGCCGCCCAGGCCGTCGGGAAGAACGGCATAGAGCAGAACACCGAAGAAGACGATCGCCATGGGGATGCCGAACAGGCGCCATGTCAGGTAACCGATGATCGCAAAGGCAACCCAGGACGCCATCAGGTCGGTGCGGGAGATATCGACGAAGAACTCCTCCTGCTCCAGCATGATCCCCATCCAGCGCAGGACGAGGAAGGCGAAGACCGCGAGGAGAACCAGATGGGCGATGCCGAGGAGAGGATTGGCGGTCTGCGCCGGCTCACTGCCGACAGGCGCGTCGACGACCTCGCGTTCTCCAGAATTCAGAAGCAGGATGGCGACGACCACACCGGTCAGGGCAACGCCGCCAAAGACGATGATCGTGTCGAAAATCCCGAATCCGGCGATATAGACCGCGAATCCCGCAAGGGCGGCGGCAAGAAATTCCGCAGTTCGATTCGTCAGCTGCCGCACGATGGCTCCTCCCAGGCGCGCTTCGCATCCAATCATGCGGAAATCGCCCCCCGGCACAATCGAACCTTGAATAGCGTGCCGCTCAGTGGCACGCTTCGTCTCCGGAGGAGCAAGCGGAATGACCGACCTGGCGAACCGGTCTCTCGACCGCGGGATCACGATCCTGGAATCCCTTGCCCGCAACGGCGCGAGCTCGCTCGCGGATCTGCATCGCGATAGCGGCATCGCCAAATCGACCATCAGGCGGTTGCTCGGAACGCTGATACAGCATCGCCTTGTGCGCCGCTCGGTGGCCGATGGCCTTTATCGCGTGACGATTCCGCTTCCCGCCGGCGCGGGCGAACCCATCCCGCACGAAATGGCGAGCCTGACCGACGTCGCCATGCCGCGCGCCGTGGAACTGACGAAAAAACTGGAGTGGCCGTCGGACATTCACGTGCTCGACGGGCTTTGCATGCGCATCGTCGACTCGACCCGGCCGCTCAGCCCGTTTCACATGTATCGCGGCATCATCAACCGCAGGATAAACATGTTCGGATCGGCAACCGGGATGGCTTGCCTCGCGGTGCGCACCGACGCGGAAATCGCCGAATACGACCGCCTGACGAACGGGAACATGTCGCTGGGCCTGTCGCGTTTCGGCTTCACGCTGAAACAGTTCATGCCGGAGATCGAAAAGGCCCGCGCGCGCGGCTTCGGCACGCGCCTCGGGGTCTATCGCGGCGAAACCATGCTCGATGACGGGCTGGCCGCCATCGCGGTGCCGATCGATGTCTACGGCCAGCCCAACGCCGCGATCAGCATGATCTGGCCCCGCGCCTTCCAGGAGCCGAAGGAATTCGCAAAACGCCATCTGGCGCCTCTCAAGGAGGCTGCCGAATGCATCGCCGAGGACCTTGTCACCCTGTTTCCGCAGGACGCGGAAACGGCGCGCCGGAAACGATGATCAGACCAGCCGGCTCTGTTCGAGCGCCGCGGCGATGAAGCTGGAGAACAGCGGATGCGGTTCGAAAGGCCGCGACTTCAGCTCCGGGTGGTACTGCACGCCGATGAACCACGGGTGATCCGCATATTCGATCGTTTCCGGCAGCACGCCGTCCGGAGACAGGCCGGAGAAGACGAGGCCGCATTCTTCGAGCCGCTCGCGGTAGTCGATATTGACCTCGTAGCGGTGGCGGTGGCGTTCGGAGATGTCCGTGTCGCCGTAAATCTCCGCGATCCGGGTGCCTTCCTTCAGCGTCGCCTTGTAGGCGCCGAGGCGCATCGTACCGCCGAGATCACCCGCCTGCGTGCGCTTTTCGAGCATGTTGCCCTTCAGCCACTCGGTCATCAGGCCGACGACCGGCTCCTTCGACGGACCGAATTCGGTCGAGGATGCGTTCTCGATCCCCGCCAGCGACCGCGCCGCCTCGATGCAGGCCATCTGCATGCCGAAACAGATGCCGAAATAGGGGACCTTGCGTTCACGCGCGAAGGTGGCCGCGGAGATCTTGCCCTCGGCGCCACGCTCGCCGAAACCGCCTGGCACGAGAATGCCATGGACGTTTTCGAGATAGGTCGCCGGGTCCTCGCTCTCGAAGACCTCGGATTCGATCCATTCGAGATTGACCTTTACCCGGTTGGCCATGCCGCCGTGATTGAGCGCCTCGATCAGCGATTTGTAGGCGTCCTTCAGGCCGGTATATTTGCCGACGACGGCGATCGTGACCTCGCCTTCCGGATTGTGGACGCGGTCTGACACGTCCTCCCAGGTCGCCATGCGCGGCTGCGGCGCCGGTTCGATACCGAAGGCGGCGAGCACTTCCTCGTCGAGGCCCTCGTCGTGATAGGCCTTCGGCACATCGTAGATGCTCTTGACGTCGAGCGCCTGGATGACCGCGGATTCGCGCACGTTGCAGAACAACGACAGTTTCTTGCGTTCGGCCTCGGGGATCGGCCGGTCGGCCCGCACCAGAAGGATGTCGGGCGCAATGCCGATGGAGCGCAGTTCCTTGACCGAGTGCTGGGTCGGCTTGGTCTTCAATTCGCCCGCCGCCGGGATGTACGGCATCAGCGTCAGATGCACATAGACGGCATTGCCGCGCGGCAGATCGTTGCCGAGCTGGCGTATAGCCTCCATGAAGGGCATTGCCTCGATATCGCCGACCGTGCCGCCGATCTCGCACAGGACGAAATCGTAACCCTTGTTGCCGTCGATGACAAAATTTTTGATCTCGTCTGTGACGTGCGGAATGACCTGAACGGTCGCGCCCAGATAATCGCCGCGGCGTTCCTTGGCGAGGATGTTCTGGTAGATGCGCCCCGTCGTGATGTTATCGTTCTGGTTGGCGGAACGACCGGTGAAACGCTCGTAGTGGCCGAGATCGAGATCCGTTTCGGCCCCGTCATCGGTGACGAAGACCTCGCCATGCTGATAGGGCGACATCGTGCCCGGATCGACATTGAGATAGGGATCGAGTTTCTTCAGCCTGACGCTGTAACCGCGAGCCTGCAGGACCGCACCGAGTGCGGCGGAAGCGATGCCTTTTCCAAGGGAAGAAACCACGCCACCAGTGATGAATACATACCGTGCCATGGGCTTTGACCGATATCGCCTCGTTTATGATTCCGCAAAGAAAAAATCGCCTCGTGCGGACTTACCCACACGAGGCGATTTGTTGCAGACGTTTACGCTAGTTGTTCGGGATCGCCGGAGCCGCAGGCGCCTCTGGCGCGGCGGCGCCACCCGCCGGAGCCGCTTCTTCCTCTCCGCCGAGCATGTCCAGCACGCCGCCTTGCGACGGAACGCCGGAACTGTCGGAACCGTCCTGCTGTCCCTGCACGGCCGCCGGAACGCGGTCGAGGATGTCGGTCGGACTCTCGCCGTAACGGGCGAGAATGCCGAGCGCGATGGATGTGATGAAGAAGCCCGCCGCCAGGATCGACGTGGTCCGGGTCAGCGTGTCGGCCGCGCCGCGCGCCGACATGAACCCGCCGGAGCCGCCGCCGCCCATACCCAGCGCGCCGCCTTCGGAGCGCTGCAGGAGAACGACGCCGACTAGGGCGACCACGATCATGAGGTGGATGACGATCAGGACGGTTTGCATGAACTGTTCTTGCTATTTGATGTGACGGCGGGTCTCTACACCTTCGCCGTCAGGATTTGAAGGGCCAAATTCGGGCGGTTATGCGCCAATTCCTTCACAAATGGCCAGGAAGTCGGCTGCTTTCAAGCTCGCCCCGCCGATCAGCCCGCCATCGACATGGGGAATTGCGAAAATCTCGGCCGCATTGCCGGGCTTCACCGAACCGCCGTAAAGGATGCGCACCGAAGCCCCCTCCTCGCCGAAGCGCGAGGACATGGTTTCACGGATGAAGGCATGCATCGCCGCAATATCTTCGCTGGACGGCACCAAACCGGTTCCGATCGCCCAGACCGGCTCATAGGCAATGACGGTGTTCGCGGCGATCATGCCATCCGGCACCGAGCCGGCAAGCTGCGTTCCGACGACATCTTCCGCCTTCCCGCCTTCCCGCTCTTCGCGGGTCTCGCCGACACAGATGATCGCCGTCAGACCGGCCCGCCAGGTCGCCTCGGCCTTGGCTTTCACGATTGCGTCGGTTTCCGCGTGATCGGTACGGCGCTCTGAATGGCCGACAATGATCGACGTCGCGCCGGCATCCGCGATCATCTCGGCAGAGACATCGCCCGTATGCGCGCCGCTTTCCTTCGCATGACAGTCCTCCGCCCCGATGGCCAGCGCGCTCTCGGCGGCGACGCCGGCCGCGCGTTCGATCAGCGTCGCGGGAACGCAGAGCAGCGTTTCGTGCGGCAGGGTCGATTCGGCGTCCAGGCCGGCGCAAACGTCACGGATCTCGTCGAGCGAGGCGGCGGTTCCGTTCATTTTCCAATTTCCGGCAACAAGTGGTGTCACACCCGGCGTCATCGCTTTTCCTTTCCCTTTGTTGGAGCTCCTGTTACCGCCTTGGGCCCAAAAGGAAAAGACCGGTGCGCGCTTGCGTCGCTCCGCGTGCGCCCATAAAAAGCCGGAAAACGAAAACAGGTTCCTCCAGAATGCTCGACGGTCTTCGTAAATCTTCCAAATCCTGGGTCGCCAAGGCGCTGCTGCTGTTGCTCCTCGCGAGCTTCGCCGTGTGGGGCGTATCAGGATCAATGTTATCGGGCGGAACCTCGAACGCGGTCCTGACGGCGGGCGAAACCAAGGTTTCGATGATCGACTACCGGCTGGCCTATGACCGGCAGATGGTCATCCTGTCGCGCCAGCTGGGAGAACGACTCACCCGCGACCAGGCGCGCCAGTTCGGCATCGAACAGGCCGTGCTCGGCCAGATGGTCGCCGGCGCCGTGCTCGACGAGCAGTCGCGCGTGATGAATCTCGGCCTCTCCAAGGATCGCCTGGCGACGCTGGTCGCGGACGACCCGACCTTCCAGGGCGTGAATGGCCAGTTCAGCCGGGACACATTCCGTCAGGTTCTGCGCCAGATCGGGATGAGCGAAGACGACTACATCCGCAACCGGCAGGACGTGGCGATCCGTCAGCAGATCGTCGAGGCGGTCTCAGACGGGATCGACGTCCCGCAGGTGATGCTGGAAGCATTCGCCAAGCACACCGGCGAAAAGCGCGATGTCCAGTATTTCATCGTCGGTGAAGGCGCGATCGAACCGGTTTCCGCGCCGGCCGACGACGTGTTGCAGGCCTATTTCGAGGCCAACAGGGCCGCCTATCGGGCGCCCGAGTACCGCGAAATCAACTTCGTGCGGCTCACTCCCGATGCGATCCTGGATGAAGCCTCGGTGCCGGAAGACGACGTGCGGGCGGATTACGAGGCGAGGCTGGACCGCTATAGCACGCCGGAAACCCGTGGCATCGAGCAACTGGTCTTTTCGGATCAAGCCGCAGCGGACGCCGCACATGAACGCATCCTTGCGGGCCAGAGCTTCGAGGATGCGGTCGCCGATGCCGGCAAGACCATGTCCGACGTTCAAATCGGCACCATGTCGAAAGCGGATCTGCCGGATTCGGCGATCGCCGACGCCGCGTTTTCTATCTCCAAGGCCGGCGACGTGAGCGGCGTGATCGACGGAACGTTCGGGCCGGTGATCATTCGCGTTACGGAAATCAACCCGGAATCGGTCAAGCCGTTCGAAGAGGTCAGCGCGGACATTCGCCGCGAACTGGCGATGGTCACGGCAAACGACACGCTGCTGGATATCCACGATGCCTATGAAGACGCTCGCGCGGCCGGCAACACCATGCAGGAAGCCGCGACCGCTCAGAAGCTGACGATGCAGACGATCGAGGCCGTCGACGCCGACGGCAACGCCCCGTCCGGCGATGCGGTAACGAGCGTTCCCGAGCAGCGGGAACTGATCGCCGCCGCATTCGAGGCCGAGGAAGGCGTTGAGAATTCCCCGCTCAACGCGGCCGATTCCGGTTTCCTGTGGTACGAGGTCGCTGGAATCACGCCGGAGCGAGACAGGACGTTCGACGAGGTCCGCGAGCGCGTGACGGCGGACTGGATCGCCGAAGAAACCGACAAGCGCATCGCGGAAAAGGCGAAGACCCTCGCCGACCGCATGGGCAATGGCGAAACGCTGACCCAGGTCGCCGAGGCGGAAGGCTTCACGGTCGAGACGAAATACGGCTTGCAGCGCGGCGGCAATGACGGCGATTTCGGCGCGGGCGGCATCACGGAGATCTTCGATGGCGGTCCGGAACACAAGGGCACCGTCGCCTCGCCCTCCGGCAATGGCTATATCGTTTACGCGGTCAGCGCCGTCACCCAGCCGGTCGGCGGCGTCGAGACCCTGGGCGCGAATGTGCGCGATACGATCAAGCAGTCGATTTCGGACGACCTGCTTGACCAGTTGGTCGCCAAGCTGCAAACGATTTATCCGGTTCGGGTGAACCAGAGTGCAGTCGAACGCGCTTTGGGTACGCAGTAGAAGAGTTCTCATGGACGATTTGAGACCTTTCATCGCCAAGGTCGCCAATGGCGAGCCATTGATGCCTGAGGAAGCGCGCGACGCTTTCAATGTCATGATGTCCGGCAATGCGACGCCGTCCCAGATCGGCGGCTTCCTGATGGCGCTTCGCGTGCGCGGTGAAACGGTCGAGGAGATCACCGGAGCCGTCACGGTGATGCGCGAGAAGATGACGCGCGTCAAAGCGCCGGACGGCGCGATCGACATCGTCGGAACAGGCGGCGACAATTCCGGCAGCTACAATGTCTCCACCTGCGCGGCCTTCATCGCGTGCGGCGCCGGTGCGACGGTCGCCAAGCACGGAAACCGGTCGCTGTCGTCGAAATCAGGTTCCGCCGAGGCTCTGGCCGAACTGGGTTTCGACCTCGACGCCAAGCCGGACACGATCGGGCGCTGCATTGCGGAAGGCGGGCTCGGCTTCATGTTCGCACCGATGCATCACGCGGCGATGCGCCATGTCGGGCCGACCCGCGTCGAACTCGGCACGCGCACCATCTTCAACCTCCTTGGCCCCCTTTCGAACCCAGCCGGCGTCAAGCGGCAGGTCGTCGGCGTCTTCGCGCCGGAATGGGTGGAGCCACTGGCGCATGTGCTCAAGGCGCTCGGATCGGAGCACGTATGGGTCGTCTTCGGCGACGGGCTGGACGAGTTGACGACGGCGGGCACGACACAGGTCGCCGAGTTGAAGAACGGCACAATTTCCACCTTCTCGCTAACGCCCGAAGAAATCGGACTGCCCCGTGTCAGGATCGAGGATTTGAAGGGCGGCGACCCGAAGGCGAACGCGCAGGCTTTGCGCGAGGTGCTGCACGGTGCAAGAAACGCCTATCGCGATATCGCCTGCCTCAACGCCGCCGCTGGTCTCGTGGTCGCCGGTCTCGCAAACGACCTATCGCAAGGGCTCGAACAGGCCTCGGCATCGATCGATAGCGGCAAGGCCAAGGCCGTCGCCGAGAAGACAGCGGCGCTTTCGCGCGGAGAAACTGTTTAGCTGAAGAACCCAAATGACTGATATCCTGAAGAAAATAGAAGCCTATAAGCGCGAGGAAATCGCCGCCGCGAAGGCTTCGACGCCGCTTGCCGATCTTCAGGCCAGTATTGCCGACACGGAACCGCCGCGGGGATTTTTCGAGGCGTTGCAGGCGCGAAAGACGGCCGGCGATTTCGGTCTGATCGCCGAGATCAAGAAGGCAAGTCCGTCTAAGGGGCTGATCCGTCCGGATTTCGATCCGCCGGCGCTCGCCAAGGCGTATGAGGATGGCGGCGCCGCCTGCCTCTCGGTGCTCACGGACACGCCTTCTTTCCAAGGTGCGCCGGAATTTCTGACGGCAGCGCGCGGGGCCTGCGCCCTCCCCGCCTTGCGCAAGGATTTCATGTTCGAGCCCTACCAGGTCTACGAGGCACGCAGCTGGGGCGCGGATGCGATCCTGATCATCATGGCGTCGCTTTCCGACGAAGAGGCGCGGGCGCTGGAAGACACCGCGTTCGAACTCGGTATGGACGCGCTGATCGAGGTTCATGACGAGGAAGAGACGGAGCGCGCCTTGAGGCTTTCTTCAAGGCTGCTTGGCGTCAACAATCGCAACCTGCGCACATTCGAGGTCGATCTCGCCAATTCGGAACGCCTGGCAGCGATGGTCGGCGACGAATATCTTCTGGTCGGCGAAAGCGGCATCTCGACCCACGCCGATTGCCAAAGGCTCTCCCGGGTCGGCATCAGCTCTTTCCTCGTCGGCGAAAGCCTGATGCGCCAGGACGACGTGGAAGCGGCGACGCGCCGCCTCTTGCACGGCGACGCGGCTGAACGAAAATCGGCCTGACATGGCGAATGATCCAACCGGCAAGCTGACGCATCTGGGCGCCGACGGCGCGGCCAACATGGTCGATGTCGGCGACAAGAACGACACGGTGCGCGAGGCGGTGGCGGAAGGCTTTGTCGCCATGACGCCGGAGACTCTCGAAACGATCCTCGCCGGCAACGCCAAGAAAGGCGATGTTATCGCGACGGCCCGGATCGCAGGGATCATGGCAGCCAAGAAAACCCACGAACTGATCCCGCTCTGCCACCCGCTGACGCTCAGCAAGGTTGCCGTCCAGATCGAGCCGGACCGGGATCTTCCCGGGCTACGGGTCGAGGCGCTGGCGCGGCTTTCGGGCAAGACCGGCGTCGAAATGGAAGCCCTGACCGCGGCATCCGTTGCCTGCCTGACGATCTATGACATGGCCAAGGCGATCGACAAGGGCATGGAGATCGGGCCGGTTCGCCTGCTCTCCAAGACAGGTGGCAAATCCGGCACCTGGACGCGGAGCGCGTCTTGAACGGAGGCTTGATCCCCGTCACCGAAGCGCGGGCGCGGCTGCTCGCCGATGCCGTTCCGCTGGGAACCGAGACCGTCGCGCTGGGCGAAGCCCAGGGCCGCGTCCTGGCGCAAGACCTCATCGCCCTTCGCACACAGCCGCCCGAGGCCGTATCGGCGATGGACGGCTACGCGGTGCGCGCCGCGGATATCGCCAGCGCGCCCTCCGAGCTGACCGTCATCGGCGAGGTCGCGGCAGGCCATCCTTTCTCGGGGGCGGTCGGGCCCGGCCAGACCGCCCGGATCTTCACCGGCGGCGTGCTGCCTGCCGGGGCCGATACGGTGATGCTGCAAGAAAACGTGACGATTCTCGGTAACGATCGGGTTCGGTCGAACCAGGCGGAACCCGCCGGCAAGCACGTCCGTGACGCAGGGTTGGACTTTCGCAAGGACGACACTCTCCTTCCCGCCGGCACCGTCTTCGACGCCGGCGCCATCTGCCTCGCCGCCGCCGCCAATCACCCGGCTGTTCCTGTCATTCGGCGTCCTCGCGTCGGAATCCTTGCGACGGGCGACGAGTTGCTGCCGCCGGGTTCCGAGCCCGGTCCCGGCCAGATCATCGCCTCGAACAGCTACGGCATCGCCGCCTTCGCGCGCGAGGCAGGCGCGGAGGTCATCGACCTCGGCATCGTCCGCGACAACGAGGCCGATCTCGCCGCGGCACTCGACCGGGCGGCAGCGAATTGCGACGTGCTGGTGACGTTGGGCGGCGCATCGGTCGGCGACCACGATCTCGTCCGAAAAGTCTTCCTGGACCGCGGCATGACGCTCGATTTCTGGAAAATCGCCATGCGCCCGGGCAAACCGCTCATGTTCGGCCGCCTCGATAGCCTGCGAATCCTGGGCCTGCCCGGAAATCCCGTATCGGCGCTCGTCTGCGGGCTGCTGTTCATGAAACCGCTGCTCCAGAAGCTGGGCGGACTGGCCTTCACCCTGGATCGGCAGCGCGCGATCCTCGACACCGCGATGCCCGCGAACGGCGCCCGCGAAGACTATGTCCGCGCACGCGCCTGGCGCGATGAGGCCGGCATATTGCGGACGAAACCGTTCAATCTGCAGGATTCCTCGATGATCAGCGCATTCGCGCGTTCGGAGGCGCTGCTGGTCCGCGCGCCGCATGCCCCGGCAGCGTCCGCCGGCGACGACGTCGCGATCCTGCCGCTAAAACCTGCCGTTCTTTAAACATTTGTTAAACGCTTGCAGAACACAACTGGAACAGATAAAGACTGTTCCGTGTTTGTTTTTATTTGATTCTGCAAGGATGCGGCGATGCTGACACGCAAACAACTCGACCTTCTGATGTTCATCAATGAGCGCCTGAAGGAAACCGGCGTGCCTCCTTCCTTCGACGAGATGAAGGAAGCGCTCGACCTTGCCTCGAAATCCGGCATCCACCGGTTGATCACGGCGCTGGAGGAACGCGGCTTCATCCGGCGGCTTCCGAACCGCGCCCGGGCGCTGGAAGTCATACGGCTTCCCGACAGCCTGACGCCGGCCGGCCAGCGCCGCGGGTTTTCGCCGAGCGTGATCGAGGGAAGCCTCGGCAAACCGGCGCCGGCGCCCCAGCCCGCGCCGCGCGCGTCCAATGACAGCGATGGCGGCTCGATGATCCCCGTCCCGATGATGGGCAAGATCGCCGCCGGCGTTCCGATCTCGGCGATCGAACACCAGACCCGCATGATCTCGCTTCCCGCCGACATGATCGGCAAGGGAGAGCACTACGCACTGGAGGTCGAGGGCGATTCGATGATCGAGGCGGGCATCTTTGACGGCGATACCGCGATCATCAAGAAGGGCGACACCGCCAATGCCGGCGATATCATCGTCGCACTGGTCGACGACGAGGAAGCGACGCTGAAGCGCCTTCGCCGCAAAGGGGCGTCGATCGCCCTGGAAGCCGCCAACCCGGCCTATGAGACCCGAATTTTCGGACCGGACCGGGTGCGCGTTCAGGGTCGCCTCGTCGGCCTCATGCGCCGCTACTGAGACCGCCGCCACTCCGGCAGGTTCCGCGCCGCCCGCGAATAACGGCGATGATCGAGCCAGGGCCGTTCGGGGCCAGGCAGAGCGTGGGTGATCACCGCCCTGCCCTCGCTTTCATAAATCTCGGCCGCACCGCTTCGCGCCAGCATTTGCGCGGAGACCACAGGCGTTCCATCCGGACAGGACTGCGGCGACGGCGCCTTGGCGAAAACGACAAGATCGAATTGATCGCAGAGTTTTTCCAAGGCCGGCATATCCGCGTCTTCCGATGATGTCAGAACGTATCCGATGAGCATCTTGCCCGTCTGGGCGCGGCACAGCGTTTCCTCGCATCGCATCAGTGGCGACTCTCCCGGCTTGACGATCACCGGCGCGGCATAGGCCGCTTGCCACTGCTCGACCGTGAACGCGTTGGGCCGGTCGCGATTGACATGCAGTCTCGCACCCTGCTCCGAATTTTCGATCACGGCGAATTGCCGGGCATCCTCGGAAAGGATCGCGACAGGCGTTTTTTCAAATCCCCAGAACGCCGCGCCAAGCGCCAGAAAGGGCAGCGCCGCCAGCTTCAACCGGGTGGATAGGAAACAGAGCATTATGAGGCCGCCGGAAAACGCGATCAGCGCGGAAGCCGGCATCTGGCCGGTGGAGATTGCCGGCGAGAGCGAGGCCACCCGTTCCGCGATGACGATCACCAGTTCGACCGCCCAGGCCATCGCCTTGAACAGAAAGACATGCAGCCCGAAAGGCATGGCCACGACGGCGGCGACCGCAAGCGGCATTACAAGGATCGTGACGACGGGCATTGCGGCCAGGTTGGCAAGGAGACCATAGGGGGCGACGCGGCCGAAGTGGTAAGAGGCGAACAGTCCGGTCGCGAGGCCGGCAATCAGGGAGGTGATGCCGATCCCCAGCGCATATCGGCCCATCGCAGCAAGGAAGGATATCGCGGGATGGCGTTGCGGGCGATCTACCCGCCGCCTTTCGCGGCGATGACGCCAGTCCTGCCAGCCGCCATAGACCGCTATCAGCGCCGCCGTCGCCGCAAACGACATCTGGAAGCCAGGGCCCGCGACCTCATCCGGCGCGACGACCATGACCGCAATCGCCGCCAAAGCGAGATTGCGCATGGTGACCGCGTTTCGATCGAATGACAGAGCCAGCAGCATGATGGCGAGCATGACGAATGAGCGTTGGGTGGCGACGCCGGCTCCGGCAAGAAAGAGATAAAACCCGGTCGCCGCGAGCGCTCCGGCGGCGGCATATTTACGGACAGGGTGACGCGCCGACCATTCCGGCGCGAAGGCAAATCCCAGCCGCAGCGACGCCATGACCGTGGCGGCGACAAGCGCCATGTGAAGGCCCGAGATCGAGAGAATATGCGCCAGGCCCGAAACGCGCAGCGCCTCGGTCACATCTTCCGGGATACCGGACTTGTTACCGGTGACGAGCGCCGCGGATACCGCGCCCGACCGGCCGGGAGCGGCTTGTTGTATCTGTCTGCCGATGGCCTGGCGCAGCCGCTGCAAGGCGACGACAGCCGAGTCATAACGGCCGATCGCTGTTTCCAGCTCGATCGCGTCAGGACGCCCCAGGAAGAAGCCATTGGATCCGATCCCGTTGAAATAGGAATGAAAGGCAAAGTCGTATCCACCCGGCAACGCCGGCCCGGATGGTGAGGTCAGGCGCACGAGACCATAGATGCCGCCGCCCAGCTCAAATCCCTCGGCAGAACCCGGAGCCGTGACACGCACGCGATCCGGCGCGTAGCGCAGTTCCGGACGCTCCGTCTTCAAAACATCGATGGTGAAGCGCGTACGGCCATTTGCCCGTTGCTCGAGGGCGACGATCCGGCCGGTCAGCCGTGTCGTCACATCCGAACCAAGCATCGGAGTCGCCTTCCAGCTCGTATGCGCCTGGGCAAGCGCCATACCTGTGGCCACGAGCAGACCCGCGGCGAGAGCCATGCGGAATGGCGGAGTTGCGCTCCGGGAAAAGATTAGCAGCGCGGCGAGGACGACAATGCCGGCCGGCAGGTTCCAGGGCGTTGGTTCGGCGGGCAGCGAAAAATAGACCAGGATACCCGCGAGCAGCCCGACGGGCACGAACAGGAACGCGGTTCCCAGGCCCTGTTCGCGGGTAATCGCCGCTTGGATTTTCCGAACGACCGAGCGGCGTTCGGCCAGTTTCAGGCCCCGGAGGTGACGGTTTCGTGGTTTGGCGGCCGAATTCGCCGGCTCGTCCGCGATGGCCGGAACCTGCGAAGCGACCTCTTCATCCGGCACGCGGAAAAAAACGCGTTCGTCGGTTGTGGTGCGTGTTTCGTCCTCGTCGGCGCCGCTCATGCCGCACCTCCGTCAAGGGCGAGATGGCCCGAGTTTGCGCAGGCTGCCGCCTGTGCTAGACGTGCGGCAGAATCCTCATCCGGCCGCCCTGAAGGCCGGTCAATCAACACAATTGGAGCACAGCATGACTGGCGAGGTCGTCACCCGTTTCGCCCCCTCCCCGACCGGTTTTCTGCATATCGGCGGAGCCCGCACCGCTCTTTTCAACTGGCTCTATGCGAAACACACCGGCGGCAAAATGCATCTGCGTATCGAGGATACCGACCGGGAGCGGTCGTCGCAAGCAGCGGTTGCAGCGATTCTCGACGGGTTGAAATGGATGGGGCTGGATTGGGACGGCGACGTCGTCTCGCAATATGATCAGGTCGACCGGCATCGCGCCGTCGCCGAGGAACTGCTCGCCAAGGGAAATGCCTATCGCTGCTACGCTTCGCAGGAGGAATTGGCCGAGATGCGCGAAACGGCGCGCGCCGAAGGCCGCCCTCCACGCTATGACGGGCGCTGGCGCGACCGCGACCCTTCGGAAGCTCCCGAGGGGGTCTCGCCGGTCATCCGCATCAAGGCACCCCGCGACGGCGAAACGCTCGTGCGCGACGCCGTCCAGGGCGAAGTCCGCTTTCCCAACAAGGATCTCGACGACTTCATCCTTCTGCGCTCCGACGGCAACCCGACCTACATGCTGGCCGTCGTGGTCGACGACCACGACATGGGCGTGACGCACGTCATTCGCGGCGACGATCACCTGACCAATGCGGCTCGGCAGACGATCATCTTCGAAGCAATGGGGTGGGACGTGCCGAAATGGGCGCATATCCCGCTGATCCATGGTCCCGATGGCGCGAAGCTGTCGAAGCGCCACGGAGCGCTCGGCGTAGAAGCCTATCGGGCCATGGGCTACCTGCCGGAAGCCCTGCGCAACTATCTCGCACGCCTCGGCTGGAGCCATGGCGACGACGAGATCATGTCGACCGAGGACATGATCGGCTGGTTCGATATCACGGACGTGAACAAGGGCGCAGCACGGTTCGATTTCGCCAAGCTGGAAGCCGTGAACGGACACTGGATCCGCGCCGCCGACGATGCCTATCTGGTCGACAGGGTGGGTGCCTTGCTGCCGGAACTGGACGGCAAGGATGACATCGCCGCCAGGTTCGAAAGCCGCCGCGCGCAGTTGCTCGCGGCCATGCCCGGCCTGAAGGAACGCGCCAAGACTCTTGTCGAACTCCTCGACAGCGCTAATTACCTTTTCGCCGAGCGGCCTCTCGATTTCGACGAAAAGGCAGCCGGCATTCTCACCGGTGAAGCGCGCAACGTGCTTGCCGGGATTATTCCCAAACTCGAACAGGTCGACGACTGGTCCGTCGATGCGCTCGACGCCGCGGTGCGATCCTACGCAGAGGCCAACGAACTCAAGCTCGGAAAGGTCGCACAGCCTCTCAGGGCGGCCCTGACGGGGCGGAGCACGTCACCGGGCGTGTTCGACGTTCTCGCCGTCCTGGGCCGCGATGAATCACTCGCACGCATCCGCGATTGCGTTGCATAATGGCTTTCACGGCAGCTACCGGAGCACTATAATGCATTGCAGCATTAAGCCCTTAGGCTGTCTTGGCAGGACACCGCAATTGGGATAGCAACCACTGCAAAGCCTCAGCGGCGAAGCTTGCTGCGCCGCAAAATTTTCACGTCATTTTCGTGATAACGATCGGATGGAGAAGGGAGACATCATGTCTGATAAAACCGCAAAACTCTCATTGTCGGGTGGGGAGCATGAGTTTTCCGTATACGACGGGACGATCGGCCCCAGCGTGGTCGATATCTCATCCCTCTACAAGCAAACCGGCGCCTTCACCTACGATCCGGGCTTCACATCGACGGCATCCTGCGACTCAAAGATTACATTCATCGACGGCGATGAAGGCATGTTGCTTCATCGGGGCTATCCGATCGAGCAGCTCGCCGAACAGGGCGACTTTCTCGAGGTCTGCTACCTGCTTCTTTACGGCGAATTGCCGACGAAGACCCAGAAATACGATTTCGACTACCGCGTGACGCGCCATACCATGGTGCATGAGCAGATGATGCGGTTCTTCACCGGCTTCCGGCGCGATGCGCATCCGATGGCCGTGATGTGCGGCACCGTCGGCGCGCTGTCGGCCTTCTACCACGATTCCACGGACATTTCCGATCCGCATCAGCGCATG
Organism: Ahrensia sp.; assembly: GCA_002698425.1. The sequence goes on along the minus strand of NZXU01000101.1, from coordinate 111,122 downwards.
GTCGCCTCCATGCGCATGATCGCGAAGATGCCGACGATCGCGGCCATGGCCTACAAGTACCATATCGGCCAGCCCTTCGTTTATCCGCAGAACGATCTCGACTACGCTTCGAACTTCCTGCGCATGTGTTTCGCGGTGCCCTGCGAGGATTACGAGGTCAATCCGGTTCTGGCCCGCGCCATGGACCGCATCTTCATCCTGCATGCCGACCACGAACAAAACGCCTCCACGTCGACGGTCCGTCTGGCCGGTTCCTCGGGCGCCAATCCCTTCGCCTGCATCGCGGCCGGCATCGCTTGCCTCTGGGGCCCCGCGCATGGCGGCGCCAACGAGGCTGCGCTGAACATGCTCGCCGAAATCGGCTCCGTGGACCGTATTCCGGAGTTCATCGCTCGCGCCAAGGACAAGAACGATCCGTTCCGCCTGATGGGCTTCGGCCACCGCGTCTACAAGAACTACGATCCGCGCGCCAAGATCATGCAGAAGACCACGCATGAGGTTCTGGGCGAACTCGGCATCAAGGACGATCCGCTCCTCGAAGTCGCGATGGAACTCGAGAAGATCGCGCTGCATGACGAATATTTCGTCGAGAAGAAGCTCTATCCGAATATCGACTTCTATTCCGGCATCACGCTGCGGGCGCTCGGTTTCCCGACCACCATGTTCACGGTGCTGTTCGCGGTCGCCCGCACGGTCGGCTGGATTGCCCAGTGGAAGGAAATGATCGAGGATCCGAGCCAGCGTATCGGGCGGCCCCGCCAGCTCTATACCGGTGAACCGAAGCGCGATTACGTGCCGATGAACAAGCGCAGCTGATGCGGGAGGGGCTCAACGCCCCTCCGGTTTTCCCGCTACCGCTTCCAGAATGATATTTGCGGCCCGGTTTCCGGGCCGTTCTTTTACCGCCATCAGTTCCCGCACCTGCCGGAAACCATGCATCTGCAGTTTGGCGGGAAGACTTTCCGGTCCGACCAGTTCCTCGATCCGGCGCGCCAGCATTCCCGGGCGGATCAGGAAGTCGATATATTCGGGCACAACCGGACGGTCGCAGATCACGTTGGGGAGAGCCGCCGTCCACGTGGTGATCAGGCGAACGAACGGTCGCATGAACAGATCGACCCGGTAGCAGCTGACAACGGGCACACCGGCGAGCGCGAGTTCAAGAATGACGGTCCCGGATGCGGCAAGCGCCGCGTCCGCCTGCCGAAACGCCTCCATCTTGTCGTCGTGGGAAACTGTGATGCGCGGCTGGATCGGCCAGCCCGCCGTCTCACGTTTCAGGTTGTCGACGAGCTTCGGCAGGGTCGGCATCAGGATGCCAAACCGGCCGCCGCGGTCATGTAGCGTTTGCACCGCCTTGCCGAAATCCGGCAGCAGCGCTTTCACCTCTCCGCTGCGCGACCCCGGCAAGACCAGAAGAGTAAACTCCTCGTCGGCGGCGCGCGGTGGCCTTTCCTCGCGTCGGTGCCAGAGGTCCGCGAGATCCTCCGCGGCGGCTAATGGATGGCCAACATAATGGGTCGGCGGCCCGCCAAGGTCCTTCATGACTTCCGGTTCAAAGGGAAGGATAGCGAGGACATGGTCGATGTGGGCCGCCATCTTCCGGGCCCGCTCTGGCCGCCATGCCCACACGGTGGGGGCGACATATTTCACGATCGGGACATCGGGCAGCGCCTTCTTCACACGCTTGGCGACACGGTGAGAGAAATCCGGGCTGTCGATCAGAATAATGACATCGGGCCGCGCCGCGACCATGGCTTTCGCCGTCTGGCCGATGCGCATGATCAGCCGCGGCAGGCTGGCAATGACCGATGTCAGACCAATCAGAGCGATCTCCGACGCATCGAAGACACTGTTGAGCCCCCTCTCACGGAGCCGGTCTCCACCGACCCCGACCAGCCTGGGCGCATGTCCCGTCTGTTCGGTGATTGTATCGATGAGATCGACAGCCAGATTCTCGCCGGAGACCTCGCCGGCGACCAATCCGATGACAAGGGCCCGGTCTGATGTCATTGGCCGCCCGCCGTATCGCCGAAGGTTTCCGGATCTATCCCGGTCAGGAAGACGCCAAGGTCGTCGGCCTTGGCGCAGGTCACGTCAAGATCCGCGATCAGCGCCCGGCCGGCGTGAACGCATATGCCCGACAGGCCGGCGGCTGCGGCGTTTTCCACGGTTTTGGCGCCGATCGTCGGGAGATCCGTCCGCAACTCCTGGCCGGGCTTGGCCAGCTTGACAAGAACGCCGCCGCGGCGGGCGGGGATACGTCCCGCGGTCCGCATTTGCGCGACGCGCTCGAGCATCGCATCCGTTCCTTCCGCGCCCTCGAGCGCAACAATGCGTCGGCCGATCGCGACACAGCCCTGCCCGGCATCGAGATTGCCCAGCGCAATCGCGCCTTTGATCGCGGTCGCTATCGCTTCCCTGGTCGAGGATGCCGGTTTCGGTCCGGCGATATGGCCTTCGCTTGCCAGAAGGTTCGGCACCAGCTCGTGAACGCCGCGTACGCGGTATCCCGCCTCCTCGATCATTTCGACGACACCGCGCAGCAACACGTCATCGCCCGAACGAAGTTTGGGCAGAAACCGTGCCGCCAGTTTGAGGGTCGTCCAGTCGGGCCTGATCTTGTGCAGCTTCGGGCGGCTTCTCACTCCGCCCACCATCACGACGTCGGTCGGGTCGACCTGTTTCAGAATGGACATGAGCACACCGGGCCGGATAGGATAGACGACCTGATGCTCGAACCGGTAGAGAGCCGGATCGGCTTCTCCCTCGATCGCGACAATGAACGGATTTCGGCCCTGCTCGGCCAGTGTTTCCGCGACATAAAGCGGGATATCGCCGCCACCGGCTATGATCGCGACGCGCGAAGCACTGTCGGCGGCGCCCATATTCAGTCGCCGGTTTCCAGACGCCCATTCGAGGACGATATGGGTGTCATGAACTTGCGCCTGCTGTCGGCCAGGATGAAATCGGCGATGTCGCGGATCGCTTCGGAACCGGGATTGTCGGCAATCAGCTTCGCAGCGTTCTCGCGAAGAGACCCGTCAATTCCCGAAAACAGATCCTTGAAGGCATGCCTGAGCGCATTGATTTCGCTCTTCTCCATACCCGATCGTTTCATGCCGACCAGGTTGAGGCCGGCCAGAAAGCCGCGATTGCCCATGATCATCCCGAAGGGGATGACATCGGCCTGCACCGCAGCGAGACCGCCGATGAAGGCGTGATGGCCGATCCGGCAGAATTGGTGCACACCGGCCCCGCCGCCGATGATGACCCTGTCACCCACGACTGTATGCCCGCCGATCATGACGTTGTTCGCGAATGTCACATGGTTCCCCAGCACGCAGTCATGCGCGACATGCGAATAGGCCAGGAACATGCAATTGTCGCCGATCGTCGTCTCGCCACGTGCATTGTCGGTCCCCAGATGCATGGTGACGCCTTCGCGGATCGTGTTTCCGCGACCGATCACAAGCCTAGTCCGCGACCCGCCATGGGCGGTATTCTGCGGCTCCGCGCCGAGCACGGCATGCGGAAAGATACGGCAGTCCTCCCCGATGCAGGTGTCGCCAATGACGACCGCGTGACTCATGAGCTCCACATTGTCGCCGAGTCGCACATGCGGGCCGACATGACAGAACGGGCCGATCTTCACGCCGGCGCCAAGCTCGGCGCCGCGCTCGATATAGGCGGTCGGATGGATTGCGGACGAGACGCCGTGTTGCACTGTTCAGCCTTCCGCGTCCTGGACATCGAGCATGGCGGTGAGTTCGGCTTCCGCGACCTTCTCGCTTCCAACCATCGCCACGCAGGAATACCGGCAGACCGTGCCGCGCTTCTTCATCAGCTTCACATGATATTCGAGCACGTCGCCCGGCACGACGGGACGACGGAATTTCGCATTGTCGATGGTCATGAAATAAATAAGGGCGGGCTGACCGAGGCCCGCCGCCTTGATGCTGATCGCGCCTGCCGTCTGCGCCATGCCTTCAATCATCAAAACGCCCGGCATGATCGGACGAGACGGGAAATGTCCCTGAAACTGCGGCTCGCTCGCCGTAACATTCTTGATCCCGACAGCGGATTTGTCACCGTCGATATCGACGATCCGGTCTACAAGGAGAAAAGGATAGCGGTGCGGCAACAGCAGCATTAAATCCTGAATATCCATGGCCTCAAGGCTGGAAGCCTGCGTGTCGGTATCGGTCATCGGTATTCCCGCAAGTTACTTTTTGGGCTTCTTATCGGCGCTGACGAGTTTCCGCAACGCAGTGATCTGCCGCAAGGCCACCTTGGCCGGCAATGCCGGCGTGCCGAGCCATCGTTCCCCGTCGGGAATATCGTGCATCACACCGGACGAGCCGCCAATCTGCACCCCATGTCCGATGGTCAGGTGATCCGCGATGCCGACGCGTCCGCCGAACATGCATCCGTCGCCGACCGTCACGCTGCCCGAAATACCTGTATGGGCCGCAATGACGCAGTGCCGGCCGATACGGACATTGTGAGCGATCTGCACGAGATTGTCGATTTTCGTGCCCTCGCCGATCACCGTGTCGTCCAGCGCCCCGCGGTCGATCGTCGTATTGGCGCCGATCTCGACGCGATCCTGAATGATGACGCGGCCAAGCTGAGGAACTTTTTCCAATCCGCCCGGTCCCGGCACAAAGCCAAAGCCATCCTGGCCGATCCGGGCGCCGCCGAATATGCTGACACCATTGCCGATCAGCGCGTATTGTATCGCGGCGCCAGGTCCGATCCGGCAGTCGCGGCCGATCTGGCAATGGTCGGCAATAACCGCATTCGCACCAACGACCGTATTTCGGCCAATCGCCGCATGGTCGCCGATCACCGCGCCCGGTTCGATGACCACGCCTTCCTCGATTTGCGCCAGAACGGAAATATGCGCTGCAGGGAAGTCAGGCGACAGCCCTTTCGAGGCGCTGACCCGACCGGGGCCAAGACTGTCAGGAAAAAGGTGCCGGCCGATTTTCGCAAAAGCAGGATGCGGTGCCTGTACGACGATCTTGACCGGCTCGGCCGGCAAGAATTCCAGGCTCGCTTCGACGCACAGAATTGCGCCGACGCCGCCAATTCGGCCCGGTTCCGCGGGATGCTTTCCCGGCTGGATGAAGATCAGCGAGCCGGGCTTCGGCTCAGCGACAGATGAGAGACGATCAATCGCAATCTCGCCGCGCGTACCCTCGACGACCCGGCCGTCGCAAATGCGGGCCAGATCGGCTGAACTCAGCGTCTCAACAGGCTTCAGGAAATCGGGAGAGGTGACTGACACGAGAAAAACGGCCCGGCGCGACGCCGGGCCATTCGATCAAAACGCGGTGGAGATGGAGAAGTTGAACTTCTGCACCTTGTCCGTGGGCTGCTTGTTGATCGGGATCGCGTAATCGAAACGCAGCGGTGCGAAGGGCGACTGCCAGACCAGGCCGAAACCGGCCGATGTGCGCCACGCCATGCTCGTACCCGAAGCGCTTGCCGAGTCATGCCCATACAAAGTCGCCGCATCGGCAAAAACAGCACCCTTCAAACCGATATCACGCGGTATGGCCGGGATCGGGAACTGGGCTTCGGCAGTCGCATTGAAGTAGGTCTTGCCGCCGATCCGGTCGCCATTCGTGTCAACCGGGCCGATGCCGTTGGCCGCGAAACCGCGGATATGGGACGGGCCGAGGCGGAAATGATCAACGGTACGAACCGACTGCCCCAAACCGGTGATGTTACCGGCGCCGACCTTCACGAGACCAACGAGATCCGCGTCGTCGGACAGGGTATGGAAATACACACCCTTGAAGACAGACTGGACATGTTTGGCGTCGCCGCCAAGGCCAGCGATTTCCTGGCCGAAGTCCAGATAGAGCCCCTCATGCGGATCCTGGGCGTCATCGACATCATTGTAGGTCAGCCCATAGAAGGCCGCAGACTTGTTCCACGTCGTATTGGTGCCACCCGCAGTGTCCGCACAAATCGAAGCGGGAGTCGTGGGGGTGATACAGTCGAGGTCCGTATACTTGTCCTGCTGGAAGCGATAACCGACATTGGCTCTCAGATCTTCCGTGATCGGCAATCCGAAATTGATCGATCCGCCCTGGGAATCGATACCGTAATTATCGTAATCATTCGTGCGTTTGAAGGCAGAAGCCGTCGCCGCCAGCCGGTAGCCGAGGAAATACGGCTCGGTGAACGAAATATTGTAGGTACGGTTGTCGACACCGCCACCGGCGCTCAGACGAACCGTCTGGCCGCGGCCAAGGAAGTTGCGCTCGGAAACGCTCGCCTCGACAGCAATACCGCCTCCCGAGTCGCCGCCCGTCGTGTAGCCGGCGCCGATTCCGAACTCACCGGTCGACTTGTCGACGGCGTTCACAACGACGACCACCCGGTCCGGAGCGGAGCCGGGACGCGTCGTGATGTCGACCCGTTCGAAGTAGTCGAGAGCCTCAAGGCGCTTCTGCGCGCGGCACAGCAGAATCTGGTTGAAAGCGTCGCCTTCCGAAAGGTCGAACTCGCGACGGATCACGTAATCGCGCGTACGCGCATTGCCGACAATCTCGATGCGCTCGATAAACGCCCTCTGGCCCTGATCGACCACGTAGGAAACGTCGATCGTTCCGTTCTCGAAATTGCGATTGCCGACCGGCGTCACTTCCGCGAAGGGGAAGCCGTTGGCGGCCAAACGCTCGGACATCGCGATCAGCGTATCCTCGACATCCTCGGCGGCATAAATCCTGCCGTTGCGCGTCTTCACCGTCTGGCGAAGATCGTCAGGCGTGACGCCGCTGACCGAGCTGTCGATGTCGATGTTGCCGAAGCGATATTTCTCGCCTTCGTCGACCTCGATCGTGATCATCACGTTTCCGGTGTTCGGATCGATGTCACCATTGGAGGCAAGAATGCGGAAATCCGCATAGCCGTGATTGAAATAGAACTGGCGAAGCATCTCCTCGTCGGCGGCGAGGCGCTGATCGTCATAAATGTCGTTACGCGTCATCCACGACAGGAAATTGGACCGCTTCGTCGAGATGACGCCCTGCAGGCGACGATCGCTGAAGGCGTTGTTCCCGATGAAGTTGACCTGCGTGATCTTCGTGCGACCGCCCTCGTCGATCTGGAACACGACGTTAACGCGCCCCTCGCCAAGGTCGACAACCTCCGGATAGACGCTCACATCGTTGCGACCGATACTGCCATAGGCGTCCTTGATCGCCTCGACGTCGGCGTCGAGCGTCACCTGATCGAAGGTGCTGCGCGGCTGAAGCTGGACGACGCCTTTCAGGCGGTCGTCCTTCTGCTTGCGGTTGCCGCGGAAGACGACCTGGTTGACGATGGACAATTCGGAAACCGTCACCACCAGGGTCGAACCGGAAACCGAAACATTGACGTCGGAAAACAGGCCGGTCGCGAAAAGCTTCTTGACCGCATCGTCGACAGCGGCGGCCGAATAGTTCTTGCCGGGCTGGTAGCCGATGAGATTGGAGACGGTGGACGAGGAAACACGCTGATTGCCGCGAACGGATATCGCACGCACGACGGCCGCTTCGGCGGTCGATACGGCGCTGAGAGTCGCGACTATGCCCCCGCCAACAGCTGGGGTGAGCGCCAAGGCGATTGCGGATACGGCGCTTAAAAGTTTCGGTGCCGGCTTCATTCGGTCCGTTTCCCCTCTTTTCCCGTCCGCCTCTTTACGGGTCTTGTGAACATAAATCATTGAATTGACCGTATTACAGGCTTTCATTTCACACGCAAGGGCTCCGGTTAAAATGCGTTTACGAAGGCGCCCTGCGTGGCAAAATCGTCACGCGCGAAATGCCCGGATGGTAAACAATTTGATTAAAATCCACCCTAACTCCCCCCGAGCAGCGACGTGATGTCATTCCACGTTGCGAACACCATCAAACCGAGAATCAGGCCGAATCCGATGCGATATCCGTATTCCTGCGCATTTTCGGGGACCGGTCTGCCCCGCATGGCCTCGAAAGCGTAGAATACGAGATGCCCGCCATCAAGGATTGGCACGGGCAACAGGTTCAACAATCCAATCGAAATCGACAATATCGCGGCGAGGTTGAGCAACGCAACGAAACCGAGCGTCGCGACCTGACCGGACATCTTGGCGACGCGAATCGGTCCGCCTATCTGATCCGGCTTCTCCCGGCCTGAGAATATGCCCGCGATGTAGCCGCCGGTCCGCTTGATCACATAGCCGGTTTCGGTGACCGCCATGACAAAGGATTCGCCGACGCCGTAATGCTCGATCCTGTGACCGCCGGTCTGGCGATCATTGAGCACGCCGATGATCCCCTGCTCCATCTTGTTGCCGAATCGATCCTCGATTTCGAGCCGCTCGGGCGTGACATCGAATGTCAGCATCTCCCCGGCCCGTTCCATCACCATTTCGATGGTCTCGCCGGAGCGGATCGATACGTAGCGTTGAACGTCGGAAAACTGCTCGACGGGAATTCCGTCCAGGCTGACGAATTTGTCGCCGGGCATGATGCCGACTCGCTCCGCGACGCTTCCGGGCCGGATTTCCGAAACGACCGGGTCAGCCACCCCGCGTCCGTAGAGCGAGAAAATCGCGGTAAAAATCGCGATCGCGAAGACGAAATTCGCAAGCGGGCCGGCGAAAACCGTAGCCGCCCGGCGGCCGACCGACTTGTTGGGAAAAGCGACCGCCTGTTCCTCCGGCGTCAGCGTCTCTGTGGACTGTCCTTCGGGCATGGACGTGGCGTTCATGTCGCCGACGAACTTCACGTAACCGCCGAGCGGAATCCAGGACAGCCGCCAGCGCGTTCCCTTGCGGTCGGTAAAGCCAGCGAGTTCGGGGCCGAACCCGACCGAAAAGACCTTGGCGCCGATCCCGCACCACCGGCCGACCAGATAGTGGCCGAGTTCATGCACAAAAACCACGATCAGAAGAACGAAGAGGAAGGGCAGTAACGTGCCAACGATGAAACCGTCGGTCGCAAACAAGCCCGTTACAAAACTCAGCATGGCCAATCCCTGTCAGTTCCCCGGTTCATATCGCAGCCGAAATCCGGCGGCAGCGTGGCAAAACATCCCGCTGACAATCAAAAAAAGGCTTCAGCCGGCCGGCTGAAGCCACCCTCCAGAACGCCAAGCGCCCAAAGCGCGATCGCCGCGAAAACCAGGCCGTCCACGCGGTCCATGAAACCGCCATGGCCCGGAATGATATGGCTCGAATCCTTTACGCCATTGCGTCGCTTTATCCACGATTCGAAGAAATCGCCCGCCTGCGAAATCACTGACAGGACGATGGCGAGACCGACGGCAAGACCGTAGGCCTCGCGCCCCGCGAAGAAAAAGACCAGCAACCCCGCGACGATGGCCGACCCTACCCCGCCGAACCCGCCGGACCAGGTTTTCTTCGGCGAGATCGCCGGGGCAATTTTCGGTCCGCCGAAATGCCGACCGGCAAAATAGGCGCCGATATCGGTTGCCCAAACGACTGCGAACAGGAACAGGATCGCCACCAGCCCGGAGGCATTCGTGTCGGAATGGCGCAACATGTTCAGGGCCACCAGCGCGAGGCCGGAATAGACAAACCCCGCGACAGCCCATTTCCCGCCAGCCATGCTCGCACTGGCCGCCGCAAAAGCGACTGTTGCGAGAGCCCAGACATACGGCATCGTCCCGTTCGTCAAGATCAATCCGGCAACGAACAGGAGACCCAGAAAGAAGAAACCGAGCAACCGAACCCTGTCGTCACCATTGGGCGAGACGACGTCGAACCATTCGGCCCAAACGATCATCGCGATGAGCGTACAGATGATCGCGAACAGCCAGCCGCCGACGAGTGTCGAGCCGAGCACCAGAACCGCCAGAATGACGGCCGATGCAATTCGCGCTCGCAAGTCATTCATAATGCGATGTCTTTCGCGTCGTCCACGCCGCCGAAGCGACGCGTCCGCGAGGCATATTCCTCGATCGCCTGCTCCATCCACGACTTGTCGAAGTCGGGCCACATGCAGGGAAGGAAGACAAGCTCCGAATAGGCGGATTGCCAAAGCATGAAGTTGGAAAGCCGCATCTCGCCGCTGGTGCGGATCAGCAGGTCCGGATCGGGCTGTCCGCCGGTATCAAGGGCGCCGGCGATGTCGGCTTCCGTGATCGTGCTCGGATCCCTGCCCTCCTGCGCGAATTCACCCACCAGGCGCGCAAATGCACGGCGGATCTCGTCGCGACCGCCATAATTGAAGGCAATGTTCAGATTGAGCGCCGAATTGTCTCGCGAGCGGGATTCGGCGGTCTCGATCAGGCCAAGAATGTCGGGGGAAAGCCCGCTGCGCGACCCGATCACGCGGATACGCACGCCATTCGCGCACAGCTCCGCGAGATCGCGCGTGATGAACAGCTTCATCAGGCCCAGCAAATCACGCACTTCCTGCTGCGGGCGGGACCAGTTTTCGGATGAGAACGCGTAAAGCGTCAGGTGGGAAATTCCGAGCTCATTAGCGGCGCGCACAGCCTTGCGAACGGCGTCGACGCCTGCCTTGTGTCCAAAACCGCGCGGCTTGCGGCGAGCAGCGGCCCACCGCCCGTTCCCGTCCATGATGATACCGACATGGCGGGGCGTCACTGTTTCGCGGTTCTGGCTGTCATCGGCCAAGGCGATCGATCTCTCCTGAGCGTTCCGTCTCCGAACTACACCTGCATGATTTCCTGCTCTTTCGCCTCGAGCAGGGAATCGATTTCCTCGATGGTCTTGTCAGTCGCTTTCTGGACCTCGTCGGACTTGGAGCGGCTGTCGTCCTGGCTCATCTCGCCATCCTTTTCGAGACGCTTCAGCGTGTCCATACCGTCGCGACGGACATGGCGCGCGGCGACGCGGGCGTTCTCCGCATATTGGTGCGCGATCTTGACCAGTTCCCGGCGGCGCTCCTCGTTGAGTTCCGGAAGCGGCACACGCACCGTGGTCCCGTCGGTCATCGGATTCAGGCCCAGGCTCGATTCGCGGATCGCCTTCTCGACGGCCGAGACCATCGACTTGTCCCAGACCGAGACGGCGAGCATGCGCGGCTCGGGCACGTTCACATTGGCGACCTGGGTGATCGGCATCTGCGATCCATAGGCCTCGACCATGATCGGATCGAGAAGCGACGGCGAGGCCCGGCCCGTGCGCAGGCCGGCGAGGTCGCCCTTGAAAGCGGTTACAGCGCCGTCCATCCGGCGTTTCAGATCGGCAAGATCAAATGACTGGCTCATTGTTAAGTCCTCTTATTGCCCTAAGACGCCATTTTCTCGGTGACCAGAGTGGCGTGTCCTCCGCCCTGCAATATCTGCCGGAAACCGCCGCGCTCATGAATGGAAAACACCACAATGGGAATACGGTTTTCGCGGGTCAAGGCGATGGCCGCGACATCCATGACGGAAAGGCCGCGGGCCAGCACCTCGTCATGGGTTATCACGGGGAACCGTTCGGCGTCCGGAACGCGCTTCGGATCGGCGGAATAGATGCCGTCGACCTGGGTTCCCTTGAACAGCGCATCGGCGCCGATCTCGGCGGCACGCAGAGCAGCGGCCGAATCGGTCGTGAAATAGGGATTGCCCGTTCCTCCGGCGAAAATCACCACCCGCCCCTGTTCGATGTTCCACATCGCCTTGCGCTGCGAGAAGCTTTCGCACAACTGCGGCATCGCGATGGCGGACAACACGACGGCGTCGACTCCCTTCTTGACCAGCGAGGTTCTGAGCGCCAGCGAATTGATGACCGTCGCCAGCATGCCCATGTGGTCGCCGGTCACCCGGTCGCCGCCCTTCGAGGCGACGGCGACGCCGCGGAAGATGTTTCCGCCGCCGATCACCACGGCGACCTGGACGCCCATATCGGTGGCGTCCTTGATGTCACCGGCGATCCGGTCCGCCACCTCCACATCGATCCCGAAACCCTGCTTGCCCATGAGGGCTTCGCCCGAGACCTTGAGAAGAACACGTCTGTAGATGGGAGCCACTGTCATGAAACAACATCGAAAACCGGATTGAATTGACCTCCCGATACATGAAGGGCACCGCGTTGTCACGCGGTGCCCCGATCGGTTTTCGACAATCCAGAGGATTGCCGTATGAGGTCAGGATCAGCCCTTCGCGGCGGCCGCCACTTCGGCTGCGAAGTCGGTTTCTTCCTTCTCCACGCCCTCGCCGAGCGCGAAGCGGACGAAGCCGGCGATCTTCGCCGGCGCGCCGATTTCCTTTTCGGCCTCGGCAAGCGCCTTTTCGACCGTCAGATCCGGATTGATGACGAAAGCCTGTTTAACCAGGCAGACCTCTTCGTAGAACTTGCGCAGACGGCCTTCGACCATCTTCTCGATGATGTTCTCCGGCTTGCCCGAAGCGCGCGCCTGTTCGGAGAAGATCGCGCGTTCGCGCTCGACGGCGGCCTGATCGAGATCGGTGACGTCAAGCGCCATCGGGTTGGTCGCGGCGACATGCATGGCAACCTGCCGTCCGAAGGCACGCGCGGCATCCTTGTCGCCCGCGGTTTCGATGGCGACGAGCACGCCAAGCTTGCCCAGGCCGTCGCTTACAGAATTGTGGACATAGGTTGCCACGGTGCCGTCCAGACGGGCGGCACGGCGAAGAGCCATGTTCTCGCCGATCGTAGCGACGGCGTCCTTGACGGCCTGCTCGATGGTTTTCGAACCACCCGGATAAGCCGCAGAAGCGACAGCCTCGACGGACCCGTCGGTCGCCAGAGCGGCGTCAGCAATGTTGCGGACGAGTTCCTGGAAGGCTTCGTTGCGGGCAACGAAGTCGGTCTCGGAGTTCACTTCGACCACGACTGCGCCGTTGTCGTCGGATGCAACACCCACCAGACCTTCGGCCGCCGTGCGACCGGACTTCTTGTCGGCCTTCGCGATGCCTTTCTTGCGCAGCCAGTCAACGGCTTCCTCGATATTGCCGCCGGTTTCGGTCAGCGCAGCCTTACAGTCCATCATGCCCGCGCCAGTCATGTCGCGGAGTTGTTTTACGAGTGATGCAGTAATAGTCATCGGTTCGCCTCTTTGTATCGAGCGGTATCGGGCGATAGCCCGAAACGGTGACGCACGGGGGATTGCACCGAGCCATGCGCCGATTCATGTAACGGTTTGATGACCGCGTCCGGGAAACCGGACGCGGTTTATGCGCGTCAGGCCTGCGCGTCAGGCTGTTCCGCCGGAGCTTCGGCGGCTTCGGCCGGCGCCTCGGCAAGGGCCTCTTCGACCGGAGCCTCGGCGGATGCGCCAACGTCGATGCCGGAGGCGCCCTGCTGGCGGGCGATGCCGTCAAGCGCGGCGCGGGCAATCAGGTCGCAATAAAGCGAGATGGCGCGCGCGGCGTCGTCGTTGCCCGGGATCGGGTAGTCGACCACATCCGGATCGCAGTTGGAATCGACCACGGCGACGACCGGGATGCCGAGACGCTTGGCTTCCTGGATGGCGATCGCTTCCTTGTTGGTGTCGATCACGAACATCAGGTCCGGCGTGCCGCCCATGTCCTTGATGCCGCCGAGCGCACGGTCGAGTTTGTCGCGTTCGCGCTCGAGGTTCAGGCGCTCCTTCTTGGTGAAGCCCTGCGCGTCGGAAGCGAGGATTTCTTCGACCTTGCGCAGACGCTGGATCGAATTCGAGATCGTCTTCCAGTTGGTCATCATGCCGCCGAGCCAGCGGGCATTGACGTAATACTGGGCGCTGCGGCCGGCAGCGTCGGCGACGATCTCGGAAGCCTGCCGCTTGGTGCCGACGAAGAGAACGCGGCCGCCACCGGCTACGGTGTCGGAGACGATCTTCAGCGCCTGGTGCAGGAGCGGAACGGTCTGCGAGAGATCGAGAATGTGAATGTTGTTACGGGCACCGAAGATATATCGGGCCATTTTCGGGTTCCAGCGGTGAGTCTGGTGACCGAAGTGAACGCCAGCTTCGAGGAGCTGACGCATGCTGTAATCAGGCAACGCCATCGTTTTTCCTTTCCGGTTTAACCTCCACGAAGCCAAAAAGCGGTTTCCCGCCACCGGTGGTCCGTCCGGATTTCTCCCGGAACAAACCGAACTTCGTGTGTGGAATGCGGCGCCGATAGCCTATCGACGCCGGGAAAGCAAGTGGTGACGGCTTAAAGGAAAGTCAAGCCTACTCGCCTTCACAGCTCTGCCGGGGCAGCAAGTCCAGCTGTGTCAGATGCGCGGTCAGCGAGAAATCGCCATAGTCCATGAGAAGATCGCGGGTCACGCCATTCTCGTAAAGCTTGAATGCAATCTGGTAATTAGGCAGCGATTCGCCGGTATGGTCTTCGGCCTGTTCGTCGAAATAGGAAATCGAGACGTTCCGATAGGGATCGTCCTTCAGGGCCTCCGCCGCCTTCGCGTCGCCGTCCTGCTCCGTCTTTTCCTGACCTATGACGACCGTGGTCGTCAGCACCTTGTCGGCATCCTCGGAACCGTCGAAGATCTTCGTCTCGTAGAATGTCTCGCCGCTGCGCGCCCGTTCGATGAGATCGAGCATGTGGGCGCTCGGGAACAGCGCCGAATCGAGCGCGACCTCGGCTTTTTCCGGTTCCCGCAGATCGACGATGATCTGATCGTGTTCACGCGTCGCCATGCCGGAGACCTCGCGGTCCGGCTTCTCGTCGACGAAGGACTTGTTCACGAAGCGAAATTTTTCGCCCGCGCCGTCCTCATAGGTTGTTGTCTGCTGATCTGTCAGGCGGTTTCCGCTGGCGGAGCGAATACGGGTCACGAAACGGAAATTCGTCGTATAGCCGTCACAGACGGAGCCCAGGAATTCATAAACGATCCGTCCGTCCATTCCCGAAATCCCGGACCGGTCGGATGCGTCTTTCAGCGCGACATCATAGACGGCGCGATGCGGCGCAAGCGTCTGCGGCATGGCGAATGACGGAAGTGCATATGTCGAAGACAGACAGATGGCCGCGAGAGCGATGGTCCTGGTACGTCCGAAAGTCATCATGGATTCCTGTTTTTTGACGACTATAGGTTTTCTGATGGCGTAAGCGAGGCAAAAAATGCAAGACGTCGCCGAGTCCGACACCGATCCACAAGGAGACCCCGCCATGGCATCGCCGATCGACGAACGCCTGAACGCGCTTGGCATTTCACTGCCCGAGGCCGCCGCGCCCGCCGCCAATTACGTCCCCTACGCTGTCGACGGGAACCTGATTTTCACGTCCGGCCAATTGCCGCTCAGGCAGGGTTCGCTCGTCGCCGAAGGCCTAGTCGGCAAAGACCTGGATGTCGAGGCTGGCCGAGAAGCGGCGAAATGGTGCGCGATCAACATCCTTGCCCAGGCCAAAGCCGCCCTGGGCGATCTGGAGAAGATCGAGCGCATCGTGAAGATTTCGGTCTTCGTGGCCTCGACCCCGGATTTCACGCAGCAGCATCTCGTTGCAAACGGGGCATCGGATTTCCTGGTCGAGATCCTCGGCGACGCCGGGCGTCACGCCCGATCCGCGGTCGGCATGGCGTCATTGCCCCTGAATGCGCCCGTCGAAATCGAAGCCATCATCCGCGCCAAATCCTGACCGAAAATGGACATTCGCGACCTCCTGACGCGCCGTCCCATCGCCCATCGTGGATTGCACGACGGCAATGTCGAACGCATGGAAAATTCCCTCCCCGCTTTCGAAGCGGCGGCGGACAGCGATTTTGCGATCGAACTGGACGTCCAGCTTTCCGCCGATGGCGTCGCCATGGTGTTTCACGATGAATCGCTGGATCGCCTGACCGGTGAATCCGGCCCTGTCGCCGAACGGACCGCGCCGGAGCTGCGCGCGGTCACGCTTTCAGGAACAGAAGCGTGGATACCGACCTTGGCCGAAACGCTGGCTTTCGTCGGCGGCCGCGTGCCGGTCATCATCGAAATGAAAGATAATGGCGAGCGCAACCGGCAACTGGCGCTCGCAGTCGCGGGCGACCTGGTCGGCTATTCGGGACCGGTCGCCGTCATGTCTTTCAAGAAGCACTTGCTGTCCGACTTCCGCGAAAGCGGCTCGCCGGTGCCGTTCGGCCTGACCGCCGAAGGAATCGGGACACCGGCCCTCGCCGAACATGAAGAGGCGCTGACGCTCGGCATTTCCTTCGTTTCCTACCACGTTAAAGCGCTTCCCAATGCTTTTATCACTCGGGTGCGGGAGGAATTCGGCCTGCCGGTGATCACATGGACAGTACGGACGCCGGAGGATGTCGAAACAACGCGTCTCCACGCCGACCAGATGACATTCGAGGGTTTCATACCCTGATTGCTTTCCCGGTCTTGTTTGCAGTGCAGTATGCGATACATCTAACGGCATGTCCCAGGACACTCCCGATCGCGAGGCACAGCCGGACGCGTCAGACGACTCCTTCGTCATCTGCGTCAATGAAAGCTTTTCCGATATCGAAAAGGCCGATTGGGATCGGCTGGCGGGCGCCGCGCCCGGCAGCGACCTGACGCCTTACAATCCGTTCGTCTCGCATGCGTTTTTGAGTTCGCTCGAAGAGTCCGGCAGCGCTGTCGCCGGAACCGGGTGGCTCGGGCAGCACCTGACCCTGGAAGACGGCGAAGGCCGTATTGCCGGCGCGCTGCCCTGCTATCTCAAATCGCACAGCAAGGGCGAGTACGTCTTCGACTATGGCTGGGCGGATGCGTGGGAGCGGGCCGGCGGCCGATATTACCCGAAACTGCAATGCTCGGTGCCGTTCACGCCGGCTACGGGCCCTCGCCTCCTGGCGTCCGGCACGGTCGATGCCGCGACGACGCGGCAGGCGCTGGCCGCCGGATTGAAGACACTGACCGCCCGGATCGGCGTCTCATCCGCCCATGTCACCTTCGCGACCGACGCGGATATGACGGCCTTTGAGGAAGCGGGCTTCCTGCACCGCACCGATCAGCAGTTCCATTTCCGCAATGAGGACTACGGCGATTTCGACGATTTTCTCGACAGCCTCTCGTCGCGCAAACGCAAGAATATCCGCAAGGAGCGTGCAACCGCCCTCCAGGAAGGGCTGACGGTCGACTGGTTGACCGGAAGCGACCTGACCGAAAGCGTGCTGGATGCGTTCTTCGAATTCTACACGGATACGGGAAACCGCAAATGGGGACGGCCCTATCTGACCCGGGAATTCTATTCGCTGATCGCCGAGCGCATGCCGGACGATATCCTCCTGGTGATGGCGAAGCGGAACGGCCGCTATGTCGCGGGAGCGATCAACTTCATCGGCGGCGACCGGCTGTTCGGCCGGCATTGGGGATGTGTCGAGCACCATCCCTGCCTGCATTTCGAGATCTGCTACTATCAGGCCATCGAATTCGCCATCGAGAAGAAGCTGAAGTTCGTCGAGGCCGGCGCACAGGGCGAACACAAGCTGGCGCGCGGCTACATGCCGGTCACCACCCAATCAGCGCATTACATCCCGAATGAGAGCTTCCGGAACGCGGTCGCGGACTATCTTGAGCATGAGCGCGAAGACGTCTCCCGTTTCTCCGAAGTGCTGTCCGAACACAGCCCGTTCAAAAAAGAGAATTGACGCTTTGTCCGCATTGATGGCCGCACGGCACAGGGCTAGGAAAGTGTCGAAATGGAGGGCGTCATGACCGCAAAATACGATCCCGAAAACATTTTCGCGAAAATCCTTCGGGGCGACATTCCGAGCCACAAGGTTTACGAGGACGGCGACTGCGTGGTCATCATGGATGTGATGCCCCAGGCCGATGGACACTGCCTGGTCCTTCCGAAAACGGGGTCGCGCAATCTGCTGGACGCCGATCCGGAAGTGCTCGGCAAGGCGATCGCAGTCACGCAGAAGATGGCCCAGGCCGTCATGCGCGCCTTCGATGCGGACGGGGTTGTCGTCCGCCAGTTCAACGAAACCGCCAGTGGCCAGACGGTCTTCCACCTCCATATCCATGTCATCCCGTGCAAGGAGGGCGTGCCGCTGCGCAAGCACGCCGCGACCATGGAGGATCCGGATATCCTAGCCGCGAACGCAAAGAAGCTGATCGCCGCGCTATAGGCCTGCAAACATTCCGGCAACGAGCACCAGAAGCGCAACGCCGACCCCGACGGCGATGCGCTGGCCGACCAGCAGGAAGGCGACAAATCCGATGACCGCCGCGGAAAGCCGCAACGCAAGCGCAGTTTCTGCGAGCGATCCGGAAGGGAACAGGATGAGCCGCGAGATCACCGCGGCGACCAGCGCCGTTGCCACCGCGCGCACAAACACAAACGCTTCCGACGTCTCAGAGAGGCGCTTGCCGAGCAACACGCCGGCAAAGCGCCAGAAATCGGTCGCGAACCATCCGGCGACAAGGATGTAGACGAACGGCCACCAGCCGGTGTCGATCGACGAGAAGCTCATTGGCCCGGCGCCTTTCCCCCGGCCGGAAAACGGCGGCCGATGAAGAAGGCCACGACACCGCCGACGAGACCGGCGAGCAAGAGATCGAAATCCGGGGCGACGAGATGGAAGACCGGCCCGAGCGCCAGGCCCGCGACCATCGCGATCTTGACGACACGGTCGCGCGCGGTCGCCCACAGCGATGTCAGGAAATAGATCGGCGTAAGGAAAAACAGAACGCCCAGCACCGGCGCCGGGATTTCGGTCGAAAACTCATAGATCACCGCAACGACGCAGATATTCATCGTCGTCAGCGTCACGGCAAATCCGCCGAAAAAGGCGGTTCGAAAGCGGCGCGGGACCTGCCCGATATACTGGTTCGCCATCACCCATGACGTCACGGCGACAAAATGGGACAGGAAAATCAGCGTCACTGTCCGGGTCTTTTCGGCGCGCAAATCCGGCAGCAGCGCCGTGACCATCGGCATCAGCCGAACTGAGGACAAGGTCACGGCAAGGAAGGTCGGGACAATCGTCATCCCGGTCCCGATCGCCGCGATCAGCACGACTTGAGCGGGCAACGCCCAGATCACCGCCGTCATGAAGACGGCATGAGCGAATTCGATACCGCTTTCGCGCGCAAAGCCGGCAAAGCCCACAAAGGCGCTCATCAGGATGAATGCGGGCAAGGAAACGATCTTGCGCATGCCGCGCCCGAACCAGAGCAAAGTTGTGCCCTCGGGCGGCATGCCGGCGGCGGTTTTTTGCATGCCACCGCGCTAGCATGACGGCCAGGGCTTGGCGAGAGCCGCGAAACAAAAAACGGGCGGATCTCTCCGCCCGTTTCATCCCGGTACTATCCGGCTGTGACCTATTTCCGCGGCACTTTCGGCACGGAAGGCTTCGACTTGGGAGAACCGGGCTCGTCGCCGTCGCCCGCCGTCGCCTTGGCGGCCTTGGTAGCGGCCGCCGTCTTCTTCGCGGCAGGCTTGCGCGTCTGCCGTTTCGGCTTGGACCGTGGTTCGTCCGCGATCGATTCAAGCGCCAGCTTGGACTCTCCAAGCTCGTCTTTCTCGACGCCGACCTTGACCGTCCCGCCCTTCTTCAGCTTGCCGAACAGAACTTCCTCTGCGAGCGGTTTCTTGATGTATTCCTGGATGACACGCCCGAGCGGACGCGCGCCCATCTTCTCGTCGTAACCGCGTTCGGCGAGCCACGAGACCGCTTCCTCCGACAGGTCGAAGATGACGCCGCGATCGGAAAGCTGGGCTTCCAACTGCATGACGAATTTCTCGACAACGCGATGGATGACCGGAACCGGCAGCGGTCCGAATGGAATGATCGCATCCAGGCGGTTGCGGAATTCCGGCGAGAACAGCCGGTTGATCGCCTCGACATCGTCGCCTTCGCGTTTCGAAGAACCGAAGCCGATGGCGTTCTTGGCCATTTCGGACGCGCCCGCATTGGTCGTCATGATGATGATCGTGTTGCGGAAATCGACCTGCTTGCCGTTGTTGTCCGTCAGCTTGCCGTGATCCATGACCTGCAGCAGGATGTTGAACAGATCCGGATGCGCCTTCTCGATCTCGTCGAGCAACAACACGCAATGCGGGTGCTGGTCGACACCGTCGGTCAGCAAGCCGCCCTGGTCGAAGCCGACATAGCCGGGCGGCGCGCCGATGAGACGCGACACGGTGTGACGCTCCATATATTCCGACATGTCGAAGCGCAGCAGTTCGACGCCAAGCGACATGGCCAACTGGTTTGCGACTTCGGTCTTGCCGACACCGGTCGGGCCGGAGAACAGATAGGCCCCGATCGGCTTTTCTGGTTCGCGCAGCCCCGCACGCGCCAGCTTGATCGCGGAAGCCAGCGACTCGATCGCCAGATCCTGACCGTAGACAACACGCTTGAGTTCCTTCTCCAGGTTGGCGAGGACTTCCTCGTCATCCTTGGAGACGGTCTTCGGCGGAATGCGCGCCATCGTCGCGATGGTCGCCTCGATCTCCTTCACGCCGATCGATTTCTTGCGCTTCTTCTCCGGCAGCAGCATCTGGCTGGCACCCGTTTCATCGACGACATCGATCGCCTTGTCCGGCAGCTTGCGGTCGGAAATATAGCGCGAGGAAAGTTCCACCGCCGACTTGATCGCGTCGTCGGTGTATTTGATCTTGTGGAACTCCTCGAAATACGGCTTCAGCCCCTTCATGATCTCGATGGCGTCCTCGAGCGACGGCTCGTTGACGTCGATCTTCTGGAACCGGCGCACCAGGGCGCGATCCTTCTCGAAGAACTGGCGGTATTCCTTGTAGGTGGTCGATCCGATGCAGCGGATTGCACCCGACGACAGGGCCGGCTTGAGAAGATTCGAGGCGTCCATCGCGCCGCCGGACGTCGCCCCGGCGCCGATCACCGTGTGGATCTCGTCGATGAACAGGATCGCATTCGGGAACTCCTCGAGTTCCTTGACGACCTGCTTCAGTCGCTCTTCGAAATCGCCGCGATAGCGGGTGCCGGCGAGAAGCGCGCCCATGTCGAGCGAGAAGATCGTCGAGGTCGAAAGCACTTCCGGAACATCGCCCTCGACGATGCGCTTGGCGAGCCCTTCGGCGATCGCCGTCTTGCCGACGCCGGGATCGCCGACATAAAGCGGGTTGTTCTTCGAACGCCGGCACAGGATCTGGATCGTGCGGTTGACCTCTGAACTACGGCCAATCAGCGGGTCGATCTTGCCGACGCGAGCCTTCTCGTTGAGGTTCACGCAATAGGCGCTGAGCGCATCCTGCTGCTTCTTCTTGCCTTCCTCGCCCTCGGTCGCCGCACCATCGGCCGCGCCATGTTCTTCCGCACCTTCCGGCGGACGGGTCACCGACGCGCCCGGACGTTTGGCGATGCCGTGCGCGATGTAGTTGACCGCGTCGTAGCGGGTCATGTCCTGCTCCTGCAGGAAGTAGGCGGCGTGGCTCTCGCGCTCGGCGAAGATCGCAACGAGCACGTTGGCGCCGGTGACTTCCTCGCGGCCGGACGACTGGACATGGATGACGGCGCGCTGGATGACGCGCTGGAATCCTGCAGTCGGCTTGGCGTCCTCGTCGTACCCCGTCACCAGGTTTTCGAGTTCGTGGTCGACATAGTCCATCACGGTCTTGCGCAAAGCCTCGGTGTCGACCGAGCAGGCGTCCATGACCGCCTTGGCATCCTGATCGTCGATCAGCGCCAGGAGAAGGTGTTCAAGCGTTGCGTATTCGTGCTCGCGCTCGTTCGCATAGGTCAGCGCCTGATGCAGGGACTTCTCGAGGCTGGCGGTGAATGTCGGCATTACTTTTTCTCCATTACGCACTGCAATGGATGTTGGTTCTGCCGAGCAAAATCCATCACCTGCGTCACTTTGGTTTCTGCGACTTCGTAAGTGTAAATCCCGCATTCCCCAACGCCATGGTTGTGGACATGCAGCATGATCCGCGTGGCCTGTTCGCGGTTCTTCTGGAAAAAACGCTCTAGCACATGGACGACGAATTCCATCGGTGTGTAGTCGTCGTTCAACAAGAGTACGCGGTAGAGACTCGGTTTTTTCGCCTTAGGCTTGGTGCGCGTGATTACGGCGGTTCCGCGACCTTCTTCTCCGCCGTCCTTGCCGTTGTCGGCCTGCATTCTGTGCGGCTTGTCGCTCATTCTACCCCTGTGATCCTACGGCCCTTCCGGTAGTTTCAGAACACGATACTTAGGGATTCATGCGGCGATTGTAAGCCCCCCTGAAGGGCGCGCAAGGCGTCATTTCGCATCATCACAAACAAACGGACCCGCGTGTCATCACACGCGGGCCCGTCATGCATCGGTTGTGCGAAAAATCGCGCAACTTATTTCGTGGCGGAAGCCATTGCGGTTTCGAAAGGCTTGTAAACTTCCTTCGCGAGATCCGTGTAGAGCTCGCCCATCTTGGTCGCTTCGGCGACGAAGGATTCATATGCCGATTTCATGTAGTCGGTCTGCACGGCCATTGCAGTTTCCACCGACTTCGCGCCGGCGAGCTTTTCGAAAGCGGCCACGCCTTCCTCGTAGGACTTCTTGGAGTAGTCCGTCGCCTCGGTGGCGATCGCCTGCATGCCCTTGGTCATGGCAGCATAGCTCTTCAGGGAGTGATCCATCATTTCTTTCCCGATTTTGTTGGCGTCTTCGAACGATTGCATCATGGCGCACCCATTTGGTTTGAATTCCAGTTCAGCGCGGACGGTGTCCGAACTCCGCTTCACTATAGTGTGCATCGCACAATTTTTCAACAAATTGTTTTTGCATTGCACAATCCCAGATCATGAGAATTTTAAGAAAACGCTGCCGACGGCAGTAACTTTCCAGTCACCATAAACGACTTGGTAACGCTGTTTCTGTAGCGTCAGCGGCAGTTGCGGTCCGTTCTGCGGGCCAGAGTAAGTCGCGTAACCACAGGTGTTCCAAGTGTTTCCCAGCAAGACGCTGCCACTCCGTGCAATGGCGAATGCGATCTCGGCCCTGTTTGCCGCCATTCTCGTCATCCTCGCTGTCGCCGCCTCCGCCGAGGCGAATCCGAAATACGCTTCCTTCATTATCGATGCGAATACCGGCAAGGTTCTCTATTCGAGGAATGCCGACGCGCCGCGTTATCCGGCTTCGCTGACCAAAATGATGACGCTCTACATGGTCTTCGACGCCATGGAGCAGGGTAAGATCACGAAGAATACCCGTGTGCCCTTCTCCGCTCACGCCGCCTCCATGCAGCCGACCAAGTTGGGCGTCCCGGCCGGCAAGAGCATTTCAGTCGAGACCGCCATTTATTCGCTCGTCACCAAGTCCGCCAATGACGCGGCCGCGGCCCTCGGCGAGCTGCTTGGCGGCACCGAGAGCCATTTCGCCGAGATGATGACCGCCAAGGCGCGTGCGCTGGGCATGTCCCGCACGACCTTCCGCAATGCGTCAGGCCTTCCGAATTCCCGCCAGGTGACCACTGCTCGCGACATGGCGACGCTCGGCATCGCGCTGCAGGAGCATTTCCCCCGGCAGTTCAAATATTTCGACACCCCGAGCTTCAAATACGGCCGCACCACGATGCGCAACCACAACCGGCTGCTCGGCCGCGTTGCCGGCGTCGACGGTATCAAGACCGGCTACACGCGCGCTTCGGGCTTCAATCTCGTGACGTCGCTCCACAAGGACGGACGGTCGATCGTCGGCGTCGTCATGGGCGGCAAATCGGGCAGCTCGCGCGACGCTCACATGCAGCAGCTGCTGGCAGCCAACGTCGCCAAGGGATCGAAACGCTCCCGCGGCATGCTGGTCGCTCGCGCCGGCGGCACCAATTTCGCCATCGACGAGACCACTGTCGCGGAAATGAACATCGACGAAATCCCCCTCCCCGGCAAGCCGTTGCGCGCCCGCGACATCGGCACGCCGGTCGCCGCCGCGATGGCGCCCGCTCCTGTGACCGCCTATGCCGCCGAACCGGCCGCGCCGCGTCCGGCCGAGGCGCTCGACACGATCAAGACGGCGTCAACAACGCAGCGCAGCGGCTGGGTCATCCAGATCGCATCGCTGCCGAGCCAGGGCGAGGCCGTCGACTATCTGCGGACCGCGCAAAGCCGCGCGAGCGCCGTTCTCGAAGGGCATGACCCCTTTGTCGAGGAATTCACGAAAGGCGGCACGCTCTATCACCGCGCGCGCTTCTCCGGCTTCTCCTCGAAGTCCGAAGCCTGGGCCGCCTGCAAAGCCCTCAAGAAGTACAACTACGCCTGCCTGGCCCTGGATAATTCCTGACGCGGCGTTTTCGCGTCAGACACCCGTTTGAATTTTGTTTCGAGTATCAAAGGGTCAATCAGCATGATCACGCAGAAGAACGTCTCGCGCCTCGTTAACCCGCTGCGCCAGAAAAGCATTGCCTCCGAGGTCGGGGTGTACGCGCTGCATCAGGCTGCGATGCGCCTTGCGGATATCCACAGCGGCCGCTCCAGGCTCAAGGCCAAGGATCTTGTAGGCCTCCTCATGTGTCATGGCGCCCGTGCTGTAAGGGCCTCGATGCCCCGGGCCCGGGTCCGCATCAGCGTCGTCACGCCAGCCCGGCATACGGCGGTCAAGATACGCCTCTAGCAGTTCGGCGCTCTCGCGGTCGTCTTTCAGGTCGGCCGCGAGGTCGCCCAGCTCCTCCTCGCTCATCTCGAAAAGCCTGCGCCCTTCGAAACGCCCGACGAGCACGATCCCGTCCATGTCGCCGCTGTCGTGATCGAGTTCCATTTCCAGCCACGCCGAGCGCACCACAGACTTCTGACCGCCGGTTCGTCGGGACCGCCCCATACGCCTCTGGCGACCGTACCATGCCACCGCCATCATGATCAGGGGGGCGCCGATGCTGATGCGACCGGCCAGACTGAAAATCGCCCCCGCCAGCACGAGAAAGGCAGGGCCGACGAGCCGCAACTTGTTTGCGATCTGGGCCGGCGTCGCCGAGGCGAAATAATAAAGGCCGAGCGCCACGAAAGCCGCGATTCCGACCAGCAGAAGAAAGATGCTCACCCTTTCTCCCCCTTGTTTCCGCCGCCGGACATCTGGGCCAACAGAAGACGGTCCTCGCGCGAGCCCCTTGATTCCAGGGCCTTTAAACCGCCCGTCGCATAGACGGCGATCGCCGATAAGAGCCGCGACAGGACGGAAGCCGAGTTCCGGTCGAAACGAAACCATCCTCCCTTGGTGACCCGGGCGATCTCGCGAAATGCCTGCTCGGCGCGCGGATCGTGGCCTTCCTGGAAGAGGAAAACCGGAATCCCGCGCAAGCCAAGCTCGCCCGCGGCCTGGACGAGATCATCGACATTCTCCTCCATGGCGTCGCCGATATAGATCAGTGCATTGATACGATTGCGCGCCTGCTCTTTGGCGGCGTGCTTCAGCACCTTGAGGATCTGAGTATGGCCGCCGCGGCAGTCGATGCGGCTCATCATGCCGGCGAGCGATCCGCCGTCTTCGGCCCATTTCGATGCCCGGCATTCGCCGATGCCCCGGAAATAGACCAGTTGCATCAACAGGCTGCCGACATCGGCCGCGCTCTTGAACATGTCGGCCTGGATCGAACAGGCCATGTCCCAGGTGGGCTGGCGGCTCATCGTCGCGTCGAGCGCGAGCACGACGCGTCCGGTCCCGGTCGAGGTTTGTCCGGCCGACTTTGCGGCTTTGAGGAAAGCCGCGATTTCACCTTGCGAGGATTTCGTCCCGGCGAGCGCGTCTTTCGGCTTGTTGGTGATCGATCTGGCCATCACTGAAAAATGGCGCGTTCACCGCCGCATGCAAGACAAATCCGCGACGATGGTGTCGCCAGCGCTCAGATCAGGCCGAGATCGGCGAGTTCGTTTCTCATATCGGCGGGCAGCGCCTCGATGCCGCTTTCGTCATTGCCAAGATCGCGTGGCGCGTCCTCGGGCTTGTAGTAGCGCCAGCCCTGGAAGGGCCGCTTGGGCTGCGAATGCGTCAGCACGACATCCGGATCAAGCACGATCCGGCAGCGCGAAATGCCCTCGCCATCCACGAAAGGCCTAATATCGATGATGCGCTGGCGGCACTGAACACGGCCCTTGATCACCCAGTAGAGCGAACCCTGCCCGATGATCTCGTCCGCGCGTTTGGGAATCATGCGCGTCGTGTGGAAATGCTCCGGCTTCTGCCCGGCCTCGCGTTTCTCCGCGAGCCGGAAATCGATCCATGCGCGCAGATCTTCGACGCTGTCGGCGCCGACGCAAAGCTTGATCAGGTTCAAAGCAGCCATGAGACATGGTTTAGGCCGGCAGCCGGCGCGGTCAAGCGCGCCCGTCTTCCGTCCACAGGCTCAGCATTCGGGAACATTGACGGCAAGGCCGCCAAGGCTCGTTTCCTTGTATTTGTGGCTCATGTCGAGACCGGTCTGGCGCATTGTCTCGACGCAGGCGTCCAACGGCACGAAATGGGTGCCGTCGCCCTTCAAGGCCAGCGACGCGGCCGTGACCGCCTTCACTGCGGCCAGGGCATTGCGCTCGATACACGGAACCTGCACCAGCCCCCCGACCGGATCGCATGTCATGCCAAGATGGTGTTCGAGCGCGATCTCGGCGGCGTTTTCCACCTGTTCCGGCGTTCCGCCAAGAACCTCCGCAAGGCCAGCCGCGGCCATCGCCGCCGCGCTGCCGACCTCCCCCTGGCAGCCGACCTCGGCGCCGGATATCGAGGCGTTGTACTTGATCAGCCCGCCAATCGCGGCGGAGGTGAGCAGGAAGTTGCGGATATCATCCGGGCGCGTGAGCTCGTGGAAGCGGGCCATGTATTTCATAACTGCGGGCACGACGCCGGCCGCGCCATTGGTCGGCGCGGTGACGACGCGTCCCCCGGCGGCGTTTTCCTCGTTGACCGCCATCGCATAGGCCGCAAGCCAGTCATTGGCGAGCATCGGATTGGGCTTGTTGGACTGCCAGTCGGATTCCAGCTTGTCATGCACATGCCTGGCGCGACGCTTGATTTTCAATCCGCCGGGCAGGATGCCCTCGCCGCGCAGACCGCGCTCGATGCAGCCATCCATCGCTTCCCAGACAGAGTCGAGTTCGGCATCGAGCTGTTCGCGGCTGCGGCCGACCTCTTCATTGGCCCGTTTCATCGCCGCGATCGACAGGCCGCTCTTCTTCGCCATTTTGAGCATCTCGTCAGCCGTGCGAAACGGATAGGGCACGTCTGACGGCTTTGCCTTGCCGGTTGCCGCCTTGGCCTGCTCCAACTCGTCCTCGGTGACGACGAAACCGCCGCCGATCGAATAATAGACGCGCCGCAGAAGCATCCGGCCATCGCCGTCATGGGCGCTAAAGGCCATCCCGTTGGCATGGCCCGGCAACGGGTTTTTCCGATCCATCACCAGGTCGGAAGCCGGGTCGAAATCATAGGTCGGATGACCGGGCGGCGAGACGCTCCGGTTTGCGTTGATCAAGGCGAGCGCACCCTCGATCGCGTCCGGATCGATCCTGTCCGGCTCATGGCCGGCAAGGCCAAGGACCACGGCGCGATCCGTGCCGTGACCGACACCCGTATAGGCCAGCGATCCATGCAGAGAGGCCGAAAGGCGCTTTACCTCCACGCCCGCGGGCCTCGGCCAGTCCCCGTTTCGGATCTCGTCGAGAAACCGCACGGCGGCCGACATCGGCCCCATCGTGTGCGAGGAGGACGGACCAATTCCAATTTTGTAGAGTTCGAATACCGAAAGAAACATCTGCGCCTATCGCCATGAAGCGGCCCGAGGCTAGCAGACTGCGCCGGAGGCGCGAAGCGCCTTCCGACGCGCCTTGGCCATGTTACGACATGGCCAAGGCTGGATATGCGTATTTTCTTTGTTAAGTGCCGATTACCGCGGGAGGACGGCGGAAACTTCGGCGACGTCGTTCATACCGAGGAGGTAGGCGACGACGATGATGCAGGCAAAGCCCGCTACTGCCCAGGCAGTTGTGCCCCAGCAGGACTTCTGGACGTTTTCATCCATCAAGACAGCCCCATTTAATTCGGCACGGTGACCCCGTGCTCTCGTGGAGGCGGCGCTCTACAACGGGCTTTTGCCCTTCGCAACTGCAAAAAATCCCGGGCAGATATGCGTCGACCGCATTTCTTGCCGGATGAACCGGGATTGTCGTGATCTTTCAAATGGCTGCGGACTTGTCCCCGTTATTCGATACCTTAGTTGGACAACTCATAAAAAACGGCTGTTCAGCCAGGAAAGAAAGACCCGATTCGCCCTGTCGCCGCATAGACGGCAAGACCGATCCACTCGCGCATGGCGAGGCTTATCTCCGACATCGCCTCCATGGGATCGTCGCGCCCGATCGCAAAACCATCCGTGCCGGAAGTCCGGTAATCCGCCGGCCACGGGATCACGCCGATCCCCTGCTCGCGAAACGCCCCGACAGAGCGCGGCATGTGAAAGGCGGATGTGACCAGCAGCCAGTCTCCCTCGGGGAGGTCCGCGATGACCGCCTTGGTCAAAGCCGCGTTTTCATGCGTGTTGAGCGACCGGTTCTCCAGGACAAGGCGACTCTTTTCGATACCGAATTCGGTGAAGAAACGCACCGCGATGGACGCATCGCCCTCTGTCGTCCGGATCAGCGAGGCTTCGCCGCCGGAAATGACCACGGGAACCTCCGGCAGCGCCCTCGCCAGGCGAAGCGTTTCGACGAAACGGTCCCCGGATTCCCCGAGTTCGAAACCGCCGCGCCGCTGCGTCACGTAGCCGTCGAAGCCCCCGCCTAGGACGATGATGCCGGCGATCCGGTCCGGGGGCGGTACTTCACCGGGCCGCGCAAAGCGATTTTCGAGCGGCTGAAGCATGAGACGGCCGATATTGGTCTGAGCCGCGCCGAGTACGAACAGGAGCCCCAAAAAGGCCAGCAGCCGCAAGAGTTTGCGACCACGGAAGAATGACGCCAACAAGATCGCCGCGAAACACAGCACGAGCAAACCAGCTGGCTGGATCACGAGCCAGGCAATCTTCGACAGGAAATAAAACATCGGCTTCACCGTGCGCGATTGGGGATGGTCGCCTCACGATGCCCATACATGGAATCGTCGGTCTCCGTATACGCCCATGTCAACGCAGGCACGAATGCCGGCCTATGACGCATCCCATTCCGGCGCGAACCCGGACAGGTTGACCAGCCGCTGGTTTCTGCCGCCGAGCGCGGTCAAGGCGCTCATTTCGCTGTCCGTCAACTCGAAGTCGAAAATGTCGAAATTCTCGGCGAGCCGTTCCGGCCTGCTTGTCCTCGGGATTGCGCCGCAGCCGTCCTGCTGCATGTGCCAGCGCAGGACGACCTGCGCCGCGGTCTTGCCGTGCGCTGCGGCCGCGTCCTGCACCGCCTTCTCGTCGAACAGCGCACCGGCCTTGTAGATCGGGCAATAGGCGATGACGGCCATGCCGAGCTTCGCCGCCGTGTCATGAACCGCCTTCTGTGAAAGATAGGGATGATACTCCACCTGATTGCAGGCCAGCGGCGTCTCCGACAAAGACGCCGCCTCCTCGAGCATGGCTGAGGTGAAATTGGAAACGCCGATATTGCGTGCCAGTCCCCGCGCGTGAACCTCGTTGAGAGCCGCAATGCTGTCGGCCAGCGGAATGGCCTTGTTCGGCCAGTGGATGAGCAGGAGGTCCACATAGTCGGTTCCCAGAGCCGACAGGCTCGTCTCGGCCGATCGCTGCAAATCTCCTGCGCCGATATCCGTCGGCCATACTTTCGTGGTCAGGAAAATGTCCTCGCGGGGAACCGATGCCGCCCGGATGCCCTGCCCCACTTCCCTTTCATTTCCATACATGTGTGCGGTGTCGACATGGCGATACCCGACGTCGAGCGCCCTCGAGACGATGTCGATGCAGGTGTCGTCCTTGAGTTGCCATGTGCCGAGGCCAAGCGCCGGCATCTCTGCTCCGTTTGTAGGCAGTATTTTCATCACATCCAATCCCGGTCTTTGCAGTCTTGCTTCGCCATGCGATAGCTGGCGGTCATGCAAACGGTAGTGCGCCACCACAACCATAACAATGACTGACGCCGTCCCTTCGCGCCGGATTGACTGGATCGATATCGCGCGTGGCGTCGCGCTGATCGCCATGGCGATCTACCACTTCAGCTGGGACCTGGAGTTTTTCGGCTACCTCGATCCCGGTACGGCCGGCTCCGGTCCGTTGAAGTGGTTCGCGCGCTCGATTGCCTCCAGCTTCCTGATCCTCGTCGGGATCAGTCTTGTTCTCGCCCATGTCAACGGCATCCGGTGGAACGGCTATGGACGCCGGCTCGCCATGATCGTTGCCGCGGCGCTGGCGATCACCGTCGCGACGCGGTGGTTCACCCCGGATGCCTTTGTTTTCTTCGGCATCCTGCACCAGATCGCCTTTGCAAGCGTCCTCGGCCTCGCTTTTCTGCGTCTGCCCGCGCCGGCTCTCCTGGCGATTGCCGCTCTGTGGCTCTCCGTGCCCTTCTGGGGCAAGTCGACGCTATTCGACGCCCCATGGCTGACTTGGCTGGGCCTGTCGCCGTTCCCGCCGCGCTCCAATGACTTCGTTCCAGTCTTTCCCTGGTTTGCCGCAGTTTTGGCGGGCATGGGCGCCGGACGGCTGATGATCGGAACGAACGCGACCGAATGGTTGCGCGCCCATCCCCCCGGCCGCAACATGGTTTCCTCTGCTCTTCGTTTCCTTGGACGGCACAGCCTCGCCACCTATCTGCTGCACCAGCCGATCCTGATAGCCGCCGTCTATCTCTTTTCGCTTGTCAGCCCGCCGGATCAAGGCGCCCACTTCGTTCGTTCATGCGTCGCCACCTGTAGCGCCGAATACGAGGCCGAGAGGTGCGAGGCCTTTTGCGGATGCGCGGTATCGAAGCTGCAGGAAAATGGCTTGTTCGAACGCGTGTTTAAGGGTGAACTCTCCCAGAACAACGATCCACGGGTCGCTGAAGTGACCGACGCATGTTCGATCGAGGCCTTCTCCGATGACAACTGACAGAAATCCCTTTGCCGAACGGCCCAACCGATTTCCATGGCCACCGGTCATCTATGTGATCGCGTTGGTGTTCGGCGCGCTTCTCGGCAAGGCGCTCCCGTCGCCCTGGTTCTTCGGCGCGACGAGCGAGCTGCTGCTCGGCTTCGGCTTCATCATGATCCTCGTCGCGCTCGGGATCGATATCGCCGCCATGACGACCATGCACAGGGCGAAGACGACGATCATGCCGCATCGCGGATCACATCACCTCGTGACGAAAGGCGTGTTCGCCTTCTCGCGCAATCCGATCTATGTGGCCAATACCATGCTGGTCGTCGGAGCGGGGCTCATTTCGGGGATAGCATGGTATTTTCCCCTCGCCCTGATCGCCGCATACGCGACCCAGAAACTGGCGATCGAACGCGAGGAAAAGCACCTCGAATCGCATTTCGGCAAGGCGTATCGCGACTACAAGAAACGGGTGAACCGCTGGATCTGAGGTTGCGTCTCAGGATGCGACGCGCAGTTCGGCAAGCCGGCCGAGACACGCTTCCTCGACCTGTTCGAGCTCGGCCAGCGTATCCTCGATGTCCTTGCGCTTTTGCCGCAATTCCTCGCGCCTTTCCGCTGCCTTGGCGATGATCGTGCGCAACTGGCCGACCTCTCCGGGCGGAGACTTGTACATCTGGATGATCTCGCGGATCTCGGCGATCGAGAAACCGAGCCGCTTGCCGCGCAGGATCTGCTTGACCAGAAGGCGGTCGGCAGGGCGGAAAAGGCGGGTTCGCCCGCGGCGAACCGGATGGATCAAACCCTCGTCCTCGTAAAAGCGAAGGGTCCGCGTCGAGATGCCGAATTCACGCGTGAGTTCGGTTATGGTGTAGTAATCCCGCATACACCGGTTCTTTCAAGATCAATGACTTACGAAGCGCCATGATTGTGACACTCTTACGTAAAAGTCAAATATCTGCTCATGGCACCCAGTGATGCCCGCCCCTAGATGGCGAACCACCAGGCTGCGAGGCCTAAAAAGGCGAAAAAGCCAACGATATCGGTAACGGTCGTCACGAACACGCTGGATGCGATCGCCGGGTCGGCGCCGAATCGGTCGAGCATCAGCGGGATGAAGATGCCGGCAAGCGCGGCGCAGACCATGTTGACCACCATCGCCGTCCCGATCACGCAGCCGAGCGCAAAGTCCCCGAACCACAGGGACGCGACCACTCCCATGACCAGAGCAAAGACAATCCCGTTGATGAAACCGACCGTCAATTCGCGGCGAATGATGCGCGCCGCATTGTAGATGGAGAGTTCGCGCGTCGCCAGCGCGCGGACCGCGACCGTCATGGTCTGGGTGCCGGCATTGCCGCCCATCGAGGCGACGATCGGCATCAGCACCGCCAACGCGACCATCTGCGAAATCGTCGCGTCGAACAGTCCGATCACGAAAGACGCCAGAACCGCCGTCGCGAGGTTGATCAGCAGCCAGGTGAAACGGGACTTCGTGGTCTCCAGAACGGAGTCCGACAGTTCCTCGTCACCAACACCGCCAAGGCGCTTCAGGTCTTCTTCGGCTTCTTCCTGGATGACGTCGACGACGTCGTCGATGGTCAGCACGCCGACGAGCCGCTCGTTCTCGTCGACCACGGCGGCGGAAAGAAGGTCGTATTGTTCGAAGATCTGTGCCGCTTCCTCTTGGTCCATCTCGGCCGGGATGGCGTGGCGCGTCTCATGCATGATCTCCTCGACCTTGACCGGGCGCGGGGTGCGCAGCAGCCGGTCGAGATCCACGGCGCCGACGAGATGGAAGGTCGGATCGATCACGAAAATCTGGGCGAAGGAATCCGGCAGATCCTCGCTGTCGCGCAGATAGTCGATCGTCTGGCCGACCGACCAGTATGGCGGCACGGCGACGAATTCCGTCTGCATGCGCCGGCCGGCGCTTTCCTCGGGATAGTCCAATGAACGGCGCAACCGGATCCGCTCGGTGAAAGGAAGCTTGGCCAGGATCTCGGCCTGGTCTTCCTCCTCCAGATCCTCGAGGATGTAGACCGCGTCGTCGGAATCGAGCGCCTGGACGGCGACTGCGATTTGGTCGTTCGGCAACGCGTCGATGATATCGAGCCTGATGCCCTCATCCACCTCGGTCAGGGCGGAGAAGTCGAAACGGTCGCCGAGAAGAAGCACCAGTTGGCGGCGAGAATCTGCCTCGAGGGTCTCGATGAGATCGCCAAGCTCGGATTCATGCAGCGGCGCTACGGCCTCGGCCAGCGCCTCGACATCTTCCTCCTCGATGAAGCGGTCGATACGGTCGAGATAGTCGGCGCGAATCGAGCCGTCCTCGCTGTAGATATCAGCGTAGGCGGTGTCGTTGGACGACTCGGCTTGTGGCGTCTGGGTCTCGTCCACCGCAGGGCTCCATCGTGCTGGTGCGCAAAGTCACAACTAAACGGCTGTTATGAAAATACAATTGCCGGCAGGCCATTCGGTTCGGAATTTTCCGTTACCGGGCGAAATTTCGCAGCCGGGCAGACGCCCTATCTGAGCTTCTCGGGAACGTTGTCGATACCGCACGTGCCGCCGGGACCGCAGCGCGCCACGCGCTTCAGCGTCAGCCAGCTTCCCGCGACCAGTCCGTGCCGGGCAATCGCTTCATAGCCATATTCCGAGCAAGTCGGCAGGTGACGGCAATTGTTGCCGATGAAGCCCGACAGGGTGAGTTGATAGAGCCGGATCAGCGACGTCCCGAGCAGTCGCCCTGGCGTCCTGGGCCAAGCGCCCTGCCAATTGCGGCTTCGCGGCCGGGCGGCCGCCTGCTTGTGGTCTGTCTCGTGGGCGCACATGTCCGGAACCCGTCAAGCGGCGCTGGCGCGCTTTTCCTCGATCTGATCGAGCGCGTCGACCACGGCGTCGAACACCAGCAACGTGGATGCGTGCCGCGCCTTGTAGTCCTTGACGGGCATCAGATATTGCAGGTCGGCAAAACGGCCGGTCGGTGCGGGACCATCGGCCTTCAACATCGCGATCATCTGCTGGCGGACGTCTCGCAACTCCTGAGCCGACGCACCAACGATGCTGCGCGCCATGATCGAAGACGAGGCCTGCCCAAGCGCACAGGCCTTCACATCCTGTCCGTAATCGGACACGACGTCGCCATCCAGCTTTAGATCGATTGTGACCGTGGAACCGCAGAGTTTGGAATGCGCCTTTGCCGATGCGTCGGGATTGTCCAGTCGTTCGGTACGGGCGATATTCCCGGCGAACTCAAGGATCTTCGAGTTATAGATATCGTCAATCACGATGCGCTCCGACTTTCCGGGTGCAATTTCCGGACCGGAGCCTGTTCTGCCGGTCCCATGCACTTATATATTTTACAACGGAGCGGGAACAAGGCATATGCCCCACGCCGTTGACGGAACAGCGGCAATTTCGATTTACTGAATGATCAGTGGTCCGTTTAACTCGTTCCGGCGTAAGATCGGGACTACGGGAGACACTATGATGGATGCCATCGTCAGCACCTTTTCCAAGGACGAGGAAGATCAGATCGCAACGCCGGCGCGCCCCACGCGTGAGGAAGCGGAAGCCGCCGTGCGGACGCTGATCCGCTGGACTGGCGACAATCCGGATCGCGAGGGCTTGCTGGAAACGCCGCAGCGTGTCGTGAATGCCTATCGCGAGATGTTTTCCGGCTACGACATGGATCCGCATGAGGTCCTTGGCCGCACCTTCGAGGAGGTGGCCGGCTATGACGATGTCGTGCTGGTCAAGGACATCGGTTTCCACTCCCATTGCGAACACCACATGGTGCCGATCATCGGCAAGGCGCATGTAGCCTATCTTCCGGACGGGCGCGTATTGGGCCTGTCGAAGATCGCCCGCGTCATCGACATCTTCGCGCAACGCCTGCAGACCCAGGAATCGATCACCGCGCAGATCGCGAGCACGATCGACGAAGCGCTATCACCGCGCGGCGTCGCGGTGATGATCGAGGCGGAACACATGTGCATGGCAATGCGCGGTATCCGCAAACAGGGCTCTACGACGCTGACAACGACCTTTACCGGCGCGTTCCGCAACGATCCGCAGGAACAGGCGCGCTTCATTTCGATGGTGCGAGGCCGCTAGTCTTGATCCCGCCGTGCAGGCAGCGTAGAGCCGCTGCATGAGCGACAGTGCGACAGAATTGTTTCCGACGGCGGCCTCCAAGGCCGAACTCGAGGATGGAGGCGTCCTCTCCCCGCGCTTCTCGGCCGACGGGCTCGTCACGGCCGTCACGGTCGACGCCAGCGACAATACCGTGCTGATGGTCGCGCACATGAATGCCGAGGCGCTGCAGCTGACGATCGAGACCGGCATCGCCCATTATTGGTCCCGCTCGCGATCGGAAATCTGGAAGAAGGGCGAGACATCCGGCAACATGCAGGCCGTGAAGGAAATCCGGATCGACTGCGATCAGGATTGCGTGCTGCTCAAGGTGGAGACCGCCGGCAACGGCGCCAATTGCCATACTGGCCGCAAATCATGCTTCTACCGCGTTCTCGAAAAAGGCGATGACGGCCAGGCCCGGCTGGTCTTCGATGAAGAAGACACGCCGCGTTTCGATCCCAAGGCGGTCTATGGCTGAAAAGTCCGAGGCCCGGCGCAGCGCGGATTTTTCACGGATTTGACACCATTTCCATGCAGACTCACTGATCCAATGCCGCAGTGAGCAAAGAAAGCCATGCATCTGGTCGCTTTCTCGAAACGCAAGGGTGACGGCGCCGAGATCGGACCGGTCGCCAATGACGAGGTTCCCGCACCGGAAGGCCAGCGGGGTATCGCGCTGGCACTCGGCGGCGGAGCGGCCCGTGGCTGGGCGCATATCGGCGTTTTACATGCGCTCGACGAAGTCGGCATCAAGATAGACATGATCGCCGGCACCTCGATCGGCGCCCTAGTCGGCGGATGCTATCTCGCTGGCAAGCTTGATGAACTCGAGAAGTTCGCGCGGTCGCTCTCGCGTCGGCGCATGCTCGGCCTGCTGGACATCCAGTTTGCCGGTAGCGGCCTGTTCGGCGGCATGCGGCTGAACAGGGAAATGGATGCCCATATGCGTGACATCCAGATCGAGGATCTGCCGAAGCCGTTTGTCGCCGTCGCGACCGAAATCGCCACCGGTCACGAGATCTGGCTAACCCATGGCGACCTGATCGTGGCGATGCGCGCGTCCTATTCCCTGCCCGGCATTTTCGAGCCCGTCGACTGCAACGGCAAGGTTCTGGTCGATGGCGCGCTGGTCAATCCCGTGCCTGTTTCCGTTTGCCGCGCGTATGAACAGCGCCGGGTGGTGGCCGTGAACCTGAACTATGACATTTTCGGCCGGTCCGGCGTCGTCAAGCATGGCGTGCCGCGCGCGGAAATGAACGTGAAGGCGACCGAGAGCAAACGGCCCGCGCACAAGAAAAAGCCGACGCCGCCGGTCAGGCTCGGCATTTCGGGCGTCATGGTGGAATCCTACAACATCATCCAGGATCGCATCTCGCGGGCGCGTCTGGCCGGGGATCCGCCGGACTACGCGCTGCATCCGCGCCTGTCGGACATAGGCCTTGCCGACTTCCATCGCGCCTCTGACGCGATCGACCGCGGCTATGAGATCGCGATGGAGCGCTTGCCGGATCTCAGGCGCCTGGCCGAATTGACCTAAGCTGAGGCGATATAGGAGCGGATATCATCCGCCTCGCGCTCGATTTCCTCGATGCGTCGCTTCACGATATCGCCGATGGAAACCACGCCGATCAGCTTGCCGTCGCGCTCGACCGGCAAATGGCGGAACCGGCCTTCCGTCATCAACTCCATCAATTCGGGGACGGTCGAATCCTCGGTGCAGGTGCGCACCTTCGAGGTCATCAATTCGGATACGGCTATGTCCAGCGCAGCACCGCCGCTGCGACCGAGTGCCCGGACGATATCGCGTTCGGACAGAATGCCCTTGATCGTCATGTCGGGACCGGCAACGACGAGGGCGCCGATATTGTATTTCGCAAGAGCGGCGACCGCTTCCTTGCAGGTCGAGTGCTCCGGCAGGGTAAAGACGTCTGCACCCTTTTCGGCAAGTATGTGCTTGACCATCATGGCACGCATTCCTCCTCATTTCCCCCTTTGGAAAGAATGCGTTGCGCTCGGCGATTTTGCAAGC
This sequence comes from Ahrensia sp., assembly GCA_002698425.1. The sequence continues at coordinate 74,117 of NZXU01000101.1, read as the reverse complement.
GGGCTAAGCCACGTCACATCTTGCGATCGAAAAGCGGTATGAGGAAAAAGCCGGCGAGGAGGCCGCCTATGTGGGCTTCCCAGGCAATTCCTGGACCGCCGCGCGCCCCGAACAGATCGAGCCCGACCACGACATTCATGATGATCCAGATCACCAGAAATGGGAGCACGCCGCGCGCGCGCAGGCTCGCGCCTATAGAAAGCAGCGGACCGTCGAAGCCGCGGCGCGGATTGCGCCGATTGGCGCGCAATCCAAAACGGGCGGCGGCGCCCATGAAACCGGATACGGCGCCCGACGCGCCGATTACCGGCACAGCGTCTCCGAAATAGACGGCCAGATGCGCGGCGGCGGCGAGTGCCGCGGTCACGATCCAGAAAAGCACGCTCCTCCGCCACCCGATCCGGTAGGCGAGCGGCGAACCGAAAATCGCAAGCCAGATGATGTTGATGCCGAGATGCATCCAGCCGCCATGCAGGAACGCATAGGTGACGGGTGAGAGAACCGTCGGCAAATCGAGCGTGAAGACCTGCGGCGCGTATCGGATCGGAAAGAAGGCGCCATTCAAAAGCAGCCACGTATCCAGCCGGCTGGACAAGAGCAGTATGCGAACAAGATGAACCGCGATGCAGATGAGCGAAAGCGTGACGATCGCGCCATGCAAATTGAACACCGGTGCAGGAACCGGGCGTTCTTCGAATTTGGGTGGTTCCTGGTGCTGATCGGTCATGAGCGAGATTCGTGTCTTCGCCCACTTTCACGCCAAAAAAAAGGGCCATTCAAGCTTTTGCTCGAATGGCCCGGCGGAGTCCCCTACCCCATCCCCTGAAAAGGTGCTGTGAAGCAATTTTCGTTGCCATGACCCTCGCAAATCCGGCCGGCCGATTCAATGGAAACCAATCATTAACCTTAACTTCGCCCGGCATTCCGAACTGGCCCGAAATCTGCGCCTTCCACGAACGGATGGTGAAATAGCGCGGTTCTGTGCCGATTTGGCACAGAAGGCGCATTGCGGAAACGGGGACGGTCTGGTCATGCGCCACAAGGACACGGTCGCACTGTATGATTACTGGAACGAGATGCGCGGCGAAGCGCCCGCGCCGACCCGGTCCCGGATCGCGCCGGCTGGGCTCGGACAGCTGTTGCCCTCGGTCATGCTGCTCGACAGGACGGACGCCGATGACTTCGTTTTCAGGATTGCCGGCTCCAGGCTTTGCTCCCTGCATTGCGGCGAGCTCAAGGGTGCGCGCTTCGCGGATATCTTCCTGCCCGAAGACCGCCAGGGACTGACGCGAATCGTCAACTCGGTCGATCGCGGCAATTCCGTGGTCGTCCTCGACATCCGGGCCAAACGTCCGGGAGGAACGGGCGTATCGATGGAGGTCGGGCTCTTTCCGCTTGCCGGCGGCACAACACGCATTATGGGAATCGCATCCGCATTCTCGTTGCCGGACTGGTGGGGCATGGTTCCCGCGATGCTTGAATTGCGTGGCGTCCGCCACATGAATCCGGATGCGGGCTTTGCATTTTTACAAAGTCGCCCCTCGATCCCGATCCTGCGGCGCCGGGATGACACGGATGGCGGCGGGCAAAGCCGGCTTCATGTCATTGACGGGAATGGAAAAATCGGCCCCGCGCGAGCCATTCGCGCCTTTCGGGTCGTCGACGGCGGCAAGAAATAGACCGGCATAATTACAGGCAAGATCATGGGGTCTTCAGTCAAGCCGCACTAACCACCCGTTAACCAGAAGAACCCTATTCTTGCGGCGTCCCCTCTGTCGAACCGGACCAACCGCAGAATGCTCGGCGCACAGCAAACCGTTTCCGATCATGATCGCCGCCAGTATCAGCGGGTAACGGTGATGCTTCACGGCCGCCTGATGCTGTCGGATCGCACGGAGCATCGATGTCGGGTGATCGACATGTCGCCGGGAAGCGCTTTTTTCGAAACGGACGCGGTGGCCAGGATTGGCGAACGCGTCATCGCCTATGTGGATCATATCGGCAGGCTTGAAGGCAAGGTCGCGCGTGTTCGCGATGACGGCTTCGCCCTGGAGCTGAATACGACCCCGCGCAAGAAGGCAAAACTCGCCGCGCAGCTCACCTGGCTCGCCAACAAGCATGAACTCGACCTGCCGGAAGACCGCCGCCACGAGCGGATCCAGCCGCGCAATCCGTCGGGCATACTGACGCTCGATGACGGCCGCCAGTACCGTTGCCGCATAATCGACCTGTCCGTTTCCGGCGCCGCGATCGAGATCAATGTCCGCCCGGCAATCGGAACGCAGGTCACGCTCGGCAATATGCGCGGGCAGGTCGTTCGCCATTTCGAGGACGGGATTGCGATCGAGTTCGCCGTCGTTCAGAGGCGCGATACGCTCAGACAGTATCTCGGCTAGTTTCTTAGCCGACCTCCAGGGAAAGCGCCTCGCCTGTTCGGGGCGCTTTTCTTGTTTCGGCGCACGATGACGCCGCATGGAATCCCCGTGAAATCAGAGGTGAAGGTTCAATCGATAATTGCATAAAATTTGAAATGCATTTTCTGAAAAATGAGATTTCATTTTATGTAGTTTTTATTCAAGACTACATTGTTGTTTCATCAAATACAGCCAGCGTTTTTCGCGTTAGCTAAAATAGTTCATGCCATTGTGCTCCGATCGGGGAGACGATGGAATGAAGAAGATCTCAAAAGGACTTGTTCTGGGCTTGGGGCTGATCGCGGGGGACGCGTTCATCGGCGCCGGCGCGGCCAGCGCGATGCCCATGACGACCGGCCGGACGACAAGTCAGCCGATCGGCCATTATGAATTTTGCCAGCAGGTTCCCAATGAATGCCGCGCGACCGGCAACAACGCGCCGGATCGTTTGACCCAGCGCGCCTGGGCCAAGATGGTCGCGATCAATGCACGCGTAAACGCGACGGTCGCGCCGCGCACGGACCTCGAGATGTGGGGCCGTGAAGAGATCTGGTCCTATCCGGTGAAATATGGCGATTGCGAAGACTACGTGCTTCAGAAACGCCATGAACTGATCCAGGCCGGCTTCCATACATCCAACCTGCTGATCACCGTCGTGCTGCAGCCGAATGGCGACGGCCATGCTGTGCTGACCGTCCGCACCGACCAGGGCGACTTCGTCCTCGACAATCTTGTCAGCAAGGTCCTGGACTGGCGCGACACCCGCTACCGCTATCTCAAACGCCAATCCACGGCCAATGCCGGCCGGTGGGTGGATATCATCGACGACCGCCCCAACATCGTTGCGGGCAATTTCTAGGTCGACAAAGGAGTTCCCGGTCGAGTCCCCAAACCATCCCATCCCCAACGACCGGGTTCGAAGCCGGCCATCTTAGATGGTCGGCTTCTTTTTTTGGGGGACGTCAGTCTTCGCGGCGCTTCAGGCCGGCCGCAAATCGTTTCGCATTGTCGACATAATGCTGCGCGGACTCCCTGAGCGACTCGACGGCCGCATCGTCCAGCGTGCGAACAGCGCGCGCGGGCGATCCGATGATCAGGCTGTTATCCGGAAATTCCTTGCCCTCCGTCACGAGAGCGCCGGCTCCGACGAGACTGTTCTTGCCGATCCTCGCGCCGTTGAGGACGATTGCGCCGATGCCGATCAGGCTGTTGTCGCCAATCGTGCAGCCATGAAGCATCGCACGATGCCCGATGGTGCATCCCTCGCCGATTGTCAGCGGATAGCCCATGTCGGTGTGCATGACGCTATGTTCCTGCACATTGCTGCGCGGCCCGATCGAGATGCGTTCATTATCGCCACGTAGAACGCATCCGAACCAGACGCTCGTATCCTCGGCCAGCGTGACCTTGCCGATGACCCGCGCATCCTCGGCGATGAAGGCCGGTCCCCTGCCCTCATGATCGGGAGCGATATCGTCAAGTTCGTAAAGCGCCATTGTGCAGGTCCATATCGTCCGTGAAGAACCCGTCGCAGGAAGGGTCCCGATCCGGCGCACCCTATAGAAGCGTCCGCGTGCTTTCTACAGCGACGACGCCCAGAGCACCGGTCCAGAGCAGAAACAGAAACGTCAGCAATACCGTGTTGAACAGCATGGCGGAGGGCCGCTCGGCCAGTCCCCGATCGATCGTGCGCGCCAGCAATATCGGTCCGGCGCCGCAGAACAGCGCGAACCCGCCGACCAGGCCAACTCTTTCCAGCGTCTGCCTGTCGAAATCCGGCGTGAACCCCGCAAGCCCCCGTCCCAGGAAGAAAACAGCCAGCGAAACCGCCGTACCCGTCACAAACACCATGAACGCAATCATCGACACCACCCCAATTTACGGAATTTTTACCATACCGGTGTCGAGTAATGCACATTCGATGCCAGAAAATTTGTGCCATTTCGGGTCAGGTGAACGGATTCATGCCAGCACATGCGGCAACCGCCGACGAACGTTTCGACATCCGCAAGGGCCTGCCGATCCTTGCGTTTCGGCTGTTTATCGGCTTCGGCGTCCTCGCCCTGCTTTCCCTGGCAATCCTGCTGGCTGGCAAACTGTACGGCCGGTCGCTGGTGCACGCGGGATACACGTCCTCGACACAGCCCTACGGGATAAGCATCGGCAGCGATGTCGTCACTGTCCCGGCCAACATGATCCGGATGAATGACCAGCGCCATCCCGGCATTGCGAACCGGCTCGACCTTTATATCCACTGGCCGACCATGTCGGGCTTCGGAGACGGGTTGGCAAGTGCGTTCAACGACATCGACCCGGCGACGAATTCCATTATCTTCGTGTCGATCCTGCCGCGCGCCACATCGGCGGACATGGCGGGCCGTTTCGACGCGGTTTATCGGAATGTACTGGCGGGGCCGGTCACCGACGCCGGACACGGACTGAAACAGGCGCCGCTTTCAGCGGAGCATGGCTATATCGACGAGGAGATCGTCTTCTCAGTACCCGACATGAGAACCGGACGCCGGTTTGTCGCGCGCTGTCAGGATGATGCGGCCACGGACCATGTCGTCGTGGCGCCCTGCGAAACGGATATCCATTTCGGCGAAACGCTGACCGCGCAAGTTCGTTTCCCGACGCGGCTATTGAACGATTGGGCGAAGATCAACGCCGCCCTGCCCAAGTTTCTGAATGGATTGCTGGCGGCCGACCGCCAGTAGACATCAATCTTCTTCGAGATCGAAATCGAGAATCGACATGGAGAGGTCGTAGGAGACTTCTCCCTCATCCTCGATGCGGGTGACAATGCCCAGGAACTCGTCGCCGGCATAGAGCTCGGCGGAATCCGCAATGCGCGGACGCGGCTTCACCGCAAGTGACGTGTTTTCGAAGGTCCTCTGGAAAAAACGCGTGAGTTTCGTCAGTTCTTCGGATGTCACCTAGGGCTCCTTGCATGTCACATCGACGGTGCCGCACGCAAACCACGAATGAGGCGCGGACGCAAGCCTTGCGTCCCGCCTCCGCCGGTTGAAACCCTCCGGTCCGTACTCAGTCCGATTCGAGCAACTGGTCCATGGCCCGGGACGGTTCGCTGCAGCCGGAGCCGCCGACAACGCGCGCCGGAACGCCGGCGACTGTCATGGATTCCGGCACGTCTTTCAGCACCACCGAACCGGCCGCGACCTTGCTGCAATTGCCGATCTTGATGTTGCCGAGGATCTTGGAGCCGGCGCCGATCAGAACGCCATCGCCGATCTTGGGATGCCGATCGCTGCCTTCCTTGCCCGTTCCGCCCAGCGTGACCGAGTGCAGGATCGAGACATTGTCTCCGATCACCGCCGTCTCGCCGACGACGAGCCCCGTTGCATGATCAAGGAAGATGCCCTTTCCGATCCGCGCCACCGGATTAATATCGGTCTGGAAAACCGACGAGGAGTGGCTCTGCAGATAAAAGGCGAAATCCTTGCGCCCCTGCCGGTAGAGCCAATGCGCAAGACGGTGCGTCTGGATCGCGTGGAAGCCCTTGAAATAAAGCAGCGGCTCCAGAAACCGTGTGCAGGCCGGATCGCGGTCATAGACCGCCTGAAGATCGACCCGCACGACCTCGCTCCATGACCGATCGTCCTGCATCATGTCGCGAAAGGTCTGCCGAAGCAGGTCGGAGCGCATGTCGGGATGGTCGAGCCGCTCGGAAATGCGGTGAATCACCGCCTCTTCCAGAGAGGGCTGGTTGATGACCGTCGACAACATGAAAGCGCCGAGCGCACGGTCGTTGGCAATCGCGGCGTCGGCTTCGTGGCGCACTGCGTACCAGATCGGGTCAACCGATTCGAGCTGCGCGCCCGAAGCGTATTTCTTCTGCTGCGGCATGGTGGCCTCCGTCAGCCGGTCTGTTGTGGTGGAAAGATAGCGTATCGGTCGGCGAATTTAAATGAATTCGCTTCAACGTTTCGTCAATGGAATTGAAGACCGGTTAATGTGCTGCCAGAAACTCAAGCGTCGCCGCCTTGAACACGCGGTCGCCCACGGCGAGCATGTGATCGCGGCCCGGGATGTCCAGCGCTGTCGCATTCGGCATCAGTTCCGCCAGTTCCTGCGGCGATCCCGCAATGTCGTCACTGGTGCCGACGGCGACAAGCGACGGTGTCTTGATGTCGCCGGCCTGCTCGGGCGTCAGCTTCTTGCGCGAGGTCTCGATGCATGCGGCCAGGGCAAACCGGTCGCTCCTGGTCTGGTCGGCGAAAGCGCGGAACATGCGCGGCCGGTCGCCGGAGACATCGTCGATCGACGGCGCACGCAAGGCCGTCGCGATTCCCTCCCAGCCGCCGAGCCCTTCCACCATGCCGATCCCGAGACCGCCGAGGATTGCCGAACGCACCATGTCCGGTTGGGCAAGGGACAGGAAGGCGGTGATCCGCGCGCCCATGGAATAGCCCATCACATGGGCCCGATCGATCTCCAGATGCCGAAGCAATGCCGCCGCGTCGCCCGCCATTATTTCCGGCGTATAGGCTTCCCTGTCGTGCGGCTTGTCGCTGTCGCCGTGGCCGCGATTATCGATCGCCACGACACGATAGCCGGCGTCGCCCAGCGTCTTCAGCCAACCCGGATTGACCCAGTTCACCGTCTTGTTGGACGCAAAGCCATGGATCAGCAACACGGGATCCCCCGAAGGCTCTCCCTCGTCGAAATAAGCGAGATTCAGATTATCGTGCTGGAAAAGGGGCATTGCTTCTTTCTATCCGTTTGAATACCGAACCGCTATCGAATGCGGCTGCTGGCTACCAATTCCCGATCGGGGACGCTAGGGTGCGCTGCGGCATCAACACATAGGCTCTGGAGACAGGACTTACCATGGCAGGTCACGGAACGCCCCATTTTCAAAACGACGCGGGACACGCAAAGATCGAGATCGGCGTCAAGGAATTCATGTGCGTTGGCGCGCATCCGCCTTATGACCATCCGCATGTCTTTCTCGACATGGGCGACGAGAGCGAGAAGGTCTGCCCCTATTGCTCGACCCTCTATGTCTACAACGTATCGCTCGGCGCGGAAGAAACCCGTCCGGAAGGCTGCAATTTCGAGGCCCGTTCCGCGGCCTGAGGCGTAATTCCCGCAAACAGGCATTGTGGCGCATTGACCGAAGAAACGAATATTTTCATCGCCGGCGCCGGCATTGCCGGGCTGACGGCGGCGCTCACGCTCGCCCAGCGCGGCCTCGAAGTCGCTATCGCCGATACATTCGAGGAACCGTCGGAGGTTGGCGCCGGTTTGCAGGTAGCGCCGAATGCAAGCGCCATCCTTTCGTCGCTCGGCGTCCTCGACTCCCTGACCGAGCGAGCGATTACGCCCTCCTCCATCCGGCTGGGTGACGCGCCCAGCGGTCGCATTCTTCTCGACATGCCGATCACGCGCGAATGGCTGGACCGGATGGACGCTCCCTATCTGACGGCGCATCGGGCCGCATTGCACGGCGTGCTCTACCAGGCGGCCGTTGCGCATCCGGCAATCCGTGTCCTGACCGGCCATGCCGTAGTCGAGGTCCGGGAAAGCGGCGAACACGTCACCACGGTCCTGCGTTCCGGTGAAGGCGAGACCGTCATGGTCTCCCGTCTCGCGATCGGCGCGGACGGGATTTGGTCGAAACTGCGCGAGAGTGTCCGCGACGCGGCAAAGCCGCGCTCGACCGGCCGGATTGCGTGGCGCGCCATCGCGCCGACGGATTCAGACGCCAAATGCGTCACCGCCTGGATGATGCCGAAGGGCCACCTCGTCACCTATCCCGTACGCAATGCGGACACGCTGAACGTCGTCGCGATCACGACGGGCACATCGAAACAAGGCGACTGGGCCCAATCTGCGGAGGCCGGCCCTCTTGCGCGATTGCTCGATGAGGCGCGGTCGATCGACGGGTTTGCGGCCATCGAAAAAGCGAACTGGACGACCTGGCCGCTGAATTCGGTCGACCCCGCCGGTTCCTGGCACAGCGCCCGAATCCTGCTGATCGGCGACGCGGCCCATGGCATGGAGCCTTTTGCCGCCCAGGGCGCGGCCATGGCCATCGAAGACGGCTATGCCGCGGGCGTATGCATTGGGAACCAGCCCGACGACCCCGCGAAGTCCTTTCCGCGCTACTCCGCAATGCGGCGTGGTCGGGTCGCGAAAGTGGCCAAGCGCACCGAGTTCAATCGCTGGGTCTACCACCAGAGCGGCCTGGGCAGAAAGGCGCGCAACCTCTACTTCTCGATGCGCAAACCCGCTGCGTTCTTCTCCGATCTCGACTGGCTCTATCGCTATCGAATCTCCGAGTGAGCAACTGCAATCCCGCTGAGCCCGAATTCCAGCGATTGCGCGAAAACGGTCCACAAGCCGACGCCCACGCCCGCTTCGCGAAGCCGGCGTCCCGTCCAGACATTGCACCCCCTGATTGCGGAAAAGCGGCCCTTGGCGTGGTAGAAGCGATCGCCGAAGCCCTGTGTGATCCCGACGATCGGTTGGGTGTTATCGGCGAATGACCGGCGTATCGCCGCAATCAGACGATCGTAATCGCCCGAAGCCAGATCGAGCGCGTAAGCCCCTTCCCCGCCGGTGATTTCTCCGAGCGGCTGGACATGCATGACGCTTTCGTCGAACGCGAGCGCCCGGGCGATGATCTCCGGCGTCAGGTCGGTGACCCGGCGCAGGCTGGTATAGGCCGTGCGCGATCCCCAGCCGACGGCCCAATAGCGCACGCTCTGCGCATCGACGGGGAAATCCGTGGCCGAAAGGCCCAGTCGCGAAAGCGTCTCGCCGTAACGGTCAGGCAAGACGATGTCGGAATGAAAACCGTTGGAGAAGACGTAGATACGAATAGCGTCCTGTCCGCCGGCCACCGCGCGGGCGCCGACCGGTACGGGGATGGCGCCGAGTGCAATCGCCGCCGCGATGGCCAGCAACAGGGCTGCCAGCCATCGCATGAAACGCATCAATGCAGGATCTGGCTCAGGAAGAGTTTGGTGCGCTCATGTTGCGGGTTGTCGAAGAACTCTTCCGGGCTGTTCTGTTCGACGATCTGCCCCTGGTCCATGAAGATCACGCGGTTGGCGACCTGACGGGCAAAGCCCATCTCGTGGGTCACGCAGAGCATCGTCATGCCCTCCTCGGCGAGGCCGACCATCGTGTCGAGCACTTCCTTGATCATTTCCGGGTCGAGGGCCGACGTCGGCTCGTCGAACAGCATGATCCGCGGATTCATGCACAGCGACCGCGCAATGGCGACGCGCTGCTGCTGTCCGCCGGACAACTGGCCCGGATATTTGTTGGCCTGCTCCGGGATCTTCACGCGAGTGAGGAAGTGCATCGCGCGCTCCTCGGCCTCCTTCTTGGGCATCTTGCGGACCCAAATCGGCGCCAGCGTGCAGTTTTCCAGGATCGTCAGATGCGGAAACAGGTTGAAATGCTGGAACACCATGCCGACTTCGCGGCGCACCTCGTCGATCTTTTTCAGATCGTTGGTAAGCTCGTTGCCATCGACGATGATCTGGCCCTTCTGGTGTTCCTCCAGACGGTTGATGCAGCGGATCATCGTCGATTTGCCGGAGCCCGACGGGCCGGCAATGACGATGCGCTCGCCGCGCATGACCTTGAGATTGATGTCGCGCAGGACGTGGAAATCCCCGTACCACTTGTGCATCTGGACGATTTCCACGGCGACATCGGTGTCGGACACCGTCATCTTGGTCCGGTCGGCCTCGCGGATTTCCTCGGCTGCGTTCTCGGCTGTCATGACTGTGCTTCCTTACCGTTTGTGGCCCGTGTCGAGTTTTCGTTCCATGAACATGGAGTAGCGGGACATGCTGAAACAAAAGATCCAGTAGATAATCGCCGCGAAGGCGTAGCCCGTCATCGCCTGGACGGGAGATGCCCAGGCGGGGTCTGAATAGGACGACTGGATCTGCCCGAGAAAATCGAAAAGTCCGATGATCAGGACGAGCGTCGTATCCTTGAACAGGCCGATGAAGGTGTTGACGATCCCCGGGATCACCAGTTTCAGGGCCTGCGGCAGGATGATCATGCGCATCATCTGCGTCCAGTTCAGCCCGAGCGCCATCGCGCCTTCATATTGCCCCTTGGGCAGCGCCTGCAGGCCGCCGCGGACGACCTCCGCCATATAGGCCGACGAGAACAGCGCCACACCGATCAGGGCGCGCAGCAGTTTGTCGAAGGAGACGCCTTCCGGAAGGAATAGCGGCAGCATCACCGATGACATGAACAGTACGGTGATCAGCGGCACGCCGCGCCAGAACTCGATGAAGACGATCGAAAAGAAGCGGACGATCGGCAGCGCCGAACGGCGCCCGAGCGCCAGCGCGATCCCGAGCGGCAAGGATGCAGCGATGCCGGTCACGGCGATCACCAAGGTGACCAGAAGACCGCCCCAGACCTCGGTTTCCACATGGACCAGGCCGAAATCGAACCCCAGGATGAAGAGCAGGACGAACAGGCCGACGAACAAGAACGCGACGTTCTTCAGCCCGGGAATCGGATCCGAGTCCGATAGTTTCGCAAACAGGAAGCGAACGGCGAGTGCGATGACCGCAAGGATGGCGAGCGGGATATAGAGACCGCCCACCGAAAGGTGACCGCCGGTCAGGAGAATGAGTGCTGCGATCGGAAAGACTACCGCGAGAAAAATGATGTTTTCGCGCTTGTAGGGCACCGACGGGACCAACAGCCCGGCAAGGCCTCCGAAAAAGAGGATGCCGACAATGTTGACGCGCCACTGCTCCGCGTTGGGATAGCGGCCGTAGATGAACTGGTTGGCGTAATCCCCGACATAGGCCCAACACGCACCGAACCATCCGTCCGGCTGGATGCCGCCCTGGGCTTCGGTTGCGCAAACCGCCCGGTCCGCGCCGCTCCATACCGCGTTGGTGAGGAGAAAACTCAGCAGCGGGGGAATGATGACCCAGAGTACATAAAGGCAAACGAGGGTCAGGATAGTATAGGGAATCGAGGAAAACAGGCTTTCGCGAAACCAGGCCACGACGCCTCTCGACGTGGCCGGCGCGTCTTGTTGCGGCAGCATTTCATGGCGGACAAAGGCGATATCGGCTGCGGAGTGTTGTTCGGCCATTGTCTTATCTCTCCACCAGCGCCACGCGGTTGTTGTACCAGTTCATGAACAGCGAGGTCACAAGCGATATCGTCAGATAGGTGAGCATCGTCAGCGAGATGATCTCGACGGCCTGGCCGGTCTGGTTCAGCGCCGTTCCGGCGAAGACCGAGGTCAGTTCCGGATAGGCGATGGCGACCGCCAACGACGAGTTTTTCGTCAGGTTGAGATACTGGCTGGTCAGAGGCGGTATGATGATGCGCATGGCCTGCGGGATGATCACCAGCCGCAGGGTCGGACCGTTTCGCAGACCGAGTGCGTGGGAGGCCTCGGTTTGCCCCCTGTTGACGGCGAGGATACCCGCACGCACGATTTCGGCGATGAACGATGCCGTATAGGTCGCGAGAGCGACGAGCATCGCGATATATTCCGGAATGATCGTCATGCCGCCGCTCGGCCGGAAACCACCCATCTTCGGGATGTCCCAGGTCAGCGGCGCACCCATCGCGAAGAACACGACGAGCGGCAAGAGGACGATCGTACCGAGACCGACAAGGAAACTCGGGAATGTCTGTCCCGTCGCCATTTGCCGCGCGCGTGCCCAGCGGCCAACCGCCCAGGCAATCACGCAAGCGATGACGAATGCGTAGAGAATGAATTCCGCGCCATCGCCCCACACCGGTTTCGGAGCGAAAAAGCCGCGGTTGTTCAAAAGGCCGAGCGGGCCGAAATCGAAGCCCTCGCGCGGCTGCGGCAGCAGGCGGAGAACACCGAAATACCAGATGAAAATCTGCAGCAGCAGCGGGATGTTGCGAAGGCTCTCGACATAGACGGTGGCCAGTCGGCTGACCATCCAGTTCTTCGAAAGACGCGCCACGCCGACGATGAAGCCGATGATCGTCGCGAAAATAATGCCGACGAAGGCGACCGCCAGCGTATTGAGAAGCCCGACGATATAGACGCGTCCATAGGTCGACGACGCCTGGCTATACTCTATGAGCGACTGGCTGATCGCAAAGCCGGCATTTGTGCCCAGGAACCCCCAGCCGGAGGCAATGCCCGCCGCACGAAGGTTCGCGTTCATGTTCGTCCAGCCCGCGAACGCCAGATAGGCGATCAGGACGGCCAGGACGATCTGGAAAACCCAGCCCCTGACTTCTGGATTGTTGAGAAGAGCGACCTTCGGCGCGGTATCGCCGGAGCCGTTCGGTGTTACGTCGGTAACAGCCATATGCTTACTCACCCGCTCGTCGTGACGGACATGTCATGGCAGCTAACGAAAAAAGCCGAACCGCTTCCCGCGCCATCTGTAATGGCATGTCCCCACCGGAAAGAAATTCACCCGGCCGCGTTGCGGCCGGGTGAGATTGATTTCGCTTAGCGGATCGGCGGGCCGTACATCAGGCCGCCCTTGGTCCAGAGCGCGTTCACGCCGCGCGCGATACCAAGCGGGGTATCCGGACCGACATTGCGGTCGAAGATCTCGCCGTAATTGCCGACGGCGCTGATCGCCTTGGCGGCCCAGTCGGCGTCAAGACCGATGGACTCGCCGAAATTGCCCTCGGTACCAAGTACGCGCTTGATTGCCGGGTTATCGCTGCCCTTCATCTCTTCGACATTGGCCATCGTCACACCGAGTTCCTCGGCGTTCACCGTGGCGATATGGACCCACTTGATGATGTTGAACCACTGGTCGTCGCCCTGGCGAACGACAGGGCCAAGCGGCTCCTTGGAGATGATTTCCGGCAGAACCTTGTGCTCGCCCGGATTGGTCAGCTTCAGGCGCTGGGCATAAAGGCCGGAAGCGTCCGTGGTGTAAACGTCGCAACGGCCGGCATCATAGGCGGCCACGACCTCGTCGGCCTTTTCGAAGGCGACCAGCTCGTAATCCATGTTGTTGGCGCGGAAATAGTCCGCGACGTTCAGCTCGGTTGTCGTACCGGTGTTGGTGCAGATCGACGCACCCGACAGCTCGAGAGCCGAATTGATGTCCATGGAGGTGCGGATCATGAAGCCCTGGCCGTCATAGTAGTTGACGCCGGCGAAGTTCAGGCCGAGCTGGGTATCGCGGCTCATGGTCCAGGTGGTGTTACGCGAAAGAACGTCGACTTCGCCCGACTGCAGAGCGGTGAAACGCTCCTTGGCCGAGAGAGGCGTGAACTTCACGGCATCGCCGTCACCGAAAATCGCCGCGGCGACCGCACGGCAGAGATCCACGTCCAGACCGCTCCAGTTGCCGTCCGCATCGGGATTGGAGAATCCCGGAAGGCCCTGGCTCACGCCGCACTGAACAAATCCCTTTGCCTTCACGTCATCCAGCGTCGCCGCCGAGGCCGCCGCGCCTGCGAATACAAGGGCAGCTGCGCCAAGCGCGCCGGTCAGCATAAATTTTTTCATAGAGTTCAACCTCTCGTTGCTCACGTTACTACAGATGGGCACGAGCATCGGTTCACCGGAGCCTAAACAAAGCTCTCAACTGGCGGCGTTTCTCGCGAAAACGCCACCGATGCCTCCCTCCACAACGGAAGACAAAGCCAATTTGGCAATAGCGTCAAGGGTAAATGAATTATTTCTGAAACGTTACCGGAATGATTCACAGCGCTTCGAAAAGGCGCTTTTGCCTATTTTTCGATCAGCTCCGGAAACTGCCCATCGCCGCGAAACCGGAAGACGGCGCGGCGGCGTGCGAGCCATCGCGCGAATATCAGCGTCACGATCGCCCCGATCGAAAAGCCGGCCACCACGTCCGACGGATAATGCGCCCCGGCCGGAATCCGGCCGCAGGCCAGCATGAACATTGCGAGAAACAGAGGCATGCGAATCCCTGGATGCCAGAGCATCAAGATCATCGCGAGAGATCCGGCTGTCGTTGCGTGGCCGGACGGGAAACTCTGATAGGCGTGATCGAACGCGAAGGGCGAGAATCCATAGATTCCGGCCGTTTCGACAACCCCCGGGCGCGCGCGGCCGACGAACTGCTTGACGATGTTGATCGCGATTCCCGGGACGGCGACGGATGCCAGGATGAAGGCCGCCTGACCATAGGCGTTCAAAAGGGCGCGGCGCGTGGCGTGTCGAAGTGCGCTCCAGTCCAGCAGTCCGATGATCGCTATCACTATGATCGCGGGCACGATGTACCAGCCCGATTTGGCGACGTCCGTGATGTCGCGCAGGAACTGAAGCACCACATTCGGCGCCGGCCCCGCAAACGGACGGAAATAGGGATCGAAGACCGCCGCAAAGAGGGTCGCGAAGACCGAAAGGAGCACGATTTGCGTCAACTCGCGGGTCCACACCGGGGGGACGCCGGCCGGGACCGGACGCGTCAAACGATACCGCAGACGCCTCACCGTCGCGTCGCCCCGACCATAGAGGTTGCGAACGACGCTGACCGTTCCGTTTGCCGCTTTTCTGACCTTCGGCGTGACTATTTTCAGCGCATCCATGGAAATCATATTGCGTGAGATCGTCCCGGGCGAGTACCGCCTTCCTTGCCTATTGGCAAGAAATCGAACACCCCTTCGAATGACACAAACACCGGAGCACGCTGAAATGAACCGCCCGACGGGAAAAGGCACCAAAGGAATCAACACGCTGCTGGCCCATAGCGGCTACAATCCGCGCGATTATCACGGCTTCATCAATCCACCGGTTGTGCATGGTTCCACGGTCCTGTTTCCCGACGCGCAGACGATGAAAGCCCGCAAGCAGCGCTACACCTACGGGACCCGAGGCACGCCGACCAGCGATGCATTGGCCGCTGCCGTCAACGAACTGGAAGGCAGCGCCGGAACGATCATCGTGCCGTCCGGTCTCGCGGCGATCACCGTACCGTTGCTCGCCTTCCTGTCTGCGGGCGACCACGCTCTTTTTGTCGATACGATCTATTTCCCGACGCGCCGTTTCGCCGACACGATGCTGCAGCGCCTCGGCGTCGAGGTCGAATACTACGATCCGGAGATCGGAGCCGGCATCCGTGATCTGCTGAAGCCGAACACGAAGCTGATCTTCACGGAGACGCCAGGTTCGAACACGTTCGAGATGCAGGACATCCCGGCAGTCACCGCCGTCGCGCGCGAAGCGGGGATCGTGACGATGCTCGACAACACCTGGGCAACGCCGGTCTATTTCAAACCGCTCGACCATGGCGTCGACATCTCGATCCACGCGGCAACGAAATATCCCGGCGGCCATTCGGATGTCCTGCTCGGCACGGTGTCGGCCAACGAAGCCTGCTGGGAGACTTTGTGGAACGCCTATCTGACGCTCGGCACCTGCGCCGGGCCGGACGATGTCTATCAGGTTCTGCGCGGTCTTCGCACCATGGGCGTACGCCTCGAACGCCACCAGGCCACCGCCTTCGAGGTCGCGCGCTGGCTGGAAAACCAGTCCGGCGTCGCGCGCGTGCTGCATCCGGGCCTCGAAAGCCATCCGGGCCACGCGATCTGGAAACGGGATTTCGGCGGCGCGAGCGGGCTTTTCTCGATCGTCCTCAACGGCGGGGAAAAGCAGGCCCACGCTTTCCTGAATGCGCTGGAAATCTTCGGTCTCGGCGCGTCCTGGGGCGGCTACGAGTGCCTCGCCGCGCAGGTTTCGCTGGCAGACCGGACGGTTTCCGCCCGCGACTATGGCGGCGAGGTCATCCGCCTGCAGATCGGGCTCGAGGATGCGGCCGACATCATCGCCGATCTCGCACAGGGCCTGGAAGCCGCAGCATCGGCCTGACCCTCGACTGAAAGAATGGCCGCCGGACTTGGAACTCCACGTCCGGCAAGCCGTTTTCCCTGACAACCAAGGAGAATGGCAATGGCTGATATCGATTATGATATTATCGAGGAAAAAGAAGGCTGGCGTTACGTGATCGACAGCAATCGCTCAGCGGCCTTCGCTTCACGCGAGGAGGCGGAAGAAGCGGCGCGATCCGCCGCCGAGCGGCGGTCCGAGCGCGAGGATCAGCTGGACGAAGGGCTGGAGGACACGTTCCCGGCGAGCGACCCCGTTTCGGTGACAAGTCCCAAGTGACGGCCACCGCGAGATCGGTCGGGCGATCCCAATCCGCATGAAATCCACTCTTCTGAGCCAAGTGTGGCGACCCCGGCAGGATTCGAACCTGCGACCATCGGCTTAGAAGGCCGGTGCTCTATCCAGCTGAGCTACGGGGCCGTGCGGTATACGTCTTGGCCGCGCCACACGGTGCGGTCAAGCGCATTCCGGTTTCAATGCGTCCAGGGATATTTGCGGTCGTACTTGAAATTGTCGGAATAGGAGATGACGCGGCGCTTGGTGTCCTTCGGCTCGTCGAGCCGATAGGCGATCCCGTGCTTCTCCGCATAGGCGATCGCCTCGTCCCGGCTCTCGAATTTCAGCCGGATCTGGGCCAGCGGATCGGCGGAGGACGTATAGCCCATCAGGGGCTCGACGGTGCGCGGCGTATCGCGATCGAATTCGAGGATCCAAAGGCCGGTCTTGGCCTTGCCGGATTGCATCGCTGTCTTCGAAGGGCTGTAGATGCGGGCGGTCACGAGCGGCCTCTCTTCTCAATTCCTCTCCCGCATGCCCGGGCTGGTCGGAGCGGCAGGATTCGAACCTGCGACCCTCTGGTCCCAAACCAGATGCGCTACCAGGCTGCGCTACGCTCCGAAATCAGACCACGGGCAATCGCGGACCCGACCCGCATACAACGGCTCGGTTTTCTCGGCAACTCTCTATCCGGCTCCGCCCGAAATTATCGGATGGACGACGCGGTCGCCGGGCTGCAGCCCTAGCTTCTCCGTCAGTCCGGCATTGATCTCGAGCACGTAAAGGACCGATCCCTGCGACGGAACGGACGCGGTGGAGAACGGCGTCGTATCGAGGGCAATGCTTTCCACCTCTCCGTCGGCGCGAATGAACAGCATGTCGAGCGGCCGCGGCGTATTCTGCATCCAGAACGCGACGGGACGGCTTTTCTCGAAGACGAACAGCATCGCCCGGTCATCAGGAAACTCCGTGCGGAACATCAGCCCCCGCGAGCGTTCGGACGAATCGTCGGCGATTTCGATATCGAAGGCCGCGATGGCCTCGCCGTCCCGCTCGATCGTCAACGGCGTCTCGTCGACCGGCAACAGCATGGGCGCATTGGCCGCGGCTTCCTGCGCATGGGCCACGCCCAAAGCGGTCGCGGAAACCAGGGACGCGCCCAGAAACAACGCGAGGGAGATGCGAATGAGGTTTTTCATAAATCCGGTCCGTTCAACCGGCGGAAATCATCAGTGCGATGATGGCAATTGTGTGCCGAGATCGGGATAAATCTCGGCCGCCATGAGGCCCTTGTCGCCATCGCCGAACCGTACGATCACGACCTGCCCGGCCCGCAGTTCCGTCAGCCCGAAACGGCGCAGCGTTTCCATGTGGACGAAGATGTCCTCGGTCCCCTCGCCCCGGGTCACGAAGCCGAAGCCCTTGGTGCGATTGAACCATTTGACGATGACGCGTTCCAGGCCGCTTGTCGGCGTGACCTGGACATGGGTCTTCTGCTCGGTTTCACCGGGATGAACGGCCGTCGAATTGTCCATCGAGACGACATGGAAGGCCTGCAGGCCGCGGTCTCCCTGTTTTGCCTGGCAGACGATCCGCGCGCCTTCGAGCGCCGTCTGATAGCCGTCGCGGCGCAGGCAGGTGACATGCAGCATGACATCGCCGAGCGCCGCCTCGTCAGGCACCACGAAGCCAAAACCCTTGGCCACGTCGAACCATTTGATCGTACCCGAAATCTCGACGACGTCCGGGGTCTCGGACCGTGCGCCGGCCCGTCCCAGGCTCGCTGCCGTTGATGCCTTGTCCCCCATGAGTCGTGCTTGTGTCCCGATAAAAACGACTGTGATTCTCTCGGGAAGGATACCATCGCCCAATCGAAACACCACAAGGCAGAAACTTGGTTTTGCACATATCCTTGCAATTTTACACAGACCGTACCCTGCGGAACCTTGCGAAAACCCCTTGTCCAATTGGCGCGAAGCATTAGAAAAACAGCGAAAGAAGGAGTACCCAATGCGCTATCTGCACACCATGGTCAGGGTCCATGACGTCGACCAGTCGCTCGATTTCTATTGCAACAAGCTCGGCCTCGTCGAAGTCCGGCGCATCGAAAACGAGGGCGGACGGTTCACGCTGATCTTCCTCGCCGCGCCTGACGACAAGGAACTGGCCGAAGCCGGCGGCGCGCCCATGGTGGAGCTCACCCACAACTGGGATCCGGAAGAATATCAGGGCGGCCGCAATTTCGGCCACCTCGCCTATGCCGTCGACAATATCTATGAGACCTGCCAGCGGTTGGCGGATGGGGGCGTCACGATCAACCGCCCGCCGCGCGACGGCCACATGGCGTTCGTGCGGTCTCCCGACGGCATTTCCATCGAGCTCCTGCAGAAAGGCGAGGCCTTGCCGAAAGCCGAGCCTTGGGCGTCCATGGAGAATACCGGTTCGTGGTGACGGCTGCTTCGCCGCAGGCCGGCGAACCATCTTTTGGCCCGAATTGGCCACTAGCCGGGCATGGGGATGCTCCCGTGCATTTGTGGAATCACGCGGTTTGCTGGTAACTTTCCATTCACCGCAATGATGGCTAAAGATGCCCGGCAGCGAGAATTGGGGACTAGGCGGGGAAATTGACCGGAAACGACGCTGAAAGCCGTGCAGGCAGACATATGCGGTGGCTGGCCATGTTGGTCGCCGCCACGAGCCTCAGCGGCTGTATGGCGTCGGCGCTCGACACCTCCGCCATCCAGATTCCCGATGCCGCTCAGACCTTCGCCTATGCCGATGAGGATGTGGGCGACGTCCCTCGCCCGCCCGAATATCTGATCACCGGCTCCACCGATCTCGAAACACAGGCCGTTCCGATCACGCCGCCAGGCGCGCCGGACGTCGCCGAGGCCGGATCGACCGGAGCCGACGCATTCTCGCAAAACGCGGCGGAAAACCAGGTCGCCGCCATCGAACCGACCGGCGGCGAACAGCCGAATGCGATCGATCCGGCGACTGCGCGCATCTATTCGGCCGCAGGCCAACCGAGCGCGCCCGCGCCGCGCCCGCCGGTTTCCGGTCTGGCAAAACGCACCGGCAGCCTTTTGGCGCTCTTTTCGAATAACCGCTCTGCAAACGCCAATGCGCTTATCCCGCCCGCCCCGGTTGCCGGCAATGACACCCGGGCCGAGTTGTGGAGTTCGCCTTCCGGCGGCAACGCCCCCGCAAAGCGTCCGGTGATTGCCTCCGCCGGTGCGTCAAGCCTGCCGGGCGTCGACCGCGAGCGGGCGCTCGGACTGAAATCCGAAACGGCCGACGAGGACGATATGGAGAGCGCTCCGATCCGCCTCGCCTCTGCTGCCGGGCTGGCCCGCCTCGCTCCGAACGGCCTGAAGACGCAAACGCAAAGCGTGGACGTTGCCTGCCTCAAGCCCGCGCTCGTCCGCGTCCTGAAGAAAGTCGAACGTCATTACGGGCGCGACGTGATCGTCACCTCCGGCTACCGCAGTCCGACCCGCAACAAGAAGGCGAGCGGCTCGTCCAACTCGCTGCACATGTATTGCTCCGCGGCGGATATCCAGATTCAGGGTGTGACGAAAACGCAGCTTGCGGAATACCTCCGGTCGATGCCGGGACGCGGCGGCGTCGGCACCTACTGCCATACGGAATCGGTCCATATCGATATCGGTCCGCAACGCGACTGGAACTGGCGCTGCAGGCGCAAAAAGTAGCGTTTTTCTCTCTCGAAATGTGAGTGCCACACCGGACTTGTCGGAGTCCGGGCGCGGGTGACCGACAGTTTTTCTCCCGCCCCGCGCGCTGCCTTCAACGACCTCGAAAAAAATCCGAAAAAGACACTGCAAACGGGCTTGCGGATCACCGCGAATGTTTTTATAGACCCCGGACCTTGATGCGCGCCCTTCGTCTATCGGTTAGGACGCCAGATTTTCATTCTGGAAAGAGGGGTTCGACTCCCCTAGGGCGTGCCAAGGTTTTTCCCAAAATTTTCCAAAACTTAGTTCGGCGTCCCATCCGCATGTGACGTCTTTCGTTTGCGTTCGGATTTTAACGAGGGCATTGGTTTCGGGAGACTTCCCGTCGATTTTTTCAGCATCGATGTGTTGGGCAAACACGCCAAAGGCAGCAGGCTTCATGAAAGGCATTTTCAGCAAGAAAGGTCGTATCCGTACCGCGACACGACCGTTGCGAAGAAAGATCAGGCGAAACTTCTTCGCCCGCATGGCGAAGGCAAAGCGGCCCTTCATCCACGCAAAGGTCGTCGCGGTAACCGGGAGTTCGGGCAAGACCACCACGACGATGCTGATCGCGGAAATGCTGCAATCCAGCTACAATACCCGGATCCAGGTATATGCGAATACGCTGGTGGATTGCGCCCGCGCGGTGGTATCGACGCATCGGCATGACGACTTCCT
Source organism: Ahrensia sp. (assembly GCA_002698425.1). Next base: position 53,178 of record NZXU01000101.1, on the reverse strand, counting down.
GGTCGTGGAAACGGGCGCCGACCGGCCCGGCAATCTCGCGGCAACCGCAGCGGCGATCCAGCCAGACATCGCGGTGGTCACCTTTGTCGGGCTCGAACACAAATCGCAATTCGGAACCAGGGAGGGCGTGGCCGCCGAAAAAGGTTCGTTGGTCGAAGCTGTCGCCAAGGGCGGATTGGCAGTACTGAACGCCGATGACGAACTCGTCATGGGTATGGCGGGGCGCACCCAGGAACGTGTCGTCACCTTCGGACTTGAGAATGACGCCGATTATCGCGTCACCGAGGTCCAACAGCGCCTCCCCGGTCCGCTTGAGTTGACGATCAAATGCAAGCAAGGCGAGTTTCGCATCACCTCGGGGCTTAATGGCCGGCACTACTGGGCGAACATTGCCGCCGCTTTCGCCGTTGCGATGGAATGCGGTGTAGCCATCGAGAAAATTCTGGTGACGCTGAAAACCTTCACGCCCGCCGTCAATCGCTGCGAAATCTTTGCGGTAGAGGGTGGGCCCACCTTCGTCCTGGACACGGTCAAGGCGCCGCTTGGAACTCTCGATACCGCGACAGATCTGGTGAGCGCGGCGGATTATCGCCGCAAGAGAATCGTCCTCGGGATGATCGGCGACTATCGCGGCAGCGCCAAGAAAGCGCATCGCGAAGCCTATGCGCTGGCGGCGGGCGTCGCGGATCAGGTGATCATGGTGGGCGAACATGCCCATCGTCACCGGGCCAGCGAGGATGACATCGAGTCCGGCCGCATTGTCGAGAAACTGTCGGCCAAGGATACCTTCGAATATTTGCGAGAGACGGCAGAACCGGGGGAACTCATTCTTCTCAAGAGTTCGACGGCCGCCCATTTGGAGAGAGTGGCACTCGCCTTCAGGCATGACGTAAAATGCTGGAAGGACAAATGCGGAATGCTGGAACCGTGTCAGATATGCGGCCTTTACGAATACCCCTTCTCCGAACACGGAGCCGTCCGAAAAACGATAAGACCTGTAGAGGTCAAATATTCTGACGGGTATGTGCGACCCCCCGCAGGAAGACAGTGAGCCGCGCTCGTGAGGTTGCCGCGATCGGTTCTGTCAAACAAACGACATGACCGATCTCCCGCTTAATCTGCTAGCAAGAGGCGGCACAAGAGGCAGGAGGTAAGGATGGCCACGCGTGCGGCTGCAATGACGCCAATCGACCTTGTGATCTTCGACTGCGATGGTGTGCTCATCGACAGCGAGGTCATCAGCGCGCGTATTCTGATCGCCCAGTTGGGACGCGTCGGGGTGCATGTGGATTTTCCCTATGTCCAGAAGCATTTCCTCGGCCGCTCCTGGACGAAGGTCGCGGCGGAGGTGCGCATCTCCTACGGTCTCGACCTCGATTCCGATTTCGAGGAGCAATACCGAAGCGATCTGCTGGAAGCATTCGAGACGGAACTGCAATCCGTTCATGGCGTCGAGACGGTGATCGACAAGCTCGGCGTCGCCTCCTGCGTCGCGACCAGTTCGAGCCCGAAGCGCGCTCGCCGCTCGCTCGTCCTTACCGGATTGTCGCACTTCTTTAGCGACCGGCTGTTCACCGCCTCGCAGGTGAAAAACGGCAAGCCGGCGCCGGATCTCTTCCTGTTTGTCGCCGATGCCATGGGCGTCACGCCGTCGCGCTGCCTGGTCATCGAGGATTCGATGCCGGGCATCTTCGCCGCCCAGGAAGCGGGCATGCCGGTCTGGCGCTTCATCGGCGGCAGTCACCTGCACGGCATTCCCCGCGACGACCTCGACCATGGCGGAACGCTGACGGTTTTTGACAAATGGACGCAATTCTTTGAAATGGCGCCTCATCTGAAGAAACGGGACGGGTCGGCGGGAACGCATCATGGCTAGCAGGATAGAAAATGAAAGCAGCCGTCTGGACGATGCGGCGCGCGCCGGCTGGCTCTATTATGTCGCCGGAAACACGCAGGATGAAATCGCCCGCAAGCTCGGCGTATCACGCCAGTCGGCGCAGCGTCTCGTGTCGCTCGCGGTCAGCGAAAGGCTGATCAAGGTGCGCCTCGACCACCCCATCGCGCATTGCATGGAGTTGAGCGCGCGACTGACCGAGACATTCGGCCTCAAGAAATGCGAAGTCGTACCGAGCGATCCGGATGCGCCGTCCTCCATCGTCGGCATCGCCCAAGCGGGTGCGGCGGAGATGGAACGCGTCCTGAAATCGCAGCATCCCAAGATCATCGCAATCGGCACCGGCCGAGCGCTGCGCGCCTGCGTCGAGCAATTGCCTCCGATGGATTGTCCGCAGCACTCAATCGTCTCGCTGCTCGGCAACATGATGATGGATGGCTCTGCGACAGCCTATAACGTGGTCATTCGGATGGCAGAGCGTGTCAACGCAAAGCACTATCCGATGCCGCTGCCTGTGCATGCGCGCTCTACGGAACAACGGCGTATCCTGCACAACCAGGAACCGGTCCACAGCATTCTTGAACTGGCGCGCCAGGCCGATGTCACATTTGTCGGTGTCGGAAACATGGACATGAATGCACCGATCTTCATCGACGGATTTCTGACCCATGACGAGCTCCGGGCGCTGACGCATGCCGGAGCGGTCGGCGAGATCACGAGCTGGATCTACGACAAGAACGGAAAGGTCATCGATGGCCTCATAAATGACCACGTCAACAGCGCTCCGCTCGTGGTCGATCCGCCGAATCCGGTATACGGAATAGCCGCCGGAGAAGCCAAGGTGGCAGCGATAAAGAGCGCGATAGTCGGCAAGCTGATCAACTGCCTGATCACAAACGAACATACCGCGGAACTCCTGCTCAAGCATTGAGCACGAGCTTCCTCATCCAACGATCTGATTCAATTCGGTAATTTTTCAAATGGGGCTGCAGGGGCAAGATTCTGCTCCAGCGCCCGCTTGACTTGCGCGCCTTCCAATGTGAGTATTTGCCCGTATTAATAGCAATTGCCCATCACGGGCATTGGGAGGAAAATCATGAAAATGCTTACCCGCGCCCTCCTGGGCGCGTCCGCGCTGTCGCTTTTCGTTTCCGGGGTTTCTGCGGAGACGCTGACGATCGCCACGGTCAACAACGGCGACATGATCCGCATGCAGGGTTTGACCGACGACTTCACCGAGAAGACCGGCCATACCGTGGAATGGGTCACGCTTGAGGAAAACGTTCTCCGCCAGCGCGTCACGACCGACATCACCACCAAGGGCGGTGCTTTCGACATCATGACCATCGGCATGTATGAAACCCCGATTTGGGGCGCGAACGACTGGCTGGTTCCGCTCGACGATCTGTCGGACGACTACGACGTCGACGACATCCTGCCCGCAATGCGCAGCGGCCTGTCCGCCGACGGTACGCTCTATGCCGCGCCGTTCTACGGCGAAAGCTCCATGATCATGTATCGCACCGACCTGATGGAGAAGGCCGGCCTGGAAATGCCGGAAGGCCCGACCTGGGAATTCATTCGCGAGGCAGCGGCGGCGATGACCGACCGTGACAACGACATCAACGGCATCTGCCTGCGCGGCAAGGCCGGCTGGGGCGAAGGCGGCGCCTTCATCACCGTGACCGGCAATTCGTTTGGAGCCCGCTGGTTCGACGAGGACTGGAACGCCCAGTTCGACCAGCCTGAATGGAAGCAAGCGCTGACCTTCTTCGTCGACATGATGACGGAATCCGGTCCTGCCGGTTACGCGACCAACGGCTTCAACGAAAACCTGTCGCTCTTCCAGCAGGGCAAATGCGGAATGTGGATCGATGCGACCGTCGCGGCATCCTTCGTGACCAATCCGGACGACTCCACCGTTGCGGACAAGGTCGGATTCGCGCTGGCGCCGAACCACGAGGGTGTCGACAAGCGCGCCAACTGGCTTTGGGCATGGGCGCTGGCCATTCCGGCCGGTTCGCAGAAAGTAGACGCCGCCAAGCAGTTCATCGAATGGGCAACTTCGAAAGACTACATCGAGCTCGTTGCCGAGAATGAAGGCTGGGCCAACGTGCCTCCGGGCGCCCGCACCTCGCTCTACGAGAATCCGAATTACAAGGATATCCCGTTCGCGAAGATGACGCTTGAATCCATCAACCTGGCCGATCCGCAGAACCCGACTGTCGATCCGGTTCCCTATGTCGGCGTCCAGTTCGTCGCCATTCCGGAATTCGCTGGCATCGCGACCGAGGTCAGCCAGGAGTTCTCGGCCGTCTACGCCGGTCAGCAGACCGTCGACGAGGCGCTCGCCAAGGCACAGGCTATCACTAACGACGCAATGGAAGCCGCTGGCTACCGTTAAGTCGCCTCCCGACCGGAGGGTGGCCAATGGCCGCCCTCCGGCTCTAACCCGATAAACCGTCCGTAGTACCGTTCCCGGCGGGTTTTCCCGTCAATGGAGGAGGTGTGTCCATGGCTACCCAGCATTCCCGTTCCGCAGCCCGCCTGATGATGGCGCCGGCCGTGGTCATGCTTCTGGGATGGATGCTCGTCCCGCTGGCGATGACGCTCTTCTTCTCGTTCAAGAGATACCTGCCGCTCAGGGGCGATTCACTGGGCGACGGGCTTAAATGGGTTGGGTTCGAAAACTACGTGCGCTTCGTCTCGGCCAGTTCCTTCTGGCCCAGCGTCCTGACCACCTTGGTGATCGTCGGCGGCGTGCTGGTCATCACCGTGGTCCTCGGCATTTTTCTGGCAATGCTGCTGGATCAGCCGATGTGGGGCCAAGGCGTCGTGCGTATCCTCGTTATCGCGCCCTTCTTCGTCATGCCTACCGTATCCGCACTGGTCTGGAAAAACCTGTTCATGGATCCCGGCAACGGCTTTCTGGCGCATGTCTGGCGGTTCTTTGGCGCGACCCCGGTCGAATGGCTGAGCCAGGCCTCGCTACAGTCGATCATCATGATCGTCAGTTGGCAGTGGCTTCCCTTCGCGACGCTTATCCTGCTGACAGCCATCCAGTCGCTCGACAGCGAACAGCTCGAGGCCGCCGAGATGGACGGCGCGCCCGTCACCTCGCGTTTCTTCTACATCGTACTACCTCACCTCGCCCGCGCGATCACCATCGTGATCCTGATCCAGACGATCTTCCTTCTGTCGATCTTCGCGGAGATTTTCGTCACCACCGGCGGTGCCTTCGGCACACGGACGCTGACCTACCTGATCTACCAGCGCGTGCTGGAGAGCCAGAATGTCGGACTGGGGTCCGCCGGCGGCGTCTACGCCATCATCCTCGCCAATATCGTTGCGATCTTCCTGATGCGCATCGTCGGCAAGAACCTGGACGCGTGAGGAGATAACGCCATGGCCCGCGCAGTCACAAAACAACGCAAGACCATCAACACGATCATTGCCTGGGGGATCGGACTGCTGATCTTCTTCCCGATCCTGTGGATCATCATCCTGTCCTTCAAGGCGGAAGGCGACGCGATCCGGACGCCGATCGAGGTCCTAACCTCCGGCTGGACATTGGAGAACTACGGAGTGGTGCAGGAGCGCTCGGACTACGCCAAGCACTTCTTCAACTCGGTGATCCTCGCCGTCGGCTCGACGATCCTGGGATTGATCATCGCCGTGCCCGCCGCCTGGTCGATGGCCTTCGTGCCGTCCAAGCGCACCAAGGACATCCTTTTGTGGATGCTCTCCACCAAGATGCTGCCGGCAGTCGGCGTTCTCTACCCGATTTACCTGCTCTTCATCAGGCTGGGCATCCTCGACACCCGTATAGGCCTTGTCATCGTCCTGATGCTGATCAACCTGCCGATCATCGTGTGGATGCTGTACACCTACTTCAGGGAAATCCCGGGCGAGATCCTCGAAGCCTCCCGCATGGACGGGGCGAGCCTGCGCGAGGAAATCCTCTACGTACTGACGCCGATGGCGATCCCGGGCATGGCTTCCACGGTTCTGCTGAACGTGATCCTTGCCTGGAACGAAGCCTTCTGGACCCTCAACCTGACGGCGGCCAAGGCGGCTCCGCTCACGGCGTTCATTGCCAGCTATTCCAGCCCCGAGGGCCTGTTCTACGCGAAGCTTTCGGCGGCTTCGACGATGGCGATCGCGCCAATCCTGATCATGGGCTGGTTCAGCCAGAAACAACTCGTCCGGGGCCTGACCTTCGGCGCGGTGAAGTGAGGAGCGACAGATGGGACGCATTCAACTCAAGCAGGTCAAGAAGTCCTTCGGCGACGTGACCGTCATCCCGCCGCTGGACCTGGAAATCAACGACGGCGAGTTCGTCGTCTTCGTCGGCCCCTCCGGTTGCGGCAAATCCACGCTCCTTCGCCTGATTGCCGGGCTCGAGGACGTGACCGGCGGCGTCATCGAAATCGACGGCTCCGACGCCACCGCCATACCGCCGGCCAAACGCGGCCTGGCGATGGTGTTCCAGTCTTACGCGCTCTATCCGCACATGACGGTGCGCAAGAACATCGCTTTTCCGTTGCGCATGGCCAAGGTCTCACCCGCCGAGCAGGAAAAACGCATTACGAATGCGGCCGAGGTGCTCAATCTGACGCCCTATCTCGACCGCCGGCCGGGCCAGCTCTCCGGCGGCCAGCGCCAGCGCGTCGCGATCGGTCGCGCTATCGTCCGCGAACCGGCGGCCTTCCTCTTCGATGAACCCCTGTCGAACCTGGACGCCGCCTTGCGCGTGGGCATGCGGCTGGAGATATCGGAACTCCACAAGCGCCTGAAGACGACCATGATCTACGTCACCCATGACCAGGTCGAAGCCATGACCATGGCCGACAAGATCGTGGTGCTGCAGGCCGGCGTGATCGAACAGGTCGGTTCGCCGCTCGAACTCTACCATACGCCGCGCAACCTGTTCGTCGCCGGCTTCATCGGCTCGCCGAAGATGAACTTCATCGAGGGCGCCGAGGCGGAGAAACACGACGCGCACACGATCGGGATCAGGCCGGAGCATATCGACGTCTCGGAAAACGAAGGACCGTGGCGCGGCACCGTCGGCGTGTCGGAGCATCTCGGCTCGGACACCTTCTTCCACATCACCGGAACCGGTCTCGCCGACGCGCTGACCGTCAGGGCGAGCGGCGAAGTCGGTCTCAATCGCGGCGACACGATCTTCCTGACCCCACAGGCCGACAAGATCCATCGCTTCGATCGGCAGGGCCTGAGAATCGGATGAAACGTCTGGAGGGCAAGTCGGCGCTGATCACCGGCGCCGCGCGCGGCATCGGCAAGGCGTTCGCCGAAGCCTATTTGCGCGAAGGAGCTTCCGTCGCCATCGCGGATATCAATCTCAAGGGCGCCCAGGCAACGGCCGCCGAACTCGGCAGCGGCGCCATCGCGATCGAGATGGATGTCACGAAGCAGGACTCGATCGATGCCGCGGTCGCGAAGACCATCGACGCTTTCGGCCGCATCGACATCCTGATCAACAACGCCGCGCTCTTCACGGCCGCCCCGATCGTCGAGATCCGGCGTGAGGACTATGACCGCGTTTTCGAGATCAACGTCGCCGGCACGCTTTTTACGCTGCAGGCCGTTGCGCGCCACATGATCGAGCGGGGCGGCGGCGGCAAGATCATCAACATGGCGAGCCAGGCGGGACGGCGGGGCGAGGCCTTGGTCGCGGTCTATTGCGCGACCAAGGCCGCCATCATCAGCCTGACCCAGTCCGCCGGCCTTAACCTGATCGAACACGGTATCAATGTGAACGCGATCGCCCCTGGCGTGGTGGACGGCGAGCACTGGGACGGCGTCGACGCCTTCTTCGCCAAATATGAGCACAAGGCCCCCGGCCAGAAGCGCAAGGAGGTCGGCGAAGCCGTCCCCTACGGCCGCATGGGCCGCGCGGAGGATCTGACCGGAATGGCCGTTTTCCTGGCCTCGGACGAGGCCGAATACATCGTCGCCCAGACCTACAATGTGGACGGCGGCAACTGGATGAGCTGAAGGTCATGATTACAAAGCTCTCTCTTTCCAACCTTTCCGCCATTGGCGGCAACGTCACCAAGCCGGGCTATGCGCGAGCGGACCTGTCGCCGGGCATCGTCCATATCGGTGTCGGCAATTTCCACCGCGCCCACCAGGCGATCTATCTTCACCGCCTGTTCGAAAGCGGCAAAAACCGGGACTGGGCAATCGTCGGCGCCGGCGTGAAGCCCTATGATGCAGCGATGCGCGCCCGGCTGGAGCCGCAGGATTGGCTGACGACGGTTGTCGAACTCGATCCGGACGGCTTCTCGGCAACGATCAGCGGCGCGATGATCGATTTCACCGAGGTGGATCCGGAAAGCCTGATCGCCCGGATGGCGAGCCCGGAAATCCGCATCGTCTCGCTGACCGTGACCGAGGGTGGCTATTTCGTCGACGCCGAGACCGGCGGGTTCGATGCATCGCACCCCGACATCGTGGCGGATGCCGCCGATCCGGCCAGGCCGACGACGGTCTTCGGCCTGATCATCGCCGCGCTGATGCGCCGCCGCGAAACCGGCGTGCCGCCCTTCACCGTCATGTCATGCGACAACCTGCCCGAGAACGGCCATGTCGCCCGCAATGCGGTTCTGGGCCTCGCCAGGGGACGCGATGACGACGCGCATGACTGGATCGCGGACAATGTCGCCTTTCCATGCGGCATGGTCGATTGCATCACGCCGGCCACGGGACCGCGCGAGATCGCGCTCGTCGCCGATAAATTCGGCATCGACGATGCCGCGCCAGTGGTGTGCGAACCCTTCCGCCAATGGGTTCTGGAGGACAACTTCCCGCAGGGACGCCCGGCCCTCGAGACGGTCGGCGTGGAGTTCGTCGAGGATGTTGCGCCCTATGAACTGATGAAACTGCGCATCCTCAATGGCGGTCACGCGACGATCGCTTATCCGGCCGGACTGATGGGCATCCATTATGTCCATGAAGCGATGGAAAATCCGCTCGTCACCGGCTTCCTGGAGAAGCTGGAATTCACCGAGATCATCCCGACCGTGCCTGAAATTCCCGGCGTCAGCCTCGAAGGCTACTACCACAAGATCGTCGAGCGTTTCTCGAATCCGGCCATCGGCGACACGATCCCGCGCCTTTGCCTCGACGGCTCCAACCGCCAGCCGAAATTCATCCTGCCGACCGCCGCCGCACGGCTCGCCGCCGGCCAGTCGGTCGACGGGTTGGCGCTGGAAGTGGCGCTCTGGTGCCGATACTGCGCCGGCACGGACGAGAAGGGGAATCCGATCAAGATCGATGATATCGCCGCCGGCCGCTTGACCGAGAACGCGCTTGCCGCGCGCGACAATCCTTCCGTGTGGCTGTCCATGCACGATATTTTCGGCGATCTCGGCCAGAACCCGGAATTCTCCGCCACCTTCGCCAGGGCGCTCGGGGCATTGTGGGCTGACGGAACCGAAGCGACCCTCGCCCGCTACAACGGCTAACCGGGAAGACGCACGCTCAACATCCAGTTGATCATGTCGCGCCAGTCCGTCATGCGGATCGGCGTGCCATGCCCGCCTGTTTCGAACCGCACCATCCGCACCGGGTACCCCTCGGTCCGGCGCAGACTGCGATAGAAGGAATCCGGGCCTTCGAACGGGATCACCGAATCCGAACCGCCATGGGCGATGAAAACAGGCACGCGATTGAGATAAGCCGCCGAGCCTATGAAACTGTCAGAGCCGAATGAACCGAGCAGCGCGATCCCCGCCAGCCGGCCCGCGGTCAGCTGATCATGCGCGAGCGCATGGCAGACCGCGCCGCCTGCGGAGCCACAGGCGAGCACCACCCGGGCGCCCGGCACCTGCCGGTAGACGGCATGAAGAAGCGCACGGATCCGCGCCACTGCCGCGTCACCGAGACTGCTGCCGTCCGGCGTAATGTACACGCCGTTGTTGCGAACCATCAAATTCTTGATTCGATTGAAGTTTCCGCCAAATGTATAATCATTGACGCCGAGATTTCGATCGCCGCCGCGGCCGTGCACGAAGACCGTGATCAGCCTCGCATCCTTCGGGTTCCCGACGGCGATGAATTTGATCGATCCGGCGTCGGTCTCGAATGTCTGATCGGATTGCAGCTTGCGCGGCATGAGATCGACATAACGGCGATTGACGCGTTTTTCCGGAACCTTGTCTCGCCCGTTGATATCGCGTCGTTCCCGGTAATCGACAACGAGGTAAGCGCCTCCGTCGCGACTGTCGAGAATTCTCGGATAGGCGAACAGCCGATCCTTGTAGGGCTTCAGTTCGAAGGCCTCCGACGAACCCGCCCCGATCAGCATCAGCATCGCGGCGCAAATCGCCACGACCGCCTGAGGCGCCCCGCGAAAAAAGCGAATCATGGAAACCGTCCCATCCATGGAACGCACCCTAGGGCCTATCGCCGACCAGTTTCAATTGCCGGACCTGACGGCCCGCGCCCGCGCATTCGCAAAATCCGCCGGCGTATCCAGGTCGAGCGCGGCATCCGTGCCAACCTCGACCGAAACCATGCCCCGCCCGGTCTCCGCGACGACGCTGCGCACGCCGCGATCGCCGTCCAGCGTCTCGACAAGCTCACCGACGCTGGCCGGCAGCCAGACCGGATGCGCTGGTTTACCGGCATGCACCCCCTGAACGATCCGGTCCGGCGCGCGCGCGGCTTCACACAGAACCGCGGTAATCGCGCTGACGGGCAGAAACGGCATATCGCCAAGCAGAACCACGACGCCGGATGCCCCCTTCCCCGTCGCTTCACGGAAGCCCGCCCGAATGGAACCGGAAAGCCCGCCGGCATAGTCCGGGTTATGAACGAAGCGGCAGTCGAGCCCCTCCAGCGCCCCGCGCACCTCGGCTGCCTGGTGGCCGGTCACGACGTAGACCGGCGAAAGACCGGTCGAGAGCCCCTTCTCGACAGCGCGGCGGACAATCGGCACGCCGGGTTCGATTTCCAGCAACAGCTTGTTGTCGGCCCCCATGCGGGTCGAGCGGCCGGCGGCCAGAACGACCGCGGCCGCTTTCTCAGGCCGCTTCGACGAACCGTGCATTCAGCCGTCGACCGGGCTTGCGGTTTCGCGCGGATGCGGACGCAGCGGGATCTCGGTCAGGAGGCCGCCGACACCCATCGAAACAATGTCGTCTCCGGCGACCTGCAGACCCGCGCAAAGGCGCCACAAGATCCAGTCAAAGCCGTTTTCCTTCGGACTGCGCGCGCAGCCCGGCGCGCCGATAACCGGTTTGCCTTCGATCTCACCCAGCACCAGCAGGTTCCCCGGATCGACCGGCATGCCGACATGAAGAATTGTCCCGCCGGCCTGTATTATCGCCTGCGGAATGACGTCGCGGCGATCGGTGACCGCGGACGCGCCGAAAACGAGCGCCATGTCGGCAGTCTCGAGTGTTTCCCTGATCTGAGCCGACAGCTCGGCCGCAACATGGGCCGTCCTCGTTTCACTGACCAGATCCGCGTGCGCCTGTTGCAATCGCGCTTCGGTGACGCGCAGCGTCTTGTCCAGGACGGAAGACTTGGTGCCTTTCACCCTCGTCTGGATGATCGCCACTTTCAACCCGTCCCGGAATCCGTGAACGCGGATCGTATCGGGCTTGCCCACTTCCGCGGCCGCCTTCTCGACCAGCGTACCCGCAACAGCGAAGGGAATGATCTTGACCGTCGCGATCATTTGGCCGGCGCGGACATGCGCGAAATTGGGAAGCGTCGCCAACGTGATCGCCGGATCGATCCTGTTCAGCGCGTCGATTCGATCCGCCGCGAGCACCAAAACGCCATCGGCGACGGCGTGAAAGTTCACCCGACCGGTGCCGACATCCTCGCGTCGGAAGCCCTCGAGTGCGAAGACGTCCGCGATATGGGCGGCGGCGGCATCCTCCATCATGTCGCCGGGCTCGGGAATGGCCACCGTCACCTCGGCAATCCCGGCCTCTCGCATCGCGTCCAAATCGTCGGACGTCAGGACATGGCCCTTGCGCAGCCTCCGACGCGGTGCAAGCTGCTCGGAGCGGGCAAGCGTCGCGCCGACAAGATCGCCGCCATCATCGAGTGACCGCGTACCGAACCACATGGATCAGACAGCCGCCATACGCGTGGCGATCTCTCGTTTGCGGAACGCCTGGATCACCTGGGCAAGCACCGCGACCGCGATTTCGGCCGGGCTGGACGCACCGATATCGAGACCGATCGGAGCGGCAATCGTATCGATCGCGTCCTGCGACACGCCTTCCGCCAGCAGCCGCTCGACCCGCTTGCCATGGGTTTTCCGGCTGCCCAGCGCGCCGACATAGAAGCACTTCGCTTCAAGCGCCGCCTTCAGCGGATAATCGTCGATCTTCGGATCATGGGTAATGGCGCAGAGCGCGCAATAAGCATCGAGCGGCCGCGTCTTCAGCACTTCCTCCGGCCACTCCGCGTCCAGTTGCACGCCCTCGAAACGCTCTGGCGTTGCAAAGGCCGTTCGCGGATCGATGATCTCGATGTCATAGCCCGCCAGCTTCGCCATGGGCGCCATCGCCTGGCTGATATGGACCGCCCCGATCACCACCAGCCTCGGCGGCGGAAGATGGACGTTGATGAAGAACTCACGCCCCTCAGCTTCGGCCAAGCCCGACTTGCCGGTTCGGAATGCCTTTTCCAACGCAACGCCGAGATCCCCGGCGACCTGATCGCCCTCTTCGACGATCCGGTCGCGGCCGTCGCCGAGATCGGTCACCAGCGCGATGGCGCGGCGCGCGGCGCGTGCCGCATTCAGTTTCTTGAGGGAAAGAGGATCCATGGCGCCGCGCTACCCGACCCGTTCCACATAGACGCGAATGCGCCCGCCACAGGAAAGCCCGACACGCCAGGCCGTTTCGTCGGCGACGCCGAATTCGAGCATCTTCGGCTCACCGCTGTCGATGACTTCGAGCGCATCGGCGATCACCGCGCCCTCGACGCATCCGCCCGAAACGGACCCCTCGAAATTGGAGTCCTGGTCGATGACCAGATGGCTGCCGACCGGGCGCGGCGCCGATCCCCATGTCTCGACGACGGTGGCGACGGCCACGTTGCGGCCTTCGCTCATCCAGCCTTCCGCGACCTTGAGCGGATCGTCATGAAATTGTTCGGACATTTCTTCCTCCTAGGCCGCCCGGTCCAGTTCGCGCAGCCAGTCCATCGGCGTCTTGAGGCGATTGGACGCCGTTCCGGTTCCAAGCGCAAGGCAAAGATCGGAAATCGTGTTCAGCGAATGGACGGGGCGAAATTCATCGACATGCGGGAGCATGGCGCGCACCCCCTTCGCCTTGGCCTGGAATCCCTCGAAGCGCAGCAGCGGATTAAGCCAGACCAGCCGGCGGCAAGACCTGTGCAACCGGTCCATTTCATGTTCCAGCCCGTCCACCTCATCTCGTTCCAGACCGTCTGTGATCAGCAGCACGATCGCGCCCTGCGAGAGAACGCGGCGAGACCACTGCCTGTTGAAGGTAGCCAGCGTCTCGCCGATCCTTGTGCCGCCAGACCAGTCCTCGACGGCCCTTGCGCTGTCGTCGATAGCGGCATCGATGTCTCGATAGCGCATCTGCCGCGTGATATTTGTCAGCCGCGTGCCGAACAGGAATGTATGCACATGCCGGCGATGCTCGGTCAGCGCATGCAGGAAATGCAGGAAAACGCGGGAATATTGGCTCATCGAGCCGGAAATGTCGGCCAATACGACCAGCGGCGGATGGACGACGCGCGGTTCGCGGAACTGCGGGATGATCAGGTCGCCGCCGGTGCGCATCGCGTAACGCATGGTGCGGCGCGGATCGACTCGCAGCTTGCGGCCGGACGGCTTGTAACGGCGCGTCTTGACCTCGTCATGCGGCAGACGCAATTCCGACAGCGCCTTCTTGGCCTGCGCCAATTCGGCGGCCGACATCTGGGCAAAGTCCTTCTCCCGCAACACTTCCTGTCCGGAAAAGCTCATACGCGCGTCAAACTCCACCTGCGGCGGCTCTTCCTCCTGATTGCGATTCTTCTGCCCCTCGAAGAGAGCTTCGGCGACGCGAGATTCGGCGGCCCGCTTCTTTTCCTTCTCGGTCCTGTCGGCTGCCTTCGGGGAAAACATCTGAAGCATCTTCTCGACGAGATCGCGGGAGCGCCAATAGAGCCGGAACGCCTCGTCGAAGACGACACTGTCCTCGTGTCGAGTGACTAGAACGGAATGCAGGGTCCAGTAGAAATCATGGCGCGTGCCGACCCCGGCCGCAAGCACCGCTTCGATCGCGTCGTTGACCTGCGCCGGTCCGACCTTCATCCCGGCCTTTCGCAACGTGCGCGCGAAATAGACGATGTTGTCCGCCAGCTTTCCCTCTGCCGGCTTCGGGCTTTTCTGAGAATCGGAAGCGAATGTCTCCATCGTCAAACCGAGGCGAGTTCGGCCTTAACATCATCGAGGATGCGCTTGCCCTCGCTGCCCTGCAAACGGGCAATATCGTCCTGATATTTCAGCAAAACGCCGATCGTGTCCGAGATCGTCGCCGGATCGAGGGCGATCTTGTCGAGTTCCGTAAGCGCCGTCGCCCAGTCGATCGTCTCGGCGACGCCGGGCACCTTGAACAGCTCCATCTGCCGCAGCTTCTGGACGAAGCGCACGATCTCCTCCGACAGTTGCTTGTTGGCTTCCGGCGCCTTACGGGCGACGATCTCCAACTCGCGCTCGGCGCTCGGATAATCGACCCAGTGATACAGACACCGGCGCTTCAGCGCGTCATGGATTTCGCGGGTTCGGTTGGTCGTGATGATGACAGCGGGCCTCTCTGCCGCCTTGATCGTCCCGTATTCCGGGATCGTCACCTGGAAATCGGACAGGACTTCCAGGAGGAAGGCTTCGAAAGCCTCGTCGGTGCGGTCGAGTTCGTCGATCAGGAAAACGGGCGGACGGCCCGGCTCGCCGGACAGTGCTTCCAGCACCGGACGACGGATCAGGTAGCGATCCGCGAAAATATCGTGCTCCAGCCGGTCGCGATCGGAAATGCCCGCCGCTTCCGACATGCGGATCTCCAGCATCTGCGCGGGATAGTTCCACTCGTAAACGGCCGAGGAAATGTCGAGGCCTTCATAGCATTGCAGCCGAATCAGCGGCCGGTCGAGCGCCTTGGCGAGAACCTTCGCGATCTCGGTCTTGCCGACCCCTGCCTCGCCCTCGAGGAAAAGCGGACGGCCCATTTTCAGGCTCAGAAACAGCACCGTCGCCAGCGCCCTGTCCGCGACATAATCCTGACCGTTTAGCATCGACAGGGTTTCATCGATCGATTTGGGCAAAGGTGCCGACATCCGGTCTTCTTTCTCTCACTGTGAGATTGGCAACTGACGTCAACATAGTGGGACGGGCATCTGCCGCCAAGGGCCGAAATGGGAGGTGGAGCGGATCGCGCGCAAGCGCAGCTTTTGTCTTGCCCTCGAAGGATGCGCCGTGCATCAAGATGTCATGGCGGTATCCCAACCCTTTGCGAAAACGGCCGCAGTCGGCATCCGCGCGATGGCGGGGCTGCTCCTCGCGGCGCTGCTGGCCCTGCCCGGTGCAAGCCTCGCCCGCGCGCAGAGCGAGCTTCGCATCGGCATATCCGCTCCGCTGTCGGACTACTTCTCGGTCATCGGAGATCAGATCAAGGCCGGAGCCCGCGCAGCGCGCGACGCCGAGAGAGCCGGTTCGCTCGAATTCTTCGACGATGCCTGCGAACCGGAAGGCGGCGTGCGGACGGCGGAGGCAATGGTCGCGGCCGGTGTCGCCGTCGCGATCGGCTATCCATGCATCGAGAGTTTCGACATGGCGATGCCGATCCTCGCCGACGCCGATATCCCGCTCATCCTGCTCGGCGTCCAGTCCGAGGCGATCGCGGTCGAACGCCGGAAAGGCAACTGGCCGGTTTTGCGGCTTGCGCCAAAGAGCGCCGACGAAGCCGACGCGATCGCGAACTACATGAAAAGCGCCTGGCGCGACGTGAACTTCGCCATCATCGATGACGGCACCCTCTATGGACGCGAACTGGCGGAGGCCGTCCGGTTCCGCATGGAGGAAGACAATCTCAAGCCGGTCTTTGCGGACACATACCGCCCGCAGCTGGACAATCAGGTCGCCTTGATCCGCCGCTTGCGGAAAGCCGGCGCGACGCATGTCTTTGTCGGCGGCGACGCCTCCGATGCGGCCATCATAGGCGCGGACGCCGCCCGTATCGGCATCCCGCTGACACTCGCCGGCGGCACGGCCTTTCTGGCGCCCGCATCGGCCGGGACGCTCACGGACGGCACCGTGCTCGTCGCCCTGCCCGCCTGGCCGGACGTCATCGACAAGCCTTCCGACGATAACGGTATAGCCGTCAGCGGAGCGCATCCCGGCAACAGCTATCTGGTGCCGGCCTATGCCGCGCTGCAGATCGCGCTTGCCATTTTCGAAGGCAAGGATCCCGGAGACGGCTTTTTCTTCGGAGACCTACTCGGACGCACATTCGACACCGTCCTCGGCCCGGTCAGCTTCGACGGCAACGGGGACGTTTCGAGAAATCTCTTCCGGATATTCGTCATCGAGGGTGGCGAACCGGTTCTGGCCGGAAGCGAAAGCAATACCGGGTCCATTCGATGACGGCATGGAGCGCCGGGCCGCGAAACCTGATCACCGACGTGGCAGGGCTGAAAGTCGGTCATGCGAATGATGCGAAGCTCAAGTCCGGCGTGACGACAGTCCTTTGCGAGGAGCCGGCAATCGCCTCCGTTCAGATTCTCGGCGGCGCGCCCGGCACGCGCGAGACCGATCTTCTCGAACCGCATAACACTGTCGACCGTGTCGATGCACTCGTCCTGTCCGGCGGCTCGGCCTTCGGTCTCGATGCGGCGTCCGGCGTACAGGCCGCCCTGATCGAGGCTGGCCGCGGTTTTCCGGCGGGACCCTATCGTGTCCCGATCGTGCCGGCGGCGATCCTGTTCGATCTCGCCAATGGCGGTGACAAGGACTGGGGCCGATATCCGCCCTACCGCGAATTGGGCTATGCCGCGCTCAACGCCGCCGCGGCGGATTTCGCTCTCGGCACAAAGGGCGCCGGCACAGGTGCAACCACGGCCGACTTGAAAGGCGGCCTTGGCTCCGCCTCCACCGTGCTTCACGAACACGACGTCACCATCGGCGCGCTCGCGGCGGTGAACTGCCTCGGCACCACGACAATTGCAGGCACGCGGCATTTCTGGGCGGCCCCCTTCGAGATCGGCGACGAATTCGGGGGATTGGGAATGCCGTCTCCGTATCCGGACGATGCCTCGCGCCTTTGCATCAAATATCGCGACACGAACCAGGCCGATCCCCGGACTAACACGACGATCGCGGTCATCGCCACGGACGCAGTCCTGACCAAGGCGGAATGCAAACGCCTCGCCAGTGCGGCCCATGACGGCTTTGCGCGGGCCATATGGCCAAGTCACACGCCGATGGACGGCGACCTGATCTTCGCCGTCTCGACGGGCCGGAAACCGTTGAACCGCGAAAAAGGCGCCATGATCGATCTGTGCGCTGCGGCGGCCTCGACGATGGCGCGGGCAATTGCGCGCGGTGTTTTCGCCGCGACGCCGGAGGAAGGCGACGTGTTCTCCTGCTGGTCTCAACGCGCTTGAGCCGCAGCCAAAGCGTTTGCTCTCGCGACTTCCGGCAATGGACAGAATTTGCTCCAGGCAGCACAATGGGACCGGGGAACTCCTGAGCCACCTCCTGGGAGACGAAGATGAATTTTCGTGCTGTTTCTGTATGCCTCGCCGCCTTTTGTGCGATGTTCGCCCCTTCAGCGAAGGCAGGCGACGCGTCTCACCTGAACGTCCTCGGCTTCAGCGGCGACGGGTCGATCTTCGCGTTCGAGGAGTACGGCGTGCAGGACGGATCGGGTTTCCCGTACGCCAACCGGTTTTATATCGATACGGCCTCGGACAGTTTTGTCTCCCCCTCCCCGATCCGGATCCGTCTTGAAGACGAAACCGCCGGCATCGCCGCGGCCCGCGATCAGGCGAGGGTCACAGGCCAAGCGATCGTTTCCGATGCGGAGCTTGCCGACAACTCCGGATATCTCGCCGGCTTCAACGCGATTACCGAACTATCCGCCGATCCGTTCCGGATTGTCATCAATCCCCGTCCGGTGTTCCCGCCGATAGACGAACCGCTCGAATTCCATTTGGAGGAAATTTCATTTGCCGCAACCGGCACCTGCGCGGGGATCAGCGAGACAACGAGGGGCTTCCGCCTGATCGCGATACACAGTCAGCCGGGCGGCGTCACAGAACTGTTGCATGAAGATTCGTCGGTCCCCGCCAGCCGGGGATGCCCGACCGGCTACCGGATCGGAGGCGTTCAAACCTTCATGCCGCATCAGGGCACATCGGCTCTGGCTATCTTGATCGCCATCGAAAGCTTCGGCTTCGAGGGCCCCGACCATCGCTGGATGGCGGTGACCTCGAGGCCGGCGAACTGAAGCCGTGGCGAACCTCGCGGATCTTTCCCCGGATACCCCGCCGGCTCGCCGCCAGGCGCAGATATTGCGGGTTATCGGCGAAAGTCTTCTTTGGGGCGCCGTGATGACGGGGGCCGCCTATTTCTCGCTGATGTCGGAACAGGCGCGCGTCTTCGGACCTCGCGTCATGACGATCATGGCGGTCTATTTCACCGGCGGCGCGATCGGCTATCTGTTCGCTTTTCCGGTGGCGCGATGGTTCGCGAAACGCGTCTCCCCGCCGATGCCGCTGATCCTTGCGATCCTGGCCCTCGGCGGCTTTACGCTTGCGGCGACGGCCGGCATTCTCGCGCTCAATTATCGTGCCTATTACGCCGAATGGCACGAAGCGGTTTTCTCGACCGATTGGTTCTACCAGCAGATTTTCACCGTTCTGGGCTCGACCTATCAGTATCTCGTCATTGGCGTGCGGCTCTATTGGCCGCTCGGCCCGGCATTCCTGCTTTTCGCCGGCTGGTGGATGACGCGACGGGCGAGTTGAGCGCAGCGCGGCGGTCTGGTATTTGCGCGGCGCATACCACCCAATTTCCCGCAAAGGCCCGCCTCAAAGATGATTCCCCGCTATTCCCGGCCGGACATGGTCGCAATCTGGTCGCCCGAGACGAAATTTCGCATCTGGTTCGAAATCGAGGCGCATGCCTGCGACGCACTCGCAAAACTCGGCGTCATTCCCGAGAGCGCGGCGAAGACGATCTGGGAAAAAGGCGGAGAAGCCGAATTCGATGTCGCGCGTATCGACGAAATCGAAGCCGTCACCAAGCATGACGTCATTGCCTTTCTGACCCATCTTGCCGAATTCGTCGGCCCGGACAGCCGCTTCGTCCATCAGGGCATGACGTCGTCCGACGTGCTCGACACCACGCTCAACATCCAGTTGGTTCGCGCGGCCGACATCCTGATCGCCGACATGGACAAGCTGCTCGAAGCGCTGAAGAAACGCGCCTTCGAACACAAGGACACGATCCGCATCGGCCGAAGCCACGGCATCCATGCCGAACCGATCACCATGGGGCTGACCTTCGCGCGCTTCTATGCCGAGATGGACCGCAACCGGGCCCGCCTCGTCGCCGCTCGCGCCGAAATCGCGACGGGTGCCATTTCCGGCGCGGTGGGGACCTTCGCCAATATCGACCCGAGCGTCGAGGAGCACGTCTGCGAAAAGCTCGGCCTCAAACCGGAGACCGTCTCGACGCAGGTCATTCCGCGCGACCGCCACGCCATGTTCTTCGCCACGCTCGGCGTCATCGCTTCCTCGATCGAAAATGTCGCGATCGAAATCCGTCACATGCAGCGCACCGAAGTCCTCGAAGCGGAAGAGTATTTCTCGCCCGGCCAGAAGGGCTCGTCCGCGATGCCGCACAAGCGCAATCCGGTCCTGACCGAAAACCTGACCGGGCTCGCCCGCCTGGTGCGCATGGCCGTTGTCCCGGCGATGGAGAACGTGGCGTTGTGGCACGAACGCGATATCTCGCATTCCTCCGTCGAGCGCGGCATCGGCCCCGACACGACCATCCATCTCGACTTCGCGTTAGCGCGGCTAACCGGCGTGGTCGACAAGCTCGTGGTCTATCCGGACAACATGCTGGCAAATCTCAACAAGTTCCGCGGCCTCGTGCATTCGCAGCGCGTGCTGCTGGCGCTCACCCAAGCCGGCGTCAGCCGCGAGGACGCCTATCGGCTGGTTCAGCGCAACGCCATGAAGGTGTGGGAACAGGGCAAGGATTTCCTGGAAGAACTGCTTGCCGACGCCGACGTCCGCGCCGCGCTTAGCGAGGAGCAGATCCGCGAGAAATTCGACCTCGGCTATCACACCAAGCATGTCGACACGATCTTCAGGCGGGTGTTTGGCGAGGCCTGACGCCGAGCGGGCCGGCGCGTTCCGGCATGGTTCAAAGACATGCCGGTCTCGCATATCCTGCTCGCCATCCTTGTCAGCGCCATCTATGGCGTCGCCTTCGTCGCTATAAAATTCTCGGTGACCGAGTTGCCGCCGCTGCTGGTGACCGGTTACCGCTACCTCTTTGCGGCTCTGCCGCTCGTCTTTTTCGTGCCGATTCCGAAAGTCCCGGTCAGGCTCCTTGTCACCTACGGCGTGACGCAGGGCGTCCTGATGTTCGGACTGATCTTTTCGGCGATCCGCCTCGGCATGCCGCCGGGCCTCGCGTCGCTTGTCGTGCAGATGCAGGTCTTCTTCACCGTCCTCTTTTCCGTGGTCGCTTTCGGCGAAAAACCACGCCGGCATGAGATCGCCGGCGCGGCGGTCGCCATTGCCGGAATCTGCCTGATCGGCTTTGCCGAGGCGGCGATCACGCCCGTTGTTCCGTTCCTGATGGTGATCGGCTCCGCTGCCGCCTGGGGCCTGGCCAACGTTATCGCCAAGGCGGCCAGGCCGACGGCCATGCTTGGCTTCGTCGGCTGGTCCAGCCTCGCCGCACCGCTGCCGCTGTTCTTGCTGTCGATGCTGTTCGAGGGCACGACGTTCGGATTGCCGGACCATGTCCCGTCGATGACCACCGTGTTGTCGATCGCTTTCCTGGCCTATCCGACGACCGTGTTCAATTTCGCCGCCTGGATATTCCTACTGCGCGCCCACGCGGCGGCGACCGTGACACCCTTCGCTCTGCTCATACCCGTCTTCGGAATGGCGTCGACGGCGCTGGTCTTCGGCGAGACGCTGACCCCGCTGGCCGCGGCCGGTTCAGCCCTGATCTTCCTGGGCTTGGCAATCAACGTGTTCGGCTGGCGTTTGCGGCGTTAAAAGCCGGCGTCGAGCCGCCGGTTCATTTCCGCATGCGTTTTCCCGCAAATCGACTCGCAAGGGATACCGTCATTGTCGCCGTCGCGCTGCCTGTCGCCGCATTGGCGAAGGCGATAGACCGCTTCGCTGCAGGAACGCATCTGCTTGCAGGTCTTTCGCGGCGTACATGAGAATTCCTGCGCAGCGGAAAACGTCGCCGTGACAAGCAGCAAGGAAGCCGCGAGGACCATGAACGGCCTCGCGCCCCTGCACGCTGATTCCCGGCTTTTTGTCGCCATATTCATGTTGCCACCGCCTCGCGGAGAGCGGTTTCAACCGCAGGTTAAAAGCCTTTATCCCAGTTGAACCTGGCGAACGCAAAACTATCCATCTGTTTTTTCGAATTAAATCGGTGACATAGAGAATGGCTCGCCACGCCTTTCACTCGTATACGGCATGTGAACAGCGAAGCTGCGGCTCCGCCTTTTTCGGCGATGACACTACCGGTCATTCGAACCCGAGAAAGGAGATCGCAGTGAGTGACTATCGCGACAATTTCGACATGAACCCGAACATGCAGTCCTATTATCAGAGGGAACGCGGAAGTCTCGTCGGCCCCCTGATCGCTCTTGGTGTCATCCTCGTCATGATCGTCGGCGTGTTTTTCTTCTCGGGCGGCACTGGCGAAATTCCCGGCACGGCGACACCGGCCGTCACGGCCCCGATCGCCAACTGACGCCGGATTCGGTACGTCCGCGAGCAAATCTCGTGCGCCGGATTGACAAACGGCAGCGAAATGCCGACCTCCGGCGCATGAAGATCAAGGACGCAGAAATCCTCATCGTCCCCGGTTACACCAATTCCGGTCCTGACCACTGGCAAAGCCGCTGGCAGGCCGGCATGGAGACGGCGCGACGGGTCGAACAGGCCGAATGGTCAAAGCCGGTGCGAGACGACTGGGTCGCGCGGGTCCGCGAAGAGATAGACCGGGCAAGCCGGCCGGTCGTTCTCGTCGGCCATTCGCTGGGCGTGGCGGCGGCCGTCCATGCGGTTCAAGACGGCGCCGAAAAGGTGCGCGGCGGGTTCTTCGTCGCGCCCCCGGAGGTGGACAATCCGAAGATCAGGCCGAAGCACCTGATGACCTTCGGCCCTTACCCGCGCGATCCTCTGCCCTTTCCGTCCTTCGTCGTCGCCAGCCGCAACGATTCATTTTCAAGCTTCGAGAAAGCCGAGGATATCGCCGATGCGTGGGGCTCTTTCTTCGTCGATGCCGGCCAGTCGGGCCACATCAACGCCGAATCGGGCCATGGCCCCTGGCCGGAGGGGCTCATGGTCTTCGCGGAATTCATGAAGCGGCTTTAGGACCCTTGCTGCGCGGCGCCAGCCGCCGCCAGCACCGCCTTCTGGCCCTCGGCGAGGATCGAGAAATCCATCGCGACGGAAATGAAGCGATATCCCAACTCGGCATATTGAGGAACCTTGGCGGGATTGGCCGCAAAGGCCCCAGCATGCTTGCCCGCCGAACGCGCGATGTCGGCAATACGGACCACTGCATCCTGCATGTCGGCAAGCGCCGGATCGACCGTCGCCCCGCCCGACCAGGCGATCGAGAAATCCGACGGCCCGAGGAACAATCCGTCGATCCCGTCGATGGCGGCGATATCTTCGGCGATCTCGAACGCTTCTCGGGTCTCGATCATCGCAAAGGAAACGGTCTTTGCATTGGCGGATTTGAGATAGCCCGGTCCGCCGGGCACGCCGCGCACCTGCAAGGCGCGCGAGACGCCCCAGGAGCGGCCGCCGAGAGGCGGATATTTCATTGCATCGCGGAAGGCGATCGCATCTTCGACCGAGTTGATCATCGGCGCGATCACGGCATCGGCGCCGAAGTCGAGCGCCCGCGACGCCATGCCGAAATCGCCGAGCGGCACACGAACGACCGCGGCCTTGCCGGACTTGATCACGGGAACCATGCCGTTGAGGACACTGTCCACGTGATGCCCGCCATGCTGCATGTCCAGCGTGACGGCGCCGAACGGCCCCAGGGCGAACTGCTCCAGCAGCCCGGTCTCCGGAATGGAAGACCAGACCGTGTAGACCGTCTCGCCAGCGGCCAGACGGTCGGCCAGGGTGTAGTCGTGCATTTTGTCCGGCCTCGCGCCGATCAGGCGTTCTTCACCTGCTCGATGGCCTCGGCCAGAAGCTCTTCCATGGTGCGGCGGATCTGATGATCAGACTGTTCGACACCGGCCGCGTCGAAATCGCCGCGGATCTTGCGGAACACGTCTTCGTCGCCCGCTTCCTCGAAATCGGAAAGGATGACTTCCTTGGCGTAAGCCTCCGCCTCGTCGCCGGTCTTGCCGAGCTTCTCGGCAGCCCAGAGCCCGAGCATCTTGTTGCGGCGCGCCTCTGCCTTGAAGCGGAGTTCCTCGTCGTGGGCGAACTTGTTCTCGTAGGCGTCCTCGCGGTCTTTCATCGACATGGCGATCTCCCTGGAAGCTCGGCTGGCGGTGCTGCGCCGATCGGTTGGTATGTCCGCACGCATAAATCAAATGGCCGCTAAAAGATCAACAATCTTCCAGCCCGTTCCACCCGAGGAAAATGACTGGAAAGAGCCCGGCGGCGTTTGTGATTGCGCCGCGATTGGAGTAAACGGCGCAAATGACAGATACGGCGCCACTGTGCGCCGGAGTTTCCAGGGCAGAGTACGCACTCCATGAAACAACGCCGCCGCATCTACGAAGGCAAGGCCAAGATCCTCTATGAAGGCCCCGAACCCGGTACGCTCATCCAGTTCTTCAAGGACGACGCTACGGCCTTCAACAAGAAGAAACATGACGTGATCGAGGGCAAGGGCGTCCTCAACAACCGGATTTCCGAACACATCTTCACCAATCTGAACCGGATCGGCATTCCGACGCATTTCATCAAGCGTCTGAACATGCGTGAACAGCTGATCCGCGAAGTCGAGATCATTCCGTTGGAAGTCGTGGTGCGCAACATTGCCGCAGGCTCGATTTCGAAGCGTCTCGGCATCGAGGAAGGCACGGTTCTGCCGCGTTCGGTGATCGAGTTCTACTACAAGGCCGACGCGCTCGACGATCCGATGGTGACCGAAGAGCACGTGACGGCATTCGGCTGGGCGAGCCCGCAGGAAATCGACGACATCATGGCGCTCGCCATCCGCGTCAACGACTTCCTGACCGGCCTCTTCCTTGGCATCGGCATCCAGCTGGTCGACTTCAAGATCGAGTGCGGCCGTCTCTACGAAGGCGACATGATGCGCATCGTCATCGCCGACGAGATTTCGCCCGACTCCTGCCGCCTGTGGGACATGAAGACCAACGAGAAACTCGACAAGGACCGGTTCCGCCGCGACATGGGCGGTCTTGTCGAGGCCTATCAGGAAGTCGCCCGCCGGCTCGGCATCATGAACGAAAACGATTCGCCGCGCCCCAAGGGGCCCGTGCTGGTAAAATAACGGCCGGACAGGAACCATGATCAAGGCACGCGTGACCGTCACGCTGAAAAACGGCGTTCTCGACCCGCAGGGCAAGGCCATCGAAGGGGCATTGCACGCACTCGACTTCTCCGACGTCGGCAAGGTGCGACAGGGCAAGGTCTTCGACCTCGAACTCGACACGTCGGATCGCGGCAAGGCCGAAACCGAGCTGAAAGCCATGTGCCAAAAGCTCCTCGCCAATACGGTGATCGAGGATTACGCGGTCGAAGTCGAATAACGGCACATCTCTCGTGCCGCTTTGAGACTGCGGTGTATCACTCTGCATCGAATTAACCACGGCGATCGTTTTCGCCCGGATTCGCGCGCACTTTAACCGTTTTCCGGCGCGTGCTGGCCTAAAATGCCCCCAACACATGCGTTGGGATTTCAGGTCATGGCCACGAAAGACAGATACGACTGGGTCGATGCCGCCAAGGGCATTTCCATCATCCTGGTGGTGATGATGTATTCGGCCCACAATGTCGGCAAATACACCGGCGATATCGGTGTCCTCCACTACATTATCGGCTTCGCGACGCCGTTCCGGATGCCGGAGTTCTTCCTGATTTCAGGCCTGTTCCTCAGCCACGTCATCGCGCGCGACTGGAAGCGTTACACCGACCGGCGTGTCGTTCACTATTTCTATTTCTACGCGGTCTGGGTCGCCATCGACATCGTGCTCAAGCTCGGCATCGCCGGCCAGGATATTCCCGGCATGGTCAGGGGCCTCGCCGAAGCCATCGTGCAGCCCTATGGCGTCTGGTGGTTCATCTACATGCTCGGCGTATTCAGCCTCGTGGCGAAGCTCGCCTGGCAGTTCAAACTGCCGCACTGGCTGGTTCTCGGCGCCGCGGCGCTGCTGCAGATGGCGCCCATTGATGTGCCGAGCTACGCCGTGACGCAGTTCTGCGCCTATTTCGTCTTCTTCTATCTCGGCTATGCCGCCTCGCCGCTGGTCTTCCGGATCGTCGAGGCAGCCGCGGCGCGGCCGATGCTTGCCGTGCTCGGGCTGGTGGTCTGGGCGGCCCTGGAGACCTTCCTGGTCTTCTGGCCCGAGAACGTGATGCTGCCGATGGACATGAAGATGGGCTTTGCCGCCTTCCCGCCGCTTCATCTGGCGCTTGCCGTCGCCGGCGCCATCGCCATCTGCGTCGGCGCGGCGCTGCTGATGAAACTTCCCTTGATGGGCTGGCTGCGCTGGCTGGGCGAGCATTCGCTGGTCGTCTATCTCGCCTTCACGATCCCGATGTCGGCGATCCGCATCGTCTCCATGAAGCTGGGCTTCACCGATACGAGCCTGCTCAGTTGCACCGTTCTGGTCGGCGCAATCGCCGCGCCGGTGGTGCTTTACCTGATCATCCAGCGCATCGGCTTCGGCCGCTTCCTGTTCGAACGTCCGTCCTGGGCGCATATCCCCGGCACGCCGGGCAGCCGGAATGCGACACCGGCACCGGTTCCGGCCGAATAAGATCTCCGATTTGCCCGTTATGCCGTGCATGACGGGCAAACCCTCTCGTCACGGTCGCGCGCTTCGGCTATGAAGCGGGCAAATCGCCCGCTTTTCCAGGACAGCCAAACGCGCCATGAAATCCGCCGTCATCCTGCTCCCCGGCCTCAATCGCGACCGCGACATGATCGCCGCGCTTACCAAGATATCCGGCAAGCCTCCGGTCACGGTCTGGCAGACGGATACCGAGATCCCCGATGTCGACCTCGTGGTCATCCCCGGCGGCTTCTCCTATGGCGACTATCTGCGCTGCGGTGCGATCGGAGCGCGCATGCCGGTAATGGACGCGATTCGCCGCAAGGCGGAGGCCGGCGTGCGGGTCATGGGCGTGTGCAACGGCTTCCAGATCCTGCTTGAGGCCGGACTGCTGCCGGGCGCGCTGATGCGCAACGCCTCGCTGAAATTCGTCTGCAAGGAAGTGAAGCTGGAAGTCGTCAACGCCGACACCGCCTTTAGCCGCGCCTATGCGCAGGGCCAGGTCATCCGCTGTCCTGTCGCCCACCATGACGGTAACTACTTCGCGGATGCAGAGACCCTCGGTCGCATGAACGGCAATGGTCAGGTCGTCTTCCGCTACGCCGAAGGCACAAATCCGAACGGTTCTATCGAGGATATCGCCGGTATCGTCAACGAGGCCGGCAATGTGCTCGGCATGATGCCGCACCCCGAAAACCTGATCGAGCCGGCCCATGGAGGCTCCGACGGGCGCGGCATCTTCGAAAGCGCTCTCGATCTGCTGGGGAAGGCCGCGGCGTGAACCACATCCGCGGTCGCAATCGCCTCGCCTGGACGCCCGTTGCGGCGACGCTGGCCCTGTCCGGCTGTGTCGGCGAGAGGGCCGGCGGTGCGTTGGCCATCGAAGTCGATTCATCCAGAGCGGTGACCGTGCTGTCGACAGTGAATGAACTGGCGCAGAAATGCTGGTTCCGTTCGGGCGACCGGGAATTCCGTCATCTCGCCCTTATTCCGGAACTCGACACGAGGATCGGCAACCCGAGACTGCTTGTTGTGGAGAGAGGCAAGTCTACAGGGCTGCCGAAACTCGTTATCGAAGCGACCGGCGATCCGGTGAAAGTCACCACCTACG
Organism: Ahrensia sp.; assembly: GCA_002698425.1. The sequence goes on along the minus strand of NZXU01000101.1, from coordinate 25,901 downwards.
GTCCGCTTGCATCCGAGCGGGTTTCGTCGCGAATCAATAACGATGTCGCCGCGTGGACGGCTGGGAAAAGCGCCTGCTAGGGCGCTCCTCCTTTACTCTATTTGCGATACCACCAGATCGGCTTGCTCGCTTCCGTGAGCGCCTGGTCGCGCGTGACGCCGATGTCGCGCAACTGGTCGTCGCTGAGATGTCGCAGATGCCGCCGGGAGCGCTGTTTGACCAGACGCGCACGCATGGCTGCCGCGAACAGTTTCGCCCATACATTGAGCGGCACTGCGCCGATGCCGGCAAATGTCCTGTCGCCGATGCGTACAGGGCCATTGTGAGGCATGATTGTATCAATTGATACCATTGTCCTGACCCTTCCTGGATTGGATTGCTACAATGCCTGCCTACATTGACTCGGATTGCCCCTCAATATAATAATTGTCACCATGACAAATTGGCTACCCGACATCAAAACCGGCGACGGTCCGCTCTACGCCCGCCTCGCCGGCCGCATCGAAAACGCGATCGAAACGGGCGACCTGCCTTCGGGCGCGAAGCTCCCTCCGCAACGCAACCTCGCCTTCGACCTCGGCGTGACGGTCGGCACGGTCAGCCGGGCCTATCAGATCGTTCGCGAACGCGGCCTCGTATCCGGCGAAGTCGGACGCGGCACCTATGTCATGGAACGGCAGGCTGACGAGATCCGCCCTGCCCCCGCGGCCAGGCAGGCCCCCGCACCACAGGGCGGCGAGCGGCCGCAGGTAAACGACAACACGATCGCCATGACCTCGACGGCGGCGGCCGATGTCGGACAGGGCTCGCTGATCGGCGAGATCATAGGAAAGGCGAGCGTCGAAAACGGCTATGCCGGCATCGACTATATCCGCAGCATTCCGCCATCCTGGCAGGAGGCCGGCAGCCAATGGCTGGCGCATAATGGCTGGTCGCCGGAGCCAGCAACCGTGATCCCGACACTCGGCGTCCATGCGGGCATCATGGCGGCCGTGACCGCGGTATCGACAATTGGCGACCGGATCGCCTTCGAGGAACTGTGTTATCCGGCGACCCCGCGCGCCGTCGCAATGTCCGGGCGCAGGGTCGCACGGCTCAAATCGACCCCGAACGGTATTGATCCGGAAGATTTCGAGCATGTCTGCGCACAGCAGCACCCCAAGGCGCTCGTACTCGTCGCGACGTTGAACAATCCGACGCTCGGAACGATTTCCGAGGAAAACCGCCAGCGCATCGTCGACATCGCCCGCCGCTACAATGTCTGGATCATCGAGGACAACATCTATGGCGGCCTCAAGGACAAGGCTCCGACGCCGATCGCATCCATGGCGCCGGAGCGCACCTTTCATCTCGACGGCCTGTCCAAATCGGTGTCGGCTGGCCTCCGCTCCGGCTGGATCTCCTGCCCCAAAGGCACGCTGACCCGCGTCGTCAACGCGCATCGCCTGCTGACCGGCGGCGCCCCGTTCTTGCTCAAGGAAACCGCCGCGCGCCTCGTCCTTTCGGGCGAAGCGACCAGGATTCGGTCGCGCGTCCGCGAGGTCATCGCGAAACGCTCCAGGATCGCCGCGGAATGGCTTTCGGGGGCCAATCCCGATGTTGAGGTCCGCAGCGACCCGGACTGCCCGTTTGTCTGGCTGACACTGCCGGACCCCTGGCTGCCGGGCACGTTCGGCAAGGCGGCGCGAGAAGTCGGCGTGGCCGTCGACGTCGCCGACGAATACAAGATCGGGGCGATCAGCTACCCTTGCCCGAATGTCCGGATTTCACTGACCGGACCATTGAGCGACGACAAGCTCGAACAGGGGCTGGCCACTCTGGCGGACCTGCTATCCTCGCCGTCGCTGAATTTCGACTCCTACGAATAGCGAAATCCTTCGGGAATCGGGCAATCCACACCTGTCCGCAGGCTATGCGGGCAGGCCGCTTGTCCTGCCTGCCGCGGGAGTGATAGCACGGCGTCAGGCCGAACCTCCCGAGACCATCTCTGTCATGACCATCCGCAATTCGATCCCCATCACACCCGAACTCGTCGAAGCCCACGGCATCACGCCGGACGAATACGAGCGCATTCTCGAACTGACAGGGCGCGAGCCGACATTTACCGAACTCGGTATCTGGTCGGCGATGTGGAACGAACACTGTTCCTACAAATCCTCCAAGAAGTGGCTGAAGACTCTGCCGACCACCGGCCCGCAGGTGATCCAGGGGCCGGGTGAAAACGCAGGCGTAGTCGACATCGGCGACGGCGACTGCGTGGTCTTCAAGATGGAGAGCCACAATCACCCCTCCTTCATCGAGCCTTATCAGGGCGCGGCGACGGGCGTCGGCGGCATCCTGCGCGATGTCTTCACCATGGGCGCCCGCCCGGTCGCGGCGATGAACGCGCTGCGCTTCGGCGAGCCGGACCATCCAAAGACCCGCCACCTCGTCTCCGGCGTCGTCTCCGGCGTCGGCGGCTACGGCAATTCCTTCGGCGTGCCGACCGTCGGCGGCGAGGTCGAGTTCGACGCGCGCTACAATGGCAATATCCTCGTCAACGCGTTCGCCGCCGGCATCGCCAAGACGGATTCGATCTTCCTGTCCGAGGCCAAGGGCGTCGGGCTGCCGGTCGTCTATCTCGGCGCCAAGACCGGGCGCGACGGCGTCGGTGGCGCGACGATGGCCTCTGCCGAGTTCGGCGACGACATCGACCAGAAGCGTCCGACCGTGCAGGTCGGCGACCCGTTTACCGAAAAGTGCCTGCTGGAAGCCTGCCTCGAATTGATGGCGTCCGGCGCGGTCATCGCGATCCAGGACATGGGAGCCGCCGGCCTCACCTGCTCGGCTGTCGAAATGGGTGCGAAGGGCAATCTCGGAATCCTGCTCGACCTCGACAAGGTGCCCGTGCGCGAAGAGCGCATGACGGCCTACGAGATGATGCTGTCGGAAAGCCAGGAGCGGATGCTGATGGTGCTCCGTCCGGAAAAGGAAAAGGAGGCCGAGGCCATCTTCCACAAATGGGGCCTCGACTTCGCCATCGTTGGCGAAACGACGGACGACCTTCGCTTCCGCATCCTCCATGAAGGCGAGGAAGTCGCCAATCTGCCGATCAAGGAACTGGGCGACGAAGCGCCGGAATATGACCGCCCGTGGATGACGCCCGGCCTCTATCAGGACATCGACGCCTCCCAGTTCGCAGAGCCGGAGGATTACGCCGCGGCTCTGAAACAGATCCTCGGCTCGCCCAACATGGCCTCGCGGCGCTGGGTGTGGGAGCAATATGACACGCTGATCCAGGGCAATTCGCTGCAATTGCCGGGCGGAGACGCCGGTGTCGTGCGCGTCGACGGTCACGATACCAAGGCGCTCGCCTTCTCCTCCGACGTGACACCGCGCTATTGCGAGGCCGACCCGTTCGAAGGCGGCAAGCAGGCGGTTGCCGAGTGCTGGCGCAACATCACCGCCACGGGCGCGGAGCCTCTCGCGGCGACCGACAATCTCAATTTCGGCAATCCGCAGCGCCCCGAGATCATGGGCCAGTTGGTCCGCGCCGTCGAGGGCATCGGCGAGGCCTGCTCGGCGCTCGGTTTCCCGATCGTTTCGGGCAATGTCTCGCTCTACAACGAGACCAACGGCGAGGGTATCCTGCCCACCCCCACCATCGCCGGTGTCGGTCTGCTGCCGGATTATTCCGTCATGGCGCGCATCTCGACGATGCAGGAAGGCGACGCGATCTTCCTGCTCGGAGGCGATGGCACGCATCTCGGCCAGTCCATCTTCAACCGCATCGTCAACGAGCGCATGGACGGCCCGCCGCCGCCGGTCGACCTCTACGCCGAAAAGCGCAATGGCGATTTCGTCCGTTCGGCGATCCGCAACAGCCAGGTGACCGCCTGCCACGATCTGTCCGATGGCGGACTGCTGATCGCGCTCGCCGAAATGTGCATCGGAGCCGCGACCGGCGCGACGATTGATGCGGGCGACACCGCGCCCGCGCACGCATTGCTCTTCGGCGAAGACCAGGGCCGCTATCTCGTCACCGTTCCCGCCGAAACCGCCCGTTTCTTCGCGCTGAACGCCGAAGGCGCCGGCGTGCCGTTCCGCGAGCTTGGTGTTGTGGGTGGCGATACGCTCTCATTGACGGCACCTGTGCAGGCCGCCATATCTGTGAAGGAACTGACCGGCATCCATGAGTCCTGGTTCCCGGATTTCATGGATACTGCGCGCCGCGCCGAAGCCGCCGAATAGGAGATCCCCTGATGCCCATGAACGCCACGGAAATCGAAAAGATGATCAAGGCGGGAATACCCGACGCAACGGTCACGATCCGCGATCTGGCGGGGGACGGCGATCATTACGCGGCCGAGGTGGTGTCGGAGAGCTTTCGAGGCAAGTCACGCGTTCAGCAGCATCAGATGGTCTACCAGGCGTTGCAGGGGAACATGGGCGGCGTGCTCCATGCCCTCGCCCTGCAGACCTCGGCGCCGGACTAAGCGCGGGTGTCGGTCGTCGAAGACTTCGTCGGCGGCGTTGTCGACGGCGCGCTGAAAGAGATCTTGCGCAAGCGGAAGCGCACGCGACGAACACGGCGCAAGAGCGCCGGCACGGCGGATGTCATCATCCGCGAACTCGAAAAGTTTCTTGCACCCGCAAAGAAGCAAAAAAGCCGCAAGCGCACGACAAAGGCCCGCAGCACCTCGACGCGGCGCAAGACAAAGGCTCGGACGGCGAAGCGGCGGACCGCCACGCGGAGCCGCGGCCGCCGATAGATCGACCGGCACCTTGAGAAGCGGCTCGCTTACACGATATAGGTATCGGGAATACATCAAATGGCCGGAATTCCATCCCGGCAATGAAAGGTTTGAAGATGAGCGGAATCAACGATTTCATCGACCAAGAAGTCAAATCGAACGACGTCGTGCTGTTCATGAAGGGCACGCCGGGCTTTCCGCAATGCGGTTTTTCCGGCCAGGTCGTGCAGATCCTCGATTATCTCGGAGTCGACTACAAAGGCGTCAACGTCCTTGCCGATGACGATCTCCGGCAGGGCATCAAGGACTATTCCAGCTGGCCGACCATCCCGCAGCTCTATGTGAAGGGCGAATTCGTCGGCGGTTGCGACATCGTGCGCGAGATGTTCCAGACCGGCGAATTGCAGGATCACATGCAGGAAAAGGGCGTCACCACCAAAGGGGCCGCCTGATCCAATCGCTCCAGGGGGCGAGGTGAGCGAAACGATCCTCTCCGAATCCGCCATTTATGCCTTTCGGAGGCAGGCGGAGGCGTGCCGGAAGCTGGGATCGCCCTTCACAGCGGCTTTGTGCGATCTAGTCGCCGAAGAAGGCCTGCCGGCCGGTCCCGTCCGCGACCGTATCACCCGATGGGAAGGCCGAATGGACGGCAGCGGCGATTCGGTGCCGCTGAGACTCGCCGGCGCCTTGCACTACCTGGCCCTCAGCGCTCGTGACGCGACACTTGCGGACATCTATCCGCCGAATGGCGCCGACATGCCGACCGCCGCAACGATTTTCGGCGCGATCGACCGGAACGGCGCGTTCATCGACCGCTATCTCGACGGCCCGCCGCAGACCAACGAGACCGGACGCTCGGCGATCCTGCTGCCGTGCTTCCTTCATCTGCGCGACCGTTTCGATCGGCCGCTGGTCCTGTCCGAACTCGGATCCAGCGCAGGGTTGAACCAGAACTGGCACCGCTATCGCTACGAATACGGACGCTGGAGCTGGGGCGATCTCGACGCCCCGGTGACGCTGGCTTGCGAATGGCGCGGGGACGATCCGCCGCCCAGCCATCTGCGCGCGACGGTCTCGGACTGCGCCGGCTGCGACATCGCTCCGGTCCCGATCGAGACGGAAGACGACCGGTTGCGCCTCACCTCCTATGTCTGGGCCGATCAGCCGACGCGGCTTGCACGGCTCGCGGGCGCGCTCTCGGTCGCTGCCTCTGATCCGCCGTCCGTCGAGGCCGCCGGCGCCGCCGACTGGCTCGCGCGCCGGCTGGAGGATGTTAGACCCGGGGAACTGCATGTCGTCTTCCACACGATCATGTGGCAATACGTGCCGCCCGCGGAACAGCAGCGTGCCGAGTCGCTGATCGAGCATGCCGGACGCCGGGCCACTGCAGATGCGCCCTTCGCGTGGCTGCGCTTCGAGGCGGACGGAGCAGGCGACGGCGCGGCCCTCACCGCGACGATCTGGCCCGGCGAAAAACCCGATGGCGAAGCGGTGACGCTGGGCCGCGGCGACTTCCACGGCCGCTGGATCGATTGGCGTCCCGGCTCCTGACAGAACGGACTGTACACGAATCTCACCCAATGAAATTGGCGCCAGGTGATGGACGGACGCATAACGCAGCCCTATGAGGGGTCCGAAAGGATCTTCCCATGACTTCCGAAGCAAAATGGACCGTTTATCTCTCCGGCGAGATCCACACCGACTGGCGTGAGCAGATCGAGGCGGGCGTCGCGACAGCCGATCTGCCCGTTACGTTCAGCGGGCCGGTCACGCATCACGAAGCCTCCGACGATTGCGGCGTGGCTATCCTCGGTGCGGAACCGAACAAGTTCTGGCACGACCACAAGGGCGCGCAGATGAACGCGATCCGCACCCGCACGCTTATCGAAAAGGCGGATGTGGTGGTCGTGCGCTTCGGCGAGAAATACAAACAGTGGAACGCCGCCTTCGACGCCGGCTATGCCGCCGCGCTCGGCAAGCCCTTGATCGTCATGCACCAGCACGAACACGCGCACGCGCTGAAGGAAATCGATGCCGCTGCGCTCGCGGTCACCAAGACGCCGGCACAGGTCGTCGACATACTGCGCTATGTCACAAAAGGCGAACTGGCCGGATATACCGATCGCACCGACGCGGGCGAGTGACCGGAACGGCGACATCCATGCAAAAAGACACCGAAGCGCACGGAGCGGAGACGCTCGCGCAAACCGTCATTCCACGAGGCGAATTCATCGCCATCGTCGCGGGACTGATGGCGCTGAACGCGCTGGCGATCGACATCCTGTTGCCGGCCTTCCCCAACATCACCGCCGCCTACGAAATCCAGGACAACGAGGTCCAGTTCCTGCTCCTCTCCTATGTCCTTGGCTTCGGCGGCGCGCAGCTTTTCTTCGGGCCCATCTCCGACCGGTTCGGGCGGCGCATCCCGCTATTTGCCGGGCTTGCGGTCTATATCGTCTGCGCAATCGCCGGTTCGCTGGCACCCACATTCGAAGCCGTCCTGGCATTCCGGTTCGTCCAGGGACTGGGCGCCGCCTCGACGCGCGTCATCGCGCTCGCCGCCGTGCGCGATACGCATTCGGGACGCGCAATGGCGTCCACCATGTCACTGGTCATGATGGTGTTCATGGTCATCCCGATCATCGCGCCTTTCGTCGGCCAAGGCATCATCATGGTCGGGCCGTGGCAGCATATCTTCTGGTTCATGGCGCTGCTTTCCGTCGTGATGACGGTGTGGTGCTTTGTCAGATTGCCGGAAACGCTGCTCCCCGAAAACAGGCGAGAGCTCGCCATCCGCCCGGTGCTGAGGGGCTTTCAGCTGGTCGTCTCCAACCGCATCTCGTTTTTCTACACGCTGGCGACCGCCTTCTTCTTCGGCTCGCTCTTCGCATTTCTGAACCTCGCCCAGCCCATTTTGGGCGGAGTGTACGGCCTGCACGCCTATTTCCCGCTGGCGATGGCCATTGGGGGGACATTCATGGCGGCCTCGTCCTTCCTCAATGCGCGGATCGTCGGCCGGCTTGGCATGCGTCGCCTGTCGCACGGAGCGCTGATCGCGCATCTCGCGATCTCGGCGGCCGCATCGATCTGGTTTCTCACCCACGATGTGCCCCTTTGGCTGTTCATGTTCACACTCATCGTGATCATGCCGCTGTTCGGCCTGATCGGCGCGAACTTCAATTCGATCGCCATGGAACCGCTCGGCAAGGTCGCGGGCACAGCGTCGTCGGTCCTCGGCTTCACACAAACGGTCGGCGGCGGACTGGTGGGGGCCGTTATCGGCCAGACGTTCAATGATACCGCGACGCCGCTGATCGCCGGCACAGCACTGACATCACTGATAACGCTGATTCTGGTGCTGATCGCGGAAAAGGGCCGGCTGTTCGACAATCCCGGAGCCGGGCACGACCAAGCCTGACCCCCGGCTTTCGCAAGGGATCAGCCCGCGGCGGTTTCCGGCTGCAGGGCCATGAAATCGAAGATCCTGCGGTCGAGCAGATGACTGGGCCGGACATTGGCCAGCGCACGGATCATCGTGTCCTTGCGACCGGGCATGCGGCGCTCGATATCGGCGAGCATGTCCTTCATCGCATTGCGCTGGAGCCCGTCCTGCGAGCCGCAAAGGTCGCAGGGAATGATCGGGAACTTCATCGCGACCGCGAATTTCTCCAGATCGTTCTCAGCGCAATAGGACAAGGGCCGCAACACCTGCACGTCACCCTCGTCGTTCAGCAGCTTGGGCGGCATGGCTGCGAGCCGGCCGCCATGGAAAAGGTTCATGAAAAAGGTTTCGAGGATGTCCTCGCGATGGTGGCCGAGCACCAGCGCCGAACAGCCCTCCTCGCGCGCAATCCGGTAGAGATGGCCGCGCCGCAGGCGCGAGCACAGCGAGCAATATGTCCGGTTCTCGGGGATCTTGTCGGTGACCACCGAATAGGTGTCCTGATATTCGATGCGATGCGCGATCCCGTTTTTCGCAAGCCAGTCCGGCAGGATATGCTTGGGAAAATTCGGCTGGCCTTGATCGAGATTGCAGGCGAGCAGGTCGACCGGCAAGAGGCCGCGCCACTTCATGTCCATCAGCAGCGCCAGCAGACCGAAGGAATCCTTGCCGCCTGAAAGGCCGACAAGCCAGCGTTCGCCCGGCGTCACCATGGCGAAATCCTCGATCGCCTGGCGCATATTGCGCAAAAGGCGCTTGCGCAGCTTGTTGAATTCGACCGAGCCCGGCGCGTCCGCGAAGAGCGGATGGCAGGCGTCGGCGGATTCGGGCATGGTCGGCGTCGAAATGTTCATGGCCTCGTCCTAATCGATCGCGGCGCAAACAAAAAGCCGCCCGAAATCGGGCGGCTTCGAAATTCCGGTATCCAGCGATTAACGCGAGTAGAACTCGACCACCAGGTTCGGTTCCATCTGAACCGGATACGGCACGTCGCCCAGCGCCGGAACGCGGGCATAGGTCGCAACCATCTTGTTGTGATCCGCATCGATATAGTCCGGCACATCACGTTCGGCGAGCTGGGTCGCCTCGAGGACGAGCGCCATCTGCTTGGACTTCTCGCGAATCTCGATGACATCGCCCGGACGGCAGCGATAGGACGGGATGTTGGTGCGCACACCATTGACCAGAACATGGCCATGGTTGACGAACTGACGCGCCGCAAAGATCGTCGGAACGAACTTGGCGCGATAAACGACGGCGTCGAGGCGGCTTTCCAGAAGACCGATCAGGAGTTCCGGCGTATCGCCATGGCGGCGCGCGGCTTCTTCATAGGTCTTGCGGAACTGCTTCTCGGAGATGTCTCCGTAGTAGCCCTTCAGCTTCTGCTTGGCGCGCAGCTGCACACCGAAGTCCGACAGCTTGCCCTTGCGGCGCTGGCCATGCTGGCCGGGGCCGTATTCGCGGCGGTTCACCGGGGACTTCGGGCGGCCCCAGATGTTTTCGCCCATACGGCGGTCAATCTTGTACTTGGACGATTCGCGCTTGCTCATCGCATTTCCTTTCAAACAGTTGCACCCGAAACCTCACGTTTCGGGAAAAGGAAACGCACCCTCCTCTGCCGGCCTTTTTCGCCGACTGACAGGACATGCCACGCACGCTTTGCGGTGATGTCCACGGGATACGTCAAATAAAATGCAGGGCCGAAAGACCCTGCACTGGGCGCTATCTATAAAGCAAAGCCCGAATAGTCAAGCGTCGCGGGCGATTTGCCACGGTCGACATAGCCCGTTCGCAGAGTCACCTTATACGGGACCGTGATCACAACAGGCAGGATTTCGATATGGTCGGCTCTTATGACCCCTATCAGCCGCTGAACACACTCATCGGGATCGGCCCGGATATCTGGATCGTCAACGGACCCGTTCTGCAATGGGGCTACGGCATCCCGATAAAATGGCCCTTCCCCACGCGCATGACGATCGTCCGCCTGCCGGACGGCGGCTTGTGGCTGCATTCGCCGACGAGTCCCGACGAGGCGCTGATCGGTCAGATCGAGGCGCTTGGCCCGGTGCGGCACCTCGTCTCGCCAAACCTTATCCATCACGTCTCGATCGGCGCTTGGGCCAAACGCTTTCCGGACGCCAGGGTCTGGGCGTCGCCCGGCGTACGCGACCGCTCGGAGGTCCACTTCACCGACGACCTGGCGGATATGCCTCCCGAGGACTGGGCTTCCGCGATCGACCAGCGCATCGCCCGCGGCAGCAGCATCCTCGAGGAAGCGATCTTCTTTCACAAGGCTTCGAAGGTGCTGATCCTCACCGACCTGATCGAGAATTTCGAGGATGAGCGCCTGCATGGCTGGCTCGCCCGAATCATGTACCGTCTGATCGGCGTCATGGCGCCCAATGGCCGCGCGCCGCGCGATCTGCGCGCCACCTTTTCAGGTCACCACGACCAGCTGAAACCGGTTGTCGACTGGATGATCGGATGCGCACCGGAAAAGGTCGTCATCGCGCATGGCAAATGGTTCGAGGAGGACGGCACAGCCGTCATCCGCCGCGCCTTCTCATGGGTTAGCGCCGTCGACTGACTTGCCTAAAGCCGTCGGGATAAGACCGAATCCCTGCATTAGCCGGCACAGTTCCGGGGCGGGATAACCAGAGGTGAAAACCGCCAGATCCTGCTCGTCCGGCTCGCCGGGCAGTGTCTCGATCCCGTCGGCCAGCGACTTGGCGCGCCGCGCGATCGCCTCGGACGTGTCGATCCAGTCGACCGGCCAGGGTGCCATCTTGCGGAAGCGATTGACCAGGAAGGGATAATGCGTGCAGGCAAGGACGACGATATCGGTACGCCTCCCGTTCTCTTCGCGAAAGCATGGTTCGATCTCGCGGCGTAGCGCCTCCTCGTCGATCATCGTCCCGCGCATATAGGTTTCCGCCATGGCCGCAAGATTGTCGCTGCCGACAAGCCGGACGTGGCATTTCTGCGCATATTGGCGGATCAACTCGCGCGTATATTGCCGCTTTACGGTGCCGGGCGTCGCCAGCACGGAGACGAGGCCGGACCGGGTGCGCTCCGCTGCCGGCTTGATCGCCGGTACCGTGCCGACAAAGGTCTCCTCCGGATAGACCTCCCGCAAATGATCGATGGCCAGCGTCGACGCCGTGTTGCAGGCGATCACGCTGAGCGCCGGGCGATAGTCTTCGAGCAGCACCGAAAAGAGCTCCGTGATGTGCTCGCGCAGCGCATCCTCCCCCCATGCGCCATAGGGAAAGGCCGCGTCATCCGCGACATAGACAAAGCGCCAGTCAGGCATGAGGACGCGCGCTTCGCGCAGGACGGAGAGGCCGCCTATGCCGCTGTCGAAAAAGAGCGCGGTGCGCATCCGGCGGTCAGTCATCCGCCTGCCCCGACCTTTTCTTCGTGCGCTTGCCGCCGGCGGATACGCGGCGCGGATCGTCGCCCGGCGAGCCTGACCCGCGCGGACTGGCGGGCGAGAACCGGTCAAGACTGGAAATGATGCCGCGCAAAACGCGGATTTCCTCGGAGGAAAAGCCGGCGCGCGTGAATACCGCCCGGAAATTCTCCACTTGCACCGCCTTGCGCTCGGGCGGACGGAAATAGCCGCGGCTGTCCAACGCCTGCTCCAGTTGACCGAAAAGTCCGTAAAGCTCCTCCTTCGGCGCAGGCGCGAATTCCGGTCCGGAGAAAGGAAGCGCTTCGCCCTCCTCCATGCCGGACTTCATCCACTCATAGCTCATCAGCAGCACGGCCTGGGCCAGATTGAGCGACGCAAAGGCCGGATTGACCGGAAACGTCACGATGTCGTCGGCCAGTCCGACTTCCTCATTGTTGAGCCCGAAGCGCTCGCGTCCGAAGATGATCGCCGTTTTCAATCCGCCGGTATGGCGCGCACGCAGGGTCCCGGCCGCCTCCACGGGGCCGAGCACGGTCTTGAAACCTTCGCGCTGCCGCGCCGTCGTCGCCACGGCGTAAGCGCAATCCGTCAGCGCCTCGGCAAGCGTATCGAACAGGCGAACGCCTTCAATCACATGGATCGCACCGCTGGCAGCCGCCTCCGCCTTCGGGTTGGGCCAGCCGTCGCGCGGCGCGACGATGCGCAATTCGGCGAGACCGAAATTCGCCATGGCGCGCGCCACCATGCCGATATTCTCGCCGAGCTGCGGCTCGACCAGAATGACAGCCGGTCCTTCTGCGATCATGGGGCGATGTTTGTCGGTTCCGGCCATGGTTTTCATTTTCAGATTGCGGGTGCCTGCACCTGCCACAAACGGATGCCCATGAAAACAATGAAACCGGCCGAAAAAGGACCGAATTCGACGCGGAATTCGACATCTGGACAGTTTGCACCGGCCTGACGCCTTTGCTATAGCCACGCCACTCTTCCCGGCCGTTTCCGCGGCGCACAATCAATCGAGGATCCTCCATGGCAAAGATCAAGGTCGACAATCCGGTCGTAGAGCTGGATGGCGATGAAATGACCCGCATCATCTGGCAGTTCATCAAGGACAAGCTGATCCATCCCTATCTCGATATCGATCTGAAATATTACGATCTTTCGATCCAGAAACGCGACGAAACGGACGATCAGATCACCGTCGACGCGGCCAATGCCATCAAGGAATATGGCGTCGGTGTGAAATGCGCCACGATCACCCCGGACGAGGCCCGTGTCGAGGAATTCGGCCTGAAGCGCATGTATCGCTCGCCCAACGGCACTATCCGCAACATTCTCGGCGGCGTCATCTTCCGCGAACCGATCATCATGAAGAACGTGCCGCGCCTGGTCCCCGGCTGGACGCAGCCGATCATCGTCGGTCGCCACGCCTTCGGCGACCAGTATCGCGCCACCGACTTCCGCTTCCCCGGCAAGGGCAAGCTGACGATCAAGTTCGTCGGCGAGGACGGCCAGGAAATCGAACACGAGGTCTTCGACGCCCCGGCGTCCGGCGTCGCCATGGCGATGTACAATCTCGACGAGTCGATCCGCGACTTCGCCCGCGCCTCGTTCAACTACGCGCTGCAGCGCAAGGTGCCCTGCTACCTCTCGACCAAGAACACGATTCTCAAGGCCTATGACGGTCGCTTCAAGGACATCTTCCAGGAAATCTACGAAGCCGAGTTCGAGGCTCAGTACAAGGAAGCCAAGATCTGGTACGAGCATCGCCTTATCGACGATATGGTGGCGGCCGCGCTGAAATGGTCCGGCGGCTATGTCTGGGCCTGCAAGAACTATGACGGCGACGTGCAGTCGGACATCGTCGCGCAGGGCTTCGGCTCGCTCGGCCTGATGACCTCGGTTCTGATGTCGCCGGACGGCAGGACCGTGGAAGCCGAGGCCGCGCACGGCACGGTGACGCGCCACTACCGCCAGCACCAGGCCGGTCAGGAAACCTCGACCAACTCGATCGCCTCCATCTTCGCCTGGACCCGGGGCCTCGCGCACCGCGCCAAGCTCGACGACAACAAGGACCTGGCAAAATTCGCCACGACCCTCGAACAGGTCTGCGTCGCGACGGTCGAATCCGGCTTCATGACGAAAGACCTGGCACTCCTGATCGGACCCGACCAGCCGTGGCTTTCGACCACCGGCTTCCTCGACAAGATCGACGAGAACCTGCAGAAGGCGATGGCCGCCTGACGCCGGACTGACATTGGCCGGAGGGGCGGTTTGAACGAAACGATTCGCACCCTCTGGCGCTCCAATAAGCTTCTGGTGATCGCATTCGCGGTCGCCCTTTCCCTGACAGTTGTCTTCGGAATCCGCACGACAGCGTTCCTCATCTACTGGTCAAACCACCAGAACGTGCCCGTCGCCGGCTGGATGTCGGCCGGTTACGTTGCGAAATCCTATCGCGTCGACATAGAGACTGTCCGCAAATCGCTCGGCCTCGATCCGGACCGGCATGACCGCCGCCCGATCGGACGGATCGCCGCGGACAGGGGCGTACCGGCCGAAGAGTTGATCCGGCAGGTGAACGAGGCGCTGCAGGCCGAAGGCGTCAACGAGGCCGCGCGCGAAAAATGACCGAGACGATCCTCTCGATCTTTTCGGTCTATGGCGCACCGGCCCTTTTCGTCATCGTCGCCGCCGGCCAGTTCGGCATCCCTCTGCCGACCTCCATCCTTCTGCTGACGGCTGGCGCGCTGCAAGCAAATGGCGATCTGTCTTTCTGGCAGATTTTTGCATGGGCGCTGGCGGGCGCGGTGATGGGAGACCATGCCGGTTATGCGACCGGCCGCTTTGCCGGCGCAGCGATGCGCGACAATCTCGGCCGATGGCCGAAACTCAGCGGCGGTCTCGACAAAGCCGAGGCGCTGACGCGCAAATGGGGCGACGGATCGATCTTCCTGTCGCGCTGGCTGTTCAGCCCGGTCGGACCCTATGTCAACCTGACCAGCGGCCTGTCGCTGCACCCGCTCCACCGTTTCACCTTCGCCGACATTGCCGGCGAAGTGATCTGGATCGGCGGTTATCTCTCGCTCGGCGCGCTGTTTGCCGGCTCCATCGGCAAGATCGCGGACATCGTCGCCAACGCCGCCTGGATGATCGGCGCAGGCGCGATCACGGTCATTCTCGGCTGGCAGTTGCTGACGCGGATCCGGCGGATCAGGGCCGCCGGAAAGGCCGGCTAGCCGGCAAGCGCCTGACGCACCGCGTCGACGGCGGCCTCGGCCTTGTCTCCCTCCGGACCGCCGGCCTGAGCCATGTCGGGACGGCCGCCGCCGCCCTTGCCGCCAAGCGCGGCGGACGCAACCCTCACGAGGTCCACGGCATTGAACCTGTCCGTCAGATCGGAGGTCACGCCGACGACGACGCTGCCCTTGCCATCCTCGGAGGCGGCCACGAAGACGACCACGCCGCTGCCGAGCGACTGCTTCGCATCATCGGCCATCGGCTTGAGATCGCGCGGCGAGACGCCGCTGACGACGCGGCCGATGAATTTCGCGCCGGCGACCTCTTCGGGCCCCTCGCCCGCCCCGCCAGCCGGACCGGCAAGCGCCAGCGCCTTCTTCGCCTCGGTCAGTTCGCGTTCGAGCTTGCGGCGCTCGTCGATCAGCGCCTCGATGCGCGAGACGATCTCGTCCGGGCCGGTCTTCAGAACGGCGGCGATGGCGCGGACGCGGTCATCCTGCTCGGCCAGATATTCGCGCGCCGCCTCGCCGGTCAGCGCCTCGATTCGGCGGACTCCCGCGGCGACGGCGGTCTCGGCGACGACATGCGCCAGGCCGATCTCGCCCGTGTTGCGGACATGCGTTCCGCCGCACAGTTCGACCGAGTAGGTCTTTCCCTTCTTCTCGCCCCGCTCCGCCGTGCCCATGGAAACGACGCGAACCTCGTCGGCATATTTCTCGCCGAACAGCGCCATGGCGCCGGTTTCGCGGGCATCCTCCAGCGCCATCAGGCGGGTGCGCACCGGCGCATTCTGCAAGACGATCTCGTTGGCGATCTCCTCGACCTTCTCGATCTCCGTCTCGGTCATCGGCTTGGGATGCGAGAAGTCGAAGCGCAGCCGGTCCGGCGCGACCAGCGATCCCTTCTGCGCGACATGCGTGCCGAGCACCTCGCGCAGCGCCTCGTGCAGCAGATGCGTCGCCGAATGGTTCGAGCGCAGCCGGGTACGGCGCACATGGTCGATTTCGAGCTCCAGCGGCGTACCAGGCTTCAGCGTACCTTCGGTGACCTTGCCGTAATGGACGAAAAGTCCGTCGGCCTTCTTCTGCGTTTCGGTCACGGTGACGGCAACGCCATCGCCCTTCATCGTGCCGCGGTCGCCCTGCTGACCACCCGACTCGCCGTAAAACGGAGTTTGGTTGACCACTATGGCAATCTCGTCGCCAGCTTTGGCTTCGCCGACCTCGGCGCCGTCGCGCACAAGCGCCAGAACGACACCTTCCGCCTTCTCCGCTTCGTAGCCGAGGAATTCTGTCGCGCCGTATTTCTCGCGAAGCGAGAACCAGACGGCTTCCGTCGCCTGCTCGCCGGAACCATGCCAATTGGCGCGCGCCTCGGCGCGTTGGCGCTCCATGGCCGCATTGAAAGCGTCCAGATCGACGGCGATGCCGCGCTGGCGCAACGCATCCTGCGTCAGGTCAAGCGGGAAACCGTAAGTGTCATAAAGCTTGAAGGCTGTCTCGCCGGACAGGGCGTCGCCCTCGCCGAGATCGGCGCTCGCCTCGTTGAGCAGCGCAAGGCCCCGATCGAGGGTGCGGCGGAAGCGGGTCTCCTCGAGCAGCAGCGTCTCTTCGACCAGCGGCTGCGCACGGACCAGTTCCGGATAAGCCTGCCCCATCTCGTGGACCAGCGTCGGCACCAGACGGTGCATCAGCGGTTCCTTGACGCCGAGCAGTTCCGCGTGGCGCATGGCGCGACGCATGATGCGGCGAAGCACGTAGCCGCGGCCTTCGTTCGACGGAAGCACGCCATCGGCGATCAGGAAGGAGGACGCCCGCAAATGGTCGGCAATGACCCGGTGGCTGGCGCGGTGCTCGCCTTCCGCCTTGGTATGCGACAAGTCTTCCGACGCCGCGATCAGATGGCGGAACAAATCGATATCGTAATTATCATGTTCGCCCTGCAGCACGGCGGCGATGCGTTCCAGGCCCATACCCGTGTCGATGGAAGGGCGCGGCAGGTCCACGCGCTCATCCTGCGTCACCTGCTCGTACTGCATGAAGACGAGATTCCAGATCTCAATGAACCTGTCGCCATCCTCGTCCGGACTGCCGGGCGGTCCGCCGAAGATGCCCTCGCCGTGATCGTAGAAAATCTCGGAGCACGGACCGCAAGGGCCAGTGTCGCCCATCGCCCAGAAATTATCATGGGTCGGAATGCGAATGATGCGTTCGTCCGGAAGGCCGGCAATCTTCTTCCAGAAGTCAAAGGCTTCGTCGTCCGTGTGATAGACCGTCACGAGCAGCTTGTCGGCGGAAATGCCGTATTCCCTGGTGATCAGGTTCCACGCCAGTTCGATGGCTTCTTCCTTGAAATAGTCGCCGAAGGAAAAATTGCCGAGCATCTCGAAGAAGGTGTGGTGGCGCGCGGTGTAGCCGACATTGTCGAGATCGTTGTGCTTGCCGCCGGCGCGCACGCATTTCTGCGACGTCACGGCGCGCGAATAGGGGCGCTTTTCTAGACCGGTGAAGACGTTCTTGAACTGCACCATACCGGCATTGACGAACATCAGCGTCGGGTCGTTATGCGGCACCAGCGGGCTCGACGCGACGACCTCGTGCCCGTTGCGCCCGAAATAGTCGAGGAATGTCTTTCTGATGTCGTTGACGCTAGTCATGAAGTCCTGCCTGCAAAGAGCGTGGGAATGCTCCGGAAAGGCCACTGCCTTACTCAATCCGGACGCGTTCTGTCCAGCATATCGGTAAAGCCGAAGCTCCAATCAAGCGAAAGCCCGGCATCCTGTCGGGACGCCGGGCCAAAACCTGCCAAACAGTGGAGTATCGCCGCCGGTCCTAACCTTCGGCCGCCTCCTCGCCGCCATCCGCCTTGTCCTCAAGAAACTGCTCGGCGATCAGACCGGCATTCTGGCGCAGCGCCGTCTCGATCTCATAGGCGATCTCCGGATTGTCGCGCAGGAACTGCTTGGCGTTCTCGCGTCCCTGGCCCAGCCGCTGGCTGTCATAGGAGAACCATGCGCCCGACTTCTCGACAATGCCGGCCTTGACGCCGAGATCGATCAGTTCGCCGGTCTTGGAAACGCCCTCGCCATACATGATGTCGAACTCGACCTGCTTGAAGGGCGGGGCCATCTTGTTCTTGACCACCTTGACGCGGGTCTGGTTGCCGACAACCTCGTCGCGATCCTTGACCGCACCGATGCGGCGGATGTCGAGGCGCACGGAGGCGTAGAATTTCAGCGCATTGCCGCCGGTGGTCGTCTCGGGCGAGCCGAACATCACGCCGATCTTCATGCGGATCTGGTTGATGAAGATCACCATCGTGTTGGAGCGCGAGATCGAGGCGGTCAGCTTGCGCAGCGCCTGGCTCATCAGCCGCGCCTGAAGGCCGGGCAGCGAATCGCCCATCTCGCCCTCGATTTCGGCGCGCGGCGTCAGCGCGGCGACCGAGTCGATCACCAGCACGTCACAGGCGCCGGAACGCACCAGCGTATCCGCGATTTCGAGCGCCTGTTCGCCGGTGTCGGGCTGCGAGATCAGAAGGTCTTCCAGTCCCACGCCGAGCTTGCGCGCATAAACCGGGTCGAGAGCATGTTCGGCATCGACGAAAGCGCAGATACCGCCATTCTTCTGCGCTTCGGCAATGGTCTGCAGCGCAAGCGTCGTCTTGCCCGAGCTCTCGGGCCCGTAAATCTCGATGATGCGGCCCTTGGGCAGACCGCCAATGCCGAGCGCGATATCGAGGCCGAGCGATCCGGTGGAAACCGTCTCGATCTCGACCACCTGCTCATTGGCGCCAAGGCGCATGATCGAGCCCTTGCCGAAGGTCCGCTCGATCTGCGACAGCGCCGCATCCAGTGCTTTCGACTTGTCCACCTGCTTGTCCTCAACCAGACGCAAACTGTTCTGAGCCATCTTGTCCCTCACCCTTAGGTTATCGCCGCACGGGGCGCAAACTGCAAATTCTCCCATTCGTTTGTACGCGATTTGTTCCGGTTTTGCAATCCGGTCAACGCACTGAAAATATTACATATTCCAAATTCGTTTTGTTTATGTTCCGCCCGTGGACTTGCGGGTGCATCCCCTTGCGACACGGAAAGCGCCGATGTCGCGATTGACCTTGGCCTGATTCTTCCGGCATTGACCATGCCGGCCATTGGGAGCGAAGAACGCCATCGTGACAGAAGACAGCGCAAGAAGGTGGATGCTGCTCGGCATCGGCGGCGCGCATATGGACCGGATCGGCCATATAGCCGGCCCGTATCATGCCGGCGCGTCCAATCCCGGGCGGCTTGTCGCGACTGTCGGCGGCGGCGCGCTCAATGCGTTGCGCACGGCCCGGCTCGCCGGCGCCGGTCCCGTCGCTCTGATCTCTGCGCGGGGCGGCGACCATGACGGCGCCATTGTCGCGGACACGATCGAGACCGCCGGCCTGGACGATCTTTCGGCGGTTTTCCTCGACAGACGCACCGCGAGCTACACGGCGATCCTCGATCACAGCGGCGAACAGATCGCCGGGCTCGCCGACATGGAGATTTACGAGACCGCCCTGCCCCGGCAATTGCGCCGAAAGGCGCTTCGGGACGCAATCGCCTCGGCGGAGGCGGTCCTGGTCGACGCCAATCTGCCCGTTGCCGGCCTTGAGGCCGCTGCAAGACGCGCCACGGGCCCGGTCTTCGCCATCGCGATCTCGCCGGCCAAGGTATCGCGCCTCACCGCAATTGCCGGACGCATCGACACGGTGTTCATGAACAGGCGCGAAATGAAGGCCCTGACAGGCGAGGACCGCGACGCGCCTGGACTGGAGGGGCTGGCGGCCCTCGGCTTCACGCGCGCAATCGTCACCGGCGGAGCCGGACCCGTCCTCGTACTGGACGCGGACGCGCGCCAGGAAGTCGACCCGCCCGCGCTTGACGCCGTCGCCGATGTCACCGGCGCGGGCGACGCGCTGGCCGGGGCGACGATCCATGCGGTTCTCGGCAATCCGGACCTTTCGCTTGCCGGCGCCGTGCGGTTCGGTATCGCGGCGGCGCAGATGACGCTGCGCACGGAAGGGCCGGTGGCGGAGGATCTTTCCGGGCCGGAGCCGGAAGCGATCCGCGCCGCATGCACGATCCGGCAAATGCAACGAAAAGAGGAAGGCGCAACGTGATCGCCATTGAAACATCGCCCGACGTCGCCGAAGCGCTGGCGGACGGCAACGCGGTCGTCGCACTGGAATCGACGATCATCACCCATGGCATGCCCTATCCCGACAATCTCGCCATGGCGCGGTCGGTAGAGGCGATCATCCGCGAAAACGGCGCGGTGCCTGCGACGATCGCCGTGATCGGCGGAACGCTGCATGTCGGGCTCGACGAACAACAGGCGGAAACGCTGGCGCAGGCGCAGGCGCCGCTGAAACTGTCGCGCGCCGACCTCGCCTTCGCCATGGCGCAGGGACTGACCGGCGGCACGACGGTCGCCGCCACGATGATGGCGGCGCATAGGGCCGGCATCGCGGTTTTCGCCACCGGCGGAATAGGCGGCGTGCATCGCGGCGCGGAAGAGAGTTTCGACATCTCCGCCGATCTCGGCGAACTGGCGCGCACGCCGGTAACGGTCGTCTGCGCGGGCGCGAAGGCGATCCTCGACGTACCGAAGACGCTGGAGGTGCTGGAGACGCATGGCGTACCCGTCATTGCCTACGGACAGGACGACTTCCCGGCCTTCTGGTCGCGCGAATCGGGCCTCGCTGCGCCGCTGAGGCTCGACGATTGCGAAGCGATCGCCGGCTTCATGGCCGCGCGCCGCGAACTGGCGGGTTTCGGCCATGGCGGCGTGCTGGTCGCCAATCCCGTGCCGGAAGCCGACGAGATCCCGGCGGCCGAAATGAATGCGGTCATCGAGCGGGCCGTCGCCGAGGCCGCAAAGGCCGCCGTCGCCGGCAAGGCGGTTACGCCGTGGCTGCTGCAGCGCATCCTCGATATCACCGAAGGCCGCAGCCTGAAGACCAATATCGCGCTAGTTGAAAACAATGCGCGGCTGGCCGCCCGCATCGCTTCCGACGTCGCGGCAGGCGGCCGGAAAAAGCCCATCGGTTTCACGGTGTGACCGAACGCACATCGACGCGGGCCGGCCTCGTCTAGCTTTTCCTCAACGCCGCCAAATGCAGGGCGGCCCCGCAAAGAGGAAACTCGAGATGAAAACGACCAGCCTGAAGAGCACCGTCGCCGCCATCGCAACGGCCGCCACGCTGCTGACCACCGGTATCGTTCCTGTCGCCACCGCCAGCGCCGACCAGATGTTCAAGCCGGGCCTGACCGGCAAAATCCAGCCCAAGCTGCCCGGCCCCTGCGCCAATCCCGTGCTCTGCGGCCCCAGCTTCAAGACGCCGCCGGCAGACCCGACGCCGCCGCCCGCACCGGCCCCGTCTTCGGGCTTCAACGCCGGCACGGCGGCCGCCATCGGCCTCGGTATCGTCGCCGGCGCGGCCCTCGTCAGCGCGGCCAACCAGAAGACCGTGATCGTGGAAGATAGCAGCGATGCGAACGCCCACTACAGCTGGTGCTTCAACAAGTACAAGAGCTACCGGATGGAGGACAATTCCTTCATGTCCTTCTCCGGATACCGCAAACCCTGCATTTCGCCCTACTACTGAGGCGATCCGCTCCGGGGAGGCGCCGGTTAAATGCCCCGCCCGACGTCTCCCGTTCCCGCCCCGGAAGCCGCAAGGCTTCCGGGGTTCCGCTTGACACGGCGGAAAGAAGTGCAACCATAACACTTCACCTTTCCCCAGCCGACCGGACACACCGATGGTCTCCTTGAAATCCTTCTCCCTGTTTGCCGCCCTCACGGACGAGCAGGACAAGCGTTTTTCCACCATGGTGCGGACGAATGACTACGGCGAGAACGAGCTGGTGCTCGACTTCGACGACCCTAGCCACAATCTTTTCCTGATCCAGTCCGGCCGCGTGCGGGTCATCCTGCGCATCGCGACGGGGCGCGAGGTGATTCTCGGCGAATTCGCCGATGGCGAATTTTTCGGAGAAATGGCGGCGATCGACAGTTCGACGACGCGCTCCGCGAACGTCACGGCGATGACGCGTACGCGCGTGGTGACCGTGCCGCAATCGCTTTTCCTGTCGATCCTGCGCGATTCGCCGGACGTGGCGCTGCAACTCATGCGCTCGATGGCGATCCTGATCCGCTCGCTCAATACGCGGCTTGCCGAACACGCCTTCCTTCCGGCCAAGTACCGGCTTTATTCGGAACTGATCCGGCTGTCGAAGCCGCGTAAGGGTCATGACCAGCAGCGCATCATCTCGCCGCCGCCGATCCAGCTGGAGCTGGCAGAGCGGATCGGCTGCCGGCGCGAGGTCGTCAGCCGCGAAATCGCGAAGATGGAACGCGAAAACGTCGTCGAGCGTTCGCGCGGCGGGCTGATCCTCGCCGACATGAACGAACTCAATCGCAGATTGTCGGAAGGCTGGAACGCCGGCGCCGAATAGAGGTACGCCATTCCGCCTGGATCGATCCGCCGATGGCATACCCCCTGAAAGACAACGGGGCGCCGGAGCGCCCCGTCTTCCATCCATCGGAGAATTTGGCCGGAAGGATTTATTCGGATGGCACGATCTCGGCGGTCGGACGCGGTGTATCCCCCGTTTCCGCCGGCAGTATCGGGTACGTGATCTCGGGCATGTCGCCCGTCAGCGAGTCGAGAAACGCGACGATCTGGTCGGCTTCCTCGTCGCTCAGTTCCTCGCCGAGCTGCGATTCGCTCATGATCTGCACCGCGACCTTGAGATCCCAGACCTTGCCGGAGTGGAAATAGGGCGCGGTGAGCGCGATGTTGCGCAGCGGCGCGGCGCGGAAGACATATTCGTCGTCCACAGTCTCGGTCACCGCGAAGCGGCCCTTGTCGCCTTCGGGCAAGACGTCCGCGCCCGGCTTCTCGATCAGTCCGAACGGATAGTAGTCATGCCCGCCGACATTGATACCGTTGTGGCAAGCGGTGCAGCCCTTGTCCATGAAGGCCTGCAGGCCGGCCTTCTGGTCGTCCGACATGGCGCCGTCGTCGCCATTGAGCCAGGCGTCGAAGGGCGACGGGGTAAGCAGCGTTGCCTCGAAGGCCTCGATCGCCCTGGCCATATTGTCGAAACTGACGGGATCGTCTTCGCCCGGAAAGGCCGCCTCGAACCAGTCGATATATTGCGGCATGGATTTCAGCGTGACGACGACGTTTTCCGGGGTGTTGGCCATTTCGACGCCCGCCTGCACGGGACCCTTCGCCTGCGCCTTCAGATCCTCGGCGCGGCCGTCCCAGAACTGGGCGATGTTGAAGACCGCGTTCAGCGCCGTCGGCGCGTTGCGCGGGCCCTTTTGCCAGCCATGACCGATCGAGGTTTCCAGATTGTCGTCACCGCCGGTCGCCAGGTTGTGGCATGAATTGCAGGAAAAGACGCCGGACGCCGACAGGCGCGGATCGAAGAACAGCGCCTTGCCGAGCTGGATCTTCTCGGGCGTGATCGGATTGTCGGCGACGGCCGGAATGGTCGACGGCAGCGGCTTGAAAATCTCGACCGCGGTGTCGCGCAATTCATCGGCGCGCACCGACCCGGCCAGGCAAAGAGCAGCAACCGTCGTCGAGAGTATCGTGCGTATCAAGGGTTTCATAATCCCACCTCGTTTTCGCAGGCGATTGGAGGAAATATTTCGCACCTGCGAGATGGAGGCTACGCTTCTCGCCACATGAGAATTTGACGAATATCAATGCGCTTTAGATTAGAACAATTCCAGACTGCGGCCGTTTGTCCCGTCACCCTACGGCAACCAGACCCGCGCCCGCCGCGATCAGCGCGACGCCGCTCCAGCCGGTCACCGACAGACGTTCGCCGAGGAAAAGCGCGCCGATAATGGCGACGAAAACGACGCTCATCTTGTCGACCGGCGCGACCTGCCCGGCCTGTCCCAGTTGCAGCGCCCGGAAATAGCAAAGCCATGACGCGCCGGTCGCAAGGCCCGACAGGACAAGGAAGAGGATTGTCTTGGAAGAAAGCGACGACAGGCCGTGATATTCGCCGGTGAACCACAATAACGGGACAAAGGCGGCGACCACGACGAGGGTGCGCAGGAAGGTCGCGAAATTGGAATTGACGTTCTCGACGCCGATTTTTGCGAAGATGGCCGTCATCGCCGCGAATACCGCCGCGAGGAGCGCCCAGAACTGCCATGAATTGCTATAGGCCTGCATCGCCCGATCCTTTCGCCATGATGTTTCGGGATCACTGTAGCAGCGGAGTGGCATATTTGGACCAGTCCCCGACAACCCGCAGCGTGGCGACTTCAGACGCGAAAAAGCCCGCATTTCAGCGGGCCTTCTCGTTTCTTCTGATTGGAGGTCAGGAAGATAGGGTATTCAGACGCCGCCGGCCTCGCTCGGCACGGAGGCTTCGGCGGTCATTTGGCCGGTGTCGCGCAGGCGGGCTTCGGCGAGAAGGCCGTTGGTGGCGTCGAGACGCCAGTCGATGACGATCTTCTGGCCGGCGTCCAGCGCCGGAACCTTGATGCATTCGGCGACGGCCATCGGGTAATCGTCGACGAAACGGACCTGGATATCCCTGTCGGCTTCGCAGCTTTCGACAGAGGCGTAGTGCTCGACCGGGCGCGCGGACTGGCGGCAGACCATCATCGAATGGTCGCATCCAAGTATCAGCATGACAGCAACGATCGGTTCCATTGTTTCTCTCCTTGTCAGGATGTGAAACGAACCTAGCCCTCATTTGGTTCCGCCTCTGTGCATTGCGTCACAGGGTGATTCGAGCGAGTTTCTCTGGAATTCCCCTGCCTTTTCAGAAACTTGGGACTTTCCAACAAATCCGGCCCCACGCCGGAGAAAGCCTGACAAAACGAAATGGGGCGGCTTTCGGCCGCCCCATTTCGTGGTTTCCAAAGAGAAATCGTGATCGCTCAGTCGACGTCCTCGACCTCGACATCGCCGCCATGAACGCGGTGGGCGAGCGCGGCTTCCATGAACTCGTCGAGATCGCCGTCGAGCACGTCTGATGGCGACGTCGACTCGACGCCGGTGCGCAAATCCTTGACCAGCTGATAGGGCTGCAGGACGTAGGAGCGGATCTGGTGGCCCCAGCCGATCTCGGTCTTGGTCGCCTCGGTCGCGTTAGCTTCCGCCTCGCGCTTCTTCAGCTCTTCCTCGTAGAGACGGGCACGCAGCATGTCCCACGCCCTCGCCCGGTTCTTGTGCTGCGAGCGTTCGGCCTGACACTGCACGACGATGCCGGTCGGGTTATGGGTGATGCGCACAGCCGAGTCTGTCGTGTTGACGTGCTGGCCGCCCGCGCCCGAGGCGCGATAGGTGTCGATGCGGCAATCGCTCTCGGCGACCTCGATGTCGATCGAGTCGTCAATCACCGGATAGACCCAGGCCGAGGCAAACGAGGTGTGCCGGCGCGCGTTGGAATCGTAGGGAGAGATGCGCACGAGCCGGTGAACGCCGGACTCGGTCTTCATCCAGCCATAGGCGTTGTGTCCCTTGACCTGGATCGTCGCGGATTTGATCCCTGCCTCTTCGCCGGCCTGGACTTCCATCACCTCGACCTTGAAGCCACGGCGCTCCGCCCAGCGCGTATACATGCGCAGCAGCATTGACGCCCAGTCCTGGCTCTCGGTGCCGCCGGCGCCGGAATGGATTTCCATGAAGGTGTCGTTGGAATCGGCCTCGCCCGACAACAGCGCTTCGACGGAACGCTTGTCGATCGCTTCCTGGATATCGCGGATCGCCTGTTCGGCATCGGCGATCGTTTCCTGGTCGCCTTCCTCCTCGCCCATGGCGATGAGTTCGACGCTGTCATCCAGTGTCTGGTCGAAACCCTTGATGGCGCCGATCATGTCCTCGAGGCGCTGACGCTCCTGCATGAGCTTCTGCGCTTCCTCGGCATTGTTCCAGAGGTCGGGATCCTCGGCGCGGGAGTTCAGGTATTCTAGGCGTTTGACGGACTCGTCCCAGTCAAAGATGCCTCCTCAGCAGGCTTATGGCCTGCTTGATGTCGTCGACGAGCGTCGCGGTTTCG